>JALNZB010000029.1:0-11437 GCA_023229545.1 Sulfuritalea sp. | reverse complement strand
GTCACCTACAGCCCATACTCCGTGACTCGGCGCTAGTAGGAGGCCTTTCTTCTTCAGGTCATTGCGAGCCCAGCGAACCATGTTCTCCCATTTGGACCGGGCAGTGCCATCTTCCTCAAGCACTTTTTCGTTTAGATCTGCTTGGGTTAGCGCAAAATATTCGGCTAATGCGGTATAAATTGTCTGCCCGTGCCGATTTTTGTCTCTGGGCTTGGAGCGGCCTCCTCTGCTGCGAATTTCGGCCAATAGTGGAATATAAATTTCATTATAGACGGGAAGCATAATTGCTACTCTCCTTTCGACGCACTGCATATTGCTTTCAGATAGATGTCCGGGCTCCTGGCATTTGACCGGAGGTATCGGGAAACGTTCCCGATAAATGGAATGCCGTAACTATGGAAGGAAAATCGGCTTAGGACTTATGTTTGCCACGATCTATCATGCGCGGAAGTTTTTCCTTCCCCTCTGACCCGCCGAGCGAGGAAGGTTCGCCGGGGAATTCCGGTCGCGTTGTCCGACGACGGCCGCATTTTGGCCGGCTAGTTTAGCGACCGGCCCGGCGGGCCTTCCGCAGCGAGGGTAGCCCGCAGGGCCGGGGAGGCGGGGTGCGTTTCTTTGGGTACTTTCTTGTCGCATCACAAGAAAGTACCTCGCCCGCCGGGGCGAGTCCCGGCATCTCCCTTGAGAGGAAATACCCAGAGTCGGCGCTGACGACACGGCGAATGAAATACCCTGCTCGCCAGGCCGGCAGAGCGGCTACGCTGTCCTGATTTCGTCCAGCAGATCCGGGTGGTGATCGAGCACCTTGAGCAATTTCACCAGCGCCAGGGGGGGCTTGGTCTTGCCGTTCTCGTAGCGCGAAAATGCATTGACGCCGCCGCCGAAAATCCTGGCTGCTTCGCGCTGGTCTAGATTGAGTTTTTTCCGCACACCAACGATGAATCCCGGCGCGACAATCGACGCATTGACCTGCTTGCTGAATTCGCGCATTGACGCGCTGACGCGACGCGACTCGACGGCGTCAAAGACCCCTTCTCCGCAGGCCGGGCAAAAGTCGCCGGTTACCTGGGGAAGAACGGTTGACTCGCCTTTGTAGATGTATGGCAAATCGCGGGTGTCATGCACCAGCCTGGCCGCTCCGCAGTTTGGACATTTCATGGTCATAGCTCCTTGAAAGACACGATCAGTACGTCGGCAATCACCGTCAACTTCAAATACACCTCGCCGGATGGCGTCGTCGGGTGGTACACGTCCTGCCACACGCGATGATCCGCATGCGTCGTCATGCTCTTGTAGAAGTCAGTCGCACTCAGCGCCATCACGACATCGAGCATGCCGTCGAAGTCGAACCCCATCGCCTCAGCGCCGCTGAGCGCAGTCATCGTCGAGCGGACCTTGCCCTGCTTGACCAATAGCTTGACGGCTCTCAGCGGGTAATGAGGCTTGCCTTTTTCCACAGAATTGATACTAACCTAGTAGGTTATCGCTGGCAAGCGGACCTATACCAAAAGTCGGTGCTGGCGCTACGGCGAATAAGCGGCTATCGCGGCCCGATCACTCGCGGTCCCCAACCCCACTGCTTCTCCCACGCCCCGCGCACCATGTTCGGATACTCCGGCTTGCCCAGGCTGCCGTTGTAGCGGCCGAGCGCGCGGTAGAGATCGCCTTTTTCGATGTCGAGATAGTGGCGCAGGATGGTGCAGCCGAAGCGCAGGTTGGTGCGCATGTGGAACAGGTTGCTGTCTTTGTTGCCGATCAGCCTGATCCAGAAGGGCATCACCTGCATGTAGCCGCGCGCGCCTGCGGAAGATACCGAGTATTTCTTGAAGCCGCTTTCGACCTGGATCAGGCCGAGCACCATCTGCGGGTCGAGGCCGGCGCGCTTGGCTTCGTAATACACGGTCTTGAGAAGTTCCAGACGCGCCTCACGGTCAGGCATGCGGCGGCTCAGGCGCGCCGACATCTCGGTCAGCCAGTTGACCTTTTCATGGATCGAGGGGAACTGCGGGTCAGGCGCAGCGCGGTCGGCAATCGCCGCGTGCAGGCCAGCCTGCACGCTGGCGGCCAGCGGCTCGTATTGCTGCGCCCCGGCGAGGACCGCCGCCGGCAGAAGCGCCGCAGCCAGTCCCAGCGCGAGGCGGCGGATCAGCCGCACAACTTCCGTTGCAGGAAGGCCGCCATTTCGCTGGCGGCAACCATGGTGGCCTCGGCGTCGGTGCGACCCTTGTATTCCAGCTTGCCTTCCTTGAGCCCGCGCTCGCCGACCACCACGCGATGCGGTATGCCGATCAGTTCCCAGTCGGCGAACATCGATCCGGGCCGCTCGTCGCGGTCGTCGAGAATCGCGTCGATGCCGGCGGCGAGCAGTTCGGCATGCAGCGCGTCGGCGGCGGCGCGCACGGTTTCCGACTTGGCGTAATTCATCGGCACGATCACCACGGCGAAGGGCGCGATGCCGGCGGGGAAAACGATGCCGCGCTCGTCATTGCCCTGCTCGATGGCGGCGCCGACGATGCGCGAAACGCCGATGCCGTAGCAACCCATTTCCATGACCTGGTCCTTGCCCTGCTCGTCGAGGAAGGTGCATTTCAGCGCTTCGGCATATTTGGTGCGCAACTGGAAGATATGGCCGACTTCGATGCCACGACACAGTTCCAGCGCGCCCTGGCCGTCAGGCGAGGGGTCGCCCGCCACCACGTTGCGGATGTCGGCGACGGTTTCGGGCTGCGGCAGGTCGCGCCCGAAATTGACGCCGGTGAGGTGATAGCCTTCCTCATTGGCGCCGCAGACGCAGTCGTTCATGACCGCGACGCTGCGGTCGGCCACGACCCTGCCGGAAAAGCCCACCGCACCGATATAGCCGGGCTTGCAGCCGAGCGCGGCGATGATTTCTTCGTCACGGGCGAAACGGAATTCGCCGATTACTTTCTGCGCCTTGATTTCGTTCAGTTCGTGATCGCCGCGCAGCAACAGCAGGACGAACTCGCTGCCTTCTTCCTTTTCGGCCATGACGGCAATGGCCTTGACGGCCTGCGTCAGCGGCAGGCCGAGAAAAGCCGCCACGTCCTCGCACTTGGTCTTGCCCGGCGTGGCCTTCTTTTCCATGATCGCCGCACCACCAGCGCCGACTTTCGCGGGCGCTACGGCTTCCGCCAGTTCCACATTCGCCGCATAGTCCGAAGCCGGGCAGAAGGCGATGGCGTCTTCGCCCGAATCGGCCAGCACATGAAACTCGTGCGAGCCGGTGCCGCCGATGGCGCCGGTATCCGCCGCCACGGCGCGGAATTGCAGGCCGAGGCGGGTGAAGATGCGGGTATAGGTGTCGTACATGTTGCGGTATTCGCGTTCCAGATCGGCATACGAGGTGTGGAAGGAATAGCCATCCTTCATCAGGAACTCGCGACCGCGCATGACGCCGAAGCGCGGCCGGATCTCGTCGCGGAACTTGCTTTGTATCTGGTAGAAATGGCGCGGCAACTGACGATAGCTTTTCACCTCGCGGCGCACCACGTCGGTGATGACTTCTTCATGGGTCGGGCCGATGACGAACTCGCGCTGATGGCGATCCTTGAAGCGCAACAACTCCGGGCCGTACTTCGGGCCGCGCCCGGATTCTTCCCACAACTCGAAAGGCTGCACCGCCGGCATCAGCAGCTCGATGGCGCCGGCGCGATTCATTTCCTCGCGCACAATGGCCTCGACCTTGCGCAATGCGCGCAATCCCATCGGCATCCAGGTATAAATGCCGCCGGCGAGGCGACGAATCAAACCGGCGCGCAGCATCAGCTGGTGGCTGACGATCTCGGCGTCGGAGGGAGCTTCCTTGAGGGTGGCGATGAAAAACTGGCTGGCGCGCATGGCTATGGACTGAAAGGCGGGAAGTGCGCATTTTACCTTCGCCGGAAATTTGCAGATGCGGCAGATGCAGCTTTCCAGAGGCGCGCTATTGTGAAAGAATGCACCCCAGTCAATCATTGGATATGCATCATGCTCGATCGTGAAGGCTTTCGCCCGAACGTCGGCATCATTCTGGTCAACAGTCGTAACGAGGTTTTTTGGGGCAAGCGGATCCGCGAACATTCCTGGCAGTTCCCGCAGGGCGGCATCAAGAAGGGTGAAAATCCCGAGCAGGCGATGCTGCGTGAGTTGCAGGAGGAAACCGGTCTCAAGCCCGAACATGTGCGGATCATTGGCCGCACGCGCGACTGGCTGCGCTATGAAGTGCCGAAGCAGTGGATTCGCCGTGAATGGCGCAGCACCTACCGGGGACAGAAACAGATCTGGTTTCTGCTGCGCATGGTCGGTCGCGACAGCGATGTCTGCCTGCGCGCCCACGAACATCCGGAATTCGATGCCTGGCGCTGGAACAGTTACTGGATTCCGCTGGGCAATGTGATCGAGTTCAAGCGCGGCGTTTATGAAACCGCTCTGATCGAGTTGGCGCGCCTTCTGTTTGTCCATCCGGACGAGCGCATACCGCGCTGGGAGACCGACATGGCGGATGATGTGAAATGAAACGCCATATGGCTTTTCTCCTGGCGGGAGTGGCGCTGAACGCAGTTGCGCAGTCCAACATTCTTTCCGGAGGCTCCTCCATGCCGAACACCTACCAAGGCGATGACGAGGGAAAATCATGGCAGGAACAGCGGATCGAGCCGCCGGCCTTTCCCAAACAAGAAAACCTGCGCGAGTTCTATGTCAGCCCGGTGGCCACCAACAAATACTTTATTGACGCCAGTACGCTGGCGGTCGGCGCCGACGGCGTGGTGCGCTATGTGCTGGTGGTGCAGACCTCCGGCGGCGCCACCAATGTCAGCTTCGAGGGCATCCATTGCCGGCAACGGAGCTGGAAGCATTACGCCACGGGCCACAGCGACGGCACCTGGATCAAATCGCGCGCCACCCGCATCGAGTGGCGGCCCATCGAAAACAAGCCCGTCAACCGTCATCACGCCGCCTTGAGCCGGGACTTTTTCTGCCCGGTCGGGGCTGCCATCAACACGGCGGACGAAGGGCGCAACGCCTTGCGTCTGGGCAAGCATCCCGATGCGAACTGACGCCGGGAAACTTTCGTTGATCGATAGCCTCATCCCCGAATTCGACAAGGCGTTGCGCGCCGTTTTTGCCGCCGCTCCGACCCGCCGTCCGATGCCGGGCCAGGACCTGCCCGAGGCCGGGATGAGCGAGGCCGAGCGGCGTCATGCCGCTGCGCTGATGCGCGTCAACCACTGCGGTGAAATCTGCGCCCAGGCTTTGTATCAAGGCCAGGCGCTTGGCTCGCGCGATCCGGCGGTCAGGCGCGCACTGGAACAGGCGGCATGGGAAGAAACCGAGCATCTCAACTGGACGCAACGACGCATCGCCGAACTCGGCGGCCGCAGGAGTTTGCTCAATCCCTTGTGGTACGCCGGCTCGCTGGCCATCGGAATGTTCGCCGGAAAATGCGGCGACGCCTGGAGTCTGGGCTTTCTGGCAGAAACCGAACGCCAGGTGGAAGGGCACCTTGAGGACTACAAGTCCCGCCTGCCGGCACAGGATGTCAAGTCATGGGAAGTGCTGGAACAGATGCAGGCCGACGAGAGCCGCCACGCCGAAACCGCGAAATGTCACGGCGCGCGGGATCTGCCGCCGCCAGTCAGGCGAGCCATGAAGCTTTCGTCGAAGGTGATGACGAAGCTCTCCTACCTAGTCTGACTAAGGTTCGACCACCTCGAAGCTGTGGCTGATCGCGGCGGTCTTGCCGAGCATGATCGACGCCGAGCAGTATTTCTCCGCCGACAGTTTCACCGCATGTTCGACCGCCTCATGCTTCAGGTTCTTGCCGGTCACCACGAAGTGCATGTTGATCCTGGTGAATACCTTGGGATCGGTCTCCGCGCGTTCGGCCTGTAGCCTCACTTCGCAGCCGCCGACTGCATGCCGACCGCGTTTCAGGATCATGACAATATCGAAGGCGGTGCAGCCTCCGGCACCGGCCAGCAGCATTTCCATGGGGCGCGGCGCCAAATTGCGTCCGCCCGCTTCAGGCGCTCCGTCCATGCATACCAGATGTCCACTGCCGGTCTCGGCAACGAAGCTCATCCCCTCATGCCAGCGTACCGTGCATTCCATGCTTTTCACTCCTTCAGGCCACGACTTTCATTTTAGCTGTGACGCTGAAACGCGGATGCGGCATCGCATCAAACAGCGCCTATTTGCGCCTGTCGGCGACTGGCCAGCGGCTGCATAAATAAACTTGCTAGCCAATAACTTAAAAATAATCCGTTAATAATCAATATAATCAATAACTTTAACCTTAAACAAACATGTTTAAAGGCGATTGTTAATGCAATGCACAAAAATATCTTGCATTGCAGCAAGAGTTATGCAAAGATTCGCCTGACTAAACGCTGGCTGACGCGGCAAAAGATGCGAGTCGGCTGGTGTTTGATCCTTGTCTCCTCCACCCTCCTCCTATTGGCGTGGATTAAACGCAACCCTTTCTGGGTTGCGTTTTTTTTGACTGCGTTCGGCGGCCCGTCAGATGTCAGAACGGCAGTTCCGGGATGAGCTTCATCAGATCGGCGCGCTCGGTATCGTGGGCCAGTTTCCTTGCCCGTTTCGGCTCGAAACCGACCAGACGCTTGAGAATGCGCGTGACGTCATCGGGACGGTTGGCATGATGGTAGGCCATGCCCAGTTGATAGAAACCCTCGCCGCTCATCGGTTGCAGTTCCACTACCTTTTCCAGCGCCGTGACCGCCTCGTTGTGCTGCCCAAGACGCGCATAAGCCAGGCCCATGCCGTACCACGCCATGTCCTGCGAAGGCACCAGGCGCACGGCCTCGCGGAAGGCGGCGATCGCTTGCGTCGGCTTGCCCGCGTGTTCGCAGACGTAGCCGAGGTTGAACCAGTTGGCACCATCGTCCGGGGTCAGCGCCAGCGCCGCCTCGAACCACTTTATCGCCACGTCGTAATTCTTCCGCTTGGCGGCAATCGCCGCCAGATGCCGGGCCGACTGGACATCCTGCGGATTGAGACGAAATGCCGTGCTGTAAGCTTCAAAGGCGCTGTTTTCGCGACCGAAGAAGTGAAACAGCCAGCCGCGGGCATAATGCCGCCAGTGTTCGTAATTCATGAGATTGACCAAACTAGGAATGGAGACGGAAACATACCATGAGCCACCCTGAACTGCTCGTCCTCGGCGTGCTGCGCGCGCTGGCTGAAGTCGCAATGCTGTTCCTCCTCGGTCAGGGCCTGCTGGCATTGCTGGCGGGCAGTCGCCGCCACGACAACACCATGTACAAATTGTTCCTGATCGTCACCGGGCCGGTGGTAAAGGCCATGCGCATGGTTACGCCACGACAGATCATCGACAAACATGTACCGTTCATTGCCTTTGCCGTGCTGTTCTGGCTCTGGATTGCGCTTGCCTACCTCAAGAAACTCTACTGCGACGCCAATCTGCTGCAATGTTTCTGAGCCATCCCGGTACCGGGATGGCTGCGTGTTGTTGAATTCTGATTGTGTGATTGCGTGGGAGCTCTCATGATGGCAATACAACATTTCTCTTATCGACTTCTTGGCATGGTGAGCCTGTTTGGTATCAGTCTGTTGGCAGCCTGCGGAAACCCTGATTCAGCGGAAATGCCGCTGGCAGCCTCACAACAGACCGCAAACACCTGCCTGGTTCCGCACTCATATTCGGGAGCGTTGAGCAAAAACGACGAAGACCTGTTTTCCGCATCGGCAGCCGGAGATGTTCGTCGTGTCGAGCTGGCCATTGGTGAGGGTGCCAATGTCAATGCAACCGGCGCGCTCAAACGTACGCCGCTATTTGCCGCCGCATTTTGCGATCGCCCGGAGGTGGCAAAGCTTCTGATAGACAAAGGAAGTCAGGTCAATGTAAAAGATGTCAATGAAATGTCATCCCTTCATGCTGCTGTTATTGTCGGTGGGGTAGATACCGTAAAGGCGTTGATTGGGAAGGGGGCGGATATCAATATTCGGGACGTCGCGGATCGCACGCCGTTGCACGTGGCAGCAGCAACCGATCAGGTTTCGATGGTCGAATTGCTCATGGAACGAGGAGCCAATGCCCTGGCGCGCGACAGGGGCGGTGCTACGGCTGCATCATTGGCGTCGGTGAACGGCCATTCGAAGCCCGGAGCCATTATCCGGAAGTGGCAAGAGAAGCAAAGGGCGCCGCGCCAATAGGGAGCGCCCACTCCCGCCCTCAACCTTGGGTGCCCTGAAGGAACTTTCACATGCGCCTATTCTTGCGTTCCGTTCTCCCGTTAATGCCGGTGTCGGTCGACATTGCCTATGCGGCGGCACCGCTGGACGACCGGCTCACCTTCAAATCGTCTGTGCAAAGATCGAAATCGTGAACAGCAACTTCGACCGGTCGCGCCTCGCCCTGCTCCTGCTGCTTGCGGCACTGCTCGGCGTCGGCATGTGGGCCTATCGCGGCGTCGGCGATTCCTTGCGCGAGATCCGCGCCACCGGCATGCAGACACTGCTCAACACCCAGGTGGGCACCCTGGAGCAGTGGATATCCGAACGGCGCCACGAGGCGGAACAACTGGCCGCCGAAGCGGAGTTGAGCGCCGGCATCGTCCGCCTCGCCGCCGGTCGCGGCAGTGACCGTGCGCGCATTGTCGCGGGCATTCTTGGCAAGGCGGCGCCGATTGGCGTAACTGCGGTTCTCGTTATCGATCCGCGCGGCAGGATTCTTGTTGCCAGCGACGCGCAACGGGAAGGTCGCGATGTAACGCCTGATTTTTTCGTCCACCTTTCGCCCGTGCTCAAGGGACACTCGGCATTCGTGCGTCCGTACGCCGCCGTCGGCGTCACCGGCACAAAGGAAATCGGTCGCGCCTGGGTTGCCGCGCCAATACGCGCGGCGAACGGCAGGGTTGTTGCGGTGCTGGCCCTCGGGTCGCCGGTCGACAAGGGGTTTTCAGCCATTTTTGAAGTTGCCCGCTTGGGCGGCAGCGGGGAGTCCCTGACCTTCGATGCCGAGGGCTGGCTGTTGTCACCGAGCCGGCATGCAGATGAATTGCGGCAGCGCGGCCTGGCGGCACGACTGGCTTTGTCCGAGGTGGAGGCAGACCGCCTTACGCTACTGGCGACCCAGGCGGTAGCCAAACGGGGCGCGGGCGGCGAAGGCCTCCTGCTGCAACCCTACCCGAACTATCTCGGTCGCGATGTCGTCGGCGCCTGGCGCTGGCTGAGTGACTACGACATCGGCGTGGCGATCGAGATCGAAGCGAGCGAGGCCTATGCCCCGCTGACTTATCTGCAAGTCGGGTTCTCCATCATCCTGCTGCTGATCTTCGCGGTATGGCTGTCCGGGTTTCTGTCGCCCGACGCGTTGGCGGCCCTGTTGCGGCGCAACGGCAAGGCGCGCCAGATGGGCCCCTACCGGCTGCTGCGACAGATCGGCGAAGGCGCCATCAGCAACGTGTATCTGGCGCAGCATCGCATGCTCAAGCGGTCGGCGGCGGTGAAAGTGCTCAAGCAGCAAGCCACCTCGGACGAATGGACGGCCCGCTTCCGGCGCGAAGTCCAACTGACCAGCGGCCTGCGCCACCCCAACACCATCACCATTTACGACTATGGCACGGGAGCGGGAGGGGAGTTCTACTATGCCATGGAGTATCTGGAGGGCCTGTCGCTGGCCGACCTGGTCGAGCGCTACGGGCCGCTGCCGCCGTCACGCACCGCCTACATCCTGCGTCAGGCCTGCGCTTCGCTGTGGGAGGCGCATTCCTGCGGCTTGGTGCATCGCGACATCAAGCCGCAGAACATCATGCTCTGCCAGATTCGCGGCGAGCGCGATTTCGTCAAGGTGCTGGATTTCGGCCTGGTCAAGCAGATATCGGGCGAGCAGACGCGTGATCTCACTGGCACCATGCGCATCCTCGGCACGCCGCTCTACATGTCACCCGAGCGCATTCGCAATCCCAGCGATGCCGATGGCCGCGCCGACATCTACGCGCTGGGTGCGGTCGGCTTTTTCCTGCTTACCGGCAAGCGCCTGTTCGAGACGGAAACCGAGCACGACCTTACCTACCAGGTGCTGCACACCGTACCCAGGCTTGCGTCGGAATGCTCGCCCTTCGCGGTGCCGGTCGAACTGGACGCCCTGATTGGACGCTGCCTGGAAAAGGACCCGGCAGCGCGCCCGCAGACCATTGTCGAGGTCGCCAGCGCACTCGATGGCCTGCTGGTGCATATGCCGTGGACGCGCGACAGGATTGATGCCTGGTGGAAAAAGAACTGGGTCAGCGAGGACGATCCCGGACGCAGATTCACTGCTCCCGCAACCTGAAAAAAGGCCAGCCCCAAATGACCGGGGCTGGCCTAGTTGCGTTGCTGCCTTGTTGCTCAGTGGCCGGAAGCGCTGGAGCTGCCGACCCCGGTTTCCGAGCGGACCAGCTGCGCCGGGAACAGGGCGCGTTCCTTGGCCGCCTGGGCGCTCCTGTCGAGCAGGGAAACGATATAGATCACCGCAAACGCCGCAGTCATCGAGAAGATCGCCGACGAAGCGTAGGGGTACAGCGCCGTTCCCTTGGCATGGCCGAGCGAAGCCTCCCACACCGCCGGCGACAGGATGGTCAGCGCCACGGAGGAGATCAGGCCGACCGTGCCGCCCGCCACCGCGCCCTTGGTGGTGCAGTCTTTCCACAGCACGGACATGAACAGCACCGGGAAGTTGGCCGAGCAGGCCACGGCGAAGGCCAGCATCACCATGAAAGCGACGTTCTGCTTCTCGAAGACGATGCCGAGCGCGACGGCAAAGATGCCGAGGCATACCGTGGTGATCCGCGACACGCGCAGTTCGGTGGCGGAATCGACATTGCCATGACGCCATACCGAGGCGTACAGGTCATGCGACACCGCCGATGCGCCGGACAGCGTCAGGCCCGCCACCACCGCCAGAATCGTGGCGAAGGCCACGGCGGAAATGAAGCCCATGAACACGTCGCCGCCGACGGCCCTGGCCAGATGCACCGCCGCCATGTTGCCGCCGCCCTTGAGACCCTTGGCGATATCGCCACCGACGAAGTAGTCCGCCGGATTGGGGATCAGGTTGGTGATGGCGCCGAAACCGATGATGAAGGTCAGGATGTAGAAGTAGCCGATCCAGGTCGTCGCCCAGGCCACCGACTTGCGGGCTTCCTTGGCGCTCGGTACGGTGAAGAAGCGCATCAGGATGTGCGGCAGGCCGGCGGTGCCGAACATCAGCGCCATGCCGACCGAAATCGCCGAGATCGGGTCGGTGATCAGCGCCCCCGGACTCATGATGGCATCGTGCTTGGAATGCACTTCCACCGCCTTGACAAACATCGCCTCGGGGCTGAAGCCGAACTGGAACATCACCGCCAGCGCCATGAAGGTGGCGCCGGTGAGCAGCATGCAGGCCTTGATGATCTGCACCCAGAGATCGGAA
>JALNZB010000001.1 GCA_023229545.1 Sulfuritalea sp. | reverse complement strand
GAAATTCGTGGGGAAACCTCAGAGTCTGTCCCCGTTTTAATGGTTCGCAGACTTTTGCTAAGCTGCGCTGAATGTTTCGGAGTAGTGCCATGAGAGTGCCCCAGCAAGAACTTCAACTTGCGGTTCAACTGATCAGAAAACATCTTGGCAGTTCATCTGATGTCTGGCTGTTTGGTTCGCGCGTGGATGACGGCAAAAAAGGGGGCGATATCGATTTGTATGTGGAAACCGACAAATCCCAACTGGCGCTGCCTTTGGCGCGTGCCCGCGGTGAGCTGGCGGATGTGCTCGGCCGCCACGTCGATCTGGTCGTCAACAACCATACGTGCAATGAACCCATCTTCGACATTGCCAAGGCTCAGGGCGTTAGGCTGACGTGATGCAAAGGCAAAAAGAAATCATCGCCAAACGAATCGCGCAGCTCGCCAGGATGCGCGCCTACCTGATCTACTCAAGCCGCCGCATGCGCGCAGCCAGCATTGTTGATAAAAACTTGCAGCAATTAGAGGATGCCGATGCAGAAATACTCGCCGCTTTCCGAGCGCGCTTCGCTGAATATCAGGAGCATCTTGGCACGCTGTTGAAGGCGATTGCGCTTGAAGAAGGCGTACAGGTAGTGGGCATGACGGATGTCCTGGCCTTTGCCGAGAAAGCCGACATCGTCGAAAGTGAGCAGGACTGGAAAGAACCCCGCGATGTGCGCAACGCCATCAATCACGAATACGAGGAAGATGCCGCCACGCTCTCTGCCCTTGCTAGCCGGATGCTGGAACTCGTCGCCCCGCTCGTGAGCATGAATGACCGCGCGGAGCGCTACTGTAGGGAAAAGCTGGGTGTTGCGGTGGTCATCGCGGATGAAAAGTAACCACTCCCCCGCCGTCCCGGACCCTGTCTTCCGGGGATTCTGCTTCGCGAGCCGGCAAGCGCCGACTTTTATATGAGCAGAACGAACTGACAGGTGAAACCGTCATGAACACAAAATCGTGGTCTCCGTTCTATTCTCTGGGAGCGTCGGCATCTTGCCGGCAAGATGCCGACGCTCCCAGTGCGGAATACGTCATCAATCGCCGTACCACCAGCGCCGACTTTTGATGTCGGGTAACCTGCCGATAAGAGAAACATGATGCAACAGAATTTCACTCAAGCTTCGACTGCCGGCGAAACGCGAGCGTGGCCCTTTCTTTTCGTCCTTCTGATTGCACTATGCCTCCTTCCCTGGCGTCCCGCAGTGGCCGACACCACGGTCAGCCTCTATGAAAGTCTTGCCGGCAACATAAACTTTGTCGGCACGCAGAAGACCCGGCGTACCAACTCCAATACTGTCGATCCCTGTAGCGTACTGGCGGCGAATACGACAAATAATGCCTCGTTGTCCGGAATTCCCGCCAGCGCGACCATTGTCAAGGCCTACCTGTACTGGGCCGGCTCGGGCACTACGGGGGATAGCGCAACTTGGGACTATGACGTCAACTTCGAGGGCGCGGCCGTCAGTGCCGCCGCCAACCGACGCTACACCAGCGAAGTCTCCACCACACGCACGTTCTTTAGTGGCGTGGCGGACGTTACCACCGCAGTAAACGCCAAGAGAAACGGAAGCTATTCGTTTTCCGGGCTGTCAGTCGTCACCAGTGGCGATCACTGCAACATTGAGACTGTTCTTTCCGGCTGGGCGCTGGTGGCGATCTATTCCGACTCCAGTGAGGACTTTCGCATCATCAATCTCTACGAAGGCTTCCAGAACTTCATTAACGACAGCATCACACTGACGCCCAGCAACTTCAGAATTCCGGCATCGCCCATCAACGGCAAGCATGCCCACGTCACCTGGGAGGGTGACGACTCGATCAACGATGCGTCCGAAGATCTCATATTCAATGGATCGCATCTATCGGATGCCACCAACCCGCTGCACCAGCAGTTCAACTCGAAAAGCACCATCACCGGAACGGCGGACAACAATTCCTACGGGGTGGATTTCGACACTTATAACATCAGCGCCTACCTTACGGCAGGCGCAACATCCGCCACCACGACCTACAGTTCCGGCGGCGACCGCGTACTCCTTTCGGCGGAAATAATCAGCAACACCAATACCCCGGTCGCCGACCTCGGCATCACCATGGGATATTCCGGGACCATGGAGCCTGGTCAAACGGTGACCTACACCCTGAACGTGAGCAACAACGGTCCGAACACCGAAACCGGACCGATCACGGTGACCAACACCCCCCCGGCAGCACTTACTTACACCGGCGCATCCGGCAGCGGCTGGGTGTGCAATGCGCCCTACACCACATGCACGCGGGCCGGCAATCTAGCCAGCGGCGCGGCGACCGGCGCGATCACACTGACGGCAACCGTCAATACCGGGGCCAGCGGCACCATCACCAATACCGCCGCAGTGGCGGGAACGCTGTTCGACAACGTCGCAAGCAATGACACGGCAAGCGACAGCCGCGTGGTCCAGGCCGCCGATCTGTCGCTGCTGATGGCGCGGGACGGACCGCTGGTCGCCGGCGCCAACGTCGCCTATACGCTCACGGTCGGCAACGGCGGGCCGCTCACGCACAGCGGCACCGTCACGGTGGTCGACACCCTACCCAGCGGCCTGACTTATAGCAGCGCCACGGGCACCGGCTGGTCGTGCGGCTCCGTTGGGCAAACGGTTACCTGCACCAGCAGCACCGCGATCAATTCGGGCGCTTCGGCGGCGGCACTGACAATCAACGCCGCAGTCAGCGCTGGCGCCAGCGGGACGCTCACCAACAGCGCCACGGTCACCGGCACCATCCTGGACACCAACAGCGCGAACAATACGGCGACGGATAGTGGCACGGTCGTGGCGAACGGCTGCACCACCACCACGGTTGGCGGCGACACCCTCGTAACCTGCACCGGCAATGGCACTGTGACCATTCCGTCCAGTGTGACCAGCGTGCGCTATCTGGTAGTCGGCGGCGGCGGCGGCGGCGGCGGCATCGTCAGCGGCAATGCGGAAGGTGCGGGCGGCGGCGGTGCGGGTGGCGTATTGAGCGGCACCAGTTTCCCGGTTACTGCGGGACCCTACCCCGTTACGGTCGGCAGCGGCGGCACCGCAGGAACCGGGTCTGCGAACGGAGGCAACGGGATCAGTTCCACGTTCTCCACGCTCACTGCCGTCGGCGGCGGCGGCGGCGCATGGGCGGGCAACACCACGGGCACCAGCGGCAGCAACGGCGCATCGGGCGGCGGCGGCAGCGACGGCAATAACGGCGGCAACGCAAGCCAGGGCAACGACGGCGGCAGCGGCAACGGCAACGATGGCGGCGGCGGCGGCGGCGGCGCAGGTGCTGCTGGTGCCAATGGCACCAGCAGCACGGGGGGGAATGGCGGCGCTGGCGTGTCGAACGACATCGCCGGCACGAGCAAGGATTACGGCGGCGGCGGCGGCGGCGGCACGGATGACGGTACAAGCGGCACCGGTGGTTCGGGTGGCTTGGGCGGCGGTGGTTCTGCACCCTCTGCGCGCGGCGCCGGTACGGCCGGCACGGTCAACACCGGCGGCGGCGGCGGCGGCGCAAGCGGCAGCAATAGCAGCAGCGGCTCGGCTTTCACCGGCGGCACTGGTGGCTCGGGGATAGTCATCATCCGCTATCCGACGGCAGGGACGCCGACCTGCAGTACTTATCTGGATCAGTTTTCGAGCGTGAGCTACAGCCGGAACGACGGCTCGCAGAACTGGGCTGGCAACTGGATAGAAACGAACGATGACGGATCCCCCTCCAATGGTTACATTTCGGTCGTCAGCACCAGTTTGCAACTCACGGGGGGCGGCTCCCTCCCCCGGATTGAGCGTGAAGCAAATTTGTCCGCCTTGACCAGTGCCACATTGACCTTCGATTACAGTCAGTCGGGAACCGAAAGCAGCGACACGCTAGTTGTGGAGGTATCGAATAACGGCGGAACGTCTTGGACTACCATTCAGACGATCCTGGGAGGCGGGAGCAGCCAAGCATTTTCGACCGATGTCAGCACTTATATCTCAAGCAACTTCCGCGTGCGTCTCACGGTGGATGCGAACAGGACTAACGACAAATTTAGCGTCGACAATGTCCAGATTGAGGGCTGCGTGACGCTTAGCAGCGTCGATCACTACGCCATCAGCTACCCCAACGGCAACCCCGGCGTCACCTGCGAAGCACAGAAGGTGCGGATCACCGGCCATACCTCCGCCGATGTCGCGACGGCGCCGACGGCTGGGACGCAGATCACGCTGTCCACCACCCCGGCTGCCGGCGGCTGGGCCAATGTCAGCACCAACCCCGGTACCTTTACCGCGCCGAACAACTACACGTTCAACGGGACGGAAACATATGCCGAGTTCTGGCTGACGCAGACCACCCCGACCACCGCGCCGCACATCGACATCGACGTCACCGGCGGCGCCAGGACCGACAAGGATGGCGATGCCAGCGAGGATGCGAAAGCGGAATTCACCAGCGCGGCCTTCAAGTACTACGCCTGTACTGGGGCCGTACCCGCAACCTGCAGCGAGGTCTCCATCAACCACCAGATCGCCGCCAAAGCGTCGAGCATAACCCCCAACGCCCAGAATCTGTATCTGCGAGCCGTTAGAAGCGACCCGGCGAACCAGTGCACCGCAGCCTTGAATAACGCCCAGACGGTCAAGTTCGCCTACGAGTGCATCAACCCCGTCACTTGCCACAATTTGGATGAGCTGCTGAGCATAAACGGCGGCACGGCAACGTACATTGCGCGCAATGACGCGGGCGCGGTATCGGTCGGCACGGGCACTTATTCCGATGTCTCCATGAATTTTGGCGCCACCGGCTACGCGCCCTTCAATCTGAACTACGGCGATGTTGGCAAGATCAAGCTGCATGCCCTCAAAATCGTGCCCGCCAATTCCGCCACGACGCCGCCCACCTTGGCTTACACCTTGTACGAAGCTTCCAATGAATTTGTCGTCAAGCCCTATGGTTTCACGGTGACCAATATCAAATGCACGACGGCCAACACCACCTATTGTGGTGCCGGGGCATTGCTGATGGCAACTTCGGGCAACAATCCGGGGGCCACGGATGCGAGTAGCATGATGCCTTCCCCGAACGACACAATCGGAATGACGTTCATTCGAGCGGGCGATGCCTTCAGCGCCACAGTGTCGGCCGTGCGTTACGACAGCGCGGTAGCCTTCAGCTTCGGTCGTGAAAGCACCCCTGAGGACGCCACGCTGGCGCATAGTCTGATTTCGCCGACCGGCGGCACGGCAGGGACGCTCGGCGGTACGACTAGCATTCCCGGCGCAAGTTTCCAAGGCACGACCAAGGGCGTGGCCACCGTCACCGACCTCAACTGGAGCGAGGTGGGCATCATTGCGTTGTCGGCCCGGCTGGCCAACGATGGCCTTTACCTTGGCGCCGGGGTGACGACCACCGGTTCGATCGCCGTGGGCAGCAACAGCCTGTTGGTATCTTCCACGAGCGGCATCGCCATCGGAACAACCCTCACCATTCTGGGGGCCGGCACCAACGGCAAACCATTGATGACCACCGTAACCGCCGTGAGCGGGACGACGATCACGCTGGCCGCCGCAGCGCAGACTACCGTTACGGGCGACGTCGTGGTGGACATGGCCGGAGCAACCGACAATATCGGTCGCTTTGTTCCGCACCATTTCGGCGTGACGGGTAGCGTGGTCAATCGCAGCGATCTTGCGACACCAGGCGGAAGCTTCACTTACATGGGCGAACCGATGAAGCTGACGCTGGAGGTTACGGCGTATAACAAATCCGAAGGCCCGACCCAGAATTACACCGGCAACTTCGCCAAGCTCAGCGCGGCAGGGACCCCATCGCTGGGCACAACGCGCGCCAATTGGGTCTGCACTAGCGGTACCCAATGCATGGGCTTGGCTGCGGTCAGCGGTAGCGATCTCACCAGCCGCCTCGATATCGATACAACCAGCACAAACAGTGCGGTCCCGACGAATACCACCACAGCGGGGGGGGCAACCGTCGGTTGGGGGGCCGGCAAGAGTTATTTCACTCTCTTCAGTGTATTCAACCGGGCGGCAACCCCGGATGGTCCATACGCTACCCTGAAATTCGGCGTGAAGCCTCTCGACAGCGATGGCGTTACATTACCGCCGAAGGGGGCGATCGATATAAGCCATTGCTCGGATCTGGATGTAACTGCCGGCGCTGAAAATTCCGCTTGTACTTTCACGGTCGCCGAAGCCCAGTTGCGGCGCAAGATTTTCAATACCGCTCTGCGCTTCGGTCGCCTGCGGCTGGTCAATGCCTATGGCTCGGAATTGCTGCCCATGCGCGTCGAAGGTCGAATGGAATACTGGGATGGTGGCCGCTGGACCCTCAACACGCCCGATTCCCTGACCTCGGTCGTGCAAAATGGCGTGACGGCAAGCGGCGGCATCTCCGCCAATACCTGTTTCCTGAGCAATCCCCCCCCAAGCGGGCCAACCAATTCCAGTTGCCTCGCGGGGGGCTCGCCGGCTACGACTTTCTCAAGCGGTACGGCCTACTGGTATGTGTTCGACAAGACACCCAGGCAGGTCGGCTATGCCGACCTGACCTTGGCAACCCCCGCCTGGCTCGATGGCTGGTGGAGCAGCGCGGCCACCGGTCATACCGAAGATCCTGTGGCACGCATCCGCTTTGGCTCACCCAAGGCCCCCTACATCTACCTGCGCGAACGGTATTGAGCCTGAAGAGTCGGCGCTGGCGGGACGGCGCTGGCGCGCGGAAAAACTTGCTTTACTTTCGCAAGTAGCTACCATTGATAGCTATCACAGCATTGGAGGTCGACAATGGACACCGCACGAATTTTTCAATCCGGTCGTAGCCAGGCGGTACGTTTGCCCAAGGAGTTTCGTTTTTCCGGCAACGAAGTCGGCGTGCGGCATTTCGGCAACGGAGTTCTGCTCTTGCCCGTGGATGAGCCATGGGCAATGCTGGAAGCGGCGCTCGCCGGCTTTGAGCCCGGGTTCTCCCTGACGCGAGCTCAACCCGAGCAGTCTGCACGCGCCGAAATTGCGACATGATCCTGCTGGATACCAACATCTGCATTTACATCATCAACACGCGGCCACCCGAGGTTCTCGCGCACTTTCGCAAATATCGTCTGGGTGAAGTCGGGCTATCGAGCGTGGTCGCAGCGGAACTGGCCTATGGCGTTGCCAAGAGCGGTTCGGAACGCAATCGTCAGGCGCTGGAGATGTTTCTCGCACCGCTGGAAATCGCCCCCTTCGACGAGCGGGCCGTGTGGACGTATGGCGTATTGCGCGCAGAACTGGAGCGCCGGGGCAGCCCCATTGGTTCGCTCGATACGATGATTGCCGCACATGCGCTGAGTCTCGATGCCGTCTTGGTGACCAACAACACGCGGGAATTTTCCCGTGTTGATGGCTTGCGGCTGGAAAACTGGGCACAGGAATGATGACCGGACAACGCGGCTTCACCATGGTCAAACTGACCGTGACGATGGTGATCATCGGCATTCTCGCCGTTGTGGATTCTCGCCGTAGCCGGATGGTGGGACGGCCTGCTTCGTAGTGGGCGTGGCGTCGCCGGCACAATAACGACAATCAAGTGTGATATTGAAGATTTACATTGATAAAACTTCAAACTGATAACAAAATATCACACATGGATCGTTACCTCCTACCCCATCTCACTGCCGATGTGCGGCAGAAAATGGTTTTGCTCACCGGCCCCCGGCAGGTGGGCAAGACGACGCTGGCGCGGCGGATCGGGGAGGCGTTCGCTTTGCCGCTCTATCTCAGTTACGACACCCTGGCCGACCGGGCGGTGATCGAGAAAACGCAATGGCTGCCCACGCACGACTATGTGGTGCTGGATGAAATTCACGCAATGCCGGGCTGGAAGCCTTATCTGAAAGGTGTTTTTGACGGCCGACCTGCCGGGCAATCCCTGCTGGTGACGGGCAGCGCCCGGCTGGATACCTTTCGACAGGCAGGTGAATCGCTGGCAGGGCGTTATTTCAGTTGGCGTCTGCTGCCGTTTTCAACGCGCGAACTGCTACCCCATGCGGGCGACGCAGAGCAGGCACTCGATGCCTTGTTGCGCTTCGGCGGCTTTCCGGAACCTCTGTTCGCGGCTTCCGATGTGGCGCGCCAGCGCTGGCAGAAGCAATATTTCACCGATCTGGTACGCGAGGACGTGCTCGAATTCAGCCGCATTCACGAAATGCGTGCGATGCGGCATCTGGTGGCCTTGCTGCGGCAGCGAACCGGCAGCCCGTTGTCATTCGATTCCCTCGGGCGGGATCTGGGGGTTTCGTCCAATACGGTGCGCAGTTATGTCGAGATTCTGGAAGCCTTGCATGTGGTCTTTCTGGTGCGTCCATTTCACCGCAACATCGCGCGCGCTGTGGCGAAGGCGCCAAAACTGTATTTTCACGATTGGGCCTACGTTGAGGACGCTGCCGGCGAAAGTGCCGGCGCACGCCTGGAAAACCTGGTGGCGGCGAGTCTGCTCAAGCATGTCTGCTATTTGAACGACAGCACGGGCGACGCCATCGGCCTGCACTACCTGCGCACGACCAGCGGCAAGGAAATCGACTTCGTGCTCACGAGCGCCGCCGGCGAGGCCACGCACTTCATCGAGGTGAAATGGGCAGACACGCGTCCGGGCTTTGCCCTGCGCCAGATGGCGCAGACCCGTCCGGAGGCGAAGGCTGTTCAGCTGGTACGGCTGGCGCGCCATGCCAGCCAGGAGGCGGGCGTCGAAACGCATCCGCTGGCGCAATGGTTGGCCGGGCTTGCGGCATGACCGGCAAGCGCCGGCTAGCCAAAAGTCGGCGCTGATGAAGCCCTGCGCAGCAAGGCGGTCGAGCAAACTACGCTCCCCTCGCCGCTGCGGATGGCGCTACGGCATCTATAATCGGACAGGGGTTACGGATTTGCAGAGGACGCCGATGGACCAGTCAGAGCAGCGCGGCTTCACGATGGTCGAACTGATTGTGACGATGGTCATCATCGGCATCATGGCCGTGGTGGTGCTGCCGCGCTTCGATCTGCTCAAGGGATTCGACGAGATCGGCTATCGCGACAAGGTGAAGGCGACGCTGGAGTACGCGAGAAAGTCGGCGGTGGCGGGACGGCGACTCACTGTCTTTGCTATAGCTACGGGATCCCCTCCATGCGCCAGCGCAACACAACCATGTCTGATGGTCGAAAGAGCTACGGCAACCCCTGAGGGTGAATGCACCACCGCCCCTTGCAATCTTCAAGCTTTGGTACTGCCTGGTAGTTCGACAAATGTAGTTAATGCGCCAACAGGAATAACTGTTGCAGGCCCAACATCTATTGTTTTCGATGCTTTGGGAAGGCCGAGTGGAACTGCGAATTGTCCGACAGCAAGTCCAGTTAATTATTGCTACACCGTCACGGGCAGCTCGGCTGAAACAATCACTGTCGAAGCAGAAACCGGCTATGTCCACTAACCGGCGCCAGCGCGGCTTTACGCTGATCGAATTGATCGTCTTCATCGTCATCGTCAGCGTGGCGTTGGTGGGTGTTTTGACGGTATTTAATGTCACCACCAAATCCAGCGCCGATCCGATGATCCGCAAGCAGGCGCTGGCAATTGCGGAAGCGCTGCTGGAAGAGGTGATGTTGCAGCCGTTTACGGTCTGCGATCCGGATGACGCTACTGCGGATACCGGTACCTGCACCTCGGTTACCGAAGCGATGGGACCGGATACAAACCCGAACGGTACGCTGGAAACGCGCGCTAGCAGCACCGATCCTTTCGACAACGTCAACGACTACAACGGCCTGTCGACCACGACCAACGTCGCCGGCGGCGGTGCTGCACTCTACACGGCGACCGTATCCGTTACCGCCGCAGATCTGCACACGATCACCCTAGCCAGCGGAAATGCACTGCTGATAAGGGTGAGCGTCGCCGCCCCCGGCGAAACTATCGTGGTGGAGGGTTACCGCACCCGCCACTCGCCCAACATGCTGCCATGACGCGCCTGCATCGTTCCTCCGCTGGTTTCACCTTGATCGAAATGATCATGGTGATCGTCATTACCGGCATCATTGCCGGGGTGGTCGCCGTCTTCATTACCAAGCCGGTGCAGGGCTACGTTGATTCCGTGCGGCGGGCGGAATTGACTGATGCCGCCGACGTGGCGCTACGGCGGATCACGCGGGATGTACGGCTGGCGTTGCCTAATAGCCTTCGCCTGAAAAACAGCAGTAACGTCACCGTCCCTAGCTGCGTAGGCGGTACTGAGTGCTATATCGAGTTCATCATGACGAAGTCAGGTGGGCGTTACCGGGACCCAGCGGATGGTTCTACCGATGGGAACTTTCTGGATTTCACCTCAGCGACGAATGTCTCGTTCGATGTTCTTGGTTCGCTGCCGATGATGGCGGCAAGCGATTTCATCGTGGTCTATAACCTGGGTCCGGACTACGAGCCGGGCAATGCCTACAACTACGACGGAACCAATTGCCTGGCCGGCGGCTGTAATATCGCCAAGGTGAGCGCCATCGCCAGCAACGTCATCACCCTCGACGCCAATCCTTTCGCCGCCCAGTCGCCGCCGCTACCCTCGCCAAACTCACGCTTCCAGGTTGTCGACAAAAACGACATGGTTGTCAGGTACGGATGTAGTTCTGCAGGTGTGGTTACTCGTTATCGAGGCTGTCAATTCAACTCCACCGCAACCTGCTCATCGTCTTCAACTCTGGCTGGAAATGCTGCTGGCACGACACCAACGACAGCCAACTGCGTTTTGGAGTACCAAGCCAACGCTACCGGTCGCAACGGCCTGCTCTACATCCAACTCACACTCACGCAGAGCGGCGAAGCCGTCACCCTCTTCCAGCAAATCCACGTGGACAATTCGCCATGAAACAACTGCGCGGCTTCGCCATCGTCTCGGCCATTTTCATTCTTGTCGTGCTGGCGGCACTGGGGGCGTTCATCGTCAGCGTTTCTACCAGCCAGCATATCGGTTCGGCGCTGGATGTGCAGGGCGTGCGCGCCTATCAGGCAGCGCGGGCGGGGATTGAGTGGGGGTTGTATCAGCAGCTTCCTTTGCAGCGTGCTAACCCTCCGACGTATGCGGCCTGTGCGGCCAATGGATCGTTCCTGGTGTTTGGTTTCACCGTAACGGTAACTTGCGACAACCCCACGACTGCGAGCACGTACGGTGGCCCTACGGTCTTCACCATCGTTTCGACCGCATGCAGCCAAGCAAACTCCACAGGAAGCTGTCCGAACACAGACACGAGCGGAACTACGGTTCCCGGCCCTCTCTACGTCGAACGCCGCCTAACGGTTTCCTTTTGAGCGCACGAAGAAGTCGGCGCTGGCGGGACGGTGACTATAATCCGCGCAACGCATCGCCTATGAATTGACCATGTCTTTGCCAATAGCCTCCCCTGTCGAGATTACAGCGCTGGATGACGAAATCGTCTCCACCTTGCGCGCCGGCATGCCTGGTCTTCAGGCGGTGTATCGCTATGGCAGCGCGGGCGGAATTTACGAACGTACGGAGAGCGACATCGATCTGGCGGTTCTGGCCGATGCGCCCCTCGATTTCGCGACGCAGTACCGACTTGCCGCCGAACTTGCGCGGCTGACCGGTCGGGAGATCGACCTCAACGACATACGTCGCTTGCCGGTGACCCTGCGGGTGCAGATCGTTACCTGCGGCGTGCGCCTGTTCGCGGCGAACTCCGCTGTCGCGGAGGAATACGATTCGCGCGTGCTCTCCGACTATGCCTACCTGAACGAGGCGCGCCGAGGCATTCTGGACGACGTGCGCGTGCGGGGCACTATTCATGGATGAAGTGCTGCTCGGCAAGGCAGGCATTATCGAACGCTGCCTGAAGCGTATCGAAGAAGAATACGTCGGCCACGAGGACGAACTGGCGACGAACTTTACGCGTCAGGATGCGCTCGTGCTAAACCTGCAACGTGTCTGCGAGGCAAGCATCGACGCGGCCATGCATCTGGTGCGCATCCACAAGCTGGGGATTCCGACCGAAAGCCGTCAGGCTTTCGAGATGCTGGTCAAGACTGGCCTGCTTGATGACGAACTGGGTCGCAGACTCGTCGCCATGGTCGGCTTTCGCAACGTGGTGGTGCACAACTACCAGGAACTCGATATCGACATCCTGCGCGACATTCTTGCCGAGCGCCTCGGCGACCTGCGCGCCTTCGCGCGCCTGCTACTGCAACAAGCCTTGCCGTAAGTTCCGCCAATTGCCGTCAGACGTGAAAGTCGGCGCTGGCGGGACGGCGGGATCGTGCAGGCAGCGGGAAAAACAGCAACAACCGGGATCAGGCCGCACATCCACCTACTCGCCCAGCAGTTCCTTCGGCAGCGGAAAGTAAACGTTCTCGTCGACCCCGTCCAGGGTTTCGATGCCGGCAACGCCGAACGCCTGCAAGCGTTCCACCACTCCACTGACCAGCACTTCGGGCGCCGACGCGCCAGCCGTGACGCCCACCCGTGGCTTGCCGGCAAACCACTGTGCATCGATCTGCTCCGCCCCATCCACCAGATACGCCGGAATGCCGCCGATGGCCGCGACCTCGCGCAGGCGGTTGGAGTTGGAACTGTTCTTCGAGCCGACCACGATCACCACATCGACCCGGCCGACCATGGCCTTGACCGCATCCTGGCGGTTTTGCGTGGCGTAACAGATGTCATCCTTTTTCGGCCCGACGATGCCGGGAAAGCGCTCGCGCAACGCGGCGACCACCGCCTGCGCGTCGTCCATCGACAGCGTGGTCTGCGTCACGTAGGCCAGCGGCGCCGCACCGGCGCCGGCCTCCAGTTGCGCCACATCGGCGACGCCTTCCACCAGATACATGCGACCGGTCGCCTGGCCCATGGTGCCCTCGACTTCGGGGTGCCCCTTGTGCCCGATCATGACGATCTCGTAGCCCTGCCGGTGCAGGCGCGAAACCTCAAGATGCACTTTGGTGACCAGCGGGCAGGTGGCATCGAACACCTTCAGACCGCGCGCGGCGGCGGCCAGTCGCACCGACTGCGGCACGCCGTGGGCGCTGAAAATCACCGTGGCGCCGTCCGGCACCTCGGCCAAGTCTTCGACAAACACGGCGCCCTTGGCCTTGAGGCCATCGACCACGTAACGGTTATGCACCACCTCGTGCCGCACATAGATCGGCGCGCCGAACTTTTCCAGCGCCCGTTCGACAATGGCGATGGCCCGCTCGACGCCGGCACAGAAACCCCTTGGATTGGCGAGCAGGATGTTCATCGGGTTTCCTTGCCGCAACGGAACTGGTGCCAGAGCATCAGCACGACACCGACGGTGATAGCCGAATCGGCGACGTTGAAGGCCGGCCAGTGATAGCCCGCAACATGAAAGTCCAGAAAATCCACCACCGCGTCGAAACGCAGGCGGTCGATGACATTGCCGATGGCGCCGCCCAGGATCAGCGACAGGGCGACCGGCAACAGGCGCTCGGCAGCGTGACGGCGCAACAAGCCGAGCAGCCAGAGCGAAATGCCCAGCGCGAGGGCCACGAAAAACCACTTCTGCCAACCGCCGGCGCCGGCCAGAAAGCTGAACGCCGCGCCGCTGTTGAAGACCAGAACGAGATTGAAGAAGGGCGTCACGACCTGGCTTTCCATCAGGCGAAAGCTCACCAGCACCCAGGCCTTGCTGGCCTGGTCAAGAATCAGCACCAGCGCCGCCAGCGCCAGCCAGCGACCGAGCGTCGGCGCCGACTTAAGCAAACTCGCGCGCCTCGCCGGCGCCATGAAGATTCGAGACGCAGCGACCGCACAGCTCGGGATGAGCCGCGTCCTGGCCGACATCCTCGCGCCAGTGCCAGCAGCGCGCACACTTGGCGTGAGGGCTGGGCGTTGCTGAAATCGCCGCATTCGTCGCCGCCTCACCAGCGCCGACTTTCTGCAATTTCACCTTCGAGCAGATGAAAACGAACTTGAGGTCGTCGCCGAGCGAAGCCAGCAGATCGTAAGGCTCCGCCTCGACGCGCAGGCTGACCTCGGCTTGCAGCGAGGAGCCGATGCCGCCAGTGCCGCGCACGTCTTCCAGCACCCGGGAAACCTCGCCGCGCACGGCGCGAAGCGCTTGCCACCGTGTCACCAGCGCCGACTCTTCGGCCTGTTCCGGCAGTTGATGCCAGGTTGAGAGCATCACGCTTTCGCCTTGCTTGAGCGTCGTCCAGATTTCCTCGGCAGTGAAGGAGAGGATGGGCGCCATCAACCGCGTTACGGTTTGCAGGATATGCCACAGCGCACTCTGCGCCGAACGGCGGGCGCGGGAGTTTTCGGCGGCGGTGTAGAGCCGGTCCTTGAGGATGTCGAGGTAGAAAGCGCCGAGGTCTTCGGAACAGAAATTCATCAGCGCCTGCACCACCTTGTGGAACTCGAAGCGCTCGTAGTCGGCGGTGCATTGCGCTTGCAGGCGGCGCGTCAGCGCAAGGGCGTAGCGATCGACTTCCAGCCATTCGGCGGGCGGCAGCATCTTTACCCCTGCGTCAAAGTCGGCGGTGTTGGCGAGCAGGAAGCGCAGGGTGTTGCGCAGCCGGCGATAGACCTCGACGACGCGCGGCAGGATGGTCTTTTCGTCGATGGACAGTTCGCCCGAGTAGTCGGTGCTGGCCACCCACAGGCGCAGGATTTCGGCGCCGAGCGTGTCGGAAATTTTCTGCGGCGCGACCACGTTGCCCTTCGACTTGGACATCTTCATGCCCTTGCCATCGACGACGAAGCCGTGAGTCAGCAGCGCCTGGTAGGGCGCGCGGCCATCGAAGGCGGCAACGGTGAGCAAGCTGGAATGAAACCAGCCGCGATGCTGGTCGGAGCCTTCGAGGTAGAGGTCGGCCGGCCAGGCCAGGGCCTCGGCGTGAGAGCCGCGCAGCACGGTGCGGTGCGTGGTGCCGGAATCGAACCAGACATCCAGCGTATCGCGCATCTTGTCGTACTGGCTCGCTTCGGCGCCGAGCAGTTCGGCGGCATCGAGTTTGAACCAGGCGTCGATGCCTTCCTGTTCGACGCGCTTGGCCACGGCTTCGATCAGTTCCAGCGTGCGCGGATGCGGCTCACCGGTCTCCTTGTGCAGGAAGAAAGGGATCGGCACGCCCCAGTTGCGCTGGCGCGAAACGCACCAGTCGGGCCGGTTGGCGATCATGGCGTGCAAGCGTGCCTTGCCCCAGTCGGGATAGAACTTGGTCGCCTCGACGGCGGCCAGCGCCTTGTCGCGCAAGCTGCCTTCGCCTTCCGCAGGCACCCGATCCATGCCCACAAACCACTGAGTGGTGGCGCGGTAAATGATCGGCGTCTTGTGTCGCCAGCAATGCATGTAGCTATGGGTGATCTCGCTGCTGGCGAACAGGCTGCCGACCTCGGCCAGCTTCTCGACGATGGCCGCATTGGCCTTCCACACATACATGCCGCCGAAATATGGCAGGCTCGCCGCGAACACGCCGTCGCCCTGCACCGGGGTGAGGATCTCGTCGTTGTGCATGCCGTGCTTCTTGCAGGAATCGTAGTCCTCCAGACCATAAGCTGGCGCGCTGTGCACGATGCCGGTGCCGGTGTCGAGCGTGACGTACTCGCCCAGATACACCGGCGAGGCGCGGTCATAAATCGGATGGCGAAACACCACCTGTGCCAGCGCCGCGCCCTGGCAGGCGCCCAGCACTTCGCCTGCGAGGCCGTAGCGCAGCAGCGCCGCCGCGCGCAGTTCGGCGGCGAGGATCAGGCAGCCGCGCGGCGTCTGCACCAGTTCATAGGTGAAGTCCGGATGCATGTTGAGCGCCTGATTGGCGGGAATGGTCCACGGCGTGGTGGTCCAGATCACCGTCCAGCAGTCGCCTTCCGGCATTTCCGTAATGCCGAAAGCATGGGCGACGCGACCGCGCTCGGCGGCATCGAGGCGGAAGCCGACATCGATGGCCGGCGATTTCTTGTCCTGGTACTCGACCTCGGCCTCGGCCAGCGCCGAACCGCAGTCGAAGCACCAATTCACCGGCTTGAGACCCTTGAACAGATAGCCGGTCCGGTACAGGTCGCCTACCGAGCGAATCTCGTCGGCCTCGTTCCTGAAGGCCATGGTGAGATAGGGATGGTCCCAGTCGCCGAGCACGCCGAGGCGAATGAAGTCCTTCTTCTGCCGTTCCACCTGCTCGGCGGCGAAGCTGCGGCACAGCTCGCGGGCCTGGTCGGCAGGCAGGTGCTTGCCGTGGGTCTTTTCGATCTGGTGCTCGATGGGCAGGCCGTGACAGTCCCAGCCCGGCACATAGGGCGCATCGAAACCGGCCAGCGTCTTGGCGCGGACGATGATGTCCTTGAGAATCTTGTTCACCGCGTGGCCGATGTGAATATCGCCATTGGCATAGGGCGGGCCGTCGTGCAGCACAAAGCGCGGACGCCCCTTGGCCGCCTCGCGGATTTTCCAGTAGAGCCTTTGCTCCTGCCACGCCGCGATCCAGCCCGGCTCGCGCTTGGCGAGATCGCCGCGCATCGGGAAGGGCGTGTCGGGCATGTTGAGGGTCTTGCGATAATCAGCCATGGGTGGTGCCGTTAATTGAGTGAGTAGTGAAATAGGCGCGCACGTCGGCGACATCACGGGCGATCTGCGCCTTGAGTGCATCCGGCGACTCGAACCTGGCCTCGTCGCGCAATTTGTGCAGGAAATTTACGTCGACGTGAGTGCCGTAAACATCGCGGTCGAAATCCAGCAGATGAACTTCCAGCACCGGCTTGAGGCCTTCCGCCAGCGTCGGGCGCACACCGATGTTGGCCGCGCCGGGAAGCGGTCGCGCGGCGATGCCGGAAACGGTGACGGCAAACACGCCGGACAAGGGCAGGCGCTTGCGCCTGAGCAGGATATTCAGGGTCGGAAAGCCGAGCGTGCGGCCCAGCTTGCGGCCATGCATGACCCGCCCGGCGATGACCCAGGCGCGCCCCAGCAGTTCTTCGGCGCGCTCGATGTTGCCCTCCGCCAGCGCCTCGCGCACGGCGGAACTGGAAACGCGAACGCCTTTGCAATCAACCGTGCGCATGGCATCGACCGCAAAGCCATGCACCTGCCCCGCCCGCTGCAGAAAGGCGAAATCGCCGGTGCGGCCCTTGCCGAAGCGGAAATCGTCGCCGATGATCAGATGCCGCACCGCCAGCCCCTGCACCAGAATGCGTTCAACGAACTGTTCGGCGGTGAGCGCCGCCAGCTTGCGGTCGAAGCGGCAGACATGCACCCGGTCGACGCCGCAATCGGCCAGCAATTCGAGCTTGTCGCGCAGGCTGGCCAGGCGCGCCGGCGCCTGCTCCGGGGCGAACAGCTCGCGTGGCAGCGGCTCGAAAGTGAGCACCGTCGCCGGCAGCGCCAGCTCGCGCGCCTTGGCTCTCAATTCGGCCAGCAGCGCACGATGACCGCAGTGCACACCATCGAAATTGCCGATGGTGAGCACCGTAGACGTCGTCGCCCGTTCGGGAACACCGCGAAAAACCTGCATGGGGTTGAAGCTGAAGGGAAAGCGGTCGATTATATCAATCCAGCCGCGCCAGCTTCGATTTCGCCAGCGGCGGATTCTTCGCGAAGTAGCGGCGGAGGCCCTTGAGGATGGCCTCGGCCATGCGGTCCTGATAGGCCTCGTCGTTGAGGCGCGCTTCTTCTTCGGGATTGGAGATGAAGGCGGTCTCGATCAGGATCGAGGGAATGTCCGGCGCCTTCAGCACGGCGAAGCCGGCCTGCTCGACCTGTCCCTTGTGCAGCGTATTGATGCGGCCCAGTTCGCCCAGCACATGCTTGCCCAGCTTGAGGCTGTCGTTGATGGTCGCCGTCTGCGACAGGTCGAGCAGGGTGCGGGCGAGGTAAGGATCCTTGACGCCGATGTTCACGCCGCCCACCAGGTCGGCCGAGTTTTCCTTGTTCGCCAGCCAGCGCGCCGCCGAGCTGGAGGCACCGGTTTCGGACAGTACGAAAACGCTGGAACCGCGCGCCGTGCTCTTGATGAAGGCGTCGGCATGCACCGAAACGAACAGGTCGGCCTGCACCCGCCGCGCCTTCTGCACCCGCTGATGCAGCGGGATGAAGTAGTCGCCGTCGCGCGTCAGCACCGAGCGCATGTTGGGCGTGGCGTCGATCTTTTCCTTCAAGCGCCGCGCCACCGACAGCGTCACGTTCTTCTCATGGCTGCCGCCGCGCCCGATCGCGCCGGGGTCTTCGCCGCCGTGGCCGGGATCGAGAACAATGGTCACGAGGCGCGCAATCTCGGGCTTTTCCGCCGGCTTTTCGGCGGGACGCTCGGCGGCTTTGGCGTGGCCGTCGAGCGCTGATTCTGCCTTCAACGGCGACTCGCCGGACTTTTCCAGCAGCGCCATCAAAGGATCGATCGGCTCCAGCGGATACAGATCGAGCACCAGCCGATGGCCGTATTCGCCGATCGGCTGCAAGGAAAACACCTGCGGCTTGACTTCGCCCTTGAGCTCGATGACGACGCGCACCACGCCCGGCTTGTTGCGTCCGGCGCGGATCAGCTTGATGTAGGGGTCGGCGTCGATCACTTTCGACGGCAGCATCTGCAACACCGAATTGAACTCGACGCCTTCCAGGTCCAGCACCAGCCGTTGCGGATCCTTCACCAGCATATGCGAATACTTGATGGCCTGATCGTGTTCCAGCGTCACCCGTGTGTAGTCGCGGGCAGGCCAGACGCGCACCGCGAGGATGCTGATGGCCGCCGTGGCGCCAGCGCCGACTCTTGAAACCAGCAGCGTCAGGCTGGCCGCGGCGAACTTGAGGACTTCACGCCGGCCAGGCATGTTCGTCCCTTTGCACTGACCGCCGTGATGCGGGCGATGCGGCCCATGTCAGCGTCCGCATCGTGCTGCTCGTCGGCTTCGCCCGGCGCCACCCGCAACTCGATTCGCATATCGGCGGGCGGCAGATACGGCGCGGCCTTGTCGGGCCATTCGACCAGACAAATTCCGCTTCCTGAAAAATATTCGTCGAGTCCGGCATCGAGATATTCTTCCGCATCGTTGAATCTATAAAAATCAAAGTGATAGAAGTGTAATCCAGAAACCACATGAACTTCAACCAGCGTGTAAGTGGGGCTTTTGACCGGACCGCTGTCACCGGCCGCGCGCAACAGCCCGCGCACCAGCGTGGTCTTGCCCGCGCCGAGATCGCCTTCCAGCCAGATCACCATGCCAGGCAGGAGTCCGGCGACCAGCGCGCCGCCCAATGCCACTGTATCGGCTTCGCGGGGCAGGGCTAAAGTAAGATGCTTGAGATGCGTGGCCATGGAGAAAACTCGGTTGAACTGAAGGAAAACATACGGCGCTGGGGCCTGAAACTCGGCTTCGACGCCATCGGCTTTGCCGCCCCGCATGTCAGCGGTGCCGAAGAAGACCTCGACGCATGGCTGGCGGCGGGCTGCCACGGCGAGATGAATTATATGGCGGCGCACGTATCGGATGCCGGAAACAAACGCGCGCGACCGACCGAACTGGTGCCCGGCACCCGCAGCATCATCACCGCGCGCATGAATTACCGTAGCACCGGCGCCGACTCTCTGGAGGCGCTGGCCGATCCTGATCGCGCCTTCATTTCGCGCTACGCGCTGGGCCGCGACTATCACAAGCTGTTGCGCTCCCGTTTGCAGAAACTCGCCGACCGCATCACCGAGGAAATCGGCGGCTTCGCCTATCGGGTGTTCACCGATTCGGCGCCGGTAATGGAAGTCGGCCTGGCGCGAAACAGCGGATTGGGCTGGCGCGGCAAGCACACGCTGCTGCTCGACCGCGACGCCGGTTCGTATTTCTTTCTCGGCGAAATTTTCACCGACCTGGCGCTGGCGCCGGACGCGCCGGTCACCGATCACTGCGGCACCTGCACCGCCTGCCTCGACGCCTGCCCGACCCAGGCCATCGTCGCGCCCTATCGTCTCGATGCGCGGCTGTGCATGTCCTACCTCAGCATCGAACTCAAGGGCAGCATTCCCGAGGCGCTGCGGCCATTGCTGGGCAATCGCATTTACGGCTGCGACGATTGCCAGTTGGCCTGTCCGTGGAACCGTTTCGCGCCGCTGACGCGCGAAGGCGATTTCGCGCCGCGCCAGAATCTTGACCAGGCGCGGCTGGTCGATCTGTTCGCCTGGGACGAGAACGATTTCAACCAGCGCCTGGCCGGCTCGCCGATCCACCGCATCGGCTTCGAGCGCTGGCTGCGCAACATTGCGGTGGCGCTGGGCAACGCGCCGCGCAACGACGCCGTGCTCAACGCCTTGCGCTCACGCGCCGACCATCCTTTGCCACTGGTGCGCGAGCATGTGGCGTGGGCGCTCAAACGTCATGGCGCCGACACGTCAGCCGGTCGCCACTGGCCGTGAGGGATCGGCGCACCACTCGCTCCATGAACCGGGATAGAGTTTCGAGCCCGACAGGCCGGCCAGTTCCATCGCCAGCAGATTGTGGCAGGCGGTAACACCTGAGCCGCATTGCTGCACGACTTGTTCGGCGGGCCGACCGGCAAGCAGTTCGGTGAATTCGGCGCGCAATTCCTCGACCGGCTTGAAGTAACAGCCGTCATCATCGAGATTGTCGAAGTAGAAGCGATTCACCGCACCGGGAATATGGCCGCCCACCGGGTCGAGCGTCTCGTTCTCGCCACGGAATCTTTCCGGGTCGCGCGCATCGAGAATCAGTATCCGCTCCGACTGGAAATCGGCCAGCACCTGTCCAACATCGACGGCCACGTCCCGTGGCCGCGCCGTGAAGTTGCGCGCTTCGATGAGCGGCACGCCTTCGTCCAGCGCCCGTTTACTGCGCCGCCAGCCGGCCAGCCCGCCGTCGAGCAATGCCACCTTGTCGTGGCCCAGCCAGCGCAGCATCCACCACAGGCGCGAGGCAAAGATTCCGGCCTCGTTGTCGTAGGCCACCACCTGCGTCGTCGCATCGACGCCGCAGGCCGACATGCGCCTGGCAAAGTCGGCGACATCGGGCAGCGGATGACGACCGTTGGAACCATTCGGGACGCCAGAGAGATCGTCATCGAGATGCAGGAACAGCGCGCCGGGAATGTGGCCGCGAGCATATGCCTTGCGTCCGTATTCGGTATTCTTCAAGTCATGCCGGCAATCGAAAACCCGCCACTCCGGATGCGCGGCAAGTTCTTCGACGCTCACCAGCGTATTTTTTGCCAACTCGTTCATTCGTCGTTTTCGGCGAGCCAGTTGCGGGCTTCGGCTTCATCGGCAAACACGGTCACGTCGGCGTTGACAAAAAGCTGCGACAACCACGCACTCCAGGCCACCCACTGGCTGTCAGTAATGACCGCGATGCGGTTGAAGTCGCGGGCATGCTGCTGCGAAAAACGAACTTCTTCCCAAGCCACATCCACGGTGAAATCGGCCATGTCGCGCAGATCGACCAGCAAATTCACCGGTCCGGCAAACTTGATCTCGAAGAGAACAAGTTCCTCGAATTCCTTGAAGTCGGCCAGAGTGAATTCGCCAAACACGGCGAACTCGACCAGATGGTCCTGATGTTGTGTGGTGATCATGTTGAGACTCCTGGAATCTGAACCGGAAAAACGAAGGGCCCGCAAGCGGGCCCCTTCAGGCGAAAAGTATCGCGCTTACTTCTTGGCCTTCTTGCCGGAGACGGCAAGCTTGAAACCCGAACCCGCGCTGAACTTCGGCACGGTGGTGGCGGGAATCTTGATGGTGGCGCCGGTCTTGGGATTCTTGCCGGTACGCGCTGCGCGCTTGGCCGACTTGAACGTGCCGAAACCGACGAGAGTAACCGTATCCCCTTTCGAAACCGCCTTCACCACTGCGGCCATGATTCCGTCGAGCGCCTTGCCCGCCGCAGCCTTGCTAATGTCGGCTCCCTTGGCGGCGATTTCAATCAGTTCAGCTTTATTCATACTCAAAATTCCTCCAAAAATTTGAGGGCATCCCGCCCAAAAAAGATTCTAAACCCGTTTCCACGGGCCTGTACAAGGTATTTGTGCACAGTTTCATGCAGCTTGCGGCTGATGTGTTGCGATGATGCCGCCCCCCAGGCACACCCTCGATTCGTAGAGCACCATTGATTGTCCCGGCGTCACCGCCCATTGCGGAGCGGCAAAAACAACTTCGCATTCCTCGGCGGAAATGCGCTCGACCTCGCAGGCGGCATCCGGCTGGCGGTAACGCGTCTTCGCCGCATAGACCCAGTGTGTGTGCGGCGCCTGCCCGGATATCCACGACAAATTCTTCGCCACCAGGCTTGCCGAAAGCAGGGCCGGATGCTCGTGACCCTGCACCACCCACAGGATGTTTCTTTCCATGTCCTTGCCGGTAACGAACCAGGGCTCCTCCGGCGCACCCTTGACGCCGCCGATGCCCAGACCCTCGCGCTGCCCCAGGGTGTAGTACATCAGACCCTCGTGGCGACCGACCACACGATCCGTGCCGAGAACGCGTATTTCTCCCGGTTGCTTCGGCAGATAACGCGCCAGAAATTCGCGGAAGGGCCGTTCGCCGATGAAGCAGATGCCGGTCGAATCCTTGCGCGCATGATTCGGCAGGCCGGCTTCCTCGGCGATCTTCCGCACATCGCGCTTGTACAGATGACCAACCGGAAACAGCGTTTTCGCCAGTTGCGCCTGGTTCAGCCGGTGCAGGAAATAGCTCTGATCCTTGGTGCCGTCCTCTGCCTTGAGCAACTGCCACTGGCCGAGAAACTCGCGCACCTGCGCGTAGTGGCCGGTGGCGATCTTGTCGGCGCCGAGTGCCAGCGCGTGATCGAGAAAGGCCTTGAACTTGATTTCGGAATTGCACAGCACATCCGGGTTCGGCGTGCGCCCGGCCCGGTACTCGCGCAAAAAATCGGCGAACACCCGCTCGCGGTATTCGGCGGAAAAGTTGACGGCCTCGAAGTCGATGCCGATGACATCGGCGGCGGCGGCGGCGGCGACCAGGTCCTCGCTCGACGAACAGTAATCGTCGCTATCGTCGCCCTCCCAGTTTTTCATGAACAGGCCGATCACCTCGTAGCCTTCGCGCTTGAGCAGCAGCGCCGCCACCGAAGAATCGACGCCGCCGGACAGGCCGACAATGATTTTCCCCCTAGACATGGTTATCAGTCGTGGTGCCGCACAATATCCAGCGGAAAACGCCGACCGGCGAGGTAGTCGCTTACGCACTGAGACACCAGCGGGCTGCGATGGCGGTCGGCGCTGGCGCGAATCTCGCCGGGCGTCATCCAGACGGCGCGCAGGATGCCGGTGTCGAGCGCCCGGCCTTCTTCATGCGCGCCGAGTTCGCCGGAAAATGCGAAACGCAGATAGGTGATGTCGCCCTGCGGTCTGGTCCACTGATAAACGCCGACCAGCGCCGTCGGCGTAAAGCCCCAGGCGGTTTCCTCCAGCGCCTCGCGGGCGCAGGCGGCAACCAGCGATTCGCCTTCATCGAGATGGCCGGCGGGCTGATTGAAGCGCAGGCCGTCGTCGGTTTCCTCCTCCACCAGCAGGAAGCGCCCCCCGCGCTCGATCAGCGCGGCGACGGTAACATTGGGTTTCCAGACACTATTCATCCGCGCATTTTAGCGCCCCTGCTAAAATCGCAGCTTCATTTACCGCAACGCTGGAGACCCACCATGTCCATGTCCGATCGTGACGGCTTCATCTGGTACGACGGCAAGCTCGTGCCCTGGCGCGATGCCACCACCCACGTGCTGACCCACTCGCTGCACTATGGCCTCGCGGTATTCGAGGGCCTGCGCGCCTACAAGACCGTCTCCGGCACGGCGATTTTCCGCCTCAAGGAACACACCGACCGGCTGTTCAACTCGGCGCACATCTACCGTATGCCGATGCCCTACGACAAGGCGACACTGATGGAGGCGCACAAGGAAGTGGTGCGCGCCAACCAGCTCGAATCCTGCTACCTGCGGCCGATCGCATTCTTCGGCTCGGAAAAAATGGGCATCAGCCCGCGCGGCGCGGCGACGCATGTTTCGATCGCAGCCTGGCCCTGGGGCGCCTATCTCGGCGAGGACGGCATGGAGAAGGGCATCCGCGTCAAGACTTCCAGCTTCGCACGCCACCACGTCAATGTCTCGATGTGCCGCGCCAAGTATTCGGGCACCTATGCCAACTCGATCCTCGCCAACATGGAAGCGACCGAGGACGGCTACGACGAGGCGCTGCTGCTCGACGTGGACGGCTTCGTCGCCGAAGGCTCGGGCGAGAACCTGTTCGTCATCAAGGACGGTCAGATTTACGAACCGGAGATCGCCTCGGCGCTGGTCGGCATCACGCGCGCCACGGTGCACACGCTGGCGAAGGAACTCGGCTTCACGGTGGTCTCCAAGCGCCTCACCCGCGACGACATCTACATCGCCGACGAAGCCTTCTTCACCGGCACGGCGGCCGAGGTCACACCTATTCGCGAACTCGACAACCGCACCATCGGCAGCGGCAGTCGCGGCCCGATCACCGCCAAACTCCAGAGCCTGTTCTTCAACGTGGTGAATGGCAAGGTGCCGGCCCACGCCGACTGGCTCAGCTACATTTAACCCACGCTTGAGGTCATCCATGCCCACTCTCGACGAATCGCAGCGCCAGGTTGCCATTACCGCCCATGATCTGCCGCTGGCTTGTCCGCGTCCCGGCGCGCCCTTGTGGGCGCGCCATCCGCGTGTCTTCATCGACGTGCTGAAGAGCGCCACTGGCGAAGCCGTCTGCCCGTATTGCAGCACGCTGTATCGCTTCACCGGCGAGCGCCCCAAAGGGCATCACTGACGCCAGCCCGCGAAACGGCATCCCTGGCGTGAAAAGCATTTCCCAAGCGTGAAGATACTCGTCGTCGCTCCGTCCTGGATCGGCGACACGATTCTCGCCCAACCACTGCTAGCGCTGCTCAAGCGCAACAACCCGGTCGCCCGCATCGAAGTCCTGGCGCCGGACTGGTCGGCGCCGCTGCTGGCGCGCATGACCGAGGTCGACGCGGTCATCGTCAATCCTTTCGGCCATGGCGATTTCAACTTTTTCGCGCGCCGCGCGCTGGGTCGCCGTCTCCTCAGCGCCGACTATTCGGCTGCGTATGTCTTGCCGAACTCGTGGAAATCGGCACTGGTTCCCTTCTTTGCCGGTATTGCGCGGCGCATCGGCTATCGGGGCGAAAGCCGCTACCTGCTGCTGAACGAGCGCCATCGGCTCGACACCGCCCGTCATCCGCAACTGGTGCAGCGTTACGCCGCACTGGCCGGGCCGCTGCCCGCAACCTTGCCGCAGCCGCACCTGAGTTCCACCATGGAGCAGCAACAGGCCGCGCGTCGCGCCTTGAGTTTGCCGCTTGACACCGCGCCGGTGATCTTCTGCCCCGGCGCCGAGTACGGCCCCGCCAAGCGTTGGCCGGCGCAACACTTTGCCGCACTGGCGCGACTCATCGCCACGCCACAAAATCCGGTATGGCTGGTCGGCTCAACCAAGGATGCTATCGTGGGCGACGCCATCACCGCAGCGGCAGAAGGGGCCGCTCTCAATCTGTGCGGTCGCAGCACCCTGGAACAAGCGATCGATCTGCTGGCCTCCGCCCGTTGCGTGGTGAGCAACGACTCCGGCCTGATGCATGTCGCCGCAGCACTTGGGCGGCCGCTGGTGGCGCTCTACGGATCGTCTTCCCCCGCGTACACACCGCCGCTGTCGCCAAGTGCGACAATTGTTTCGAGAAGCCTGTCGTGCAGCCCCTGCTTCAAGCGCGAATGTCCACTGGGACATTTCGACTGCATGAACGGAATCACGCCGCAACAAGTGGCAACAAGCATCGAGGCCCGGATCGCAATCTAACCATGCCCAGCCAGAAAATCTTCGCCAGCCCGCAGGATGTCGAAATCGCCTTCTACGAGGCGCTCGAGCACTGTGATATCGACGCCATGATGGCGGTCTGGGCCGAGGACGAAGAAGTAGTCTGCGTGCACCCCGGCGGCCCGCGCCTGATCGGTTACACGGTGATTCGCGAAGCCTGGCAACGCGTCTTCCTCAACAGCAGAAAACTCAGGGTGCGGCTGTCGCAGCAGACCATGGTAACCACGCCATTCGCCATGGTCAGCACCCTGCTGGAACACATCGCCTCCATTGACGACGAGAATCTGACTGCACCGGTGGCCGCCACCAACGTCTATGTGCGCGGACCGCTGGGCTGGCGCATGGTCGCTCACCACGCCTCGCCGGTACCGCCCAACAGCATCGGCGAGGCGCCACGACTATTACATTGAACCAGGACAATGCAGTTGGACGCACGCGCGCATGTCTGCGCTCATCTGCCAACCCGCTTCCGCATGCGATAATTTGCGCCACCAAACTTCTCCCGCCCAATCCATGCATACCCCCGCGCCCGAAATTTTCAAGGCTTACGACATTCGCGGCATTGTGCGTACCACGCTGACTGCGGAGACCGTGCGCAAAATCGGCATGGCGCTCGGCAGCGAAGCCATCCTCCGCGGCGTCAAGACAATTGTCATTGGCCGCGACGGCCGCCTCTCCGGTCCGGAGCTTTCGAGCGCGCTGTCCCACGGCATCACGCAGACCGGAGTCGATGTCATCGACATCGGTCGGGTGCCGACACCGATGACCTACTTCGCCGCGCATGAGCTGGGTACCGACAGTTGCGTCTCGGTCACCGGCAGCCACAACCCGCCGGAATACAACGGACTGAAAATGGTGCTGGGCGGCCAGACGCTGTATGGCGAGATGATCCAGGATCTGCGGCGCCGAATAGAGAAAAATGCGGTCAGCGCCGACTATTCCGAGGGCTGCGGCTTTGTGCGCCACGCCAATGTGCGCCAGGCCTATCTGGATCGCATCGTCGGCGACGTAAAGCTGTCAAGGCCGATGAAAATCGTCATCGATTGCGGCAATGGCGTGGCTGGCGGCGTTGCGCCGGAACTCTTCCGCCGCATGGGCTGCACGGTGACCGAGCTGTTCTGCGAGGTCGATGGCAATTTCCCCAACCACCACCCGGACCCATCCAAGCCGGAAAACCTGGTCGACCTGCAACGCACCTTGCGCGAGACGGACGCCGAACTGGGGCTGGCCTTCGACGGCGATGGCGATCGGCTCGGCGTTGTCACCAGGGATGGCGAGATCATTTTCCCCGACCGCCAGTTGATGCTCTTCGCCGCCGATGTGCTGACGCGCAATCCCGGCGCCCAAATCATCTATGACGTGAAATGCTCGCGCTGGGTGGCGGAATCGATTCGTCATCAGGGCGGTCGACCGCTGATGTGGAACACCGGCCACGCCCTGATCAAGACCAAATTGAAGGAAACCGGCGCGCCGCTGGCCGGCGAGATGAGCGGCCACATGTTCTTCAAGGAGCGCTGGTTCGGCTTCGACGATGCGCTCTACACCGGCGCCCGCCTGCTCGAAATCGTCTCGCGCTGGAAAGACGCCAACTGGCCGCTGAAGAACCTGCCCAATGCCATCTCAACCCCGGAGCTGAATATCAGGATGCAGGAAGGCGAGCCGCACGCATTGGTCGCCAAACTCCAGCGCGACGGTCGCTTCCCCGGCGCCCGCGAACTGATTACCATCGACGGCGTGCGCGCCGAGTACGCCGATGGCTTTGGTCTGGCGCGCGCCTCGAATACCACGCCGGTCATCGTGCTGCGCTTCGAGGCCGACAACAAGACGGCACTGGTTCGCATCCAGAACGAATTCAAGGCGGCGCTGTCCGCCGTCTGGCCGGGAATCCGCACGGATTTTTGATGACCGGTCGGGGCGCAAGCCGCGACATTTTGTCGCAGCTTGCAGCAGGCAAGCGAGGCGCTTATGCTTTGCCCCGGGCGGGATGGATTCGCAACCACCTCGCGTTACCTGAACCATGTATAGAATTTGCGGCAATTCACCCACGGTCGCGCTTATAGACGCCATGTACAGAAAAGCTTTTCAATTGTTCACCACGCTTAGAGGCTTTGTATTCATCGCCATTGCCGGCGTTGCCCTGCTGGTCTTTCTCGGCGCCACATTGGCGTCCTCCCTGCTTTATGAGAATCTGCTGGAGGAACGTACGCTGGAAACATCCAGGGAAGTTTCCCTCCAGAATTTCAATACGCTGTATCGGGTACTGCGCAGCGGTGGCTCGCGCAGCCAACTGAACGAGGCCGCCGCCGCCAGCAAATCGGCCTTTTCAAGCACGCTGGAGCAGGTCGGCATCTATCGCGGCAAAACCGTGGAGGCCCAGTACGGAGTACTGCCGCCATCATCCGTGTTCGAAGAACTCGGGCAACCGCTGGATAGCAGCAAAGAGACTGTCACGAAAACAGGCCGCCACGTCTTCTATACCTTTCCGGTCAAGGCGCAAGGCGAATGCCTGCGCTGCCACTCCAATGCCAGGGACGGAGAAGTGCTGGGGGTCATCGCCGTTCAGCATAATGTGAAAACGGTAGCCGCCACGGTGCGCATCTACTACATCGCGCTGTTCATGATCTTCGGTTTGCTGGTGATGATGATCGCCGCTGCCGTGTCGATTCTTGCCACCCGGAAGATCAAGCGTTCAGTGGATTTGTTTCGCAGCAAAGTGGAAGCAGTCAACAGTGTCAGGGACTTCGATCAGTTCGATTTCAACAGGGTGAATTTTGGCTTCGACGAGTTCAACCGGACTTTCGACGATGTCGCCCTGCTGGTCGAGAAGATGAAATGCGTCGCGGTCGACAAGGATGTTCTCGAATTCGAGATCAGGCTCCTCGAAAAGTTCATCATCACCTCGGATGTCGTGCGTGACTGGCGCGAGTTTGTCAAGCAGTTGCTGGTGGACATCAATCCGATTATCGACGCCTACGCGCTGGTCACGATTTTCCGCGTCGAGGAAGAGGCATACGAGTGCGAGATTTTCTGGCACCGCACGCCCTCCGCTGAAACCATGCGGATATTCGAGCAGACCCTCCATCGGCAGTTCCATGAACATAACTTTTTGTGTGACGCTTCGATCCTGCAAATTGTCCACAATGTCGCCAACGAAAAGCTTTCGCTGCCTGATCTGAGTGCTCAGGACATCGAACTGCAAACCAAATCGTTGCTGCTGGAAACGCCGAAAATCGGCGGCATCGTCGGCATCGGCGTGCATTCGCCGATGGCGCTGGACACCATTCGACACATGGTCATCGGCAGCATCCTGACCACGTTGCTCAACCTGGTCGGGTCGGTCAAGGCGATCTACAAGTACACCAAGGATCTTGAGCACTACGCCACGCGCGACCCGCTGACCGATCTGTACAACCAGCGCATGTTCTGGGAATTGCTGGGGTACGAGGTGGGCCGGTCGAAACGGCATAACCAGTCTTTTGCCGTGCTGATGCTCGACATGGATAATTTCAAGACGATCAACGACCGCTATGGTCATCATTTCGGCGACTCGTTCCTGCAGTCATTTGCCGCGTTGCTGCATCAGGCAATAAGGGATGGCGATATCCTGGCGCGTTATGGCGGCGACGAATTTTGCATGATTCTGCCCGATGCCGATGACACTCAGGCGCACATGGTCGCGCAGCGGGTAGCGGAGCTGCTTGACAACTTTTTCGTGGAAACGCCGGAAGGCAACAAGATCAAGGCCACCACATCGATCGGCATCGCCATCAGCCCGAATCATGGCGACACCCCCAAGGACCTGTTCCTGGTCGCCGACAACATGATGTACAAGGCCAAGAAGCTGGGGAAGAACGCCATCGCCATTCCCAACGACGACGAGATGGCCGAAGTCTTCAGGCAGGCGGGTGAAAAGCAGGTCATGATCCAGAATGCCCTGGACCAGCAGAAAATCGTTCCTTACTTCCAGCCCATCTGCAACGCCGCCACCGGCGAGATAGTGATACACGAATTGTTGATGCGCATCCAGTTGGGCGACCAGATCGTCACCGCCAACGACTTCATCGAAGAAGCCGAGAGCATGGGCATCGCCCACAAGATGGACTACCAGTTGATCGAGAAGGCCTTCGCCCAGATCAAGGAACAGGGTTATCGGGGCATGCTGTTCGTCAATCTTTCACCCAAGGCGCTCATCGTCGGCGAATTCGTGGCGCGGGTGTATCGTCTGGCGGTGGAATTCGACATCGCGCCGAGCCGCATCGTGTTCGAGATCACCGAACGGGAAACCGTCAGCAACCTCAGTTTGCTGGAAAAATTCGTTCTCGATATCAAGCTTCAGGGCTTCAGCTTCGCGATTGACGATTTCGGCTCGGGATATTCATCCTACCAATACATCAAGCGTTTCCCCGTAGACTTCATCAAGATCGAAGGCGAGTTCATCAGGAACATGCTGACCGATGAGGTCTACCTCGCTTTCGTCAAGAGTATCGTCACCCTGGCCAAGGAATTGCACGTCAAGACCATTGCCGAATATGTCGAGGATGGCGAAACCCTGGCCGAAGTATGCCGCCTCGGCATCGACTTCGCGCAGGGTTACCATGTCAGCCGACCGGCGCCCGGCATACGTCTTCCCGACGCGGAAATCGGACGCCTCGCACAGCCGGGAGCAGGCATTACGCCGAAACCAGGCGGTCGATAGCCGCCCTACTGCGCAAGAACTCAGGCGCGCTGTTCGACCCAGGCCTTGACCGAAGCCAGCGCCGCCGGCAATGCCGCCGGCTCTGTGCCGCCGGCCTGCGCCATGTCGGGCCGGCCGCCGCCCTTGCCGCCGACCTGTTGCGCAACGAAGTTGACCAGCTCGCCGGCCTTGAGTTTTCCCGTAAGATCGGCGGTAACGCCGGCGATCAGGCTGACCTTGCCCTCGCGCGTGCTGGCCAAAACGATGGCGGCACTCTTGAGCTTGTCCTTGAGCTTGTCCAGGGTTTCGCGCAGCGCCGTGGCGTCGGCGCCTTCCAGGTTTGCGGCGAGCACTTTGATGCCCTTGATGTCTACGGCCTGACTCGCCAGATCGTCGCCCTGCGACGCGGCGAGCTTCGATTTCAGACGCGCGAGTTCCTTTTCCAGCGTCTTCACGTTGTCCAGAATCTGCGCCACGCGCGCCGCCGCTTCGGTCGGCTGAGCCTTGACCTCCGCTGCCACGGCGTCGAGCAGGGCCTGCTGCTGCTGCACCCGCAGTACCGCCACGTCGCCGCAGACCGCTTCGATCCGCCGCACGCCGGCCGCAACGCCGGCTTCCATGACGATCTTGAACAGGCCGATATCGCCGGTGCGGGCAACGTGCGTGCCGCCGCAAAGTTCGCAGGAAGAACCGATGTCGAGCACGCGCACTTCGTCGCCGTACTTCTCGCCGAACAGCATCATGGCGCCGGTCTTCTGAGCCTCGTCGATGGCCATCACGCGCGAACGTGTCGCGGCATTGGCAATGATTTCGTCATTGACCAGGCGTTCGACGCGGACGATTTCTTCCGCCGTCACCGGCTGGGTGTGGGCGAAGTCGAAGCGGGTCTTGTCGGGGTCGACCTGCGAACCCTTCTGCTGCACATGCGCGCCGAGCACTTCGCGCAGTGCCTTGTGCATCAGGTGGGTCGCCGAATGGTGGCGAATCGTGCGAGCGCGTGCCAGCGTATCCACTTTCGCCGTGACGCCACCGCCGACTTTCAGCGTGCCGGTGCGCACCACGCCATGATGGCCGAATACGCTGGCCTGGATCTTCTGCGTGTCTTCCACGGCAAAAATGCCATGCGTCGAGCGCAGTTCGCCGATGTCGCCGACCTGGCCGCCGGATTCGGCATAGAAGGGCGTGTCGTCGAGCACCACCACGCCGATCTCGCCTTCGATCAGTTCATTGACCGCCGTGCCGTCCTTGTACAGGGCGAGGATGTTGCCTTTGGCTTCCAGCGTTTCGTAGCCGTGGAAGGTCGTCGCCGGCCCGGCATAGTCGAGATTGGCCGCCATCTTGAACTTGCCGGCGGCGCGCGCCTGCTCCTTCTGCCGTGTCATGGCGGCGTCGAAGGCGGCGCTATCCACGCTCATCTGCCGCTCGCGGCAAATGTCGGCAGTCAGGTCCAGCGGAAAACCGTAGGTGTCGTGCAGCTTGAACGCGGTCTCGCCGTTGAAAATATTGACGCCGGTTTTCTCCATCAGTTCCAGTTCGGCTTCGAGGATCGCCATGCCGTGCTCGATGGTGGCGAAAAAGCGATCCTCTTCCTGCCTGAGCACCTCCATGACGCGCGCCTTGCCGCTGACGAGTTCCGGGAAGGCGGCGCCCATCTCCGCCACCAGGTCAGGCACCATCTTGTGGAAAAACGCGTTGCGCGCGCCGAGCTTCCAGCCGTGACGGATGGCGCGGCGGATGATGCGGCGCAGGACGTAACCGCGTCCCTCGTTGCCGGGGATCACGCCGTCGGCGATGAGGAAGGAACAGGCGCGGATGTGGTCGGCCAGCACTTTGAGACTCGGGCTGTCCATGTCGGCGTCCGAGGTTTCCCGCGCGGCGGCGGCGATCAGCGTCACGAACAGATCGATTTCGTAGTTGGCATGGACATGCTGCAATACCGCCGAGATGCGTTCGAGTCCCATGCCGGTGTCGACCGAGGGCTTGGGCAGCGCATGCATGACCCCGGCATCGTCGCGATTGAACTGCATGAAGACGTTGTTCCAGATTTCGATGTAGCGGTCGCCGTCCTCGTCTTCGCTGCCGGGCGGGCCGCCCCAGATGTGCTCGCCGTGGTCGTAGAAAATCTCGGTGCAGGGGCCGCAGGGACCCGTCTCGCCCATCATCCAGAAGTTGTCGGAGGCGTAGCGCGCACCCTTGTTGTCGCCGATGCGAATGACGCGCTCGGGCGGCACGCCGATCTCGCGCGTCCAGATGTCATAAGCCTCATCGTCCTCGGCATACACCGTAACCCACAGCTTGTCCGCCGGCAGCTTGAAGACATCGACCAGCAGTTCCCAGGCGTACTTGATGGCGTCATGCTTGAAGTAGTCGCCGAAGCTGAAGTTGCCCAGCATCTCGAAAAAAGTGTGGTGCCGCGCCGTGTAGCCGACATTTTCCAGATCGTTGTGCTTGCCGCCGGCACGCACGCATTTCTGCGAACTGGTGGCGCGCGTGTAGCTGCGCTTGTCGAAGCCGAGAAACACATCCTTGAACTGGTTCATGCCGGCGTTGGTGAATAGCAGCGTCGGGTCCTCGTGCGGCACCAGCGAACTGGAGGCCACGATCTGGTGGCCTTTGGAGGCAAAAAAATCGAGGAATTGCTGGCGGATTTCGGAGCTTTTCATGGCAAGGGCGCGGCCTGTGACGCAAAAAAGCGATTTTACGCGATCAAGGCATAAAGAAGCCCGCGCACAGGCGGGCTTCGGTGGAGGGCGACCGGCTTACATCTCGGATGATAGCCAAAGATCCGGTCGATCCGTGAACACCGCGCTGACGCCCATGGCGAACAGGCGCTCGGCATCGTCCCGCCGATTGACCGTGTAACAGGCCAGCGGAAAGCCGGCTTCGCGCACTTCTGCCATGACCTCGACGGTCAACGCACGCGCCGAAGAATGCAGCGCCAGCGCGCCCGCTTCCGCCATGCGCTGGCGCCAATCGAGCGGAATCGCCTCGACCAGCAGCGCACGCGGCAGTTGAGCGGCTTCGCGGACAGCGGCGCACAGGGCGGCTGACGAAAACGACGACAACATCAATTTGCCCTGCGCCGCAGCCGCATGACGGGCGACGACGCGTCCCGTCTCTGCCTCCTGGCCGGCGGCAGGCTTGATTTCGACATTGGCCCACAGTCCGAGCGCGGCGCACAAGCGCAGCGCCTCATCAAGAGTCGGCACCGGCTCCACGGCGAACGCCGGATGATGCCGACCGCCGGCATCGAGCCGGGCAAGTTCGGCAGAACTTGCGTCGGCCACGCGCCCCCGCCCGGAGGTGGTGCGCTCCAGCGTTTCGTCATGGATCAGGACAGGCACGCCATCGGCGGCCAGCATGGCGTCGAACTCGACGCCGCGACAACCGAGACGCTTTGCCAGGCGCAGCCCGGCCAGGGTGTTTTCCGGCGTCAGCGCGCCGCCGCAGCGATGCGCGATGATGTGCGGGTAGATCACTTCTTGCGGGAAGCGCCCACCGTTCCGGGCGGCGGCGCCTTGGGAGCCGTGGCCTCGTTGACCCGGCGCACGGTGTTGTCCAGCGCCTCCTTCGCCGGCCGGCTGGTGGTCCACACAAGCGCCACTTCTTCGCCGAGGAATTCATGCAGGCGATCGCGAATCGGCCCGTGCTTGGCTCGCGTACTGCCCTTGCGCGAAACCGACAGACGCTTTTGCGCCACGTCGAGCAATTGCTCGGGAATACCCGAGTCGCGCAGCGCCGTCACCGCTACCGGAGTCATCGGCAGGTAGCTCGTGGCGAGCACCCACTCCTTCTGCACCTCTGGCCGCAGCATGAAGGTCATAAAGCGGGCGACCAGTTTGTACTCATCCTTTTTGCGCCCGGCCAGCACCCACAGCCCGGCGCCATCCGGCAACACGTCGGTCGGTTTGGGACCATACACATCGTCGTAATAAGGCAAGGGAGCAACACCCACATCGATTCCGGCGCGTTTGGCTTCGGCATACAGTGATGATTCACCGGTCAGCATGGCGCATTCGCCGCTGAGAAAGCGTCGGTTGCCTTCGCGCCCCGGTCCGGAGTAATGAAAATAGCGGCTCTTCTGCCAACTGGCCAGCAGCGCAAGATGCTTGACGTTGACCATGCTGTTGGCCAGCACCTGATCCAGTTTGCCAACCCGCGCCACGACCGCCTCGCCAGCCTGCGTCGAGATATTCTCGGAATGCACCCAGGCAAACCGGGAAGTGGTCAGGGGACATTTGCCGCCATGGTCAAAGATTTCGCCGGCTACCTTCTGCAATTCCCACCAAGTCTTCCCCGGCTGATCCGGGTCGACCCCCGATTGGCGCAAGACAGCGCGATTGGTCAGCAGCACCGGCAGCGCCAGCGCCAGCGGCAGCGCCTGGATGCGTCCGCTGGCATCATCGACCGCATCCGCAACCTGCGGGTAAAACCGGGCAGTATCAAATTTTTGCCCCCCTTCGCGCATGACCTCGTGCAAGGGGCGAAAGCGCGGTCGGGTGCCGAAAAACTCGATGCTGTCGTCGGGATCGAGCAGTGCGAGATGCGGCAGTACGTGCCGGTTTTCCAGTCCCCTCGAATCCTGCAACACCACCCTGCCCTTGCCCTTCAACTCGTCGTTGAAGCGCAACACCAGCGTCGCCAGCGTATCCAGCGCCTTGCCGTCGAGATCATGGCGCAAGCTGATGTCCTGGGCGAAAACCGAGCATGCCGCACCGCATCCGAGCAAGGTCCAGAGAATTCTTTTCATGCCGCCGCCTCTCATTCATTCAACAGGCAGGAGTTTAGAGCCTATGGGCTCTTCACGAGCAACTTTGGGCCAAAGCCCCGAGAGGCAGGGTTTCCATTTTGTCTTCGACGATTTCTGGGTATAATTCGGCCCTCTCAAGCGCCCGTAGCTCATCTGGATAGAGTACTTGGCTACGAACCAAGGGGTAGGGAGTTCGAATCTCTCCGGGCGCACCAGTCAGCCATGAAAGTGGGCACTTGTTTCAAGTGACCCACTTTTATTTTGTCCATCGCGGCTGTTTCGACAGTGCTTCCTGATGCCGGGAAGGCCTGCTTGATCGCGCATGGAGGCGAGGGACGCCGGAATAGTCTGTTACTATTTTCACGTCTCTTCACCATGGTTTTGATCCCATGTACCGGTACCCCGGATTTTGGCGAAGCTTCGTAGTGATTGCCGTGGCTCTGTTGCTTGGCGGCTGCGTCAAGATCTACATCGTCGGGCATACCGATGACTGGTCGGACTACATGACCGGTACCGGAAGCGCCGATCCTCTCGGCGGCGAAGGCTCCGCAGAAATTCGCTTCGCCAAGCTCGGAACCACCTGTATCGGCAAATTCAGGGACTACGCTCCGGGCAAGGCGCGGGGCGAAATCCTGTGCGACGACCAAAGGATTATCAAGACCGAATCCCGGGCTCTTTCGCTCTCCAGCGGCAAGGGATACGGCACTGACCAGCTTGGCCACCGCGGCGAATTCGGGTTCTATACCGACATCGGCGACTACGAGCGCGAACTGGCATCGGTTCGCAGCGAGGTGGAGCGACGCAATCTGGATGTCGCTCATCTGCGAGCGCCGCGCGCCGCGCCCGTCAGGATCGAGACGCCGCCGGCCAGTGCGCCGTCACGTCCAGTGCAGGCAACGGTGACGTCGCTGCCGCCGACGAATGCGCCGGCGGTGGTCGATGCCGCCCCCGCTCCCGCCAGACCCGTCACCAGTGCGCCCGCCGCGCCGGGCGCAAGCGGGAAACGGCTTGCACTGGTAATCGGCAATAGCGCCTACCGCGACGCGCCCCTGAAAAACCCGGTCAACGATGCCCGCGCTCTTGGCGCGAAACTGCGGTTGCTGGGCTTCGATGTCATGATTGGCGAGAACCTGGGCCAGCGCGACATGACCCGAGTGATTGCCCGCTTCGGCGAGCGACTGGCCGGCAACGATGTCGGCATGTTTTTCTTCGCCGGACACGGCATCCAGATAAAGGGGAAAAACTACCTGATTCCGGTGGATGCCCAGATCGGCTCCGAAAATTCCGTTCGCGCCGAAGCCGTGGATGTAGACGCCGTGCTCGATCAACTGTCGGCCAGTCCGCTCAATCTGGTGATCCTCGATGCCTGCCGCAACAATCCGTTTGAAAGACGTTTCCGCAGCGTCGGCGGGGGTCTTGCGCAAATGGAAGCGCCCAAGGGAACGCTGATTGCCTATGCCACGGCGCCGGGCAAGGTGGCGTCGGATGGCGAGGGCGTGAATTCCACCTACACCGCGGCCCTGCTGAAGGTGCTGGGCGAGTCGGGCTTGCCGGTTGAATCGGTCTTCAAGCGCGTTCGCGGCGAGGTGGCGCGCATGACGAGCGACGCCCAGGTGCCGTGGGAAGCCTCGTCCCTCACTGGCGATTTCTTTTTTGCCGGTCCGCCGCCGCAGGGCAAGTCCGGCGCGACGGGAAGTTCCGACTCGGAAGCGGAACTTCTTTTCTGGCAATCGGTGAAGGACAGCCAGGACGCCAGGGATTTCGATGCCTACCTGCGCCAGTACCCGAACGGACGTTTTTCGGAGATCGCCAGGAACAGGCTCAATCGAATGAAGGGCGCCAAATAGCGGTGTTGTCGCTCGCCGCACACTTTCTCGCCGTACCGTCAGCGCCGAGCCTCAAAAAGAAACCCCGCCAAGACTGCTCATGACGGGGTATGGAAATCCCGGCTTGCGCGGGGATGGAGGAGACATACACACAAGCACATGCTACAAACCCAAGAGGTTTATGGGAATACTCCCGGCACGGTATCTTGACTACCTAGTTACCGGTACTTGCGGCTTCACGCTACCCCTGGCCAAGTGGCGCCGTTAGCTCGATTTGGCGTCCCGCCAGCGCCGACTTTCCTGTCACGACCCCATGCCCCCACATTTGGGCGAATTGCAATAGCCCGGCCTGGCCCGCCCAGGCATGAAAAAGGCCGGAAACCCTTGCTGTTACTGGATTTTCCGGCCTAGTCTGGAACAGTTAAAACAGGTTAATGGTGGAGGTGAGCGGGATCGAACCGCTGGCCTCGACGTTGCGAACGTCGCGCTCTCCCAACTGAGCTACACCCCCATGAGGCGGGCCGGATTATAGCAACCGCAGTCTGGCTAGGGAAGCGGCGTCCCAGGCACGCAAAGCGCTCTCAGGCCAGATCAACCTCATCGACGCCGCATTTCGTCACGCCCAGCGCGGTACGTACCACCAGCGGATAGGCGTTGCCGACGAACTGGCCGAAACTGGCGATGTTGTAGCCCACCACGATGCCCGGGACGCTGCCGATCAGAACCTCGCGCCCCACCACGAAACCCAGGTTGATGGCCGCATTCACGGCGGAGCCGACGACGCGACCGCGCCGCTCCGAGTCTTGCCGAACCATCCTTGGGTGCGGGCCCTGGCGTCCCCTGGCATCCATAATCGCCTCCTCGCGGCGGAAACCCCGCCTTCCGGAAAATTATCGAACGCCGCCGAAATACTTCAGGCAATGATGACCATGATGTTTCGGCCCTATTTCGATCCGGCCGAGGCGCGCCGCAGCCGGTCCGCCACGGCGCGCCAGGCTTCATCGGCGGCAGGCGTCGCGATGAGAATCAAGTCGCAGCCCAGCGCATCGAGTTCGCGCAGTTGCGCATAGATGTCATGGGCGAACCGCGCCGGGTCGGCGCTGGCGGCACGCCAAGCCATGTTCTCGTGACTGAAGGCAGGCGGCTGTGCGGCCAGCACGACGACGCGCTGGCCCGCTGCGAGCGCCTTGCGCGCTGTCGCTGTGAGGTCTGCCGCCGCCGCCAGTTGCAGCGGGGTGCGCGGCGCATAGTGGGCTTCCAGACTGCCCGAAACGCGCGGTGCATTGTGCTGTCCGCCAAATGCGGGGGGGCGACCGAGTACCGCGCCGATGACATCCGCATCGATCATGCCGGGCCGCAGTATCCTCGGCTCGCCGCCGGAGAGATCGAGGATGGTGGATTCGATGCCGACCGCGCAGGGGCCACCGTCGAGAATCATCGCCACGGCATCGCCGAGTTCCTCGCGCACATGCGCCGCCGTGGTCGGGCTGACGCGGCCAAAGCGGTTGGCCGAAGGCGCCGCCAAGCCACCACCACTCGCGCCGCCGAATTCGCGCAGCAATTGCAGCGCCAGCGGGTGATTCGGCACGCGCAAGCCGACCGTGTCCTGGCCGCCGGTGACGGCATCCAGTACGTCGGGATGGCGCTTCAGGATCAGCGTCAATGGCCCCGGCCAGAATGCGGCGGCGAGTTTGCCGACCGCCTCGGGAATGTCGATGGCCCAGCGCCCGATCTGCGAGGCGTCCGCCAGATGCACGATCAGCGGGTGATCGACGGGCCGCCCCTTGGCCGCAAAGATTTTGGCGATGGCGAACGGATTGTTCGCATCGGCGCCCAGGCCATAGACGGTTTCGGTGGGAAAGGCGACCAGTTCGCCGGCGTGGAGCAACGCCACCGCGCGCGACACTTGAGACAACTGCGCAGCCAACTCCGCAGTCAACTGCGCGGTCATCGCTTGATGGCGCGGAAGCCTATGTCGCGACGGCATTGCATGCCGTCGAAACTGATCGGATCGAGCACTTCGTAGGCGCGTTTCTGCGCCGCCTTGACGTTGTCGCCGAGCGCCGTGACGCAGAGCACGCGCCCGCCCGCCGTGACCACTTCGCCGTGCTTTTCAGCGGTACCGGCATGAAAAACGTGGCTGTCTTCGGTGGGCGCGGGAAGGCCGTGAATGACGTCGCCCTTGCGCGGCGTCTCGGGATAATTGGCGGCGGCCATCACCACGCCGAGCGCGACGCGGCGGTCCCATTCGGCTTCGACCTCGTTGAGTCGACCGTCGATGGCGGCATCCACCAGTTCGACAAAATTGCTTTTCAGCCGCAACATGATCGGCTGGGTTTCCGGATCGCCCATGCGACAGTTGAATTCCAGCACGCGCAAGCTGCCGTCGGGCTTGATCATCAGACCGGCATAGAGGAAACCGGTGTACACGATGCCGTCGGCGGCCATGCCGTTGATGGTCGGCATGATCACTTCGCGCATGACGCGGGCGTGAATTTCCGGCGTCACCACCGGCGCCGGCGAATAGGCGCCCATGCCGCCGGTATTCGGCCCCTGGTCGGCATCCTTGAGCCGCTTGTGATCCTGGCTGGTGGCCAGCGCCAGGGCATGGCGTCCGTCGGCCATGACGATAAAACTGGCTTCCTCGCCGTCGAGAAATTCCTCGATCACGACGCGGGCGCCGGCCTCGGTATGGTGAACAGCGAGTTTGTTGCCGGCCAGCATCATGTCGATGGCGGCATGGGCTTCCGCGACATTCATCGCCACCACCACGCCCTTGCCGGCCGCCAGCCCATCGGCCTTGACGACGATGGGTGCGCCCTCGGCATCGACGTAGGCGTGAGCCGCCGGAGCGTCGCTGAAGGTCTGGAACTTCGCCGTCGGGATATTGTGACGGCTCATGAAACGCTTGGCAAAGTCCTTCGAGCTTTCCAGTTGCGCGGCGGCTTTGGTCGGCCCGAAGATGCGCAGATTGCGGGCGCGGAACACATCGACGATGCCGGCGGCGAGCGGCGCTTCCGGGCCAACCACGGTGGCATGCACCTTCTCGCGCTGGGCGTAATCCGCCAAAGCGTGAATGTCGGTGAGCGGCAGATTCTCCAGCTCGTGCTCGATGGCCGTGCCGGCATTGCCGGGCGCGACATAGACTTTCTGCAAACCCGGAGCCTTGGCCAAACGCCACGCCAGCGCATGTTCGCGACCGCCGGAACCGACTACGAGTATCTTCATTGGCTTAATGCCGGAAGTGGCGGAACCCGGTGAACACCATCGCCAGCTTGTGCTCGTCCGCCGCTGCAATGACTTCGGCATCGCGCACCGAACCGCCGGGCTGGATCACCGCCGTGGCCCCCGCCTTGGCCAGCACATCGAGGCCGTCGCGGAAGGGGAAGAAGGCGTCTGACGCGACCACCGAACCGACCACGGTGAGACCGTTGTTCTCGGCCTTGATGGCGGCGATGCGGGCGGAGTCGACGCGGCTCATCTGTCCGGCGCCGACGCCGACGGTCATGCCGTCCTTGCAGAAGACGATGGCATTGGACTTGACATACTTGGCGACGCGCCAGGCAAACAGCAGATCGCTCATTTCCTGCACGGAAGGCGCGCGCTGGGTCACCACCTTGGTATCCGCTGCGGTGATCCGTGCCTCGTCGGCACTTTGCAGCAGCAGACCGCCGCCGACGCGCTTGTAGTCGAGCGCGCCGCTCGCCTTGCCAAGCTGGACCACCAGCACGCGCAGATTCTGCTTGGCGGCGAATACGGCGCGGGCTTCTGCGGTGATTTCCGGCGCGATGATGACTTCGGCGAACTGGCCGGCGATGGCTTCCGCCGCTGCCTGGTCGATCGCCACGTTGAAGGCGATGATGCCGCCGAAGGCCGAGGTTGGGTCGGTCTTGAAGGCCTTGCGATAGGTCTCCAAGGCGTTGGCGCCGACCGCCACGCCGCAGGGATTGGCGTGCTTGACGATGACGCACGCGGCGGGGCCGATCGAGGCGTCGAAAGCCTTGACGCATTCCCACGCGGCATCGGCGTCGCCGATGTTGTTGTAGGACAGTTCCTTGCCCTGTATCTGCTGATAACTGGCGATGCTGCCTGGCACCACCGTCGTTTCGCGATAGAACGCTGCCTGCTGGTGCGGGTTCTCGCCGTAGCGCAGGGTCTCGACCTTGTCGAAGGCCAGTTGCAGTCGTTCGGGGAACACGCCAGGCTTGTTCTGCTCGTCGAGCGAGGTCAGCCAGTTGGCGATGGCCGAGTCATAGCGCGCGGTGTGGGTGAAGGCCTTCTTCGCCAAGGCAAAGCGCGTCTTGTAGGAAAGCCCACCGCTGGATTTCAGTTCGTCGAGGATAACCGCGTAGTCTTCTGGATCGGTCACCACGCCGACGCCGCCTTGTTCATTGCCGTGATTCTTGGCTGCGGCGCGGACCATGGTCGGGCCGCCGATGTCGATGTTCTCGATGGCATCGTCGAGCGTGCAGCCGGGCTTGGCCACCGTTTCGCGGAAGGGATAGAGATTCACCACCACCAGATCGATGGCCGGAATGCCGTGCTTCTCCATGACCGCCAGATGCTCGGGCAAATCGCGCCGACCGAGAATGCCGCCATGCACCTTGGGATGCAGGGTCTTGACGCGACCATCGAGCATCTCGGGAAAGCCGGTGTAGTCGGAGACATCGGTGACGGCCAGCCCGGCATCGCGCAGCAGCTTGGCGGTGCCACCCGTGGACAAAAGTTTGATGCCAAGCTGGGCGAGGCCGCGGGCAAAATCCACCGTGCCGCGCTTGTCGGAAACGCTGATGAGCGCCTGTGTAAGCTTCATGGAAACCTCGGAAAAATTAAAGCAGTTCGTGTTCGAGCAGCATGCGGCGCAGCGTGCCGCGGCTGATGCCCAGTATTTCAGCAGCGACCGTCTGATTGCCGGCCGCTTGTTTCATCACCACTTCCAGCATCGGCAGTTCCACGCATTTCAATACCATGGCGTGAACGGCATGCGGCGTCTGGCCGTCGAGATCGCGGAAATAACGATTGAGACTGCGTCGCACGCAGTCGCTGAGTTCGCTGCTCATGCGGCCCTCATTTCCAGAACCCGTTCCTCAAGACGATCATCATGGCGCAAACGCTCGTTTGCGGCGGCATGGCCCAGAAAGAATTCGTCGGTGGCGGCCAGTTGTTCGCCGACGTGCTGCATCCGGTTCATGGCGTGACGGAAATGCGCCGCGCCGACCAGTCCCCTGGTGTACCAACTGATGTGCTTGCGCGCGATGCGCACGCCGGTTTCCTCGCCGTAGAAGGCGTAAAGATCCGCCAGGTGTCCGCGCAAAATACCGTGGATTTCTTCGACACTCGGCGCCGCCAGCAGCTCGCCGGTCGCGAGGAAATGTTCGATCTCGCGGAACAGCCAGGGCCGCCCTTGCGCCGCGCGGCCGATCATGACGCCGTCGGCACCGGTGGCGTCGAGGACGAAACGGGCCTTTTGCGGCGTATCGATATCGCCGTTGGCGATCACCGGAATCCTCACCTGCGACTTGACCAGGGCAATGGTGTCGTATTCGGCTTCCCCCGCGTACTGGTCGGCGCGGGTGCGACCGTGAATGGCCAGCGCGCGGATGCCGGATTCCTCCGCAATATGGGCGATGCGCGGCGCGTTGCGGTTCTCGCTGTTCCAGCCGGTGCGGAACTTGAGCGTCACTGGCGTGTCGGGCACGGCGGCCACCACCGCTTCGAGAATTCTCGCCACCAGCGGCTCGTTCTGCATCAGGGCCGAACCGGCCATGACGTTGCAGATTTTCTTTGCCGGGCAGCCCATGTTGATGTCGATGATCTGCGCGCCGTTGTCGGCGTTGTATTTCGCCGCCTGCGCCATCATCGCCGGATCGGAGCCGGCAATCTGCACCGAAATCGGATCGACTTCGCCGGCGTGATCGGCGCGGCGACGGGTCTTGGCGCTGCCATACAGCAGTGAATTGGACGTGACCATTTCGGACACCGCCAGTCCGGCGCCAAGCTTCTTGCACAACTGGCGAAACGGACGATCCGTAACTCCGGCCATGGGCGCGACAAACAGGTTGTTGCGCAACTGGAAGCCGAGGAAGTCCATGTCGAAAAGGGAATGCAATTGGGAAGGGCGCGATTTTAGCGCAAAGCGCGGCGGCGGCAATCGAGGTGTTTTATCGGCGGCACCGAAAATCTAGGGCCACGCACGAGCACCGTAGATCATGCGCCTCGCCACGAAGTTTCTCAGCGGCGGCAACAGATCCAGCGCCAGAAGGGCAGCCCCGCGAGCATGTTTCAAGGGCGCGAAATCCGGGGCGAAACCGTCGATCAGCAGATTGGTGAAGCCAACCGCGCCACGCCGGTCCGCCTGGCGACCGCGCGCATAGGCGGCGAGCACCTCCGGCGCGCCTGGATCGATGGCTGTTGCCGCCTGCTGCGCCAGCTCCCAAATGTCGCGCAGAGCAAGATTGAAGCCCTGTCCGGCGACCGGATGCAAAGTCTGTGCGGCATTGCCGAGCCAGACTTGACGCTCGCCCACCACATCCCGCCGGTAGCGCAGACCGAGCGGATAGGCGGTACGCGGACTCGCCTCGATGAAACAGTGCCGCGTACCGAAGCGCTGCTGCAACAGCGCAAGAAAAGCCGCATCATCGAGCGACTTGACCTCGGCCACGGTTTCATCGGCGCAGGTCAGTACCACGGCGTAGCGGTCACCCAGCGGCAGCAGCGCCACCGGCCCCTCACTGGTAAAGCGCTCCCAGGCGACATTTTTGTGCGCTTCGGCCACGCTTACGCTGCACAGCACTGCGTGCTGCCCGTAGTCGCGCATCTGTCCGGCGCCGGGTTCGACAGCACCCTCGGCGAACGCGGTCAACAGAAAATCCGCCGTACCGCCGGCGCCGACTCTTGTGTTCTCGCGATAGACAATGCCGGCGGCGCTCACCGCATTATCGAGCGCGGCAATCAGATCGGCTGCCGGCAGCACCCACCCCAGCGCCTCCACATTGAGCTCGACGGCGCGCAAGCAGCTACGACCGAAGCCGCCGCGCTGGGAGATGTGGATGGCTTTGATGGGTGTCGCGGCAAGTCCGGACCAGACGCCGAGCCAGTCGAGAATCTGCCGCGCGCCATCGGACAACGCCAGCACGCGGGCGTCCCGGCGCACAGCGGCACGTTCTCGGGCCTCGAAAATTTCAGCAGCAACACCGTGAAGTTTCAGCGCCAATGCCAATGCCATTCCAGCAGAACCACCACCCACGATGGCGACCTGCCGGCCCATTACGTTCTCATGTATTTGCGCAGACATCCCTCACCCACGCATCAAGTCTTCGATATCGGCGATCTCTTTCGGCGCGGCGGCGCTGAGAATCTCGCAGCCTTCATCCGTCACCAGCGCGTCATCCTCGATGCGCACGCCGACGTTCCAGAAGGCTTCGGGCACGTCGTCCGCCGGTCGGATGTAGCAACCCGGCTCGACGGTCAGCACCATGCCCGGCAGCAGCAGCGCCCAGTGCTCGCCTTCCTTGTACTCGCCGGCATCGTGCACGTCCTTGCCCAGCCAGTGACTGGTGCGGTGCATGAAGAAGCGCTTGTAGCTCTCCGATTCGATCACCGCATCCAGCGACCCCGGCAGCAGCTTGAGGTCGATCATGCCCTGCGCCAGCACTTTCAGCGCCGCTTCATGCGGATCGGCGAAGGTGGCGCCGGGGCGCACCGCCTTGATCGCGGCGGCCTGCGCGTCGAGCACCAGGTCGTAGACGTCGGCTTGCGGTCCGCTGAAGCGACCGTTGACCGGGAAACAGCGCGTGATGTCCGACGCATAACCGTTGAGTTCGCCGCCGGCGTCGATCAGCAGCAGATCGCCGTCGCGCAACAGCCGATCATTGCCGACGTAATGCAGGACGCAGGTGTTGGCGCCGCCGGCAACGATGGAGGTATAGGCGGGATACTCGCAGCCCTGACGGCGAAATTCGTGGAGCAGTTCGGCCTCGACTTCATACTCGAAACGGCCCGGCGCGACAAAACGCATGGCGCGAACATGGGCGCCAGTCGAAATTTCCGCAACGCGACGCATGACGGCAATCTCGCTGACATCCTTGACCAGGCGCATGACGTCAAGTTCGGCACGCACGTCGCGGATCGCCGGCGGTGCGCGCTTGCCGCTCCGGCTCTGGGCGCGTACGGCGTTCAGCGCGACCGCGATACGCCGATCCCAGTCCGCGTCGTGACCGATGGAAAACCACAGCGCCGGCTGGTCGGCCAGCAATTCCGGCAACTTGGCTTCAAGTTCGCCGATGGCATAAGCGGCATCGAAACCAAATGCTTCGCGGGCGCCGTCCGGGCCGTGGCGGAAGCCATCCCAGATTTCCCGTTCCAGGTTCTTCTCGCGACAGAACAGCATCGATTGCGCCGCCGCATCGCCTTGGCCGACGACAATCACCAGCACCGCCTCGGGTTCGGTGAAGCCGGTCAGATACTGGAAATAGCTGTCGGCGCGATACGGGAATTGCGTATCGCGATTGCGCGCCTGCTCGGGCGCAGTGGGGATGACGGCGATACCACCGCCGCCACGAGCCATGCGCCCGATCAGTGAAAGTCGGCGCTGGCGATACGCCGCGAAAGGAGTTCCCGCAAGGGTCGGCGATGATTCCATCGGGTCATTATAGTTACAGCGACCTGAGTTCGCTATCGAGTTCAGCCAGCCGCTGCGGCGTGCCGACATCCGCCCAGCGGCCTGTATGCAGTTCCCCGGAGACGCGCTTTGCGGCCATGGCGCTGCGCAATAGCGGTGCCAACGGCGCCGACTGGCCGCGCCGAATATCGGCAAATAATTGTGGGCGATAGATGCCGATGCCGGAGAAGGTGAAAACCATCGCATCGCTGCCGGCCGTCGCCGCTGTGTCAGCGCCGACTTCTCTTCCGTGCAGCGAGAAGTCGCCCTGCGAATGCTGCGGCGGATTCGGCACCAGCACCAGATGCGCAAGATCGCCGGGCATCAGCACGTCCGCTGCCCGCGCCACATCCCAGTCACAAAAGATGTCGCCGTTGACCACCAGAAACAGCGCGTCATTTCCCAACAGCGGCAAGGCGTTGGCAATGCCGCCAGCCGTTTCCAGCGCTCCCTCCGGCTCGGGCGAATAGCGGATCGACAAACCCCAGCGCGCGCCATCGCCCAGCACCGCCTCGATCTGCGAGCCAAGATGGGCGTAATTGATCACCACCTCGCGCAGCCCGGCCTTTGCCAGGCGCTCCAGATGCCAGACGATCAGCGGCTTGCCGCCGACCGGCAGCAATGGCTTCGGTATCCGGTCGGTAAGCGGTCGCATCCGTTCACCGCGACCCGCCGCCAGGATCATGGTTTTCATGCCATCACGAATCACGTTTGTCCATGGTGAATCCCAGCACGGTGATCTTGTCTTCCAGGCGGTCGAGAAGTTTTCTCAACGGCGAGAGTTCGCTGTAGCGTTCGCAGGTTTTGCGCAGGTAGCGCGCCACCAGCGGCAGGTTCTTGAGGTAACTGTCCTTGCCGTCGCGATGAAAGAGTCGGGCGAAAATGCCGAGCACCTTGATGTGCCGCTGCACGCCCATCCATTCGTAGTCGCGGAAAAACTCGCCGAAATCGGCGGCCACTGGCAGTCCGGTCTTGCGCGCCAGCTCCCAGTAGCGAACCAGCCAGTCGAGCACGAGTTCCTCGTCCCACTCGATGTAGGCATCCTTGAGCAAGGAAACCATGTCATAACTGATCGGCCCATACACCGCATCCTGAAAATCGATGATGCCGGGATTGGCGGCGCCGGACTGGGCAAGATGCATCAAGTTGCGCGTGTGATAGTCGCGATGCACGAAGACCTTCGGCTCGGCCAGATTGACGGCAAGAATGCGCTCGAACACGGTTTCCAGAGACTGTTGCTCGCTCGTTGTCAGGGCCATCTGGTGATGCCTGGTCAGAAACCACTGCGGGAAAAGATCGAGTTCCCGGCGCAACAGCGCCCGGTCATATTCAGGCAGCACGCCGGGGCGGCTTGCCTGTTGAATCTTCACCAGCGCAGCAATGGCATCGGCATAGAGCAAAACGGCATTGTCGGCATTCAGCGCATGCAGATAGGTCGTATTGCCCAGATCCGAAAGCAGCAGGAAGCCGTGCGCCAGGTCCTGCGCCACAACCTCGGGAACATGAACCCCGGTCGCCTGAAACAGTTGCTGCACGTGCAGCCAGGGCCGGCAGTCCTCATTTGCCGGCGGCGCGTCCATGACGATGCGGGTCGTGCCGTCGTCCAGCGTGGCGCGAAAATAGCGACGGAAACTGGCATCGGCCGAGGCCGGCGCCATGGAAAAAGTACGGCCAGGCCACAAGGCAGCAAGCCACGCTTGAATTTGCTTTCGGCGTTCCATATCCAGAATGCGGGGAAAGGCGCAAAAGCTTTGTCGGAGAGCGCGTTCCGCAGGCATGAAGTGTTAGAATTCGCGATTCTAGCATCGGTCGGCAAAGGCTTCCCCAGCATGCAGTTCGCGTAGTTTGCGCCTGCGTTGTTCCGTCACCGCTGCGCCAACTCACCGATACGGCATGTCTCAATCGCATCACGGACAATTCGGCCCCGTTTCACTGCTTGTCCTGCTGGCGCTTCCCGCAGGTTCCGTGGCGGCGGAGGCATTGCCGCCCTTGCGCGTCAATCCTTCCTTGCTGGGCGCCGGCACATTGCCGGCGCCGGAGGTGCTGGTTGCGCCTGAATTCATCGTCGCGGCGAGGCCGCCCACCGCATCCGTGGTGAGGATCGAGCCGGTTCCGACGGCGCGTGTCGATCTGACTCCACAGCAAACCAGGCCCGCGCCTGAACCCGCTCTGCGGCCAGCGGCGCCCGCAGCCGTGCCTGCCGTGCCGCTGCCACAGCCCGCCCCCTTGCCACAGGCTGCGGTTTCCGAACCACCCCGGCGTCCGGAAGAGCCGAAGGCGGCGCCGGTACCAGTGCCGCTGGCGGAGACAATTCAGAAGCCGCAGGAACCGCCGCAAGTTGCGGAGCGTCCGCTGCTGCCACCGCTGTACTCAGCCCACTTCGCCGCAGGCGAACTGCCTGAACCGAACCTCAAACGCAGCGTTGGCGTCATGCCCTGGCTCAAGCGACCGGGAGAACTGCTGCCGACCTTTATCGCCGCCGATCACATTGCCGGCAAAACCAATGTCGAAGTGGTCGCCGACGGCAACGTCGAATTGCGCAAGCGCAATTCGATTCTGCTGAGCGATCACCTGACTTATTGGCAGGATGCGGACGAAATGGAGGCAACAGGCAACGTCCGCCTCTCGCGCGATGGCGACCGCGTGCGCGGCCCCAGGATGCGCATGAAAATGGAAGGCAGCACCGGCTTCTTCGAGCAGCCCGAATACAGCATCCGCCGCATCAAGACCGGGTCGGCCGCCACGCTGTGGACCGGCACCGAAGAACGCCTGCCGTCGGATCTCACCACCGGGCGGGGCGTTGCTACTCGAATGGAATTCGAGGGCGAAGGCAAGTACCGGCTCACCGATGCCACCTACAGCACTTGTACCCCGACTGCCGGCCGCGACCCGGACTGGTTTGCCCGTACCACCGACTTGCGCCTCGACTATGATGACGAGATGGGCACGGCGCGCAATGCCACCCTGTATTTCAAGGGCGCGCCCATCCTCTACTCGCCGTGGATGAGTTTCTCGCTCAACAATGAACGCAAGAGCGGGCTGCTGACCCCTACCTTTGGTTCCACCAGCAGCGGCGGCATGGAGTACACGCAGCCTTTCTATTGGAACATCGCGCAGAACATGGATGCGACGATTGCGCCGCGCTTCATGGCCAAGCGCGGCACGCTGTGGAACGGCGAGTATCGTTATCTGAATCCCGCATACAGCGGCACGATGCAAGGGCAGTACCTGCACGACGACAAGATTGAGCACAAGCGCCGGTCTTCCTATTCGCTGACCCACAGCCAAAACCTGGGCTACGGCTTGTCGGGAACGCTGGCGCTCAATGGCGCTTCCGACGGCACCTTCTTCAGCGATCTGGCCAATGGTTCGTCGGTGATCGCCCAGACCAACCTGCTGCGCCAAGGCACGCTCAGTTACGGCGCCAGTTGGTGGTCGGCCAACCTGCTGGCGCAGAGTTACCAGACCCTACAGGATCCGTCGCTGCCGCCGGTGGCCGAGCCGTACCGACGCTTGCCGCAACTGACGGTGAATGCCAACCGTAGCGACCTGCCGCTGGGGATGAGCTTCGCCTTCAGCGGTGAGCATGTTAACTTCCGCAGCCCGACCCAGGTGGAAGGGCGGCGCTTCACGCTTTATCCGCAGCTTTCGCTGCCCTTGCAAACCGATATCTTGACCGTCACGCCCAAGATCGGGCTGCATTCCACCCGCTACGATCTGGAGCATCAGGCGACCGGCACGCCCGAGAGGCTCACCCGCAACGTGCCGATCTTCAGCGTCGATTCCGGAGTGACGTTCGAGCGTGACCTGAACTGGTTCGGCACGGCGCTGACGCAGACGCTGGAGCCGCGCCTGTACTACCTGTATGTGCCGGTGCGCGACCAGAGCCTGGTTCCGGTGTTCGATACGGGTCTGTCCGATTTCAATTTTGCCCAGATATTTTCCGAGAATCGTTACGGCGGCGGCGACCGCATCGCCGATGCCAATCAGGCCACGGCCATGCTCACTTCGCGCCTGCTCGATCCACTGACGGGCGCTGAAATCATGCGCGCCGCCTTCGGCCAGCGCGTCTATTTCAGCACCCAGAATGTCGGCCTGCCCGGCGAAGTGCTGCGCAGCGACCGCCAGACCGACTTTCTTGCCTCGCTTTCGGGTCGTATTATGCCCAAGGCGTACATCGACACCGGCGTCCAGTACAACCCGCGCTTGAGCCGGGTCGAGCGGCTCAATCTCGGCGGTCGCTATCAGCCCGAAGCGGGCAAGGTGCTGAATGCCGGCTACCGCTACACACGGGATCAACTTGGCCAGATCGACATTTCCGGTCAATGGCCGGTGTTCGGCGGCTGGCACGCAGTGGGGCGCTTCAACTATTCGACCAAGGACAGGCGCATGATCGAGTCCGTTGCCGGCCTTGAGTACGACGGCGGCTGCTGGGTCGGGCGCGTCGTCATGCAACGCCTCGCGACGCAGACGCAGGTATCGAACACCGCGCTTTTCTTCCAGCTCGAGCTGAACGGTTTCGCCAAGGTCGGCTCCAATCCGCTCGACATACTCAGGCGCAGCGTGCCTGGCTACGGCGTGATCAACCAGCAGAACCCCGAAAGCCCTCTAACTGTCCCATGATCATCCGTCTTGTTCTGTTCTGCCTGTTCTTCAGCCTTTCCTTGGTCGCCGCGCACGGTCAGACGCGGCGTGCCCAACCGATAGAGGTCGATCGAATTGTCGCGGTGGTCAACGACGAGGCCATCACCGCCTTTGAACTGCGCGCCCGTCTCGCCACCGTGGAGCGGCAGTTGCGCGGCCAGAACGTGCAACTGCCACCGCGCGACGTACTCGAACGTCAATTGCTGGAGCGCATGATTACCGATCGCGTACAACTCCAGTTTGCCAAGGAAACCGGTCTGCGCATATCCGATATCGAACTCGATGCCGCCCTGCGTCGCATCGCCGAAGGCAACCGCCTCTCATTGCAGGATTTCCGCACCGCGCTGGATAAAGACGGCATTTCCTGGACCAAGTTCCGCGAGGAGATTCGCGACGAAATCGTGCTGTCGCGTCTGCGCGACCGCGAAGTCGAAAGCCGCATCGTCGTCTCCGATGGCGAAATCGACAACTATCTGTCCAACCCGGATCAGGGCAGCAACGTCGGCCACATCGAAGTGCAGACCGCGCACATTGTCCTGCGCGTACCGGAACAAGCCTCGCCCGACCAGTTGATGCGCATCGGCGCGCGCGCGCAGGCGGCGCTCGACCAGCTTCGCCGCGGCGAGAACTTTGCCAAGGTGGCCGCCGGTTATTCCGATGCGCCCGATGCGCTCTCTGGCGGAGCCATGGACACACGCCCGCTGGATCGCCTGCCGGCGCTCTACGCCGAGGCCGTGAAGAAGCTGAAGCCGGGCGAAGTCAGCGATATCCTGCGCAGTCCGGCCGGTTTCCACATCATCAAGCTGATCGACAAGCGGGGCGATGGCGGCGCAAAACCGATGGTGGCGCTGAAGCAGACGCGTGCCCGGCATATCCTGATCAAGATCAACGAACTCGTCTCCGAAGCCGAGGCGAAGCGCAAGCTGGTCGCGCTCAAGGAGCGGCTCGACAACGGCGCCGATTTTGCCGAACTGGCGCGCCTTCATTCCAACGATCTTTCCGCCGCCAAGGGCGGGGAACTCGGCTGGATGTATCAGGGCGATACCGTTCCCGATTTCGAGAAGGCGATGGACGCGCTGAAAATCAACCAGGTCAGCGGGCCGGTGAAATCGCCCTTCGGCTTCCACCTGATCCAGGTGCTGGAGCGTCGCACCGAAGATGCCACCGCCGAACGCCAGCGTCTCGCCGCGCGGCAGGTGCTGCGCGAGCGCAAGTCCGACGAGGCGTATCAGGACTGGGTCCGGCAGATGCGCGACCGCGCCCATGTCGAATACCGCGCCGAAGACCGCTAGCGGCAACAGTTCCGCGCCACCGGTGATCGCCGTCACTTCCGGCGAACCGGCTGGCATCGGCCCGGATATCTGCCTGCGACTGGCCGAGCGGGATTGGCCGGCGCGTCTGGTCGTTCTCGGCGACCGCCAACTGCTTGCGGAGCGCGCCGCAGCCCTTGGCCTGGATGCGAACCGCATCGAGATCCGTCACATCCCTCTGCAAAAGTCGGCACTGGCGGGACGGCTCGATGCCGCGAATGCCCGTTACGTGCTCGACATCCTCGACGCCGCGCTGACCGGCTGTGTCGCTGGCGAATATGCGGCGATGGTCACCGCGCCGGTGCATAAGGGCATCATCAACGACGCCGGAATTCCATTCAGCGGCCACACCGAATACCTCGCCGACCACACCGGCACGCCGCGCGTGGTGATGATGCTGGCGGGGGCAGGGTTGCGCGTCGCGCTCGCCACCACGCATCTGGCGCTGAAGGATGTCGCCGCCGCCATCACGCCCGACGACCTGGAAATCACGCTGCGTATCCTCCATGCCGACATGCAGGCCAAGTTCGGCATCGCCCGCCCGCGCATTCTGGTCGCCGGGCTCAATCCGCATGCCGGCGAAGGCGGCCACATGGGCCGCGAGGAAATCGAGGTCATCAGCCCGGTGCTGGACAAGCTGCGCGGCGAAGGCATGAACCTGATCGGCCCCCTGCCGGCGGACACGTTATTCACCCGGAATGTCCTGGCCGGCTCCGACGCGCAACTGGCGATGTACCACGACCAGGGTCTCGCCGTGCTCAAGTACGCGGCCTTCGACGAGGGCATCAATGTCACGCTCGGCCTGCCGATCATCCGCACCTCGGTCGACCACGGCACGGCGCTCGATCTTGCCGGCAGCGGCAAGGCATCGCCCACCAGCCTGTTCGCCGCCGTCGATGCCGCCATCGACATGGCATCGCGCCGGCGCGGCTGAGATATTCGCCCGCTTGGCATGAAGGATCATCAGGGCCATGTCGCGCGCAAGCGGTTTGGGCAGAACTTCTTGGTCTCGCCCGGCATCATTCGCAAAATCGTGGACGCCATCGGGCCGCGCGCCGGCGATACGGTGGTGGAAATCGGGCCGGGGCTGGGCGCCATCACCGAGCCGCTGCTGGAACGCATCGACCATCTGCATGTCGTTGAAATCGACCGCGACCTGATCGCGCGTCTGCGTCACCGCTTTCCGCCCGAGCGCCTGAGCATTCACGAAGGCGACGCGCTCGAATTCGACTTCGGCGCGCTAAAGGGTGAGGGGCCGCTGAAGATCGTCGGCAACCTGCCCTACAACATTTCCAGTCCGCTGCTGTTCCATCTGGTGCCGTTCGCGCCGCAGGTCTATGACATGCACTTCATGCTGCAAAAGGAAGTGGTCGATCGCATGGTGGCCGAACCGGGTACCAAGAACTTCGGTCGCCTGTCGGTGATGCTGCAATACCACTACCACATGGAGCGCATGTTCGTCGTGCCGCCCGGCGCTTTCAGTCCCGCGCCCAAGGTCGATTCGGCCATCGTGCGCATGATTCCTCGCGTGATTCAAGCGGAAGTCGGCGCTGGCGAGACGGCGTCGAAAGACCCGCTGCTGTTCGCCCGCGTGGTGACCGCCGCGTTCTCGCAGCGACGCAAGATGCTACGCAACACCCTGCGCGACTTCATCAGCGAGGCCGATCTTGCCGCGCTGGGCATCACGCCCACGGCGCGCGCCGAAGATATCGCCGTGGCCGACTACGTGCGCCTCGCCAATGCGCTGGCCGACCGTGGCCGCTGCTGAACACGCATCTGCCACGCCCGGTCGTCGAATTGTTGTCATCGGCGGCGGCCCGGCCGGCCTCATGGCGGCGGAAGTAGTGAGTACTTCCGGCGTGCGCGTCGAGGTATTCGACGCCATGCCTTCGGTCGGGCGCAAGTTCCTCCTCGCCGGTCGCGGCGGACTCAACCTGACGCACTCGGAAGCGCCGGAGCGCTTTCTCTCCCGCTATGGTTCCCGCCGCGATCAGGTCGGTCGCTGGCTGGAAGAGTTTGGCCCGCGACAACTGCGCGAATGGGCGCTGGGCCTCGGCGTCGAAACCTTCGTCGGCAGTTCGGGGCGCGTCTTCCCGCATGAAATGAAATCTGCGCCACTCTTGCGCGCCTGGCTGCACCGGCTGCGCGCCGCCGGCGTGATATTCCATGCGCGTCATCGCTGGCTGGGCTGGGATGCCGACGGTGCGCTGGTTTTCGCCACGCCGGCGGGCGAATTGAAAGTCGGCGCCGGCGCCACGGTGCTGGCGCTGGGCGGCGGCAGTTGGGCGCGCCTCGGTTCGGATGGCGCCTGGGTGCCGCTGCTGGCCGCGCGCGGCGTTGCGGTGCAAGCCCTGCGCCCGGCCAATTGCGGCTTCAATGTGCCTTGGAGCGATCATCTGCGCCAGCGCTTCGCCGGCCAGCCGGTGAAGACCATCAGCGCCGCATTTGTCGCGCCGGACGGATCGACTATCAAGCGCGACGGCGAACTCCTCGTCACCGAACACGGCGTCGAAGGCGGGCTGATCTACGCGCTGTCCGCCCCGCTGCGCGATTGCATCGCCGCCACGGGCAGCGCCACGCTCTATCTCGACCTCGTGCCGGGACGCTCCGGGTCGCGCCTAGCCGATGATCTGGCGCAGCCGCGCGGTCGCGATTCGCTTTCCAATCACTTGCGCCGTCGCGCCGGCATCGATTGCGTCAAGTCGGCGTTGCTGCACGAATGCGCCGACAAAGAGGATTTCGCCAGCCCGCAGCGGCTCGCCGCAATCATCAAGTCCTTGCCGCTGCGCCTGATCTCGCCGCGTCCGCTGGATGAGGCCATCAGCAGCGCGGGCGGCGTCGACTTCGCCGCAGTCGACAGCAACCTGATGTTGAAGGCATTGCCCGGCACCTTCTGCGCCGGAGAAATGCTCGACTGGGAGGCGCCGACCGGCGGCTATCTGCTCACCGCCTGCTTTGCCAGCGGCCACGCCGCAGGACACGGCGTGCGGCGCTGGCTCGGTGAAACAAAAGCAGCGGTGGCGGAATAAGTCCGTCACCGCCCTGACGCTTCAACCCTGCTTTTTCATCGGGCAGGTGTTCATGCCGAGCAAGGGATAAAACGGGCAGAAACCGATCGAACCGGTAGCCAGAGGCACAACGCCGATCCACGCCCACACCGGGCCACCCATGGCCGCCCAGCCAATCAGTCCAAGACCCGCGGTAATACGCAGTACGCGGTCGATGCCGCCAACGTTGAGTTTCATGGTGTTCTCCTTTTGGGGTTATGCAACAGTGAGTGCATTACACCAGTTTCGTCGACGCCTGACTGTAACCTAGGTCACAGAGGCCACCCGGCGCAAGCCGGCGGCATCGAGCACTTCCACCTGCTCGCGACCGAGTTGCACCAGGCCCTGTTCGGCGAAGCCCTTCAGCAGCCGGCTGACGATTTCGCGCACGCTGCCCAGTTCGTCCGCCAAGTGCTGGTGCGTGGCATGCACCACGCGGCCCTTGCCCAGCAGCAGCGCCGCCAGGCGTTGATCGAGTTTGTGAAATGCCACCGCTTCCACCAGTTGCATCAACTCGGCCATGCGCTCGGAGAACAGTGCGAAGACAAAGTCGCGAAACACCGGCTCGGCCAGCAGCTCGTCAAACAACGGGCGCGGCAGCAGCGCCAGCGTCGTCGGCCCCTCGGTCACGCCGCGCGCGTTGTAGTCGGCATGCCCGAGCAGGCAACTCGAGGTGATGATGCAACTTTCGCCCGCCACCACGCGATACAGCGGCAGTTCGCGACCGCTGGCGCTGACTTTGGCGACGCGGATCGCGCCGCCAAGCACGAAAGGAAAGCCCAGGCACGGCTGGCGTTCGTCGAATACCGTGGTGCCGGAGGCAAGCGAGTGGGTTTGCAGCGTGTCGCGGACGCGCCGCAACAGACCGGCAGGCAATTTGGCCAGCACCGGATAAAGCGTCAGCAGCGCTTCAGCATTCATGCCAATTCTGCCTCCAAGGTCGCAACTACCGGCGCATGATCCGAAGGCCGTTCCAGCTTGCGCGGCGCCTTGTCGATGACGCAGGCGCTGCACGTCGCGGACAGCGGTTGCGAGAGCAGGATGTGATCGATGCGCATGCCGCGATTGAGACGAAAACCCATCTGCCGGTAGTCCCACCACGAGTAGATTTTCTCCGGCTGCTCGAAGAGGCGAAACGCATCGGCCAGACCGAGGTCGAGCAGCCGCCGGAATGCGGCGCGCTCGGGTTCGCTGCACAGGATCTGATCCTTCCACGCGGCGGGGTCGTGCACGTCGCGGTCTTCCGGCGCGATGTTGTAGTCGCCGAGCAAAACCAGTTGCGGCCAGTGTTGCAACTCGTCGCGCAGGCAGTCGGCCAGCGCCGCCAGCCAGCGCAGCTTGTAGTCGTACTTGTCGGAACCGACCTCCTGCCCATTCGGCATATAGGCGCAGACGATGCGCAGGCCGTTCACCGTGGCGGCAATCACGCGCTTCTGCTCGTCGGCAAAACCCGGAATATCGCAACGGACATCCTCCAGCGTGCCGCGTGCGAGTATCGCCACGCCGTTATAGGTCTTCTGCCCGTTGTGCGCGGCGTGATAACCGGCAGCCTCCAGTTCGGCGAAGGGAAAGACCCTGTCCTCCATCTTGGTTTCCTGCAGGCACAGCACATCCGCCTGTGTCGCCGCCAGCCAGTCGAGCACGTGCGGCAGGCGCACCTTGAGCGAATTCACATTCCATGTCGCGATTTTCATGCACGGATGATACCCGAGCGCATTGACGCCAATACCCCGTCTATAATCAAAAGCGAATGCCAACCAAGTCAGGGAAGCGGAGGTGCATCATGTTCGATTCACCGATTGACCACTGCCCGGTCTGTGGACAGATGGTGGTGCTGGACCAGACCCAGGCCAGGTGCGCTCGCGAGCACAATTGCGAACCGGGTACATTGTGTCCGCTGCGGGAGTATTTCACCGGCACCGATTCCACTATTGACCAGCCCAAGGAGACTCCGCGTGACAAAGGATGCTGAACGCCGCAATTTCTGGCGTGCCGTGTTTCATTCGCCGGTGCGCATCACCACCGATGGCGGCCCTGCCTACGCCCAACTTCTGGACATATCGCTGAAGGGCGCGCTGCTCGAAACCGACAATGTCTGGCACGGCAAACCCGGCGAAGAATGTCAGTTGTCGCTGGAACTCGCGCCGGGCACCACGATCAGCATGGCGACCAGGGTAATGCACGTGGAAGGACTGCACATCGGCCTGCGCTGCGAGAGCATCGATCTCGACAGCATCATGCACCTGCGCCGGCTGGTGGAGCTCAACAGCGGCGATCCGGCGATTCTCGATCGAGAGTTCGGCAGCCTGGTTCGCGAAGACTAGGCGCGATGCATGCCGAGTCCGTCGTCGCCCTTGCCCTCCTTCCCGACTTTGCACTGATCCTGCTCGGCGCCAGCCTGCGCCGAGCACTGCATCTGGGCGACCATTTCTGGAACGGTCTGGAGAAGCTGGTCTACTACGTTCTGTTCCCGGCCCTGTTGTTCAGCGGGCTGGTGAAAACCCGCATCGACTGGTCGGCCGCAGCGCCGATGATCGGCGTCGCGACCGGGGCGATGGCGAGCGGCATGCTGTTGGGGCTTGGCGCGCGGCTTTTGCCGATTTCGCCGATGTCATTCGCCTCACAATACCAGTGCGCGTTTCGCTTCAATTCCTATATCGGCCTGGCGGTCGCGGGAACACTCTACGGCGTACCGGGCATTGCCGCCATGGCGATTGTCGTCGGACTCATGGTGCCGCCGGCGAATATCGCGGCGGTGTGGATGCTGGCGCGCCATGGCGAGGCCGGCCTGTGGCGCGAACTGGCGAAGAACCCGCTGATCCTGGCGACGCTGGCCGGCGTTGCCGCGAATCTGGCGGGTTTCCAGCCGCCCGCAATGCTGCTGCATTTTCTCGGGCGTCTCGCCGAGGCGGCGATTGTCCTCGGCCTGCTGGCGGTCGGCGCCGGACTGCGAATAGTCGGCGCTGGCGGTGCGGCGACGCACACCGCCGCCGGCTACCTGCTGGCGGTCAAACTGATTGCCATGCCAGCCGTGGCCCTGCTGCTGATCCGATGGTTCGGTCTGGCCGGCATCCACGCCGACATCGCGCTGGCCTTCGCCGCGCTACCGACGGCGAGCTCGGCCTACATCCTGGCGCAGCGCATGGGCGGCGACGGCGCGCGCGTCGCCTGGCTGATCTCCGCCGGCACCCTGCTCGGCATGCTGAGCCTGCCCTTGTGGCTGGCCTTGCGCTGACGCCGGCCCGCAAAGCGTTACTTGCCCTTGCCGCGCCTTTTCGGCGGAGCCTGATCGGTCGCCGCCGGAGTGCTTGCGGCATCCGCAGCGGCAGCGACCGGGCCGGCGCCCTGCATGAAGTTCCATGGCCATGGCGTCGGGTTGGCAAACGGATTGGCGTTGGCCTCGGAGCCGCCCGCCGACTGGCTCATGGCCTGCATCGCGGCCAGGGTCGCGCGCTGCATTTCAAGCCCCTGCACGGTCATTTGCAGCATGCCGAGATTGGTCTTGAGCCAGCCCTCGACCGCCTTGAGATCGGCAATGCGCTTTTCCAGTTCGTTGGTATCCAGCGTCGGCGTCACCAGTCCGGGCAGCGGCATGCCGGCAGTACCCCAGAGGGACTTCAGGAACTCCATCGGATCGGACGATGTCGTGCTCATGGCGATTGCTCCCTGGCTAGTCGGATGATCTTACCGCAGGGCTGCCTTCCGCGCTAAACTGTCCGCTGTCATATTCAGCAACAGGCTCGCAGGGGAAAGCAATGCTCAGACTATTGGTGGTGGAAGATCATGCTTTGGTACGCGAGGGATTGCTCGCGACGCTGAAGAATCTCGGCGCCGAAACCCAGACCTTTGGCGTAAAGGATGCCGGCGAGGCCGTCGGCGTGCTGGAGACCGAGGACATCGACATGATGATTCTCGACCTGATGCTGCCCGGAACCAAGGGCCTGACCTTTCTGCCGCTGGTGCGGCGGCGTTTCCCAACGGTGCCGGTGGTCATTCTGTCCGCGCTGGACGATGCCGACACCGTGTCGCGCGTAATGAAAGACGGCGCTTCGGGATTCGTTTCCAAATCGGGGTCAAGTACCGAGTTGCTGGATGCCCTGCGCGCGGTGCTGTCCGGCGAAATCTACCTGCCGCCCAAACTGCGGAAGCTGACAAAGAACAGCGAATCCGCTCAGGGCGAGGGCAAGGGCAAGCCGCTGGGGCAGCGCTTCGGCCTGACCGCCGCGCAGGTGCGGGTACTCGAACTGGTGGCCGAAGGGTGCAGCAACCGGCGCATCAGCGAATTGCTCGGCCTGACCGAAGGTACCGTAAAAATCCATGTCTCGGCCATCATGAAGGCCATGGGCGTGAGCAACCGCTCGGAAGCCGCCCTGATGGTCAGTCGCAAGCGGCGCTACAACTGACGACCGGGTTCAGGCCGCCATCGCCATGGCGGGAATGCGGTCGTTGGTCGGTCGGGTGGACGTATCTTCCACGCCCATGTCTTCGACATCTTCAAAGGATATCTGCAACAGGTCCAGCACCTGACGAGCGATGCCGCGGCTGGCGTTGGCCAGCGGCGAGGGCAGGCTGCCGGGGATGGTTTTCTGCAGCAGGTGCTTGCTGGCGGAGAGCGTGGCGACCGGCGCAAGAATGCGGTCGCGAAAACGGGCAAGAAATTCATCGACGGTTTTCTCCGCCGCTTCGCGCTGCCAGACATTGGTCGGCCACTGCGACGGAATCGCATAGGCGCGCGGGAACATTTCCAGATCGCGTATCACGGTGCGGATATCCTCGTGCGAATCGCGAAACGGCAACAGCACCAGATCGGCGACGCCGTAGAGACTGCGATCCATCTCGGTGCGGTTGCCGCCGCCGTCGATGACGCCCATCCATGACTTGAGCGAGCGGATCTTGCCGGTGACCTTGGTCAGCGCTTCGCGCGAGCGGGCATCGGCCACCAGATAGCGGCGACCGGACGGGTCCAGCGGTTCGCGACAACTGTCGGTGAGAACGCAGACCGAGCGTTGGCCGAGCAGGCCCATGCCCTGGCACAGCATGTGGGAAATCGTGGTCTTGCCGGTGCCGCCCTTGTTGCCGATGACGCAGATGATGTCTGCCATGTTCTAACTCCCCGTCGATCCCGGCCCGCAGCCGGGGTCTGTCTGATGGGGATTATTGGGTATAGCCCGTCCCTTCGATGGCTGAAATTGCGAGGCAATCGCCGCGTTTATGTCCCGGTCCCTCCGGGCCGGGACGGTATCCAGGGATATTCAACCAGGTTCAGCCCCCGGTCGGTAGCAGTGGAGACGGGTGCGCCGGCCATCGGCCACCTCGACGGTGCTTTCCGGCTGAATGTCGGGTATGGCGAAGCTGTTGCTGACCAGCAGGGCATCCGGCTTCATCTCGGCTTTGGCCTTGTCCCACAGCCGTGGCATGGGGACTGGCGAGAGAAAGGCGTAGACCAGCGCGTAGTCGCCCAATGGGTGGGACCAGAAGTCACCGAAGCGAATCTCGACATTGGCCAGGCGGTGACAAGACAGCCAGGCCCAGACCCAGGGCAGCGGCGCATGCTCGAAGCCGACAAAACGGCAATCGGGACGCGCCCGCGCCAGACGCCGCAGCAGGCCGCCGTCGCCGCAGCCAAGATCGATCACGGCAACCGGCTGGGCGGGTAGCAGCCCGGCGAGAACCGCGCTGGCCAAAGTGTTGGTCAGGTAAAGCGGCACCCGGCTGCGGTCGGTGCGCCAGAACGTCAGCAGCAGCAATGCGAAGCCCGCCAGCCAGACCCAGGACGGCAGGCCGAGTCCCAGGGCCAGCACCGCCAGCGGCATGAAACCGAGATGAATCGGCAGCCACCAGACCGGGCCGCGCCGCAGGTGACTGATCAACGCGGCGCATAGTCCCTGCACCATGGCCATGGTCAACGGCGGCGCAAGCAGGACGGGGAGCAGCCAAATCAGCCCCGCCGCCAGCATTGCGCCGAGCGTCTGCGCGACCAGCGCCTGTCGCAGCGGTGACTCTGCCTGTCTCAAGCCGGTTCAGGCCAGCGTGGCTTTACTGCGAACCGCATACCTGATTGCGGCCATGCTCTTTCGCCTGATAGAGCATTTTGTCCGCCATTTCCAGAAGCATCTGCGGCGACTGCGGCGCCTCCGGTACCTGGCAAGCGTAACCCACGCTCACCGTAACGTGGCCACCGGCACTGGAACAGGCGTGAGGCAAAACCAGCGCCGCCACGTTGTCGCACCAGCGTTGCGCCAACAACTTCGCTCCTGCCGCATCGGTGTCGGGCATGACGGCGGCAAATTCCTCGCCGCCGTAACGGGCCATCATGTCGGCCGGACGGACGAGGGAAGACGACAGCGCCCGCGCCACCGCCTTCAGGCATTCATCCCCGCCGCCGTGGCCATAATGGTCGTTGTAAGCCTTGAAATAATCGATGTCCGCCATGGCCACCGCCAGCGGCGTGCCGTTGCGCAAGCCACGCTTCCATTCCGCATCCAGGGTCTCGTCGAGACGCCGCCGGTTGGGAATGCCCGTCAGGCCGTCGATAAGCGCCAGCGATTCGAGCAAGTCCGTTTTCATCTTGAGGCTGATGTGGTTCTGCACGCGCGCCTTGACAATCGCCGGGTGAAATGGCTTGGCGATATAGTCCATGGCGCCCAGCCTGAGACCGCGTTCCTCGTCCTGCGCATCGTTCTTGGCGGTGACGAAGATCACCGGAATCCCGTGGGTGTCTGGATTGTCCTTGAGCCGGCGGCAGACCTCGTAGCCGTCCATCCCCGCCATCATCACGTCGAGCAGGATGAGATCCGGCTTGCCGCCTTCCCGACCGACAATGTCCAGCGCCGCCTGGCCGCTGGTCGCCACCTTGACCCGATAGTCGGCGCGCAGGGTTTCCGCCAGCACCTGGATATTGGTCGGCGTGTCGTCCACGATCAGGACCAGCGGCTTGTTGTTGTCATTCTGCATTTTTCCGTCCATCTGGAATCTACGCCGCTTCCGGCTGACTATCCACGCCGAACTCATTCAGGAAGACTTCCAATGCGTCGAGTTGCACGGGCTTTTGCAATATGCGCAGTCCGCTGTCCGTGATGCTTCTGACGACATCAGGATCGGTCTCGCCGGTGACAACGACGGCGCCGATGCGGTCGCCATAGCACTTGCGCACCATGGCGATGGCATCGCTGCCGATGCTGCCTCCCTTCAGCCGGTAGTCGGCAACGATAATATCCGGTGCGAGGCCGTCCAGTCCCGCCAGCAACTCGACGACATCCGCTGCCGCCACCACTTCATGCCCCAGCAGCATAAGACCCCGCGTCATGGCTTCGCGCACGAAAGCATGGTCCTCGACCAGCGCCACGCGCAGGCGACGCCGCCGCCGTTCCGGCGCGATTCGGCGCTCGGTAACACCGCCAGCGGCGACCACCGTACCACGGGGCACTTCGACGGCAAACAGGGAGCCCCGCCCAACCCGGCTCGCCACCCTGATTTGCAGTCCGAGAACCTTGGCCAGACTCCGAACCAGGGCCAGGCCGAGGCCGCTACCCTGTTCCAGATTGCGGGCGGGATTGTCGAGCTGGCGAAAGGGCTCGAATATTTCCTCGCGCTTGTCGGCGGGGATGCCGATGCCCGTATCCCACACCTCGATCCACAACTTGCTCTCGCGGCGCCGGACACCGAGCAGGACGCTGCCGCGCGCGGTGTAACGAACGGCGTTGGCGACCAACTGTCGCAACAACTGGTTGTCCGTCCTGGCGACGAGGCGGGTCCGGGCGACACGGAACAGCAGTCCCTTCTGCTCGGCGGACGGCTCATGGATGGTCGCGATCTGGTCGAGGAATGCGGCCAAGGGGAAAACCGATACCCTGGGTTCAAGCGCTCCAGCGTTCAGTTTGCTCAGGTCGAGCAATTCGTTCAGCAGCATCGACAAGTCGCCCGAGCACTGCTTCATCTTATCGACGAGGCATGCGCTGTCGGGGGGCACGGCGGCGGCGATGAGTCTGACATAGATGTCCATGGCATGGAGGGGCTGGCGCAAATCATGACTCGCCGCAGCCAGGAAATGAGACTTGGCGGCGTTCGCCCGCTCGGCTTCCGCCCTGGCCATTTCCGCCTGCGCCTTGGCCTGGGCCAGGTCCGCGACCAATAGATTGAGTTGCGCCTCACGCTCTTGCAGCACTGCCGCCGTCAGCCCGAGGTTGACATGGTTGTGCACGCGCGCCTTGACAATCGCCGGATGGAAGGGCTTGGAGATATAGTCCACCGCGCCCAGCCTGAGCCCCCGCTGCTCGTCCTGAGCCTCGCTCCTGGCGGTGACGAAGATCACCGGAATCCCCTGGGTGTCGGGATTGTCCTTGAGCCGGCGGCAGACCTCGTAGCCGTCCATCCCCGCCATCATCACATCGAGCAGGATGAGATCCGGCCGATCGCGGTCGACGATGTCCAGCGCCGCCTGGCCGCTGGTCGCCACCTTGACCCGGTAGTCGGCGCGCAGGGTTTCCGCCAGCACCTGGATATTGGTCGGCGCGTCGTCCACGATCAGGACCAAAGCCTGGTAGTTCTCACTCGGCATTATTTCGCTGTCCGCCAAAATCGTGGCTGTCGACACACGTGACACTATCCAGCGTTTCCAGCGCACGGCGATAGTCGATGTTGTCGACCTGTCGTTGCAGTTCCTGCAACTTTGTGTGCAGCGTTTGGCATTTCACGGCAGCCACCAGTTCCGCGATCAATTCATGCGGCACGAAATCATTGTTTTCCAGCAGCCCGCGCAGCCCCTTGAACAACTCCTCACCCCGCGCCCATTGGCATTTCTCGCACTCGAACTCGACAATCCCGGAGGAGGACGGCGCGTCGATCCTGGCGATGGATTCCAGCACCTGGGCCAGGGCGGCGTTGAATTCCTCCCGGGATTCCTCCTGGGCGCGGGGCGCTGTCTTCTTTCGCAACGCCCGCTCCAGGCGCTCCGCCGCCGCGTGGAGTGCGGCAGCGCCGAGATTGCCGGCGGAGCCTCCAATCTGGTGGGCGCGCGCCGCCGCTTCGTCCTTGCGATCGGCCCGGATCAGCGCATCCATCTCGTCCGCCGCTTGGCCGAACTGCGCGGAAAAATTCAGCAGCAAAGTTTCGAGCAGGGCGCGGTTGCCGCCGACCCGTTCCAGCGCCGCGTCCAGATCGAATCCCGGCAGCTCGGGCAGGACTTGCCCCGCGTCCCTGGGGGCGGCGACAAACCGGAACGGCGGATCGTTTTCCGCGCCGGGCCTGATCCACTTCGCCAGGGTCTCCAGCATTTCCTGCGGCACCACCGGTTTCGCCACATGATCGTTCATGCCGGCGGCCAGGCAGTCCGCCCGGTCCTGCGCCATCACCGCCGCCGACAAGGCCAGGATGGGCAGGTCACGGAAGCGGGCATCCTGACGAATCCGCCGCGTCGCCTCGAAGCCATCCATCACCGGCATTTGCAGATCCATCAACACCACATCGAAGCTTCCGCTCTGCAGGGCTTGCAGCGCCTCCTCGCCGTTATCGGCGACGCTAACGACCAGGCCGTAGCGTTCGAGCAGTTCCCGCGCCACCTGCTGATTGATCTCGTTGTCCTCGACCAGCAGGATATGCGCGCCGGCAAGCGAGGTAGTTATTCCATGCGTCGACACTGGCGCGTGATCCGCCTTGCCGCCCTGGATGCCGACTATGGTGTCGAACAGATTGGAAGCAATCACCGGCTTTTGCAGTACCGCATCGAGGCGCACGCCCCGCGCCGCTTGCAGCAGTTGATCCTTGCCGAAAGCGGTGACCATGATGCTCACCGGCATGCCCGGAATCTCGCCGCCGCGAACTTGCTTTTGTATCTCGCGGGCGAGCTCGACGCCATCCATGCCCGGCATCTTCCAGTCGAGCAAGACCAGTTCGATCGCCTGATCGCGTTCGGTGTGGCGCAGAATTTCCAGCGCCTCGGGCCCGGAGGCCGCCTCGACCACCACGAATTTCCAGGAAGTCAGGATTTCCCGCAATATCAGGCGCGAAGTGTCGATGTCGTCCACCACCAGCACGCGCATGCCGCGCAGGTCGGCGGGCGAACGCGTGAGCACGCCGGCATGGGAAACTTGCAGGCGGATGGTGAAACTGAAAATGCTGCCCTGACCGGGTTCGCTGGCGACGGTGATCTCGCCGCCCATCAATTCCACCAGGCGCTTGCAGATGGTCAGCCCGAGGCCGGTGCCGCCATATTTGCGCGTGATCGAACCGTCGGCCTGGGTGAAGGCATGGAACAGGCGCTCCGCCTGCTCCGGCGTCATGCCGATGCCGGTATCCCGCACCGAAAAGCGCAGGCTGACGAATTCCCCTTCGACCGCCAACTCCTCGACCTTGACATGGACTTCCCCGCTCTCGGTGAACTTCACCGCATTGCCCACCAGGTTGTTCATCACCTGTCCCAGGCGCAGCGGGTCGCCCACCAGCACCGGCGGCACCGAGTCGATCTCGAAAAACAGTTCCAGCCCTTTTTCATCGGCGTGCACGACGAACAGATCGGAGACGTTCGCCAGCACTTCCTCAAGGAAGAATTCCACCTCGTCCAGTTCCAGGCGTCCCGCCTCGACCTTGGAATAGTCGAGAATGTCGTTGAGGATGGACAGCAGCGCCTGGGACGATGTCTGTATCTTGGTGCAGTAATCACGCAGCTTGGGCGGCAGTTCGAGTCCTAGGGCGAGATGGGAAAGCCCGATGATGGCGTTCATCGGCGTGCGGATTTCATGGCTCATGTTGGCGAGGAATTCCGACTTGGCGCGATTGGCCCGCTCGGCTTCGGACTTTGCCTCGCGTAGCGCCAGTTCCGTGTGCCGGCGCGCGGTCACGTCGCGGACGAACACCACGAGCACGCCGCCCCGCGCATCGATGAACGTGGCGCTGATCTCGACATCGATCAGATGTCCGTCCTTGTGCCGATGCCGCGACTCGAAGCGATCCTTGCGCCCCTCGATAATGGCCGCGATATGCCGTTGCGTGTCCACCGGCTTTTCGACGGCCTCGACATCCGGGACGGCCATGGCCAGCATTTCCTCGCGGGAATAACCGAGCATGGCGCACGCCGCCGGGTTGACGTCGAGGAAGCGCGCGTCCTGCGTCGAAGTGATCCAGAAGCCATCGTGGGTGGTTTCGACAATGGTGCGGTACTCGACCTCGGCCTGGATGCGTTCGGAGATGTCCCGCGCCACCGACATGATGGCCGGCTGGCCCGCATAGTCCATGGCCTGGGCGACGATCTCGACCGGGATGCGGCGACCGTCGCTGGCGACATGCACCCGCCGGAACATCGCCCGGCCCGAGGTTTCGAGCTGGTGGATCACGTCGGGCATATCGTCGATGGCCGACGGATCGTCGATGTCGGCGACCGTCATCGCCAGCAGTTGCTCGCGGCTGTAGCCCAGACGCCGGCAGGCCATGTCGTTGACCTCGATGAGCCGCAGCGTGCCCTGCTCGACCACGAAGATGGCGTCGCCGCCGCTGTCGAACAACTGGCGAAAACGCTTTTCGCTTTCGCGCAGTTGCGCGGACGACTCCTCCTGCGCGCGTGCGCGCTGGCCGACAGCGGCCACCATAAAGCCAATGGCATCGGCCACCTCGGCGATTTCGTCCGGCTGTTGCTGGCGGGCGCTGACGAGCGCGGTCGCCATATCTTCCGTGGTGTCCCCGGCAGAGGTGTATTCGTGCACCGCGCGGCCCAGATGGGTGATCCGCCGCGTCTGGCGCATCAGCCACAGGCCGAGGGTGAACCACAGCACGAGGCCGTCGACCAGCGGAATCAGGCTGACGCCCACGGCGAGTTCGGTGGTCGAGAACAATGTCGTCACCGGCGCCTCGACGTGCAAGCGGATCACGTCGTCCGCCTTGCCGCTCCAGGGCAAGTCGCGAACCTCGTTGCCGGCCTCGACCACGCCCCGGCTGCCACGCAGATGATCGAGGGCGATCTGGCCGCCGGAACTGGCTGTCGGCACGCCGTCGTGCAGCAGGCTTAGCGTCAGGCCCGGCGTGCTCATCTGCCCGAGCAGCGCGTTGTCGATGCGAAAGAACACCGCAAAGCGCCCCATGCCGCGCTCTTCGCCGAGCCAGATCGGATGCTCGAAGACACGATAGATCTGGCCGTTCTGCGGGTCCATGTAGTGCCCCAGCTCCGCCCCGGTGCCCTCCGGAATCGACGCCAGGCTGATGTCCTTGCCGGAGTCGAACAGCTTCTTGCCGTCCCCGGTCTGGATCAGCAGATAGTGGAACGAGCGATCGGACCCCTGCACGGTCATGAAGGCCTGGAGATTCGTCGCCGCGCTGGCGGGGTCTTCCAGGGCGCGGGTGGTTTCGATGCGCACCTTGAAGTCGCGGCTGCGGATTTCCCACTCGCGCTCAATCTGGTCGAGACGGGCGGTGTAGAAACTCACCAGTTCGTCGGCGCGCTTTTGCGCCGCCTTGTGCAGCGCGGCCTGGTAGATGCCGACCGAACTGATGGCGATCAGCGCAACCAGCAGGCCGAGGCTGACGAACAGCCTGATGACGGCCTGGCGACCGATGGAGTTGCGTGGAATCACTTGCCGCGCCCGGCCCAGCGGTCATCCAGCATCTGCTCGATGCTCAGCGACAGGCCGGCATCCCCCTGCTCCAGACTGCTGTGGAAAAAGATGTCGGTTTCCTTGAGTTGCGCGGTGGAGAACTTGCCGTCGCGGCTGAAGGTCTTCGGGTATTTGTTCAACGACAGCAACAGCGCGGCGCGCTCCTCCGGCTCCTTGACGCCGAGCGCATCCGCCACCTGCTCCGGCGTGTGGCTGGCGATCCAGGCCAGGCTCTTCTTGACCATGCGCACCATCTTCGCGACTTTCGCCGGTTCCTTGGCGATCACGTCGCTGCGCGTTTCCAGCGCGGCATGCAGAAAGTTGGCGCCGACGATGCCCTTGACGGTTTCGGGCTGCGCCAGGTGGGCCAGGAAGAAGACGCGCTTGTCCGTCAGCAGGCGCGAAGCGAAAGGTTCGTCGCCGACCACGGCATCGGCCTGGCCGGAAATCATCAGCGAGGATTGCTCGGCCCAGCTCTGCCCCGCCGGCACGATGCGCACGGAATTGGGCCGCACACCGCCGGACTTGAGCAGCAGTTCGGCCAGTTGCTGGGAGGTGGTCTTGCTGCCCTTGGTGCTGGTGTTGACGCCGATCACCTTGCCCTTGAGGTCGGCGATGCGCTTGACCTTGTCCTTCAGCGCCGAGCGCACCATGAGCACGAACAGCGGCGCGTCGTCCACCGGCGCGATCACCACCACGTCGCCGCCGCTGGCCTTGAGCGACATCGCCGCCGGCACGCCGGCCACGGCGAAATCGGCATTCTTCGTGACCAGGTTGTTCAAGGCCACCGCGCCGCCGCCGGTGTGGAGAATTTGCAGGCTGACGCCCTCCTCCCTGTCGGCGCCGATGGCCGGTATCAGGTCGATCGGCAGGTAGGAAATGTTGCGCGGGCCGGGCGCGCTCAGAACGATCTTGCTCGCGGCCTCATGCGCCGCCATGGCCGGGGATGCCGCGATGAGCAAACCGGTCGCCAGTCCAAGCAGCCGCACCATCGACCGCGATTTTTTCTCAGACATGATTCGCCTCCTTTTGGGAATTCGGCTGCACCACGCCTTGAATGGCGCAGGGCAATTGATTATATAGGCCAAAAGTATGAGGCCGGCGGCACGTTGGCAGAAGTCGGCGCCGGCGATACGGCGTCTGGCTCCCTTGGCGCGCCGGCATGCTTCTGGCGCGGATCACTCCGCGCGGTGGCTTGCCAGAAGTTCCTCGAAGTCAGCCAGGCCCACGGGTTTGCTGAACAGGTAGCCCTGGAAAACCGGGCAGCCGTGCTGGTCGAGGAATTGCCGCTGCGCCTCGGTTTCCACGCCTTCGGCGATGACGGCCAGGCCGAGACTCTTGGCCAGGATGATGATGGCTTGCGCCACCACGGCGTCGTTGACACTGTCGGGCAGGTTGCGGACAAAGGACTGGTCGATCTTCAACTGGTCGAGCGGCAGCCGCGTCAGATAGGACAGGGACGAGTAACCGGTGCCAAAGTCGTCCATGGAAAAACCGACGCCGAACTGTTTGAGCGCCTGCATTTTCTCGATCGTGTCCTTGACGTTGTCGAGCACCACGCTTTCGGTCAGCTCAAGTTTCAGGCGGTTTGCCGGAGCGCCGGAATCCTCCAGCACCTGGCGCACCTGGTCGACAAAGTCTTCCTGGTGGAACTGGCGCGCGCTGACATTGACGGACAAGTGCAAATCGCGGCTACGCGGATCGCCGGCCCAGGCCTTGAGCCGCGCGCAGGCGTCTTCCAGCACCCACCGACCGATGGGCAGGATCAGGCCGGTCTCTTCGGCCAGCGGAATGAACTGGGCCGGCGACACCATGCCGCGCTCGGGATGCTGCCAGCGCAACAACGCTTCGGCGCCGATGATGCCGCGCAGGTTATCGACCTGCGGCTGGAAGTGCAGCACAAACTGCTGCTCCTGAATGGCCCGGCGCAGGCTTGTCTCAAGCTCGGCTCGGGCGGCGAGGGCCGCCTGCATGTCCGGGTCGAAGAAGCGCAGGGTGTTGCGTCCAGCCGACTTGGCCTGATACATGGCAATGTCGGCCTGTTTCAGCAACTCATCCACGGTGTTTTCCGAATCGATGAACAGGGTGATGCCGATGCTTGGCGTGGTGTGGTGCACGCGTCCGGCGATCAGGATTGGATTGTTGATCGCTGAAAGTATCTTCTCGCCCACGCCCTTGGCCTGGGCCGCCGCCTCTCGCGCGTCTTCGCCGAGGTCTTTCAGCATGACCACGAATTCGTCGCCGCCCAGACGCGCGACGGTGTCGCCGTCGCGCACACAGATGCCGAGAAGGCGGGCCACTTCGATCAGCAGTTGGTCGCCGACATCGTGGCCGCAGGTGTCGTTGAGAATCTTGAAATTGTCCAGGTCGATGAACAGCAGGGCGCCCCGATGCCGGTTGCGGCGACTGGCCGTCATGACTTGCTGCAGGCGATCCATGAGCAGGCGGCGGTTGGGCAACTGGGTCAGGAGATCGTAGTAGGCCAGATGCTCGATTTCCTTCTCGGCGGCCTTGCGCTCGGTGATGTCGCGTACCGTTGCTTGCAGCACCTGTTTGCCGTCCAGCTCCATGGCGGTCAGCCATACCTCGGCGGGAAACTCCGTACCGTCGAGCCGCCGGTGCGTCCATTCGAACTGGTTGCTGCCCTGCTTGAAAGCCGTGGCCATGCGCTCATTGGAAAGACGCGTCGAATCTTCGCCACCGGGCTGGGCAGGCGGGGAAAACCGGGCTGGATGTTTGTGGATGAAATCGTCGCGCGAGGAGCAGGCGAACATTCGCAGGGTGGCCGGGTTGCAGTCGAAAAATCCACTCCCATCGAGCAACATGATCGCATCGGAAGACGATTCATAGACGGTGCGGAATTTCGCCGCCATGTTCTTCAGCGATACTTCCGCCCGCTTGCGCTCGATGCGGGCGCGCAGGGTCGTAATGCCGAAGGCCAGGTCGCCGGCCAGTTCGCCCAGCATGCGTTGTTCCTCCGCCGTAAAAGCACTGGGGTCGGCGGAATAGATGTTGAGCACGCCGAAGGTGCGCGCGCTTTCGTCCTTCAGCGGCAGGGAGATGCTGGAGCGATAGCCGCGCTGCAAGGCGGCGTCGCGCCATGGCGCCACCCTGGGGTCGATGCTGAAATCCTCGATGCCGGCGATTTCCCCACTGCGAACCGCCAACCCGCAGGAACCGCGCCCAAGTTCCGTATCGGCCCAGGTGAACTCGGTCTGTTCGAGGTAGCCGGTCTCGGCGCCGGCACAGGCCACCGGGCGCAGGGTCCTGGCCTCGTCGTTTTCGGCAAAGCCGACCCAGGCCATACGGTAGCCGGCCTCGTTGCAGACGATATGGCAGATGTCGTGGAGCAGGGTCTGCTCGTCGTCGGCGTGCATCAGTATCTGGTTGCAGTTGCTGATGGCTTGCAGTTCGCGATTCAGGCGCTGCTGCGCCTCCTCGGCCCGTCGACGCGCCCGGTGCTCCCCAACCTCGGCAAGCGCCCGCTCCATGGCCTGCGGCAGCTTGGCTAGGCGGTCCTTCAGCACATAGTCCGTGGCGCCCTGTTTGAGCAGTTCCACCGCCTCTTCTTCGCCGACCGCGCCGGTAACGGCGATGAAAGGTACGCCGGGACAGAGCGATTTCGCCAGCAGGAGCGCCGCCGGCGCATCGAAATTGGGCAACCGGTAGTCGGCCAGAATCAGGTCATATCCGCCGCTACGGAGAAACTCGGTGAATTCCCTCTCGTTGGCGGCCCAGTCCATCTGCATGGACACACCGGCGTCGGTCAGCCGTTCGCGGATGAGTTCGGCATCCAGTGGCGAATCCTCGAGATGCAGAATCCGCAGGGGTTTCCCGGTGTTCGTTGCGATGCTCATGCGCAAAGACTCATCCCGGTGGCAATTCGTTGAGCACGGCCCAGAAGACGCCGACCTGCTTCACCGCATCGATAAACTCGGCGAATTTCACCGGCTTGACGACATAGGCGTTGCTTCCCAGGGAATAGCTGCGGATCAGATCCTGCTCTTCGCGCGAGGAGGTCAGCATCACCACCGGCACCAGTTTCAACGCCGGGTCGGCGCGGATGGCGCGCAACACTTCGATGCCGTCCATGCGCGGCATTTTGATGTCGAGCACCACCACCGCCGGAATACCGGGCTTGCGCGTCGCGTATTTCCCTTCGGATCGCAGATACTCCAGCGCCTCCACGCCGTCCCTGACGAGAGTGACCCGGTTGGCCAGCTTGTTGTCGGCAAGGGCCTCGAGAATCAGTTCGGCATCCTGGGGATTGTCTTCCGCCAGCAAGATCGGTTTCAGTTCAGACATGGCTTTTCTCCTCAATACGTGGCAATGCGAAATAGAACGTGGCGCCCTGGTCCAGCTCGGCCTCGGCCCAGACCCGGCCGCCATGGCGGTTGACGATGCGCTGCACGGTAGCCAGACCGATTCCGCTTCCCTCGAATTCTTCCTGGGAGTGCAAGCGCTGAAATACGCCGAACAGCTTGCCGACATACTGCATGTCAAAGCCTACCCCGTTGTCGGCAACAAGGAAAATGGTTTCACCGTTCTCCTCGCGGGCGCTGACCTCGATCCGCGCGTCCTCTCTGGGCCGGGTGAATTTGACGGCGTTCTCCAGCAGGTTGGCCCACACCTGGCGCAGCAGGGCGGCATCGCCCCGAACCGACGGCAGATCGCCGATGACCCATTCGATGTTGCGCTCCGCATTGCATTCCTTTATGGGGCTCAGCACCTCCCGCAGCACCTGGTTCATGTCGACACCTTCCCGACGCAGTTCCGCGCGTCCGGTGCGCGAGAACTGCAGCAGGTCGTCGATCAGAACACCCATCTGGCGCGCGGCGGCGGCGATGGTATCCACATAATGCAAGCCTTTGTCGTCCAATCCGTCGCGGCAATGCGAGACCAGCAGTTCGACGTAGCCGTCGATATGCCGCAAGGGCGCCCGCAGGTCGTGGGAGACGGAGTAGGCAAACGCCTCCAGTTCCTTGTTGGCCGCTCCCAGTTGCGCGGTGCGCTCGACGACCCGTTGTTCGAGTTGCTGATTCAGTTCCCGGACCTGATCTTCCGCCTGCTTGCGCTCGGTGATGTCGGCAAGCGAAACAAGCACTTTTGAAAGCGTTCCCTCGTAGCCGGGACAAACGGAGTAATAGACGGTGACATGGCGGGGAATGCCCGCAAGAGTCTTGACGACGGCATCCCCGGTCATCTCGGTCTTTCCGTTCCACAGGCACACCAGTGCCTGTCGGAATGCATCGAACGACTCCGGCGTAAACGTGTTGACCAGACCGGCAAACAGTTTTTCCTTGTTCGCCGCCGCGTGCAGAATGAGCGCGGCCCGGTTTACATCAACGATCCTCGCCAGGTCTGCGCACTGGCGGACGGTTTCGGGATGTTGATCGAAGTAGGCCTCGATATCGGCGACTCCATCCCTTTTCAGGTCATCGAAAAGGGCCTTTACGCCGGAGAAATCTTCTTCCCATATCGAAATCGGCGAGTTCTCGAAAACCAGGCGATAGCGTTCCTCACTCTCACACAGATCGGATGTCAGCTTTTGTGCTATCTGCAGCGCTTTGGCGCGGGTGTTGAGCAGGGAGTGTGTCAAGAAGAAGAGCAGCAGACTGACTACCAGACCAAGCGCGCTCTTCTGCGCGAACCCGCCGGGATCGCTCCACCCGGCCGCTGGGGCGACGCTCAGGGTCCAGGTTCCGTTTGGAAGTTCCAGCGAACGATCCACCGCTCTGATCAAGGGGGCGGATGATGATGCGGCGATGATCTGGCGTTCGCCGGTGTCGGGGTGCAGCCGCCACAGTTCGTAACGAAAACCTCGTTTCTCCAGATTTTCCAGGCGGGCGGGAGCAAGCACCTCGGGGAAACGGATCAGAACATTGGTGAACCCCCAAAATGACCGGCCGCCAGTCCCGTTGTCCAGATAGGTCGGCATCCGCCCAACCGCGCCAAGGCCCCCCTGTTTCAGGATAAACGGCCCGGCCAGCGTCAATTTTCCGTCGTCCCGCGCCTTGATGGCCTCGATACGCCGCTGTGGGTCGTTGAACAGGTCGTGGCCGATGGCCGCTTCGTTCCCCGCCAGCGGTACGATCTGCCGCACGACACCGCCGGGCGCCAGTTGCAGTGAGGCGGCGCCGGGGAAAAAAGGCAGCATTTCCCTGGCGGTGGCTTCAAAGTTGGAAACATCCCCTTTCCCTTCGCGAACCAGGGCGGCCAGGGAAAAGGTAGCGGAAAGCACTCTTTCAATACCGGCCTGGAGCAGATGTGCATGGTCGCCAGCCATGTCGGAGACCCGAGCCTGTTCAAGCTCGAAGCGCCGCTGTTCCAAACGCCAGATCAGCGTGGCCGAACAGGCCAAAGAGAAAACAAGGACCGTGATCGCGGTAACGTACGGACGAAATGACCTGTTGCAAGAGATGTCGGAACACAATGCCGTAGCACTATTTGATTTCATGTCGCTAGACTGTCCGCTCATCCGGCAATGAGAAATAGAAGGTCGCGCCCCGGTTCAACTCGGCTTCGGCCCAGACCCGGCCCCCGTGACGGAACACAATCCGCTGCACGGTGGCCAGGCCGATTCCGGTTCCGTCGAATTCTTCCTGGGAATGCAGGCGCTGAAATACGCCGAACAACTTGCCGACATAGCGCATGTCGAAGCCCACACCGTTGTCTCTGACCACGAAGATGGTTTCACCCTTCTCCTCGCGGGCGTCGACCTCGATCCGCGCGTTCTCTCTCGACCGGGTGAATTTGACGGCGTTCTCCAGCAGGTTGGCCCACACCTGACGCAGCAGTGCGGCATCGCCCCGCACCGGCGGCAGATTGCCGATGACCCATTCGATGTTGCGCTTCGCATTGCTCTCCTTTATGGGGCCCAGCGCTTCCAGAAGCCCCCGGTTCATGTCGACGTCTTCCCGATGCAGTTCCGCGCGTCCGGTGCGCGAGAACTGGAGCAGGTCGTCGATCAGAACACCCATCTGGCGCGCGGAAGCGGCGATGGTGTCCACGTAGTGCAAGCCCTTGTCGTTCAGTCCGTCGCGGCAACGCGAGACCAGCAGTTCGACGTAGCCGTCGATATGCCGCAAGGGCGCCCGCAGGTCGTGGGAGACGGAATAGGCGAACGCCTCCAGCTCCTTGTTGGCCGCTTCCAGCTGCGCGGTGCGCTCGGTAACCCGTTGTTCGAGTTGCTGATTCAGTTCCAGAACCTGATCTTCCGCCCGCTTGCGCTCGGTGATGTCATGCACCGTGCCGACGGAACGCAAGGGCTTGCCGTCCGCCCCGTAATACGTCTCGCACTTTTCGTTGACGTATTTGATGCGCCCATCCGGCATCCGCAAACGGTGCACGATGTCGTAGGGCAATCTGCTTTTCACCGAGTCAGTGTAGGCCTTGTTCACCAGATCGCGGTCATCTGGATGAATCGCATTCAGGAAGGCGTCATAGGAAGCGTCGAATCGTTCCGGGTCTATTTCGAAGATGCGGAATATCTCATCCGACCAGGTCAGCGCATTGCTCTCAAGATCAAGCTCCCAGTTGCCCAGATGCGCCATGCGCTGCGCTTCGGACAGGCCGCGCTCACTACGCCGCAACTGCTCCTCGGCGCGCTTGCGCTCGGTAACGTCATAGTTGACGCCCGTCATGCGCAGCGGCTTGCCATCCGCATCCCGCACGAACTGGCCGTAGGCTTTGAGGTGATGGATGCTCCCGTCCGGCCATACCACGCGAAACTCGGTGTCATAGTCCCGCTCGCCGCGCTGCGCCTGTTTCGAGATTTCATCGCTCGCGGCGCGGTCGTCGGGATGCAGGCCATTCAGCCATGCCTCATAGGCACCGGCGAAGTCCTCTCTGCTGACGCCGTAAAGCGCGTACATCCCGTCATCCCAAACCAGTTGGTTCTTCTCGAGGTCCCAGTCCCACACTCCCAGGCGCGCAGCGCGCGTGGCCAGGGAGAACCGCTCGTTCAGTCGCCGTATATCTTCCTCCGCCTGCTTGCGTTCGGTGATGTCCTGCGCTGTTCCGCGCAAGCCTATGACATGCCCCTGGGCATCGCGCCTGGTTTCGCTCCGGGCCGTGATCCACCCACGCGGGCCTTCCGGACGGGCCAGCTCCAAATCGAGTTCGTACGATTCGCCGGTTTGTATGTTTCTATTTACTGCCGCATCCAGTCGCGCCGCGCTCTCCGGGGTGTACGCTTTTAGATGCTCCGCGTATCCCGGCGGACGCTGTGTCGGATCGAATCCGTAAATGTGGTAATACTCTTCGGACCAAGTGATGACGTCGGTCGCCATGTCCCAATCCCAGCTACCGGTGTGCGCTACACGCTGGGCTTCTTTCAAATCATTCTCGCTCTTGCGCAATGCTTCTTCTGCCTGCTTGCGCTCGGTAATGTCGCGGCAGGTATAGAGTCGTGTCCCGCTCTTTATGGATATCTTCTTGACATTCACCAGCAGCGAGCGGACCTTTCCGGACTTGTCGGTGATATCCCGCTCGATGTTCTTCAGTTCCCCAAAAGATTCGCTCGGGGGGGGCGTATCCCTGCCCAACAGATCCAAAATGTTGCCGATGGCTTGCACTTCCTGAAAGGAGTAGCCGAATATGATGTCTACATTGGGGCAGATGTACTTGAACGTGCCTGCATCGTCCGTTATGAACACGGCATCGTCAATGTTGCTTAGCGTGAGGCGGTGAAGTTCCTCGCTCTCGCGCAGTTCCGCATCCCGTTGCGCCAGCGCATCCAGCATGGCGTTGAATTCCCCCGCCATGGCCGCTGCCTCGTCGCTGCCGGCAAGCTTTGATCGGGCCAGGTGGTTGCCGGAACGAACAGCGTCGAAGGTCTCCTGCACGGCGTACAGCCTGCGGGTGATCCAGCGTCCCATGAACCAGGCGACGAGCGAACCAATGAGAATCGCCGCCAGCGCGTAGGCGACACCGCTGCGGGTGATCGCCGCGAGCTTCTCGCCGGCCGCTTTTTGTCCGATGCCGACGCGCGCCCAGCCGACATGGCGTTCGCCGATCACGGCGGGCACCGCCACATCGACCAGCGCCGGAGTTTCGGCGAGCAACGTCTGGCGCACTTCGCGGGGCAGGTCGCGCATGTAGAACCCAAGCCTGGACTGGTCGGTGTCGGCCAGCACGCGGCCCTCTTTGTCGACAAGCATGACGAACAGGACTTCCGGATAACGGCGCTGGACTTCCACCAGTTCCTGCAAACCCGATACGTCCTCGGCGACGATCCATCCCGCAGCGGACGTGGCGAGGGACTGCGACAGCGCGGTGGCATCCTCGATCTGGCGGTCCATCAGCATCGCCCCCTGACGCGCGGTCAGGTCGGCGATGAAAAGCGCCATCATCACGGCATGTACTGCGGCCACGCTGACGATGAGGCGACCGCGCAGCGTGCCGAGCAGGAAGCGGAACAGTCTCTTCAGCATCATTGCGTCTCCATCGGTCGGGCCATGCGAAAGTCGGCGCTGACGGTACGGCGGCAAGGTATCTTGAACATCATTTCCGCTCCACGGCCCGAACCTCTTTTTCGAAACGGGAAACGTACTGGCGCACCACCTCGTAGTCCCGGTCCGAGGCCGGCAGGAAACGCGCGGTTTCCATTCCCGCGAGAACGGATTTTCCGTCCGGCGTCGCCTCAAGCCCGAGCAGCAGCGCGCGCACCTGCTCCGCCACCGGCGCAGGCACATCGTCGCGGACCATGACGGAGTTGTTGACGAGCGGCTCCGTTTCCCAGATGACTTCGAGTTCCGCCGCCTCCTTTGGATGCTCCTTCTGGAATGCCCGCCATGGCGTCGGCCAGGTGGCGCCCGCCGCAGTCAGCTTCAGGTAGACATTCATAATGGAGGACTCTTGCGAACCGACGTAACGATTCTGGATGTCGGCATTGATGTTGATGCCGTGGCTGTGGAGAAAGTACTGGGGCATGATGCAGGCCGCCAGCGCCGTGGAAGACGGATAGCTGACCGCCTTCCCTTTCAGGTCGGCGGGAAGTTTCAGGCCGCTATCGCGGCGGACCACGAATATCCCGGTGAAATCCTGCGGCTCGCCGGCCATGGCGATGACGCGGTAGCCGACCTTCTCCGCCTGAAGCGTCTGCCAGGGATTGGGAAGGATGAAGTCGGGCTTCCGCGCCAGGTACTTCTCCTCGAAGCTGGCGTAGTCCCGCGATGCCTCCAGACTCAAGCGCACGCCTTGCAACCGGCTGTTCACGCTGTCGACGAGCGGTTGATACGCGCGCAGGAGTTTGGCCGGGTTGTGCAGCGGGTGCACCGCGAAGCGATAGACGGGCGCGCCGGACGACGACGGCCCGGTTCCAACTTGTGGCCCCCGGCTTTCGGGTTCCCGGCTACAGCCGGCAAGACCCGCCAGCATCAGGGCCAGGACGACGATGATTATTTCACGCCGGTTCATGGCTCCTCCAAATCTTCATTCACGGCGGGCAGGCTGAAGATGAAGGTGCAGCCCTGGCTCTCACCCGCCGATTCGGCCCAGATGCGCCCATCGTGATGCTCCACAATCCTGCGGCACAGCACCAGACCGATGCCGATGCCTTCGTAGGAGGTGCGCGGATGAAAGCGCTGGAATACCTGGAATAGCCGACCGATCTGCTCGGGGAGTATGCCGATGCCGTTGTCGGCAATGCTTACGCGCCACGCCTTGCCGTCGATTTCGCTCCTTACGGTAATTTGCGGCGTACGCCCGGCCACACGGAATTTGAGCGCGTTGCCGATCAGGTTTTGGAGAAGGTGCAGCATTTCATCCGGGCTGGCGAATATTCGCGGCCAATCGCCTTCGATGCGGACATCGGCCCGCGCCTCGGCAATCGCCGGTTGCAGGAACAGCAAGGCCTGGTCGAGCACGCCGCGACTTGATATCCCGGCCGGCGGTTCGCCCAGGCGCCCAATTTGCGAGTATTCGAGCAGCCCCAGCAGCATGGTGTCGAGGCGCTTGGCGCCGTCGATGGCGAAATGGAAGTATTCGCGCTGCTCTGCGTTGACCCGATCACCCAGGCCCGCCTCGAGCAGCTGCATGTAGCTTGTGATCATGCGCAAAGGCTGGCGCATGTCGTGCGCCATACCGTAGGCGAATTGTTCCAGTTCAGCGTTGGAGCGCAGGACTTTCGCTTCGGCTTCCTTGCGGCGGCGTCGTTCTTCGGCATCCTGCAGGGCGCGGTTGACTGCGGGCGCCAGCTTGCTGAGGTGGCCCTTCAGCACATAGTCCGCCGCACCCTGATGCAGGGTCTCGATGGCGAACTCTTCGCCCATGGCCCCGGAAACGAAAACGAAGGGCACATCCGGCGCCCGCTCCACCGCAATGGCCAGCGCCGCCAGGCCGTCGAAGGCCGGCAGCCGGTAGTCGGCGAGGATGATGTCGGGCCGGAATTCTTCCAGCGCCGCGATGAAACCATCACGGATATCTACCCGCGTGTGCGAAAACACCAGGCCGGCTTTGAGCAGCGCCTCGACGGCGAGTTCGGCATCGGCCGGCTGGTCCTCCAACATCAGGATTTTGAGTTTGTCCGCCATCTCTGCTACTCCGCTGGTGATTGCGGCAACGCGAAATAGAAGGTCGCGCCACCGTCAAGCTTTGCCTCGGCCCAGGTTCTGCCGCCATGCCGGTGGATGACCTGGCGGACATTGGCCAGGCCGATCCCCGTTCCTTCGAATTCTTCCTCCCGGTGCAAACGCCGAAAGACGCCGAACAATTTGTCGGCATACTGCATGTCGAAACCCACGCCGTTGTCGCGCACGAATACGACAGTCTCCGCGTCGCTTCCGGGCTGCCAGCCTATCTCGATTTCCGCTCGCGCGCGCTTGCGGGTGAACTTCAAGGCATTCGAGATCAGATTGACCAGCGCAATTCGCAGCATGGCGCGATCGCCGACAACCACGGGCAGCTCCGCGACGCGCCACGCGACGGCCCGGCCCCGTGCTTCAGGCTCGAACTCGTGGATGACTTCCTGAACCAGCGCCCCAAGATCGACTTGGGTTTTGGCCATTTCGGAACGTCCCATCCGCGAGAAGGAGAGGAGGTCGTCGATCAACATACTCATGCGCCGGGCCGAGTCGGATATGGTGCTTATGTAGTGCCGACTCTTTTCATCGAGTACTGCCTCGGTTCTCGCTTCGAGCAGGCCAAGAAACCCGTCGATGTGGCGCAACGGCGCGCGCAGATCGTGCGAGACGGAGTAGGCAAAGGCTTCGAGTTCCTTGTTCGCCAACTCCAGTTGGGCGGTGCGCTCGACCACGCGCCGTTCGAGGTCCTGATTGAGCTCGCGGATTTCATCCTCGGCCTGTCGCCGTTCGGTGATGTCGGTGAACATGGCAAAGGAGCCCGTGAAACAATGTTCGCCGTCGAAAATGGGGGTGGCGGACGAAACCGTCCATACCGTCCGGCCATCCTTGCGACGAAACCGGCGTTCATAGCTTTCCGACGTTCCCTGGCGGCGGCTCTCCATTCTTTGCAGATGATCGGGCGCGTCCTCTTCGAACATGAAGTCCGTCACCGGACGTCCGCTCATCTCCTCGGCGGAACAGCCCAGCATTTCGGCCATCCGGGCGTTGACGAAAGTGGTCAGGTTGTCCACCCCAACCACCCATATTCCCTCGCGGGCCGTGTCCACGATGCGGCGGTACTTGGTCTCGCTTTCCTGCAAATCACGACGAGACAACAGGCTGCTCAGGCCGTCGGACAGGCGCCTGTTGATTTCCTGAAAGAGGCGTTTTTCCTCCGGCTGCCATATCCGGGCATGAGAACACTGGTGCATGCCGAACTGCCAGGGTTTTCCTGTTTTTGGGTAGGTGGACACGCTCAATTGGGACTGTACCCCGAATTGCTCCGTTAGCCATTCGGGGTACGAACAGTCGCACCCCGGACCCCAGGAAACCGGGCTGTCCGTGCCCCTTTGGGTCCGGAATATTCTCTGGACCTCCGGATCCATCGGTATCTCCAGCCCCCGAACACTCGCGCCCGGATATTCCGGTTTGGTGCGTTCCATCGGCACCGACCACGAAGCGGCATCAGGATCGCACGGATAGAGCAGCCACGCCCGGTCGCAATCGAACATCGCCAGCACGGCATCGAGCACATCGCTCATCAACTGCTCAAGGTCGTTCGCTCGCTGTATGGCCCGGTTGATCCGATCCATGTTTTCGACAAACCGAAGCTGGGTCAGTCGCTCCTGCTCCATGCGCTTGCGTTCGGTGATGTCGCGGACAATGCCGGTGGCGTGCCATTTCCCGCGTATCCGCATGGCAGAGAGTGAAAGCTCAATGGGGAATTCCGTCCCATCCTTGCGCAAGGCCACCAGTTCCAGAGCCTTGCCTACCGCGCCACCTTCGCCGCTGCTGGAGAAATGCGACAAACCGCGCTGTGCCGTCTCACGGAAGCGGGACGGCGCCAGCAATTCATGCAAGGACTGACCGAGTACCTCGGCCCGCGTATAGCCGAAAATCGTTTCGGCCGCGGGATTCCACGCCATGATGGTGCCGCGCTCGCCGTCAACCATGACTATGGCATCGCGCGCCGTTTCCATGGTCGCATACAGGCGCTCTTCGCTCTCCTCCAGCGCCATTTCTTTCTGTTTGAGTTCGCTAATGTCCTGAAACGTGACTACCGCGCTGATGACTTTGCCGCCTTCATTGATCGGCATGCTGGAATACAGCACCGGCAACGGGGAGCCATCCTTGCGCCAAAGCGTTTCCTCCTTTCCCCGAACCCCGACTTCGCTGATCGCAGCGTTGTGTATTGGGCAATCCTCTTGCCGATATGGGCTGCCATCCGGCTTGCTGTGATGGAACGCGGTATGGGAATTCAGCCCCAGCAATTCGTCCTTTTCAAAACCCAGAATGGTGAGTGCCGCCGCGTTGATGAAGTCGATACGCCCCTCGATATCCACACCAAGAATGCCCTCACCGGCCGATTCCAGGATCATTTCATTGCGACGACTCATCTGGCGAAAAGCTTCCTCCACCCGCTTGCGCTCGGTGAAGATGGGCGCTATGCGCGCGATGCCGGCGGCCATGGCGACCGACAAGACAAGACCGATGACTTCGTTCAACAGGTCCGGCGGCAGCGACGAGTCGCCTGTAATCAGGTGGTAGAGCGGCACCACCCGGCGCACGGCCATCAGCGTCAAGGCCAAGGTGATGAGGCTCCACGCCGACCGCCTGCCGGTGATGCCGATCAGCCTGAAAGCCATGATCGCGGCGGCAGCCTGGATGATGATCGAAAGCGCGAGAACGACGGCGACTGGTATCGGGAAGTTCATAAGCGAGTGCTTACAGCCCCACGGTGACGGTCGTGACGACGCAGAAGCGAAAGAGTGTTTCAGACCTGCTGGTATCGATCATGTTGCCCCGCTCTCCCGCCTGTCAGTACGCAGCCACCCCGCCGGGAAATGCCTTTCGTCCTCTTGATCCGATGGGTGAATGGCATGGACAAGAACAGCGCCGCAACGCTCCCCGCGTTCGCTTTGTGTACTCTACGCCTCTATGGCTGGATCGCGGGTGGCGCGGGCGGCCACCGGGGGCCTTCAGGTTCTGAAGCGCGCGATGCTCTGGCGCAGCCGCTCGGCAAGCTGCTCCATGTCGGCGGCGGCCACCGAGGTTTCATTAGCCTGATTGTGGTTCATCTCGGCCTGCTGGGCGATGCGCTCGACATTGCGCGAGATATCCTGGCTGGCGACGGTCTGCTCGCGCAGGGCGTCTGAAATACCGATCACCGCATCGCCGACATGCCCCGCACCAGTCTTGATTTCGGCAATGCTGCCGCCCGCCTTGTTGGCCAGGCCTACACCTTCCTCCACCTGGTGCACGCCAACGTTCATGCTGTCGACGGCGTTTTGCGCCCCCGCCTGAATCTGTCCGACCATGCCGGCGATTTCCTGCGTCGATTGCGTGGTGCGCTCGGCCAGCTTGCGCACCTCGTCGGCGACAACGGCGAAGCCGCGCCCCTGCTCGCCAGCGCGGGCCGCCTCAATGGCGGCGTTGAGCGCCAGCAGGTTGGTCTGATCGGCTATCTCGCGAATGACGTTGACGATACTGGTGATTTTCTGCGACTGGTCGCCGAGTTGCGCCACTGCGGTAGAGGATTCGCGCACGGTAACGGCAATGCTATCCATGCCCTGGATCGCGGCATTGATCACCGCCACACCGTTATCCGAGATGGTGCCGGAGCTTTCCGCCATCTTTTTTGTATCCTGGGCATGCTGGGAGACAGTATCGATACTCGCCGTCATCTCTTCCACGGCGGCGGCCATCGCTGCGGCGGCGGCGCTTTGCTCGCCGGAACCGTTAGCGACCTGCTGCGAGGATGAGGCCAGCTTCTGGGCATCGCCGGCCAATTTGCCGATGCCGACATTGACCTCGCCGATCATGCTGCGCAGGTGGGCGCACATTTCGTTCGTGGCATGCAGCAACTGTCCCACTTCGTCGCGGTTTCTGGTCCGGATGGATACCGACAAATCGCCGCCGGCAACGCTTCTCGTCGCCGCCAGGGCCTCGCCCAGAGGCCCGCTGACCCAGTGGCGGGTGCTGAAAAAAACCACCGCCACCAACACCACCGACATCAGCACGGCGGCAATCGCGAACTGAATCTGGACGCCGCGCACATCACGGGTGAACTCGGCAAGATAGCTTCCCGTACCGACCACCCAACCCCATTTATCGAAGTAGTCGATGGCCGTGACCTTTTGCCGTGCCGTCGTTTCCCCCAGTTCCGGATTCGTCCAGTCGTAACGGATGACGCCGCTCTTCTTCTCAAGCATCTCACGGATGAAAAAGCGACCGCCGCTATCCTTGGCGTCGAACAGGTTCTTTCCTTCGGCGACCGGATGAATCATGACCTTGCCCGGCTCCTTGACGGCGTCGAGAGCGAAAACATAGCCGGTTTCGCCAACCTTGAGCGCCAGCACCTTTTTCTTCAACGCCGCCATGCCGTCGGTAAAGTCGATGCCGATGAAGGAAACGCCGACCAACTGCCCGGCCTCGTCCTTGAGCGGAATATAGCGCGTCATGTAATCCCGGCCAAAAAGCGTTGCCCGGCCGGTGTATGGACTTCCAGCCATGAGCTTGGCATAAGCCGGATGCTTGCTGCCCAGCGGCGTACCGAGGGCGCGCTCGCCGTTTTCCTTCTTCAGCGAGGTCGTCACGCGAAACAGGTCATCGCCGTGCCGCACGAACACGGTGGCCACCGCCCCGCTCGACGCGGTGAAGGCATCGACGATGCCCAGGTTGTTGTTGAGCGTCGTATCGCCGCCGCGTAGCGCCGGAAAGCTTCCGCTCGCGGTCGGCAATGCGTGGCCGCTATCCAGCGCCAGCCGTTTCGGCAGGGTTGCGGCGAAGTTCGCGCCGAGCATTTCGGCGGAACGTTCGAGCACCGATGAATAGGCGTCGATCATGTCGACGACCTGGCGGTTGGTACGCTGCAAGTCCGCCAGACTGCGCTCCTCGAGTTTCTGTCCCAGCCAGTAGCTGAGAAGAATGCCGGCCACGCCGAGAACCACGGCGATAGCGGCAATGAGGACGACATTGAGCTTGCCGGCGATCGGCAGATCGCCAAAGGACGCTTTATTCATTTCGGCTCCCATATTGCTGTTGTGTGGAAATCGCCATCCCGGACAGATTCTCGGCTGCCCTTTTCGCAAAACACCCTCGGCATATTCTAGTCGAATTTCGACCGCTTACAACGCAGGACCGAATTCGCCAGAGCATTCCTCTGTCGTGAAGTGGCGCCGGTCTCGCCAAGCGCATTTTTTAAGGCGGCGCGGCTGGCTATAGGCGGGGAGCCGGCTCCTCACGGAAACCGGAAGGCGTCAGATGTCTTCCGCCGCAAAGAAATGGAAGGCGTTGCTGCCGCCCTTTTCCTTGGCCTGATACATCGCCTTGTCGGCGTTCCTGACAAGGATGTCGGGTTCTTCGCCATCGTCCGGGTAAAGGCTGATGCCGATGCTGGCGGAAACACGCATTTCGTGCCCTTCGAACACCATGGGCTGCGACAGGGTGTCGATAAGCTTGCTGACGATGGCGGGGACGCCCTCCGCGCTGGCTATTTCCTCCAGCACCACGACGAATTCGTCGCCGCCCAGGCGGGCCACGGTGTCCTCCGCGCGCACACAATCGGCCAGTCGCTGCGCCACGACCTTGAGCAGATGGTCGCCGGCGGGATGGCCGAAGCTGTCATTGACCTGCTTGAAGTCGTCCAGATCGAGAAAGAACACGGCCAGCTTTCTGTTGTTGCGACGGGCGTGCAGAATGGCGCGCAGCAGCCGCTCCCGCAGCAGCGTCCGGTTCGGCAGCCTGGTCAGCGCGTCGTGCTGCGCCAGAAAACGTATCTGGTCCTCCACCGCCTTGCGCGACGTGAAATCGGAAAACACCGCGACATAGTTGGTGATCTTTCCACTGTGATCCGCCACGGCGTTGATGGTCAGCCATTCGACGTAAATCTCGCCGTTCCTGCGCCGGTTGCATATCTCCCCTTGCCAGAAACCGGTGTTGGCAAGCGTTTCGTGCATCTCCCGGTAAAACGCCCCATCGTGCCGACCGGATGCCAGGATGGCGGGCGTCTTGCCGATCACCTCTTGTGCCGAATAACCCGTGATCCGGGTAAAAGCCGGGTTGACCGACTCGATGATGTTGTCGGCATTGGTCACGACGATTCCCTCGAAGGTGCTGTCGAATGCCTTGGCCGCGAGCCGCAAGTGCCGATGCGAGATTTCCAGCGCCGACTTGCTCTCCCGCAGCGCTTCGCGCAGATGATGCACATACTCGTGCTCGATGTTCGCCAGGATGTCGGCAAAGGTAACCAGCCCGAGCAGCTCCCCCGCGTCGCCAGTAACGCCAAGATGACGTATCTGTTTCTGGAGAAAATGCTTACGCGCGTAAAAAAGGCTGGCATTCGCCGGCAGGGTAATCAGGGGATAGCTGGCCAGCTCGCCGATGGCTGCTGGCGCCGTGCTGGAACTGACAAGTCGCACCACGTCGCGTTCGGTGAACATGCCGTAGCCACGCTCGGCATGCGTGACGACAATTGCATCGAAACCACCCTGCCGCATCTCGCGGATGGCGTCGCGCGTCGGCGTCGCGCCCGGAACGGTAAGGTGCCGCCGATTGAACACCGACTTCACTTCACGCAGGGAAATGAAGTACTCGATGCCCTGGTTGATGACGATATCCGACTGGGAAATAATGCCCCTGTGCCCCCCGGCGGCATCGACCACCAGAAAATGGCGGACACCCTCTTCCCGGAAGCGCAAGGCCGCCTCTCCGATAGCGGTATCGACGAGCAGCGTCTTGACCGGAGCGGACATGAATTCCGAAATGGGAGAACGACCGAGGGTTCCATCGGTGATGTCCAGCGCCAGCGCATCCTGCTCGGTCCAGATGCCGACGGCCTTGCCGTCCGCTTCAATCAGGATGGAACTACAGTGGTTCTCGACCATGCGCCGGGCCGCGTCGGCAAGCGGCGTCGCCGGCGCGCAACCGAGAATGTCCGCATGAACAATCTCCTTGACGGTGAGTTCGGTGTACATGCGTTTCATGTTACCAAGGTTTCCGCTACCGTCGGCTCCGGAATCCAGCGGGCAGCGGTAGGCGGAATTGTGGCGGCGGTCCGTCCATGGGCTCGTCGCCTTGCCCAAAGAGTCGGCGCTGGCGGTACGGCTCCCCCAGTTCCCTTTGGTTGCGAAGTCTTGACGGGCAGGGCTTGCAGGGTTAATCTGCCATTTACCACAAATGTCGCAAGGATCGCTCGCATGCCTGCCACCACTTCCATCAGGATTGACCAAATGCTCTATGACCAGGCCAAGGCGGATGCCGTTGCCGAGCATAGGACCATCGCAGGCCAAGTTGAATTCTGGGCCAAGGTCGGCAGGGCAGCGCTGGACAATCCTGACTTGCCGGTGAGTTTCATTGCCGAGTCTCTAACGTCGATGGCTGAACCTCGCGAGCACGCTACCCCGTTCGCACCGAGAAGCCGCGCGGCATGAGTTATCGCGTCGCACAGACGCGCCGATTTGCCAGGCAGTACAAAAAGCTTCACGACAACATCGCGACCGACGTGGATGCGGTCGTGGAAACGGTCGCCGAAAACCCGGCCATCGGAGAACGAAAGAAGGGTGATCTGGCCGACCTCTTCGTATTCAAGTTTCGCAGCCAAGGGCAACTGTATTTGCTCGGGTATACGCGCGATGACCAGGTAAGGTTGATATATCTGGAGGCGGTGGGTCCTCACGAAAATTTTTACCGCGATCTCACGCGGGGCTGACGGGACACCCCAAAGAGTCGGCGCTGACGACACGGCGCCCCACGCCCCGCCAGTCGATTCCGCACGGTGGCTATCGACTCCCCGCCGGGGTATATTCTTCGGCTGACCCGCACACATCCCCGCCCTGCCCCATGGACTTCCTCAAGATTCGCGGCGCGCGAACGCACAACCTGAAGAACATCAATCTCGACCTGCCGAGGAACCGGCTGACGGTCATTACCGGCCTGTCCGGCTCGGGCAAGTCCTCGCTGGCCTTCGATACGCTGTATGCCGAGGGCCAGCGCCGCTATGTCGAATCGCTTTCGGCCTATGCTCGGCAGTTCCTGCAACTCATGGAAAAGCCCGATGTCGACCTGATCGAAGGCCTCTCGCCGGCGATTTCCATCGAGCAAAAAGCCACCAGCCACAACCCGCGCTCGACCGTCGGCACCGTCACCGAAATTCACGACTACCTGCGCCTGCTCTACGCCCGCGCCGGCACGCCGCACTGCCCGGATCACGGCCTGCCGCTGGAAGCCAACAGCGTCTCGCAGATGGTCGATCATGTGCTGGCGCTGCCCGAAGACACCAAACTGATGATCCTCGCGCCGGTGGTGGCCAATCGCAAGGGCGAACAGCTCGACCTGTTCGCCGAATTACGCGCGCAGGGTTTCGTGCGGCTGCGAGTGGATGGCGCGGTGCATGACATCGACAGCCTGCCGAAACTGACCAAGAGTCAGAAGCACACCATCGATATCGTCGTCGATCGGCTCAAGGTGCGCCCTGATGTGCGCCAGCGCCTGGCGGAAAGCTTCGAGACGGCGTTGATGCACGCGGAAGGCCGCGCCCTGGCGGTGGAAATGGATTCGGGAAAGGAGTACCTGTTTTCGTCGAAGTTCGCCTGTCCGGTGTGCAGCTACGCCCTGCAGGAACTCGAACCGCGCCTGTTCTCCTTCAACAACCCGATGGGCGCCTGTCAGAAGTGCGACGGCCTCGGCCAGATCCAGTTCTTCGACTCGGCACGGGTGGTCGCCTACCCACATCTGAGCCTCGCCGCCGGCGCGATCAAGGGCTGGGACCGGCGCAACCAGTTCTACTTCCAGATGCTGGAGTCCCTCGCCGCGCATTACGGCATCGATACCAACGTGCCCTTCGAGAAGCTGCCGACCGCGACGGCCAACATCGTGCTCTACGGCTCGGGCAAGGAACAGATCAAGTTCAAGTATCTGAACGAAAAAGGCACGCGCTTCGATCGCACCCATGCCTTCGAAGGCATCATCCCCAGCCTTGAACGCCGCTACCGCGAGACCGACTCGATGGCGGTGCGCGAGGAGTTGTCGAAATACCTCAATAACCAGCCCTGCCCCGAATGCGGCGGCATGCGCCTGCGCCGCGAGGCGCGCCATGTCTTCGTCGGCGGCAAAACGATTTCCGACGTCAGCCGGTTCTCACTGATCGATTGCCGCGACTTCTTCAACCTGCTGCAACTGACCGGGCAGAAAGCACAGGTTGGGGAAAAGATACTCAAGGAGATCACCGCCCGCCTGTCCTTCCTGATCAACGTCGGACTCGATTACCTCTCGCTCGACCGCTCGGCGGAAACGCTGTCGGGTGGCGAAGCGCAGCGCATCCGCCTGGCGTCGCAGATCGGCTCGGGCCTCACTGGCGTCATGTACGTGCTCGACGAACCTTCCATCGGCCTGCACCAGCGCGACAATGCGCGCCTGCTGGAAACCCTGACGCACCTGCGCGATCTGGGCAATACCGTGATTGTGGTCGAGCACGATCTGGAGGCCATCGAAGCCGCCGACTATGTCGTCGATATGGGACCCGGCGCGGGTGAGCATGGCGGTCGCGTGGTGGCCGAAGGCACGCCGGCCCAGGTAGCGGCCAGCAGCGAATCGCTGACCGGCGCCTTCCTTTCCGGCCGGCGCGAAATCGTTACGCCGGCCAAACGCACGCCGCCGAACGTGCTGCGCGAACTGCGGATTCTCGATGCCAGTGGCAACAACCTGAAACATGTCGAGCTGAGTATTCCGGTGGGATTGTTCACCTGCATCACCGGCGTTTCCGGCTCTGGCAAGTCGACCCTGATCAACGACACGCTGTATGCCGCCGCCGCGCGCCATCTCTACGGCTCGGCGCTGGAGCCGGCGCCGCACCGCGAGATCGAGGGCCTCGAATTTTTCGACAAGGTGATCAGCGTCGATCAGTCGCCCATCGGCCGCACGCCGCGCTCCAATCCGGCGACCTACACCGGTCTGCTGACACCGATCCGAGAACTGTTTGCCGGCGTGCCGGCTTCGCGCGAGCGCGGCTACTCGCCGGGGCGCTTTTCCTTCAACGTCAAGGGAGGACGCTGCGAGGCCTGTCAGGGCGACGGCATGATCAAGGTGGAAATGCATTTCCTGCCCGACATTTTCGTCCCCTGCGATGTCTGTCACGGCAAGCGCTATAACCGCGAAACGCTGGAAATTCGCTACAAGGGCAAGACCATCCACGAAGTGCTGGCCATGACGGTGGAGCAGGCGCGCGAATTTTTCGCTGCGGTGCCGGTCGTCGCCCGCAAACTGCAAACGCTGGTCGATGTCGGCCTCTCCTACATCCAGCTCGGGCAGTCGGCCACCACGCTGTCCGGCGGCGAGGCGCAACGCGTCAAGCTGGCGCTGGAACTGTCCAAGCGCGACACCGGCCGCACCCTCTACATCCTCGACGAACCCACCACCGGCCTGCATTTCCAGGACATCGAAATGCTGCTCTCGGTGCTGCACCGCCTGCGCGACCACGGCAACACCGTCGTCGTCATCGAGCACAACCTCGATGTCATCAAGACGGCGGACTGGGTGGTCGATCTCGGCCCCGAAGGCGGCGATGGCGGTGGCCGTATCATTGCCAGCGGCACGCCGGAAGACGTGGCGCGGGTAAAGAGCAGTTATACGGGGCGCTATCTCGCCCGCTTCTTGGCGGCGCGGCTTGTATCCAGAGCAGCGTCGAAGCCCATCCCCAAACCCGGGACCACTGGTCGTACAAGGAAACCCCGCCCATGAGCGTCTTCGAGAACTATTCCAAGGAAGCCCAACAGCTCGAGCACGAGATCGAGCGCAAGGGCGTCATTCTCGGTATCGACTGGAGCGATGCCGCGCAGGTGCGCGACATCGCTCGTCAGGCACTGGACTGCAAGTTCGGCCAAAGCGACTGCAAGCCGGACAATCCGCTGGATCGCTCCCGTCTCGAACTCTTCGGTCTGGCGCAACTGATGCTGACCGTGATGAAGCAAAGCGCCAACGACGACATGCAGACCCATGGCGGCGCGGCATGGAAAGCCTTCGCCCATGCCTTGTGGACAGAACTCGATCTTCGGCGGAACGAGCCAAGACCATGAATTTTCATGCCATCGCCGGGCGGAGGCACTTGGTCGCCGTTGTCATGGCAGATGCGCGCTACACTGCTGGGATTTTCCGGCTACTGCACTAACCTGGATGGGAACCATGCGATGTTGAACCGAATGAAAATTGTCACTCGGCTGTCCATTGGATTTTTGTTGATGCTGCTTGCCGTCCTGGTGTTGGGTTTTCTCGGGGTTCGCAGCATCGCCCGTCTGTCCGAGATCAGCACAGATATCTTGCGGCATCCATTGGCCGTGACGACCGCCATACTCGAAGTGAGAGCGGATGTCCTGATCGCCCAGAACATTACCAACGGCCTCGTTGCGAGCAAAGTTGCTCCCGCCGAAGCCGACTCCTTGCAGCAAGAACTGTCCGCGACAATGGCCCGCATCGACAGGAACATGGCGACGGTGCGCGAGCGCTTTCTCGGCAACGCGGCGGATGTGGCCCGGATCGACAAGGCATTGGACGACTGGCGCACCGCCCGTGACGAAACTCTCGCCTTGGCAAGGAGCGGGCGCCGCGCCGAGGCCACAGCCCTGAACAACGCTCGCAATTACCCGCTGGTCAACACCGTACAGAAGAGGGTCGGCAACGTCGCCAATTTCGCCGCCATCAAGGCCGCCGAGCTCGAACAGACGGCAGCGAAGGAACGAAACGAGGGGATGCTGCTAATCGCCCTGATGCTCGCCATGATCGTCACCAGTGGTGCTGCGGTGGGTTTATTGATCATCCGCAGCATAGGACGGTCGCTGGATATCGTCGTCACGGCGGTCAAGAGCCTGATCGAGGACAGCACGGACAAGGTGTTCGTCGCCGAGGCCGTCGGCGCCGGAGATCTGAGCCGGGAGATTACCATCGCGGCGCCGCTGCAAATCGATCTCGACAGCTTGCCCAAGGACGAGCTGGGCGTCTTGATGAGGACGGTGTCCCACCTGAGCGAAGTTCAGGGCGCACTCGACGAGGCCTTCCTGCATATGACCCGATCATTGCGGCAGGCGCGCGATGCCGAACAGGAACGCGACTGGCTGAGGACCGGCCGCAACGAACTGAATTTGCTGATCCGCGAGGAGCAAGGCATTACAGAGATGGCGAACGCGGTGCTGGGCTTTCTGGTGACCTCCCTCAAGGCCGGTGTCGGCGCCCTCTACCTGTTCGATGAGCGTGTCGTCAAACTTACCCTTACCGCCACCTACGCCGTTACCAAGGACATGAAGCTCGGTGAACATTTCCGCTTGGGCGAGGGGGTGATCGGGCAGGCGGCGCGGGAACAAAGAATTATCTGCCTTACCGAGGTGCCGCCCGGCTATCTGCCGATCGGCTCTGCTCTCGGCGAGTCCGTGCCGACGGTCATCGCCGCCATTCCGCTGCTGCATGGCAACCGTCTCGTCGGCGTCATCGAGATCGGCGCTTTCCACAAATTCAGCGACAACGAGTTGACGTTCGTGGAGATAGTCATGGAAGGCATCGCCATCGCCATCGACGCCAACCTCTCGCATCATCGGACCGCCGAACTCCTGGAAGAGACCGAGCAGCAGACCGAGGAACTGCGGGTACAGCAGGAGGAACTGCAACAGAGCAACGAGGAACTTGAGGAACGGGCGCAGATGCTGGAGCAGCAGCGCGAAAACATCCGTCTCAAGAATCTGGAGATCGAGTCCGCGAGCCAGATTCTGCAAGAAAAGGTGACGGAACTCGAACGGGTCAGCACCTACAAGTCGGAATTCCTCGCCAACATGTCGCACGAGCTGCGCACCCCGCTCAACAGCCTGATGATTCTCTCCAGCCTGCTGAAGCAGAACAAGGACGGCAACCTTACCGACAGACAGGTCGAGTTCGCCGCCACCATCAATTCCGCCGGCATGGACCTGCTCAACCTCATCAACGACATTCTCGATCTTTCCAAGGTCGAGGCCGGTCAGATGCAGTTCAATTTCGGCGCACTGGCGGTGCCGGATCTTTGCGATTCCGTGCGCGCCACGTTCGAACCACTGGCGGAGCAGAAAGGGCTGGCTTTCCGGGTGGAGTCCGATGCCGGTATCCCGGCGATGTTTCACGGCGACGAGCAACGGGTGCACCAGATACTGAAGAACCTGCTTTCGAATGCCCTGAAATTTACCGAGAAGGGGGGCGTCAGCTTGCGCATCGCCACACCATCGGCACAGGAAAACCCGCTGCCGGTGCCGTCGCTGGCCTTTATCGTCAGCGATACCGGCATCGGCATTTCCGCATCGAAGCAGCAACTGGTATTTGAAGCTTTTCAGCAGGCCGATGGTTCGATCAGCCGCAAGTACGGCGGCACGGGACTGGGGCTTTCCATCTCGCTCCAGCTTGCCCGCAAGATGCATGGCGAGATCCGCATGAGCAGCGAAGAGGGCAAGGGCAGCGTGTTCACCCTGTATATGCCGCTGTCGGCAACGGCGGGCCAGGGCGCCGAGGTTACACCCAAGGCCGCCTATACCGCCCCGCCGCGTTCTCCGATCCAGGCGCAACAGCCGTCAGCGCCGACGCCGCTTCCGGCCAGTGCGGAAAGAGGGGAGCCGCTGTCCTTCCCGGCGCCCCTGGCGGATGATCGCGCGCTGCTGACCGCTGGCGACAAGTGCATCCTGATTATCGAGGACGACCTTAACTTCGCCAAAATACTCCAGGGCATGGTCAAGGACCGCGGCTTCGACGCCCTGGTGGCTGCGGATGGGGAGTCCGGCATCGCCATGGCGAAGCGCTTTTTGCCAAGTGCCATCGTGCTCGATGTAATGCTGCCCCATATCGACGGCTGGGGCGTGATGCGCAGCCTCAAGGACAATCCCCGCACGCGGCACATTCCGGTCCATTTCATCACCTGCATGGAAGACCGGCACCGAGCCATGGCCATGGGCGCCATCGGCTTCGCCACCAAGCCCGTCAGCATGGAACAGTTGAACGAGGTGTTCCAGTCCATCGAGGGTTCGCTGGCCAAGTCGGTGCGCAGATTGCTGATCGTCGAAGACAACGAGCACGAGTCGAAAAGCATGGTCGCCCTGCTCGAAGAAGGCGGCGTCGATATCACCGTGGCGGTGACGGGAAACGAGGCCATCGGCCTGCTCTCCTCCCAGCCCTTCGATTGCATGGTCCTCGACCTAGGCCTTTCCGACATGTCCGGATTCGATCTTCTCGAATACATCCAGCAGATGGAAGGAGCGCGGCGCATTCCGGTCATCATTCACTCCGGTCGCGAACTGACCCACGAGGACGAACGCCGGCTGCGGCGTTACGCCGAGAGCATCATCATCAAGGGCGCCAAGAGTCCGGAACGGCTGCTCAATGAAGTCACCCTGTTCCTCCATCTGGTGGAGAGCAACCTGCACCCGAACAAACAACGCATGATCCGCACCGCCATCGACAAGGAGGCGATGCTGGAGGGCCGGAAGGTGCTGCTGGTGGATGACGACATGCGCAACATATTCTCTCTCTCCAGCGTCCTGGCGGAGAAGAACATGGTGGTGATCGAGGCGGAAAACGGCAGGGAGGCCATCGCCCGGCTTGAGGAGCATCACGATATCGGCATCATACTGATGGACATCATGATGCCGGAAATGGACGGCTTCGCCGCCATGCGCGAAATCCGCAAGAATCCCCGGCTGGTGAATATTCCCATCATCGCCATGACCGCCAAGGCGTTGCGCGGCGATCAGGAGAAGTGCATGGCGGCGGGAGCGAGCGACTACATCTCCAAGCCGATCGAGGTCGACAAGCTGCTGTCGCTGATCCGCGTCTGGATCTTCCAGCACGTATAGGATCCGGCCATGAAACACGGTGAAGTGGAGGACGTGGAAATCAGGCTGCTACTGGAAGGGGTGCAGCGGATTTACGGCTACGATTTCCGCGACTATGCCGATGCCTCGATCAAGCGCCGGCTGACTCACTGGCTGGCAGAGTCCGAATTCGACACCTTTTCCCAGGCCCAATCGCTGCTGCTGCGCGACCGCAGCGTGTTCGAGTCGCTGTTGCGCGGCATCACCGTCAATGTCACCGAAATGTTCCGCGACCCGGCATTTTTCAGGGCGGTGCGCGAGCAGGTGGTGCCTTTCCTCAAAACCTATCCCTTCGTCAAGATATGGCACGCCGGCTGCGCCACCGGTGAGGAAGCCTATTCCATGGCGATACTGCTGAACGAGGAGGGGATGGCCGGGCGCTACCGCATGTATGCCACAGACATCAATGAGACGGTACTGCAGAAGGCCGGGGAAGGCGTGATCCCGATCACGGAGATGCAGCGGTTTACCCGCAACTACCAGAAGGCCGGCGGCACGGCTTCCTTCGCCGACTACTACACCGCGCGCTATGATCGCGCCATGCTTTCCACCGCCCTGAAAAAGGACATCGTCTTCGCGCCGCACAATTTGGCGGTTGACGGCGAGTTCGGTGAAATGAACATGGTCCTGTGCCGCAACGTCATGATTTATTTCAAGCCGGATCTAAAGGAACGCTGCCTGAGCCTTTTCGACAGCAGTCTGCTGCCGGGGGGATTTCTCTGTCTCGGTCTCAAGGAAACCCTGGAGAAGAAGAAAATAGGGGAACGCTACGAGGAACTGGCGCCCACCCTGCGTATATACAGAAAGCGTTATGACTAGATCCTTTCGGGCCGTGGTGATTGGAGTCTCCACCGGCGGGGTGAATGCGCTGCAAAAACTGCTAGGGCAATTGCCGGCGGATTTCCGCCTCCCCATCCTGATCGTTCAGCACATTGGCCCGGAAGCAGGCAGCGGCCTGGCGAAGCTGCTCGACGAACGTTGCGCCCTGCGCGTGAAGGAAGCCGACGAACAGGACGAAATCCTTTCCGGCACGGTTTACCTGGCGCCTCCCAACTACCATTTACTGGTCGAGCGAGGGGGCTTTCTGTCGCTTTCTGCGGACCCCCATGTAAGCTTTGCCCGCCCCTCCGTCGATGTACTGTTCGAGTCGGCGGCCGAAGTCTTCGGGCCGGAACTCGTCGGCATCGTCCTGACCGGAGCCAATTTCGACGGCAGCCGGGGATTAAGAATCATCAAGCAAAAAGGCGGCGTGGCCATCGTCCAGGATCCGGAGGATGCCGAAGCCCGGCAAATGCCGCAGTCCGCAATGGCGGCGACGGATGTAGACTACGTGGTTGCCTTGGACAGCATGGCGGCCCTGTTGCGAAAACTGGCGCCGGAGCGTGCCGTGATGCCGCACAAGGGGAGAGGGCGAGATGACTGAAAACGTAGCGCTGCTGCTGGTCGACGACCGCCCGGAAAATCTGGTGGCGCTTGAGGCAGTCCTCGGCAATCAGGGCCTCGACCTGGTAAAAGTCTCGTCGGGCAATGACGCGCTGCGCCATACGCTGAAGCAGGACTTTGCGCTGGTTCTGCTTGACGTGCAGATGCCCGGCATGGACGGCTTCGAGACCGCCGAACTGATGCGCTCGAATCCCAAGACGCGGCACCTCCCCATCATCTTCGTCACCGCCGGAATGAAGGATATCCAGCTTCAGTTCAAGGGTTATGAACTGGGCGCGGTCGATTACCTGATCAAGCCTTTTGAACCCCACATTCTCCAGAGCAAGGTAAAAGTCTTCTGCGAACTTTACCGTCAGCGCCGCCAGCTTGAGTCCAATCAACTGGTTCTGGAATCGAAAATCAGGGAGAGGGTAGCCGAGCTCAAGGAAAGTGAGGAACGCTTTCGCATGCTGGCGACTCATGCCCCCGTGGGCATTTACCAGATCGACACCCAAGGCAATTGTCTTTTTGTGAACCGCCGCTGGTGTGAGATCGCGGGGCTTTCCACCGATGAAGCCGTCGGCCAGGAGTGGACCCGCACGATACATCCGGACGACAAGGATGCTGTCGCGTCCATCTGGCGGCAAGCGCGATCGCCCGAAGGCGAATGGTCGATGGACTACCGTTTTCTGAGGCCAGACGGCAAAATAGTCTGGGTGCATGGCAATGCCGTCGCCTTGTGCAACGAAAAGGGAGAAATTACCGGATATCTGGGCAACAATCTTGAGATCACCGTGCGCAAGCGCGACGAAGAGCGGCAGCGCTCGCGCAGTGCGGTCACGGGCCGCCTCGCCGAGGACGCCACTTTGTCGGAGATACTCCACCTCATCGCCGTCGGTGCGGAGCGGCAGGCTCACGGCATGACCTGCTCCATCCTGATATTGGACGAGCCCGGCCAACAGCTGGTTTATGGTGCCGCGCCGAATCTGCCGGATCGCGTCAGCAGCGCAAGGACAGCCATCGGCGACGGTGCCGGCGCCTCCTGCGCGGCAACGGCGAATCACGGCAAGCGCATGGTCGTTGACGATATCCACGCCCACCCTGCCTGCGAAGATTGCCGGCCCCCGGCGCTGACCGGTGAGCAGGTGTCCTGCTGGTCGGAACCGATCCTTGCGATGAACGGCGACGTGCTGGGTGTATTCGCTTTTTACTGGCCGCAGCCGACCGCTCCGGATGCCGACGACATGGGCTTGATGCACGAAGCAGCCCAGCTGGCCGGACTCGCCATCGAACGCAAGCGCACCGAAAACGAACTTCAAATAGCCGCCTCGGTACACCAGGCCATCAGCGAAGCGATCACGGTGACGGATGCCAACAACCGCATCATCGCGATCAATCCGGCCTTCACGCAAGTGACCGGTTACGCTGCGGACGAAGTCATCGGTCAAGGCCCGGGTCTGCTGAAAAGCGGACGGCATGACCTGCCCTACTATCAGGAGATGTGGCAAACGCTGGAAGCAACCGGTCGCTGGCAGGGAGAGATATGGAATCGGCGCAAGAGCGGCGAGGTGTACCCGGAGTGGCTGTCGATCAACACCATCCACGATAGCGACGGCAAGGTACTGCGGCGTATCGCCATGTTTTCCGATATCACGGAAAAGAAGCGCAGCGAGGAAACCATCTGGCGCCAGGCCAACTACGATTCCCTTACCGAATTACCCAACCGCCGCCTGTTCCGCGACCGCCTGCAGCAGGAAATCCTCAAGGCACAACGCGCCGACCAGTACGTGGCACTGCTGTTCGTCGACCTTGACCGCTTCAAGGAAGTAAACGACACCCTCGGCCACCATACCGGCGATCTGCTGCTGATCGAGGCGGCGCGCCGCGTCTGCGAATGCGTGCGCGCCACCGATACCGTGGCGCGTCTCGGCGGCGACGAATTCACCGTGATCATGTCCGACCTTGCCGATACCGACCGCGTCGGCAAGGTTGCCCAGTCAGTACTCCTGGCGCTGGCCGCGCCCTTTTTGCTCGGCAAGGATGCCGTCTACGTTTCCGCCAGCATCGGCATCACGATTTTCCCGAGCGACGCCGACAACGTCGAATCCCTGCTGAAGAATGCCGACCAGGCCATGTATGCGGCCAAGGAACATGGCCGCAACCGCTTCAGCTATTTCACGGCTTCGATGCAGGAGATCGCACAAACGCGGCTGCTGCTCAGCAACGATTTACGCAATGCCATCGCCGCCGGCCAGCTCGAAGTGTACTTGCAGCCGATCGTGGAACTGGCCACGGGGCGCATCTTCAAGGCCGAGGCGCTGCTGCGCTGGCACCATCCCACGCACGGCATGGTCGGACCGGCGCACTTCATTCCCATCGCCGAGGAAACCGGCCTCATCAACGAGATCGGCGACTGGGTGTTCAAGGAATCGGCACGCACGGCCAAGCGCTGGTTCGACGCGGGATTGCTGAAGGCCACCGATGACGGTCTCATTCAGATCAGCGTCAACAAGTCGCCGCGCCAGTTCTTTTCCGGCAATACCCACGAAACCTGGATCGATTACCTGGAGGAAATCGGCCTGCCGGCCAAGTGCATCGCCATCGAAATCACCGAGGGCCTGCTGCTTGACGACCGCCCCGAAGTCGCGGAAAGACTGCTGCGCTTCCGCGAGGCTGGTTTCCGGGTTTCGCTCGACGATTTCGGCACCGGTTACTCGGCGATGTCCTATCTCAAAAAGTTCCCCCTCGACTTCCTCAAGATCGACCAGTCGTTCGTCCGCGACATGGTCACCGATCACGGCGACCAAGCTATCGTCGAGGCCATCATCGTCATGGCCCACAAGCTCGGCCTCAAGGTGATCGCCGAAGGTATCGAAACAACGGAACAATGCGAAATGCTGAAAGCGGCGGGCTGCGACTACGGCCAGGGTTACCTGTTCGCCAGGCCGATGCCTGCCGCCGAAATGACGCTGACCACCTGAGACGGTGCCTTGCATGCCGGGAATTGCGCTTCGCGCGCCGGCAAAGCATCTACCACGGCGACACGGCGAAATATCTGCGGATAACCCTCAAGCTTTTGCCTGCGCCGTCCTGCCAGCGCCGACTTTTGAACGAAGCGCACCAACAAAAACGCCACGGCATGCCGTGGCGTTTTTGTCTTGCGGGATGAACGTCCAGTCCCGCAGGGTACCGCTGCTTCCGGTCAGGCCTTCAACGCCGTCAGCACTTCGTCCAGCATCTTCTTCGCATCGCCGAACAGCATGCGATTGTTTTCCTTGTAGAAGAGCGGATTGTCGACGCCGGCGTAACCGGATGCCATGCTGCGCTTCATGACGATGGAGGTCTTGGCCTTCCATACCTGCAGCACCGGCATGCCGGCGATCGGGCTGGTCGGATCGTCTTCGGCCGCCGGATTGACGATGTCATTGGCACCGATGACGATCGCCACGTCGGTGGCGGGGAAGTCGTCGTTGAGTTCATCCATCTCGAATACGACGTCGTAAGGCACCTTGGCCTCGGCCAGCAGCACGTTCATGTGGCCGGGCATGCGGCCCGCCACCGGGTGAATGCCGAAACGCACATTGACGCCTTTCTCGCGCAGGAACTTGGTGATCTCGTACACCGTATGCTGGGCCTGCGCCACCGCCATGCCGTAACCCGGAACGATGATGACGCTCTTGGACTCGCCCAGCAGTTCGGCGGTCTCGGTGGCGCTGATCGGCACCACTTCACCGGCTGGCGCAGCGCCCGCAGCGGGAGAAGCGCCGCTGGTGGTGCCGAAACCGCCGGCAATCACGCTGATGAAGTTGCGGTTCATCGCATTGCACATGATGTAGGACAGGATGGCGCCGGAGGAGCCCACCAGCGCGCCGGTGACGATCAACAGGTCGTTGTTCAGCATGAAGCCGGTCGCGGCAGCCGCCCATCCGGAATAGCTGTTCAACATCGACACCACCACCGGCATGTCGGCGCCGCCGATCGCCATCACCATGTGAATACCGAACAGCAGCGCAATCGCGGTCATCACGTAGAGCGGGGTCATGCCATCGGCCACCGAAGCGGCATGCAGGAACTCGCGGCCGAAGTAGATGACCACCAGCAGACCGGCAAGGTTGAGCCAGTGCCGTGCCGGTAGCAGCAGCGGGTTGCCGCCGATCTTGCCCGAGAGCTTGCCGAAGGCGATGATCGATCCGGAAAAGGTGATGGCGCCGATCAGGATGCCGACGTAAATCTCGATTTCATGGATATGCTTCTCGGCATCGGTCAGACCGACAGACGCCGCTGGGTCGATGTAGTTGGCAAATCCAACCAGCATCGCGGCAAGGCCCACCAGGCTGTGCATCAGCGCCACCAGTTCCGGCATCTGGGTCATTTGCACGGTGCGCGCCGCATACAGGCCGACGCTGGCGCCGACCACCATGGCGCCGATGATCCACGGCAGGCCGTCCATGGTCACGCGCGGCCCGAACACCGTGGCCAGAACGGCGATGGTCATGCCGATCATGCCGTAGAGGTTGCCACGGCGCGAACTCACCGGGCTGGAAAGACCGCCCAGGCTGAGGATGAAAAGAATCGTTGCTCCAATGTAGGAGACGTTTGCCAAATTTGCACTCATGTCGTGTCTCCCTGGATTATTTGCGGAACATGGCCAGCATGCGCTGGGTCACGGCGAAGCCGCCGAACATATTGACAGCGGTGAGCGCGATGCCCGCCACCGCCAGCCAGCGTATCCAGCCTTCCGGTCCGACCTGCACCAGGGCGCCGATGGCGATGATGCTGCTGATCGCATTGGTCACGCTCATCAGCGGCGTATGCAGGGCCGGCGTGACGTTCCACACCACCATGTAGCCGACGAAACAGGCCAGGACGAACACCGTGAAGTGCGCGAGGAAGGCCGTCGGAGCGTTGGCGCCGACAAACCAGAACATCAGCGCGGCAACAAGGAAAGTCACTGCCGTGCTGGTGGCGGATGCAGGCTCGCTTGCCTGCCCGTGACCACCGGACTTCTTCGCCGGCATCGCGGCGGCAGGCTTCGCCGCCGCTGGCGCCGCCACAGGCTTGGGCGCCGGAGGCGGCCAGGTGATGTTGCCTTCCTTGATGACGGTCAGGCCGCGGATGGCGTCGTCTTCCATGTTGACATTGATGATGCCATCCTTGGTCTTGCACAGTTCCTCGGTAAGGCGGAACAGATTGGTGGAGTACAGCGTCGACGACTGCTTGGCCAGACGCGAGTTCAAATCGGTGTAGCCGACGATGGTCACGCCGTGCTTCACCACCGCCTGGCCGGGCTCGGTCAGTTCGCAGTTGCCGCCGCGCTCGGCCGCCATGTCGACGATCACGCTGCCGGGCTTCATGCTCTGCACCATCTCGGCGGTAATCAGCCTGGGTGCGGGCTTGCCGGGGATCAGCGCGGTGGTGATGATGATATCCACCTCCTTGGCCTGCTTGGCGTACATCTCGCGCTGGGCCTGCTGGAAGCCCTCGCTCATCACCTTGGCGTAGCCGCCGCCGCCGCCGCCCTCTTCCTCGTAATCAACCTTGACGAATTCGCCGCCCAGCGACACGACCTGGTCGGCCACTTCGGCACGGGTGTCGTTGGCGCGCACTATGGCGCCCAAGCCAGCGGCGGTGCCGATTGCCGCGAGGCCGGCAACGCCGGCGCCGGCGATGAAGACCTTGGCCGGCGGAACCTTGCCCGCAGCCGTGATCTGGCCGTTGAAGAAGCGACCGAAGGCGTTGGCGGCCTCGATGACGGCGCGGTAGCCGGCGACGCCGGCCTGGGAGGTCAACGCGTCCATCTTCTGGGCGCGGGAGAGCATGCGCGGCAGCGAGTCGATGGCCAGCACAGTCACCTTCCTGGCGGCCAATTGCTGCATCAGTTCGGGGTTTTGCGCCGGCCAAATGAAGCCGATCAAGGTGCCGCCTTCACGCAGGAGGCCGACTTCTGCCGTCGTCGGTACGCATACCTTGAAAACAATATCGGACGCCGCAAACAATTTGGCCGCGCCCTCGATGATCTGTGCGCCTGCGGCGCGGTAAGTATCGTCGCTGAAATTCGCCGCATCTCCAGCGCCGGATTCGACGGCCACCGAGAAGCCCAGCTTGATCAGTTTTTCGACAACCTCGGGTACGGTAGCAACACGTTTTTCGCCCGCCAGCGTTTCCCGGGGAACTCCAATTGTCAGTGCCATGATTCTCCCATTCGCATGTCCATTGAACCTTCGATTCACGAACGCATTTTTTGTCTTTTTAGTTTCGGCCGCTACGCTTAACGCCGATAGAACCGGCGTTAGCCTGCACTGAAACTTCGTTTTCGTCCGTACCTGATACACGCCCTGCCCTAGCAGTTGCGGCGCGGGCGCTATGATACGCCATTCACCGTAGTCCGCTTGACCGAGATCAAGCTTTTTCTGGTCGCCCAACATGTCGATTTTCAAGCCAAGCCGCAGCCACACACGCGCCGCGAAGCGCCTGTCGCAAGCCACCAAGGTGGGCCTGGCTCCCGGCGCGCTGATTCATCTGGGCGAACGCAAGACCGAACAGCCGGCGATCACGCTGATCGAGTACGGCGAGGGCGAACTGCTCGAGTACTGTTTTGCCTCGACTGCGGAGGCGAAAGCTCACACGCCGCGACTGCCGGTGCTATGGCTCAACGTGCATGGCCTGCACGAACCCGAGGTAATGGCGGAAATCGGTCGCCGCTTCAAACTGCATCCGCTGGTACTGGAAGACATTCTCAACACCAACCAGCGACCCAAGATCGACGACTATGGCGACTACCTGTTCATGGTCGCGCGCTTCTTCGAGATCGACGGCGACAACCAGCAAATCAGCTCCGACCAGGTCAGCCTGATCCTCGGTCGCAACTTTGTCCTGACGTTTCAGGAGCGCCCCAGCGGTCGCTTCGACCCGGTGCGCGAACGCCTGCGCCAGAATCGCGGCCAGATTCGCAAGCTGGGCGCCGACTATCTGGCCTATTCGCTGCTCGACGCCATCGTCGACCGCTACTTCACGATACTGGAGAGCATCGGCGAGCGCACCGAGGAACTCGAAGACACGATGCTGGAGCGGCCCCGGCCCGGCTCGCTACAGGCAGTGCACCAACTGAAGCGCGAGACGCTGAACCTGCGCCGCTCGATCTGGCCCCTGCGCGAAGTCATCAACAGCCTGACCCGCGACGACAATCGCTTTTTCAGCCCGGAAACCCGCCCCTATCTGCGCGACGTGTATGACCACACGGTGCACGCCATCGAATCGCTGGAAGCCAACCGCGACGTGATCGCGGGCATGCTGGACATTTACCTGTCCGCCGTCAGCAACCGGGTCAATCAGGAAGTCAGGGCGCTCACCGTGGTCGCCATCATCTTCATGCCGGCGACACTGATCTCGGGCGTCTTCGGCATGAACTTCAAGACCATGCCGTTGCTTGATCTGCCGATGGGCTTCATGATTGCCATCGGCATGATGGCAACGGTGGCCACCACGCTCTCCATCATCTTCTGGCGCAGGCGCTGGATGGAGTAGTCGGGAAGGAGAATGCGCGGGCGGCGTGGTGTGTCAGATGCTCGGAAAGTCAAATAACTCTGACCCTGAGGTTTCCTGATGTCGCCGAACGAAAGCTCAGGGGCGCGTAGCCGGCTTGCAGGCGGAGCGTCGCTTTGGAGCGGGATGTTGGCATCGGCTCACGCGGGGTTACGAACGATAAAGTCACGAACGCCTGAGACCAGAACGGATACCTGTTCTTGGCTGTACTCGTCGTATTTCCCGTGAGCGGCCTTGTTTCGAAGGTCTAGCCAAGCGGTAACACTCTTTTGGTCGAGTTTCGTGTAGGTGCCCCCAGATGCAAGGTCGGAGTTCATCGCCTCTGCCTTCTTTGGGACAACACTACCATCCGCTTTCGCAATTTCAACCGGGATTTCAGCTTTTTGACAGAGACTACGTAAATGACTTTCAAGCGTTGAGCCAGCAACTACCGCCGCTGCATCTTTGTAGGCGGCCTCACATAGATGCTCCGCCATCTCCAGAAAATCGGCGAAAACATCGCTATGAACAAGTTCGACCAACGAGCGGAAATATCCAGCCTTTAGATCATCTCGAAGCGCCTTTACAACGCCAAGGATGGACGTTGTGTGCATGTGCAACTGATTTAGCGACTTAAGAAGTCGATCGACTTCTTTCGCATAAATGGAGTTGTTACCAGTGATTCGATGGATGGCTGCGATGGCTTTTGTGACCAACGCTTGTCTATCAACCTTTGGCAGGTCGCTCAAGTCGCTAACCTCGGACTTTGCCGAAAACGCATTGAACTCTTTCAGTACTGCGTCCAATTGCTGTTCGAACATTTCAGCGTTCATTCGAGACTCCTCCTTTGAGATGCCCAACAGTTATACAGGCGCAGAAACGTCCGAGTTATTGGCAATAATACGGACACGGTCGAAGTGCCTTTAAGGTATTGAATGACGTGGAGATTATCCTATCCGGGTCTCCTTATCAATCAACACTCATACGGACAGGGCTCGAACGCCTGCTTTGCGGAAAGTTCGTGAGCGGCAGCTTATGGCCGATAGGGTGAGTAAGCATCTGCGCCAGTAAGCCGACGGCCACCGAAAACCACGGCTTCTTCAACGGCAGCAATGCGGCGCGTACCCCAGTGAGTACGATCGGCCAGAACCTGACGTTATACTGCGCACTATTCTGTACAGAATAATCAAAGGAGCCGGTCATGGGATTCGCCACCAAGGATATCGTTCCGCTTACTCAGGCGCGTGCGCGCCTGTCTGAGCTTGCCGACGAGGTCAAGGCCGGCAGCGAAAAGATCATCACCCGCAACGGCGAAAGCTATGTCGCCCTCGTCGATGCGGCACGGCTCGACTACTACCACCGGCTGGAGCGCGAGCACGTTCACTTGATGCTCATCGACGATGCCGAAAAAGGGCTTGAGGATCTTGCCGCCGGTCGAACCTGCGACGCACGATCAGCACTCAAAAAGCGGCAGGCACAACGTTCGGCGGGCTGAAGCGTGACGCTCCAGAGATGAATATCCGCGTCGAACTGACGGCGAACTTCGAGCGCAATCTCGACGCGATCGACGCTTTCTGGCAGGAGTGCGGCGCGCCTCACGCCTACGACGATCTGCTCGCTGAACTGCTCCAGACAGTGATTCCCAATCTGGAGCAGTACCCAAGCTTCGGACGGGATTTCCTGGCCCGCACTTGCGGATCGATACAGGCACGGACTCGCGTCACCCGCCTGCGCACGAGGCTACGTCGTATCGATCCTGCCGCCGAGATACGCGAGTACCTGAGCGGCGATTACCTCATGCTTTACGCGCTGACCGGGGCGACCATTTCTCTGCTGGCGATTCGCCATCACCGCCAACTCTCGTTCAGCCTGAGCCGGTAATGCTCTTGAACCTGTCGTCGACGCGCCCCTGGTACCAGAGCACGCCGTCCTCGTCCATCTTCGCCAGATCGCCGGTGCGGCCCCAGGCTTGCGGGTCATCGATGCCGCCGCCAAAGAACTTCTCCGCCGTCGCCTCGGGATATTTCCAGTAGCCGAGCATGAACACCGGGTCCATCACACCATCGCAACTGCGCTGGACGCAGATTTCGCCCAGTTCACCGGGGGGCACCGGCTGACCGGCGGCGTCAAGCACGGCTACCCGATGCCCCGGATAGCCGCGCCCCATGGCGCCGGGCCTGGGCGGCGTCACCGTAGCGCAGTTGCCGACGATGGCGTTGATCTCGGTCTGACCGTACATCTCGTTGACCGTCACGCCCAGCGCCTCTTGCGTCCAGTGACAAACTTCCTCGCCCACCGTCTCCCCCTCGCTCACGAGGCTGCGCAGGCCGAGGCCGTACTTTTCCTTCGGCTGCGGCACGGCTTTCATCATCATTTTCAGCTCCGCTGGAGAAAGAAGGCTGTTCCTCACCGCGTACTTTTCCATCAGCCAGAAAGCCTTCTCCGGATCGAAGCGACCGCGATAGCCCAAGAGCGGCTGGCCGAAGTTCCAGCTTGGCAGCAACGCATCGAACAGGCCGCCGGTCCCGGCCCAGTCCGCTGGCGACCAGAACAGGTCGCCGCGCTGCGGATAAAAGTCGTGCGAACAGACGAAACCCGGCAGATTGCCGAGCAAGGTGCGCTGCGCCAACAGGGCGCCTTTGGGATCGCCGGGCTTGCCGGTGGTGCCGCTGGTATGGATGATCATCGCCGCATCATCGGCTGCGGTATCCCTCGGGGTGTAACGCGACGATGCCAGGGGCAGCAAAGTAGCCCACTCGCGCACCCAGGATTCGCGCGCACCGCCGACACCGATGACGTGTTTCAGATGCGGCAATGCCTCGCGCACGGCGGCGAGCTTTTCCAGTCCGCTTTCATCGATGATGGCGACCCGCGCCTCGGCGTTAGCCAAACAGAATTCCAGCGCATCGACGCCGGACAGATGCGGGATCGGTACCGCAATCGCGCCCATCTGATGGCAGGCCATGTGCGCAATACCGGTTTCCGGGCGCTGCGGCAGGATGATGGCGATGCGATCACCGGCCATGACACCCATGGCGCCAAGCACATTCGACAGGCGATTGGCGGCCTGCTGCACGTCCCAGAAGGTCCAGGCTTCGGTGTGCCCGGCTTCATCCTCGTAGTACAAGGCGAAGCGCGAACGATCACCGGCCCAGCGACCGCAGCAGGCTTGCGCAATGTTGTAGCGCGCCGGCACCTGCCAGCGAAAAGACGCTCGCAGGGTCTGCCAGTCGCGTGCTTCCGCGTCGAGTGTGATGCCGCTCATGTTCGTTCCGACCGTCGTCCGAAGATTCCGCCGCAATGACAGATCGGCATGTTTAATGCGCCGCCGCGTGAAAGCGTTCGGTGATGTCCTCGAAGTAGTGTTCCAGATAGTCGGACCTGAAGCCGAGTTCGTCCAGCACCTGATCCCCAATCCTGTCCCATACCGGATTGTCCTGATCGTTGAGGCGCAGATGAAAATAAATCGCCAGTTGCAGGATGGCCACTAACGAAATCACCGCACCCATCTCCTCGCTGGGCATCTCGTGGTGATAGCGAATCGCCGCGCAAACGAAATCGGGCAAACCCCAGTGGCGCGCCACCAGATAACCGACGCTGGTGTGATCGACGTCGAACTTCGTATCCTCTTCGGCCAGGCTCGGCCAGCAACAGGCGTGGTCGAGGTGCAGTTTGCCGCAGTAATCGGGAAAGCGCATCATCAGCACCGGCACGCCGCATTCATGAAATATGCCCGCCATGTAGGCCTGATCGGGAAATACATTGCAAACCGACACCTGATCTTCGGCGATCATCGCGGCGATTTGCGCGACATCGCTGGAGCGCCGCCAGAACACCTCGAAGGCCTTGCGCTTGCCGTCGCTGACGGCAGTGGACAGTGAAATCGCCTGCACCAGGTTGTAGGTCTGCTTGATGCCGATCACCTGCAACACCTGATCGAGCTTGTCGAACTTGCGCCCGCGCGCGAACACCGGCGACCGCGAAGCCTTGAACAGCATGGCAACCAGCCCTGGATCCTGACTGATAATGCCGGCGATGGAACGGATGTCGTAAACATCCGAGGCTATCTTCCTGCGCAATTCGATCAACACTCTGGGTTGCGGCGGAATGCGGATACCGCTCGCTACCAAACGATCCAGCGCCTGCTGCTCTTCGCCCTGCATTCACCTACCCCTTTCAGTTCAAACCGACGTGATCAATCGGAAAGACAACCCGCTGCCTGGCGAAATTCATCGCCACGACTCCATCCAGCCGAAACTGTCCTCGGTTCGCCCGCTCGGCACATATTCGCATCCGACCCAGCCGGCATAACCGATACGATCGAGATGCCGCAACAAAAAGGGAAAGTTGATCTCGCCGCTACCCGGTTCGTGCCGTCCCGGATTGTCCGCCAGTTGCACGTGGCCGATCTGCGGCAGATGTTCCTGCAATGTGCGGGCCAGATCGCCTTCCATCGCCTGGGCGTGGTAGATGTCAAATTGCAGACGCAGATTGTCGCTGTCAACCGCCTTGATCAGCGCCAGCGCGGCGCCCGTGGTGGCGACAAAATATCCCGGCGTGTCGCGCGTGTTGATCGGCTCCAGCAATAATTCAATGCCCGCGCGCCGGGTCACCGCAGCGGCAAAGCGCAGGTTCTCGATCAGGGTTTCACGCGCCCTGTCGTAAGCCATGTCGCCGGGTGCAATGCCCGCCAAACAATTGAGTTTTGCGCAGCCCAGCAGTCGGGCGTATTCGATAGCCTGGCCGACGCCGTCCTGAAACTCGGCAATGCGCTGCGGGTGGCAGGCAATGCCGCGCTCTCCCGCCGCCCAGTCGCCCGCCGGCAGATTGAAGAGGACGACTTCAAGACCCGAGGTCATCGCCACCTCGGCCAGCGCCGCACGGTCGAAGTCATACGGAAAATGAAACTCGACCGCAGCAAATCCGACCGCCCGCGCCGCCGCGAAGCGCTCGAGAAAGGGACGCTCGGTGAACAGGAAGGAAAGGTTCGCGGCAAAGCGTGGCATGCGGCGATTATATGTCTCCAGTGCAGTCGCATTGGAGACGGCATCCAGGCGATATATCCCTGCGCGCCTGGGACGCTTTTTACGCGGCACAGTCGGCGCTGGCGGAGCGGCGATTCAAGTCGGCGCTGACGGCACGGCGCTCAGGCAGGACGGTGGCGCGACTTCCATGCCGCCACGCCCTGCACGATTTCGGAGAAGGGCAGCTCCGCCAGATCGCCGTAACGCTCCTGCGCCAGGCGCACCAGGCGCCGCACGTCGGGCGCCACCGCGTCGGCATCGAGCAGGGTCTTCAAGCCATCGAGTCCGCCGCACTGGATATTCATCACCATCGCATGCGACAATATGCGGCGGGTGCCGGTGAGCCCCAGCGCAAACGCCGACTTGTCGCGCAGCAGGGCCGCCATCTGCGCGCAAACCGCCCGCGCCACCGGCTGGGCGCAGGCTATCGTTTCGCGCTCGCCGATCTGGTGCCGCACCGCCAGCTCGCAGGCCGCATGGCGCGCCAGCAGCACACGCCCGAAAACGCAGGGCAGGCGATTGATTTCGCCCTTGGCGTGACGAAAAGCGGCTTCGTCGACCACGAGATCAGTAGTCCTCCCCCGTCATCGGCGCTTCCCTGGGCGGCTGGTTGAGCAGATCCTCGGCTTGCAGTTCGTTCTCGGCAAATATCATCCTGATCGCCGCACCGTCACCCGGATCAGCCTCGCGACGCAAACGCCTGGCCTCCAGCGAGGCATCCTTGTAAACATCGAACTGGCTGAGCTTCACGAGCTGACGAATCGGCCCCATTGGCGTCACACGATAAATATAGTACGGCATCGGATTTACTCCACGTAACGTTTGCTGGCCCGACGACGGCCGGGTTTCGATTTCTGGATGATGACCCCTTTGATCGCGCTCAGGTCGGGAATATCCGCCGCCGGATAGACCGGATTCAGCGCCTGCAAGCGCCATCCCGCACCATGCCGGACCAGTTGGCGGAAAATCCATTCGTCGACAAGCCGGGCCAGCACAAACGAACCGTCGATGGCCAGCCCTTCCGGCTCGATCACGATCACCTCGCCCTCGACGAACTCCGGTTCCATGCTGTCGCCCAGCACCATCAGGGCGAAAGGCTCGGCCGCCGAACAGGCGTCGGGTTCGGCGTCGGCGCCCCGCGGCTGAATGGAGATAGTGCGTCGTGCCTGATTCATGGCATCAGCGCGTTGCGGAAAAGGGGCTGGCGTTGCGGCATGCCGGCAAGCATAGCGAAGAAAAGCCTTCTGGCAATTTCAATTTCTTATCGCCCGGAATGAGCATTCGGCGCACTCCCCCAATTCGCCGTATCGCCAGCGCCGACTCTTGTCAGTCCGGTCGGTGGCGGCTGCGCGCTACTTCTGCTTGCCAATCGCCGTCAGAATGCCGCGCAGCAAATCCAGCGGCGGCGGCGGACAACCCGGTATGGTGACGTCGACCGGAATCACGTTCGATACCCTGCCGCAGCTTGCGTAACTTTCACCGAACAGCCCGCCCGTGCAGCCGCAATCGCCGACCGCCACCACCAGCTTGGGATCCGGAGTGCAGTCGTAGGCGATGCGCACGGCATTCTCCATGTTCTTGGTCACCGGACCGGTCACCAGCAGCATGTCCGCGTGGCGCGGACTGGCGACGAACTTGATGCCGCGGCCCTCGATGTTGTAGGCGGGATTGTTGAGGGCGTGGATTTCCAGCTCGCAGCCGTTGCAGGAGCCGGCATCGACTTCGCGTATGGTCAGCGCACGACCGAGGATGCGCAGAATGTCGTCATGCAGCCGCTCGATTTCCCGCTGCGGCCAGGCGCCAGCTTCCGGCATAGACTCGGTGAGAATGCCGGTGCGCAGGATGCGCATGAGCACGGGAATCACAGGTCCACCCCGCTGTAAGAGAGATTGAACGACTTGTTGATGAGCGGGAAGTCGGGAACGATGTCCTGCATCACCGCATGCTCCAGCGCCGGCCACGCCTGCCAGGAGGGGTCGTGCGGATGGACGCGGGCGAGCTTGCCCGCCGCGTCGAGGGCGACCCCGACCAGCACCTCGCCGCGCCAGCCCTCGATGACGCCCAGGCCTGCGCCGCCGGCCACCGGCGCCAGATCGGCACGGAGTTCATCGTCGGGCAGGCTGACGACAATTTCCCGCTGCAGGCGCAGGGACTCGAAAATTTCATTGAAGCGCACCGCGACCCGCGCCGCCACGTCGCCGCGATCATCGGTGGCCGGGCGCACGCCCAGCATGCGATACGGCGGCGGCGGAGTAAAGCCCTGCCGATAGGCGCGACCGTCGAAAATGATGCCGGTGGCGCGGGCGCCCATACCGGTCAGCGACAGTTCCCGCGCCAGGTCGGCATCGATGGCGCCGGTGGTAAGAAAACGATCCTGCAAGCCGGCATGCTCGTCGTAAATGGTTCGCAGTGTCGCCACTTCGCGACCGATGTAATCGCATTGCTCGATGATCGCGGCCAGCGCCGGCGCCTCCAGATCGAGTGCGACGCCACCGGGAACAATGCGGTCCATCATGAAGCGGTGGCCGAACAGTCGCGCATTGAGGCGCAGCCAGAGTTCCTTGAGGTGCATGAACTGGGTGAAACCGAAGGCCAGGGCGGCGTCGTTGCCGAGCGCCCCGAGGTCGCCGAGATGATTGGCAACCCGTTCGCGCTCAAGCATCAGCGCCCGCAACATCAGCGCTCGCAGCGACGGCGCCACGCCGCAGGCGGCTTCCACCGCGCTGGCATAGGCCCAGGCGTAGGCGCAGGTGGAATCGCCGGAAATCCGGCCGACCAGCCGCGCCCCGGCGGCAAGGTCCATGCCGATGAACAGTTTCTCCACGCCCTTGTGTTGATATCCCAGGCGCTGTTCCAGGCGAAGCACCTTTTCACCGATGACGGAGAAGCGGAAGTGTCCCGGCTCGATGATGCCAGCATGAATCGGGCCGACCGGAATTTCGTGCGCGCCCTCGCCGCCGACGCGGACAAAGTCGTAGTCGCTGGGCGCATTGGGGAAATCACCCCGTTCACTTGCCAACTGAGCGGCATCGTGCCGCAGTGGATACCAGTCCGCCGGCCATGCGCCGTGGCGCAGCCAGGGGCGCTGATCGCCGCCCGTGGTGGCGATGCCGACCATGTCGCGTGTGGCCCGCTGCATGCGGTTGGCGGCGGGAAAAATATCGGCCAGATCGGGATAGGCCGGCGCGTCGACCGGCAGATCGAGGCTGACCCAGGCATGGCCCTGATTGAGGCCGAACACGCAATGAAGCCGAAAACCGCCGTCGCGCTGACGCTCGTCACTGCCCCAGATCGCGGCCATGCGGCCATCGAAGCGGCGCGCGGCAGCGGCAAAGCGGCGCAGTTCCTCGCCGTCGGCGGCGCGGCCAAACCAGACCGGCGCGCCGACACCGGACTGCAAGGTGAAGGCTATGGTTTCGTCGAGTAGTTGCATGGCTAGCCGAGCATGCGCGCGGCTTCATTGAACCAGCGCGTGAGGTAGGGCGGAATGTAGAGGCCGATCATCAGCACCAGCGCCAGGTGCAGAAACACCGGGGTAATCGCCGGCGCGTGCGGCAAGGGCTTGGCCTCGGTCTCGCCGAACACCATCGGCTGCACCTTGCCGAAGATAGCGGCAAAGGCCACGCCCAGCGCGGTCAGCAGGATCGGCGTGGCCCACGGGTGGTGCTTCATGGCATGGGTGAGAATCATGAATTCGGCGGCAAAAACGCCGAAGGGCGGCATGCCGAGAATGGCCAGGGTACCCAGCATCAGCGCCCAGCCGATCAGCGGATTGATACGCATCAGGCCGCGGATGTGTTCCATCAGTTGCGTGCCGGTTTTCTGCGTGGCATGGCCGACGGCGAAGAAGATCGCCGACTTGGTCAGCGAATGCATGGTCATGTGCAGCAGGCCGGCGAAATTGGCCACCGGTCCGCCCATGCCGAAGGCGAAGGTGATGAGTCCCATATGTTCGATGGACGAATACGCGAACATGCGTTTGACATCCTTCTGCCGTGACAGGAAGAAGGCCGCCACCACCAGGGTGAACAGGCCGAAACCCATCATCAGGTTGCCGGCGAAACCACCGTGAATGGCGCCGTCGGCGAGCGCCTTGCAGCGCAGGATGGCGTAGAGGGCGACGTTGAGCAGCAGACCGGAGAGCACGGCGGAAACCGGCGTCGGGCCTTCGGCATGAGCATCAGGCAGCCAGTTGTGCAAGGGCGCCAGACCGACTTTGGTACCGTAGCCGAGCAGCAGGAAAATGAAGGACAACGCCATGATCGTCGGTTCGAGTTGCCCCTTGACATCGATCAGGTGCGTCCATAGCAGGGCGTTGCCGGTCTCGCCCAGCACGCGCTCGGCGGCGAAGTAGAGCAGGATGGTGCCGAACAGCGCCTGGGCGAGGCCGACGCCGCAGAGGATGAAGTACTTCCAGGCCGCCTCCAGGCTGGCCGGCGTGCGATACAGCGACACCAGCAGCACGGTGGTCAGCGTCGCCGCCTCCATGGCCACCCAGAGCACGCCCATGTTGTTGGTGGTCAGGGCCACCAGCATGGTGAACATGAAGAGCTGGAACATGCTCTTGTAGAGACGCAGGCGCGGAACGGTGAGACGGCCATGCTCCTGCTCGTTCTTCATGTAGGGACCGGAGAAGATGCTGGTGGTGAGGCCGACGAAGGTGGTCACGGTGACGAAAAGAACGTTCAGCGAGTCGATGAAGAACAACTCGCCGAACGCAAAACGCGGGCCATTGGCGATGATGCCGACCGTCAGCAGCGCCGAGGACAGGAAGGTGCCGAGGCTGGCAATGATGTTGAGGTTGGGCGCCCAGGCGCGCTCGCCGACAACTGTCAGCAGCAGGCCGCTGATCAGGGGAATGGCGAGCATGAGTACGAAGAAATCCATATCCATTACAGGTCTTTCAGCCGTTCCATGTGCCGGATGTCGAGACTGTCGAACTGATCGCGGATCTGGAAGAAGAAAACGCCGAGGATGATGGCGCCGACCAGCACGTCGAGCGCGATACCGAGCTCAACCACCATCGGCATGCCGTAGGTGGCGCTGGTGGCGGCGAGGAAGAGCCCGTTTTCCATGGAGAGGAAACCCACCACCTGGGGAATCGCCTTGGTGCGGGTGATCATCATGAGGAAGGCCAGCATCACCGTCGCCAGCGCGATGCCGAGCGTGCCTCGGGTGATGGTGTCGGAAAGCTGCGAAATGGGCAGCGCCACGTTGAAGGCGATGATGACCAGCCCGATGCCCACCAGCATGATGGTCGGGATATTGATGAGCGACTCGACCTCCCACTTGACATAGAGGCGGCGCACCAGCCGGTGCAGGATCAAGGGCAGCGCAATGACCTTGAGCACCAGCGTCAGACCCGCCGACCAGTAAAGATGATGCTGGCCGGTACTGACCGCCACCACCACGGTAGACAGGAACAGCGTCGCCCCTTGCAGGGCAAACAGATTGATCAGCGGCATCACCCGGCGCTGGGCCAGCATGGCGAAAGCAAGCAGCAGAATCACCGAGGCGAACAGGTTGATGAGTTGGCCAGAAAAGGAAATCGCCGCGCCGCTCATACCCGCGTCTCCAGCAGCAGTCGCACCAACAGGCCCAATACCGCCAGCAGAAAAGCGGTGCCGAGAAATTCGGGGGCGCGGAAAATGCGCATCTTGGCGTTGACCGTCTCGATGACGGCCAGCAGGAAGCCGCCAATGGAGAGCTTCAGCAGCAGCAGCGGAATCGCCGCCAGCATGGCCGGAAAGCTGTCGCCGGCGGCAACGCCCCAAGGGAAGAACAGCGCCAGGCCGAGGCAGGAATAGGCGTAGAGCTTGAGGCTGGCAGCCCACTCGATCAGCGCCAGATGACGCCCGGAATATTCGAGAATCATGGCCTCGTGGATCATCGTGAGTTCAAGGTGCGTAGCCGGGTTATCCACCGGCACACGGGCGTTCTCGGCCAGCGAGACGAAAGTGAAGGCAATCCCGGCGAAGGCCAGGCTCGGGTAAATGGCAAACTCCCGGTGGGCCAGGGTTTCGACGATGGTGGCGACCGAGGTGGACTGCGAAATCATCGCGGTGGTGAAGATCACCATCAGCAGCGCCGGCTCGGCGAGGAAACCGACCAGCATTTCGCGCCGACCACCGAGACTGCCGAAGGAAGTGCCGATATCCATCGCCGCCAGCGAGATGAAAACCCGCGCCAGGCCGAAAACGCCAACCAGCGCGATGGTGTCGGCCGCCGGCGCGAACGGCAGATCGGTGGACAAGGTCGGCACGATGGCGCAGGCCAGTACCATGCAGCCGAAGACGACGAAGGGCGCGACGCGAAAAAGCGATGAAGCGCCATGGGCCAGCACCACGTCCTTGTGGAACAGCTTGTGCAGCATGTAATAAGGTTGCAGCAGCGGCGGCGCCGTGCGGCTTTGCAGCCAGGCGCGACACTGCCCGACCCAGCCGGTGAGCAGCGGCGCCAGGAACAGGGCCATGACAATGGCGAACAGTTGGGCCAGCAAACCGGAAATGTTCATGGCCGGGCCACCAGCAGCAGCAGGATCAGGGTAATGAAGCTGTACAGCAGGTAGATCGCGATGCGACCGCCTTGCAGGAGGGTGATAAGCCCGGAAATCCCGCCGACCAGTCGCGCCAGCGGCAGGTAGAGCCAGTGCCAGAAATGATCCTCGACCTTGACGCTGTAATATGGCTGCGTGTCGCGGGCGGTCGGAAAGTGGCGCGTCAAGCGGAACATCGGTTCAAAAATGCGGCGAATCGGCTGGCTGAAACCTTCGGCCGTATCCTGCGCCCGCGGCCCCTGGAAGAAATAGCCGCAATCCCATGCGGCGGAGCGCCGCGTCCGACCATGGTAGAGGTGATGTACCAGTTGCCGACCGAGCAGCACCGAGGCGACGATGACGGCAAGGAATACCAGCGGCTGATAGCTCGCCCGTTCCACCGAGATAGGCGCCAGCATCCACCAGCCGTGGTCGGCCATGCGCTCGGACAGGCCCGTGCCGAGCAACTGGCGCGTCGCCGCATCGATGCGCAGAATGACCGACGACGGGAAAATGCCCAGGCAGAGGGTGATCAGCGCCAGCCAGATCAGGCCGGCGCGTTCCCACCAGCCGGCGTCATGAGCGTCCTTGAGGCTCTCCTCGCGCATCTGGCCGAGGAAGATGATGCCGTAGAACTTGACCATGGCGAAGCCGGCCAGGGCCGCCACCAGCACCACCAGGGCCGCCGCCACCGGCACGATCATGTTGAGCCAGGGATGCGGCAGGCCCGGCGAGAACAGAAATGCCTGCAACAGCAGCCATTCGGAAATGAAGCCCGACAGCGGCGGCAAACCGGCGCTGGCAATCACGCCGGCGAGCGCCAGCCAGGCCACCCAGGGCATGCGATGGATCAGGCCACCGAGCTTGCCCAGGCTGCGCTCCTTCGTCGCATGCAGCACCGAGCCGGTGCACAGAAACAGCAAACTCTTGAAACCGGCATGGGCAAGGCAGTGATACAACACCGCCGTCATCGCCAGCGCCGCCAGCGCTTCCATGCGGTAGGAATGGAAGATCAGCGTCAGGCCGATGCCGACGGCGATCAGGCCGATGTTCTCGATGGACGAATAAGCCAGCAACCGCTTCATGTCGCTTTGCACCGTGCTGTAGAGCACGCCGAACAGCGCCGTGACGAGGCCGACGCCAAGCGCCACGACGCCCCACCACCAGATCGGCGAACCGAGCAGGTCGAAGCTCACCCGCAGCAAACCGTAGATGGCGGTCTTCAGCATCACGCCGCTCATCATGGCCGACACCGGCGACGGCGCCGCCGGGTGCGCCTCGGGCAACCAGACATGCACCGGCACCAGGCCTGCCTTGGCGCCGAAACCGAACAGCGCCAGCAAATACGCCGCCGAAGCCCAGAAAGACGAAAGATGCTGGCCGCGCATGCCGGAAAACGTGTAATCGCCGCTGTTGGCGGTCATGACGCCGAAGGAAAGCAGGATACTGATGGCGCCGACATGCGCGATCAGCAGGTAGAGGTAGCCGGCACGGCGGATTTCGGCGTGCTGGTGATTGGTGGTGACGAGAAAGAACGACGCCAGCGCCATGCTCTCCCAGGCCACCATGAAGGCGTAGGCATCGTCGGCCAGCAGCACCATCAGCATGCTGGCGAGGAAGGCATGGTATTCGAGGCAGAGCAGCCCCGGCGCCGTCCCCTCGCCCTCGCGGAAATAGCCGGCGGCAAAGATCGAAATGCCGACCGAGATGAAGCCCAACAGCACGCCGAAGATAGCCGTCAGGCTGTCCAGCCGCAGGTGAAAAGGCAGGTCGGGCAGGCCGATGGCCAGCACTGCGGTTTCCGGCGCGGCACCGAGGGAACCCAGTGAAACGAAACCGACCAGCATGCCGACCAGGGCGCCGGCGGGGAACAGCGTCTTGGCGATGAAGCGCGTATTGCGCGGCGCCACCAGGCCCGCCAGCCCGACCGCAAGCCAAGCGCAGACGGCAATCAGCAGGGTATCGATAGGCAATAGGGTGGGCATGGCGGCGAAATCTTGAAAACGCGATTCTATCAGCCGGCCGCGGGGAGGAGCCCCGCGCCGTTACCTCGCGTTACCTCGAAAAATTATGCGAAGCTCCTGACCAGCGATGGCCGCAAGGGACTCGCAACATCTTCCTGCCTGCCGTGCTCGACCGCCCAGGCATGGATTGCCGCCAGCGCCATATCGGCGGTGGCGAAAATGTTTTTCTGCGAGATGAAATCGAACAGGCCAGTGGCACGCATGACGTCGAGTACCTGTTTTTTCAGTCCCGAGAATACAACCGTGACGCCATTGCCACGCAGCCGCTCGACCAAATGGCGCACCACCTCCTCGCCCGAGGCGTCCAGCTCGTTGATGCCGTTGCCGACCACCAGCAGGTAAGGCGCCTTCGGGTTGGCGGCGACCGCTTCAAGAATGGCATCCTCGAAAAATGCCACATTGGCGAAGTAGAGTCGACCGTCGAAGCGCACTGCTGTCACCACTTCGGAAGCGGGCAGGTTATTGACCACGGCATCGCGCAGACTGCCGTCGGCATGGCGACCCAATATCGCCACGCGCGGCGTCATGGTGCGCTGCAGGTAGAGTGCGATCGCCAGCCCGGCGCCGACCATGATGCCGTTGTCAAGATGCGGCGCGAACGCGAGCGTGGCAACGAAGGTAACGACAGCGGCGATGCCGTCATGCTTGTTGGCGTGCCAGGCATGCTTGATGGCGTCGAAGTTGATGAGTCCGATCACCGCCATGATGATGACCGCCGCCAGCACCGCCTGGGGAAGGTGGTAAAGCAAGGGCGTCAGGAACAGCAGCGTCAGCAGCACGAAGACACCCGTGAATACCGAGGACATGCCGGTCGCGGCGCCGGCGTTGATATTCACCGCCGAGCGCGAAAATGAGCCGGAAACCGGAAACGCATGGCTGAAGCTGCCGACAATGTTGGCCAGCCCCTGACCGATCAGTTCCTGGTTGGGGTCGATCTTCTGCTTGGTCTTGGCGGCGATGGCCTTGGCGATGGAGATGGCTTCCATGAAGCCGACCAGCGAAATGACGATGGCGGCAGACAGCAGGCTGCCGATCAGGCTCCAGGAAATCTGCGGCGTGCTGATCGAAGGCAAACCTTCGGGCACATTGCCTACCACCTCACCGCCGCCGGTGAGCTTGAGTTCGCCGCTGCCGGCCTTGGGAATGCGCCAACTGTGGCCATCGGCCTGCATGCTGGTGGGTACCTTGCCTGATGCATAGAAGGTATCGGGCCTGGCATCGGTAGCGGCGACGCGCTCGAACACCATGCTGCGCACAGCCCGGTTGCGGCGGCGGTTTTCGTCCTCGCGGTCCTTGAGTTGCAGTTTCGCCAGTTCGATCTCGTAATGGGCCGTCACCGCCTCGCGGGACATCTCGCCATGATCCTTTTGCAGCGCTTTCAGTTCCACCGCCCTGGCGTCGATCTGTTTCGATATTTCCTTGATCCGCTCTTCGGTACGGGCAAACTCGGTCAGGAGCGTCCGGGCTTCCGGTTCGACGATCTGTTCGACGCGGACCGAGGCGTTGCGCTCAAAACTGATCGACCAGGACACCACCGTGGTCAGCACCACGGCGATCAGCACGCCAGGCAGCTTGGGTGCCCAGCGACGGATGGCCCACATGATGGCAATGGCCGCCACCCCCATCGCCAGGGATGGCAGATGGGTATCACCGACCTGCTGCACGACGCCCCAGATGTCCTGGATGAAATGCTCGGAGCGACCCATCGGCACGCCGATCAGCTTGTTGACCTGCGACAGGCCGATAATCATCGCCGCCGCATTGGTGAAGCCGACGATTACCGGATGCGAAAGGAAGCTCACCACGACGCCGAGCTTGAATGCACCGAGAGCCAACTGCACCAAGCCCACCATCAGCGACAGCATGATGGCCAGAGCCACAAATTCTTCGGAACCCACCGCCGCCAGCGGCGCCAGGCTCGATGCCGTCAGCAGCGACACAACCGCCACCGGCCCGGTGCCGAGCTGATTCGACGAACCCCAAAGCGCGGCCACTATCACCGGCAGAAAAGCCGCATAAAGACCGTAGTAGGCCGGCAGGCCCGCCAACTGGGCGTAGGCCATCGACTGCGGTACCAGTACCAGCGCCACGGTGAGACCGGCGAGAAAGTCGGCGCGGAAAAGCGATCCAGAATAGGGATACCAGCGCAGGAAGGGAAACAGGGTCTTGAACGACAGATTCATGATTGGCGGTCGGTTGAATTCAATAATTCGGAGTCTTGGCCGGAGCGGCTGTTACCAAGGGACAAGCGAGCTTCGCCCATGGATTGGAGGTACGATCGGCGGCTACGCTTTCCCAGCCTTCGAGGGAGTCGATGACCACGGTCGAGATGCACTCGCGGGTGTTGGCGTAGTCGACGATGTCGCGTCGGCGCAGGATGGGCTTCTGGGTCAGGGTGTAGGTCATCCCATCCGCCCGCAACACCTTGATCAGCTCTGCAACCTCGACTGGTAATTCGTCTCCCCCGGAGATCATCAGGATATCGAGACCGGCCCCCATCCGCTGGCACAGACTGCGGGTGGAGACGAGCAGACGCGGATCAATGCGCCCCGCACGAACGGCGAGCAACACCTTGCGATCGTACTTGGAGCGAGTCATGGTCAGTTAGCGCCGTTGGCATGCTGCTTGAATTGGTCGGGATCAGGAAGTTGTTCTGCAGACGCTCATTAACATAGGCACTTTCGCGGGCCTTCTCAAATTCACTCGCTTCGGCGAAGATGGCGGTGACGAACATAGCTTTTATTTTTTTGAACCGGGTGGACCACATAGCGACTCTCCTCAATAGGACACTGGAGCTATCGCAGCATTCGTGCCACCAAGCAGGTCACGCCCTAACTATATGATTACTGGAAACTACCCGCACAATAGCGCAACACCACTAATTTACACGTATGATGCACATTGCAACTACCATCAGGCAAAGCACCCCTTAACATGAATTCCACTGGAAGCAGAAAGTCATTGCAATTGGATTGCGGTATGTTGCATGATGCAATCATTTAAGGGCATTCCTTTGAGCTCTCTACGTCAGAAAATCATCTTCGGCTACTCGGTCATCGGCGTCCTGGTCATTGGCCTGTCGTTGTTTTCATTTCTCGAACTGCGACTGTTGGAGAGGAAAATCGCCGCTGGCGAGCGAATCGCCGAATTCTTCGATATCTCCCTGGAGATTCGACGTTTCGAGAAGAATTACTTCCTGTATCGGCAGGCGACTGATCTGAACGAGAACCGGGAATACGTCGGTCGTGCCAGCGCACTGCTGCGGGAACATGACCCACTCTTCGAGGCTCTTGACGAGCCTGCTCGCATCGGTCGGCTGGCCGGCGACCTGGAACGCTATGCCGCCCTAATGGCGGAGTACGGACGGGGGAGCGACAACGAGATACTGGCAAGCGTCATCCGCAAAACCGGCAAGGAAATCGTCACCGTCGCCGAAGCCATGGCCAAGGCGGAACGTCGCACCCTACAGGCGCTGCTGGACCGCCACCGCCAGATACTGATCGGCTCCGTCGCCGGTGTAACGCTGCTGGTGATCGTCATCGGTCAATTACTCTCGCGCCGGGTCGCTCGCCCCCTCAAGCAGATGGAGGCAAGCATGGAGGCGGTGGCTGCCGGCCAGATCGCCAAATTGGAGATGGCCACCGAAGACAGTGAAATCGTTTCACTGACCCAAGCCTTTAACCATGTGATCCAGGAACTGGAACTGCGCCAGGGACAACTGGTGCGTTCCGAGAAGCTCGCCGCCCTGGGCACGCTGCTTTCCGGTGTTGCCCACGAACTCAACAATCCCCTGTCCAACATCGCCACATCCTGCCAGATACTGGTTGAGGAGGTCGAGGACACCGACCCTATTTACAGGCAGGAACTTCTCGGCCAGATCGACAGTGAAACCTGGCGCGCGCGCCAGATCGTGCGCTCGCTCCTCGACTACGCTCGTGACCGCGAGTTCATCGGGGAATCGCTGCTTGTCGCCCCTTTGATCGAAGAAATCCTGCGCCTGCTCCGCGGCCAGATTCCCGCCCAGATGGTGGTTTCGAGCCAAGTTCCCGTGGACCTGACGATACTGGGTGACAAGCAGCGTCTGCAACAGGCCTTCCTCAACCTGATCCGCAACGCCATCGAGGCGACAGCGGACTCGGGCAATGTCCAGATCACGGCGCGCATCATCAGTGGCGAGCGCGGTCCCATACCTTCCGGCTGGCTGGTATTCGGCCAATGCGTCAATCAGGGCGCAATGGCGGAAATCGAGATTCGCGACAACGGTCATGGTATTGCCGCCGATATCCTGCCCCGCATCTTCGATCCCTTCTTCACCACCAAGGAAGTGGGCCGGGGCCTGGGGCTTGGGCTGTTCATCGTTTTTGAAATTATCGAGGAGCATGGCGGCTGTATCGCCGTCGAAAGCCACCCCGGCAAGGGGACCGCCTTCTTCGTCCATCTGCCGACAGGAGATAAGAATGTCTGACGGAAAACTGCTGATCGTGGACGACGAAAAGGTCGCCGTGAAGAATCTCGAACATGTGTTGAAGAAGGAGGGCTACGAGGTCACCGCCACCCAGAGCGGCGCCAACGCGCTGGTCCACCTCGACAAGCAGCAATTCGATGTCGTCCTCACCGATCTGCGCATGGAGAAAGTGGACGGCTTGCAAATCTTGAAAAAGTGCCGGGAAAGCTGGCCAGACACGGAAGTCATCCTTATCACCGGCTACGCCACCCTCGAATCGGCGGTGGAGGCCATGAAGCAAGGTGCCTTCTACTACATCGCCAAGCCCTTCCGACTCGACGAGGTCCGCAAAGTAGTGGCGCAAGCAATCGAAAAAGTTCGTCTGCGCCGAGAGAACAACGCCCTGCGCGAACAGGTCGAGAGCTTTCAGGGCAAGGTGCGCATCATCACCCAGGATGGCGAAATGCAGCGGCTGCTGGACATGTCCCGCCAGATAGCCCCCACCGACTGCAACGTACTGATCACCGGCGAATCGGGTACCGGCAAGGAACTCTTTGCCCAGTATCTGCACCACCACAGCCGGCGGGCGGCAGGACACTTCCTGGCCGTCAATTGCGGCGCCTTCAGCGAGGAACTGCTGGCCAACGAAATGTTTGGCCACGCCAAGGGCGCGTTCACCGGCGCCGCCACCGACAAAAAAGGTCTGCTGGTGGCGGCGGACGGCGGCACCCTGTTCCTCGACGAGATCACCGAGATGCCCCTCTCCATGCAGGTCAAACTGCTGCGGGTCATCCAGGAACGGGAGGTGCTGCCCCTGGGCGCCACGGTGCCGGTGAAGGTGGATGTGCGCTTCGTCGCCGCCACCAACCGCGACATGCAGGACATGGTAAAGCAGGGAGAGTTCCGCCAGGACCTGTTTTTCCGGCTCAATGTCGTCAACCTTCATATCCCGCCACTGTCGGAGCGCCGGGAAGACGTACCGCTGCTGGCCTACCATTTCCTCAAGAAATGCGCGGCCCGCATGGACAAATCGGTGGCGGAAATTTCCACCGAGACCCTGACCATCCTCAAGGCCTACGATTTCCCGGGCAATGTGCGCGAACTGGAGAACATCATTGAACGCGGCGTCGCCATCGCCACCGGCAACATCATCGAAACCGCCTATCTGCCGGACGACCTGCGCGAATTATCGATCCGCACCTTTCGCAAGAAGGACGGTCGCTTGCCGTCGCTGGAAGAACAGGAGCGCGACTACATCCACTGGGTGCTCCAGGAAGCCGGCGGTAACCAGACCCTCGCCGCACAGACCCTCGGCATCGACCGCGTGTCACTGTGGCGCAAGCTGAAGCGCTACCAGCTCGAAGCTCAGTAATCGCTGATCCGCCACAGGCCTGAATAGACACCCGTAATACTCGCATAACACGTCTCTAGCCACCCTGCGGCTTGCTGGCATTACAATCAACGGTTTCATTTTGCAATGCATGCGATGAACTCTGCGTCATAGGCGCCTTGCTTTGCAGGATTTCGAAGAACTTTGCGGTCCCATCCGGTCAAGACGATCCCATGTTCACCAACAAACTGCTGTTGCGCTTCTTTCCCTTCCTTTCCTGGTTACCGGTCGACTCGGTCATCCTGCGCGGAGATGTCATGGCCGGCATCATCGGCGCCCTGGTGCTGGTGCCCAAGGCGATGGCCTACGCTCAGCTTTCCGGCCTGCCGATCTATTTCGGCCTCTATACCGCCTTCATTCCGGCCATCCTCGGCGCGCTCTGGGGTTCCTCGCGGCAACTGCTGTCCGGTCCGGTGGCCATCGTCTCCCTGATGACCGCTGCGGCCGTCACCCCACTGGCGGTGCCGTTTTCCGATGAATACATCGGGCTGGCGCTGCTGCTCACGCTCATGGTGGGCGTCATCCAGTTTGGAATGGGGGTATTCAAGCTGGGCACCCTCGTCAATTTTGTCTCGCATCCGGTCATCCTCGGCTTCATCAACGCGGCGGCCATCATCATCGGCCTGTCACAGCTCGACATGCTGCTGGGCATCCCCAAGGGGCGCAGCGATTCCTTCCTCAAGGACATCTGGGAAATGGCGGGCTATCTGCCACACACCCACCTGCCTACGCTCGCCATGTCCGTTTTTGCCCTGGCGCTGATGCTCGGACTCAAAAAGGTTCCTGCGCTTTCAAAACCCAGCGTGCTGATCACGGTCGTCCTCACCATCATCGTCAGCATGACCACGGGCTATGAACAGAAAGCCAAGAGCGGCATCGATCAGGTCGCCGATCCTTCCGCACGGGAACTGGTGGCGGGTTACGCCAGGGCCGACCAGCAGATCAATGCCCTGATGACCGAGATCACGCTCCAGTCCGGGCAGTTGCGCACCGCCGAAAAAGCCCGCGATGCCCTTGCCACCACCACCTTTCGTCAAAAAATCAACGCGCTGATGATGAGCGACGCCCCCACAACAGGTGAACAAGGTCGCGCTGATGAAAAGGACCACGCGGCTCGCGCGGTCGCCAACATTCATCATCGGATCGACCTTCTGCGTGTCGATGTGGCCAGCCAGGAATCCCAGAACAAGGTGCGCCTTGTCCAGATCCGCGATCTGCGTTTCGAGCGGGCAAAAACAGCGGGAGATGAACCGGCGCAGCTCTATCTTAAAGGCCGTGTGCCCGCTGGCGTTGAAACCGATGGGCATGACTGGCACGTCAAGAAGATCGAGAAAGGTGAAATGCGCCTGATGGGCGGCGGCGATGTCGTCGGCGCCATCCCCGCCGGCTTGCCGGGGTTCCGCCTGCCCACGCTGACCTGGGATGCGATGATCTCGCTATTGTCCGCCGCTTTCATCGTCGCCCTGGTCGCCTTCATGGAAACGATCTCGATGGCCAAGGCGCTGGCGGCCCAGACCAAGCAGCGTCTCGACCCGAACCAGGAACTGATCGGACAGGGCGTGTCCAACCTCGGCGGCGCCTTCTTCCAGGCCTATCCCTCCTGCGGGTCCTTTACCGGCTCGGCGATCAACCTGCAAGCCGGCGCCAAGACGGGCATAGCCTCGGTATTCAACGGCGTCTTTGTGGCTATCACGCTGCTGTTTCTGACGCCTTACCTTTACCACCTGCCCAAAGCAGTGCTGGCTGTCATCATCCTGCTGGCGGTGACCAGCCTGATCACGCCGCAGGCGATCAAACACACCTGGAAAGCCAGCCGAACCGATGGCATCGTCGCCACCGTCACTTTTGTCATCACTCTGCTGGCAGCGCCGCATCTGGACAGAGGTATCATGGTCGGCGCCGGTCTGGCGCTGGTGTTGTTCCTCTACCAGACGATGAAACCGCGCGTCGCCATTCTCGGTCGCTACCACGACGGCACCCTGCGCGACGCCAGGATCAACAATCTGCCCGCCTCCAACGTGGTGACCGCCATCCGCTTCGACGGTCGCCTCTACTTCGCCAACGTTTCCTATTTCGAGGACGCGGTGCTTCACGCCGTGGCGGACAATCCCGAAGCGCCTTATGTGCTGATCGTCGGCGACGGCATCAACGACATCGACGCCTCGGGCGAGGAAGTCATCCACCACCTGTTCGAGCGCCTCAGCGAAAACGGTGTCGTCATGCTCTTTTCCGGCCTCAAGAAGCAGGTCCACGACGTCATGCGCGCCACCGGGCTGCGCGACGTCATCGGTGAGAACCGCTTCTTCGCCACCGCCGAGCAGGCGCTGGAAGCCATCTACTCGCGCGCCGAATATGCCGGCGAGGACGATCCGCTCAAGCGCCCCGCGCAGGCGGGCAAGGTATCGAAACTTCCCCAGCGCGATTGAGCGTCCCGCGCCGCCGGTCAAGACGGGGCGCCGGTTTCCTTGTGGGCGATGATGATCTTCTCGACCAGTTCATCGAGCTCAATGGGCTTAAGACAGTAGTCGCTGGCGCCGTGTTCGAGACCCCAAACGCTCGCCTGAAGGGAGGCATGCCCCGTCAGCATGACCACGGGAAGGTGCGGCGCCACCTCCTTGATCCGGCGCAGGCACTCCATGCCATCGGTATCGGGCAGCATCACGTCGAGAACCACCACGTGCGGCCAGCCGGAGAGCACCTCCGTCACGGCCTCGGCGCAACGCGCGGCCGTCCTGACTTCGAAGGAGCGGCGACGAAGCCGTCGCGACGTGGTTTCGAGGAAGTCCTCCTCGTCGTCAACCAGCAGGATGTTTCGGAGTTGTTTCATGCTCTGCACCAGAATCTGCAACCATATCTTCCAGGATCGTGCGGATGTCCGCGCGGACCTTGCTCAAGAACTTGTCGATGAAGCCTTCCTCATCCATCACCATGTCCACCTGGCGGGTGTGGATAAGTAAATAGCCCAGCACCACAAGCCGCTCCTTCAAATAGGGCACCGGTCGTTTCTCGATCCGGGCCGTGAGGGAATCCCCCTTGATATCGACGCGAAAGCCGATCTCGCGCAGCATTTCCCCCAGTAGCCGCACGCGCCGACGCCGCCTGCGCTCGTCGGCGGCTCCCCCCTGAAACTGGAAGTTAACATAGGACTCGGAAAGCAGCTCCGAGAAACTAGCTTCGGCCAGTGCGAAATGATAGCCGAGACGAACGCTCAGATTGCAGTAATTCCTCGACAGCAGGAAATAGTTGCGGCCGGACATACTGGAGCGCACCGCCGGGTCGAGCTGCGGGTTCATGGCGGACTGGGCGATGATGGCACCCAACCCTCTCAGGCTGACCGGCGGCGGTCCTTGCCAGGGCACTGCCGTCATGCCCTTCCAGATGGCCAGCATGGGCGCGGAAACAATGTCCTCGATCCGAATGAAGGGGCTCGACATGTCCGCACCTTCCCTAAACCCGTCTTCCAGGTTGATGACCCACCACTGCGAAGGCATCGCGACCACATACAATTGCTTGGCGGACTTGTCACGCGAACCGTAACGGCGACCGAAGTTGAACATCTCGGCCAGCGCCTTTTCGTGGCAGAAGCGCGTGATGTCATGCAGGGTGCGACAGGACGCAGGTTTGAAAAAAGGCGAGTCCGGCGCGGTCAGGTTCAAGGGCGTGATATGGACGAGCGCTTCCTTGAGCAACTTGTGGATGGGACTCCCTTCCATCAGGTTGGGTCGGTGCGGGGCGGCATCGAGCAGCGCCTCGATGCGGCCCTCATAGACACGGCGCGCCGTAGCATCCACTGTCACGATCTGCCCATTGTCGAGCAGCGCCACGGCACCTGGAAGGTCGAACAGGGCAGGCACACCAAACTCTCTCGCCACGGTGGCGAGGTGGGTGGCCGACTGGCCGGACTCGCTGACCACGGCCGAAGCCCGGTTTATAAGCACGGCCCATTCCGGATAAGGAGTTTCGACAACCAGTACCGCGCCCTTCGGGAAGTGAAGAATGTCCTGCTTGCAACTGACTTTGAACACCTCACCCGCGCCCACACCGTGACTCGCCGTGACGCCCCCCAACAGAACCGGGGCTTGTTCCGCGAACCGGTCCGTCGACTCCCGCTCGTCGTCCCCCGTCGGAACCGTCATCTGGCCAACTGCCGATCCGATGGGGCGGGCCTGAAGGATGACCATGTGGCCGCTTCGATCAACAGCCCATTCGATGTCCTGCGGCGAGCCGAAATGGTTTTCAATGCGCATCGACAACAAAGCCAGTTCGCGTACCTGACGATCCGAAAGGCAACCATGATCGGCCCGCGAGTTGGCCAGACGAACCTGAACGATGTCATGGGGCGATTCCCGCGAGACATGCAGCAGATCATAGGGGGTGCTTCCCTCAACAATCTGGTCGCCCAGGCCCGGCGCGGCATGGATCACCACCCATGGGCTTCGCGGATTGTCAGGTGGACTGGAATAGGACACGCCGCTGGCGACCGCGTCGACCATCACGAGACAACCGACTCCCATGAGCACATCCATGTGCCGATAGCCGCGCTGCTGGCGGTAGACGATGGCCTGGCTCTGATACTTGCCCGCCACGATGTCCTTGTAGATCGCCGGAGCGTCCGTCGCGTCCACACCCAGACGAGTGCGGTACTGGCCGGCGAAGGAACCGTGCACGCTGTCTTCGCCCAAGGCGCTGGAACGCAGGGACACGGCTATCGGCCCACCGGCGTCATGGGCGAGACGCGCACAGTGCTCACGAATCAACGTCTCGAGATCGTCGGGCAACGGAGCGGCCCGGATCAGATCCTGGATATCGGAACTGACCTTGTAAAGCGCTTCAAGATTGTCGATATCGAGGGTTTTCAGGCGGCGATTGATCTCGTCCTGAACCTGGCTCGATTCCATGAAATACCTGGCCGCCGCAGCCGTAACGGCAAAACCGTCGGGGACGCTCAAACCGATGCGGTTGCGGATCTCGCCCAGGTTAGCCATTTTCGACCCGACCTGATCGACGGCACTACTGTCGATCTCGTCCATGGTCAACACCAAAGCGGTTCCCGAGACCTCGGGCTGCCGCGACAGGATGGCCTCGATCTGATCGGTGATGATCTTGAAACGTTCGTGAAGATCCTTGTAACGACCGTCCGAGAGCGCCACCAGACTGTGCATCATCTTGTAGACATTCACGGTCAGCGCCGTCAGGTCGCCGCGAACAAAGGCCATGCCGAAGGGCTTGCCGGAATGCAGCATTTCCTCGACGGCCGACATCAATTCGAGCGCGTTATTGTTGGCCGTAAGCAGGGCGCGGAAGTTGCGGAAGTGCTCCCGGAGGGCCGACTGAATCACCTCGGGACCGAGTTTCGGGCGTGGCCTGAACAGATTGGCTAGAAACGTGAACATGGGCCCTACAGTAAAACAAAGTTTAGAGAAGACCAATGCCCACCGCAGCAGGCGCTACGCCAAAACCAAATACCTGACAGGGACGGCATCCCGCCCCTGTCAGGAAACAAGCGCCAACCGGAACTCAGTGCTCGAGCTTGAATCCCCAGCCCTCGAACAAAAACAAAATCGCGAAGCCGTACCAGATCGTGTAGACGACATAACCAATCAGCGCCGCCAGGGCAACCACGATCATCTTGGACATGGGTACGGCCTTGACGCCATAGTAGTTGTAGGCCGGTTCCACAGCCTTGGTCTGCACGTCGCGAAGCAGTTTGCCCTCCTTGAACTTGCTCTGCTTGTTCAGATCCTTGGTCATGGCCGACAATGCCCGATGCCAATCGTAGAGGGCGCGTTTTTCCTCGAAGCCGTACTTGCCCGCAACCACCGCGCCTTCATTCTTGTACATGAGGTCAGCGTCGGCAAGAATGGAGCCGAGCATCCGGCCAAGATCGCCGGAAATGTTCAGATTCGCTCCATCCACGACCACCTTGGCGCCGGCGGTCGTCAACATCTTCTCCATATGCGCCGCCTGCCCTGGATCTGCGGCCTTGATGTTCATTGTCACGGCCGCGCCATCATACTTCCTGGCCTTCTCGGCGACCACGGGAATGTAGTATGCCGAGTCCTTGGAGATGGAATTGAAGGTGCTGTCCATGTAATCGAGGGTGTTGGTACCACCAGGGAAGATTGGACTGAATATCCCGACCAGGGCCAGAAAGAAGCCGACGATGAGCGCCAGGCCGATGCTGAATTCCTTCTTGTTGTGGATCATGCTTGATTCTCCCGAATGTCGTTGCTGTCACCCTTGAGCGTCTTGATGTTGCTGAAAAAGACAAAGATTACCCAGATCGCGAAAGCGCTGAGCGCAACAAAGAAGATACCGATGCCGACGCGCTCGATGATGGTCGCGGTTTCCTGGGACAGCGGGATGTAATCCATCGCGGCGAGTTTTCCCGGCAAGGCGAAGACCCGGTTCACGAACGCCGCCATCACGGCCAGGGCGAAGAAGCCGCGAATGGTCACGCCGGAAACAACCTTGGTCACCAAAGTGCCGATCTGGATGCCGATCAGGGACCCCAGCAGCATGCCCATCGCCAGGGTGTAGAAAATGAAACCGTAGGCGGCATACTGACTGATGCCAGCGTAGCCGGCAGTGAACACGATTTGCAGAATATCGGTGCCCACCGTGGTGGAGGCCGACACGCCGAGCACGTAAACGAAAATCGGGAAGGTGAGAAAGCCACCGCCCACGCCCATGATGGCAGCAGCCATGCCCACCGTGAATCCGCTGACGACCAGAAAGATCGCGGAAACCTTGCGACCGCCCGGCACCACGCCCTCGTCGAAATGGATCATCGGCGGCAGGGTAACGGACTGAATCTTCTTCGCCAGCCCGGTCATGTCATCCACCACCGCCTTCTTGCCTGGCTCGGCGGCCTTGCCCGGCGCGGCGGAAGCCTTGCGCGCGCTGAAGTAATCGGCCATGCCATAGAAGCCGAGGAAGCCGAGGATGAAGACGTAGATCGTGGTGATGAACGCATCCGAGAGAATGGGATTCATCTCGTACAACGTCCGGTTGAGGGTTCCGCCCACGGTGGCGCCGGCAATGGAGCCGAACAGGAAGGTTACCGCCAGGGAGACCGAGATATTGCCGAGCTTGCGGTGCAGCACGCTGCCCATAATGGCCTTGGCGAAGATGTGGAACAGGTCGGTGCCCACGGCGAGAATGCCCTTCACTCCTGCGCTCATCAGGGCCGGGGCGATGATGAAGCCGCCACCCGCGCCGATGCAGCCGGTGATCAGGCCGGCGACGACACCGACGGCGATGGAAGCCATGAAAATCGCCGTGGTGTAGTAGGCCGGACCGTAAGCCTGCTTGCCGCCGAGGAGGTCGGGCAGCGCGCCACTGACATCATCGGCGAAGGCCACCCCGATCAGGGCGATAGGGAGCAGGAACAGCCCTAGGATCGCCATCCGTCGTCGATCATGGAGTATCCGTTGCGATGTCTCGATATCCCATTGCGCATAACTCTGCGCGCCGGCCATCATTTGTTCATAGATCAGCCTCAGCCATGTCATGACAGTGTTTCCTCCCTTGTTGATAATCGGTTAGTAGTCGTACCGGGTAAAGGCAGGCGGAGCGAGAACAGCGCCCCGCCGCCGCTACGGTTGGTAGCGTGAAGCTCGCCGCCGAGCCGCGCCATGATGTCGCGCGACACGTACAGGCCGAGCCCCGTTCCCTTTCCCTTCGGTTTGGTGGTGAAAAACGGATCGTACAAATGCTCCATCACCTGGGGCGGCAGACCGGGGCCGGTATCGGCGAAGTCCACCACGATGCGGTCGCCAGAGATGCGACTGGTAATCTCGATGGAACCATTCTGTCCGATGGCATCCATCGCGTTGTGCAGCACGTTCAGGATGACCTGCTGGAATTGCGCGGGGTCGTTGCGCACCATGGGCAGGCCGTCCTGGTAATGACGGACGATGACGATGTGATGGCGCTTGGCCTCGTGTTCGAACAGCGCCACGGTCTCCTCCACGGCCTGATTCACGTCCGTATCGATGGACTTGCCATCGGGCGCGTGGGAGAAACCAAGCAAGCGGTGCGTGATGGTTCCGGCGCGCCCGATCTGGGTGCGGATCTTGGTGATGGCCTGGGCGTAGTCGCCAAAATGAACCACCGTGGCGGGCGTCTCGTCTTCCATCAGTTCACTCATCAGGCCGGCCTGATCCGAGATGATCTGGAGAGGGTTATTGATCTCATGGGCCACGCTGGCCGCCAGACGACCGATCAGGGCCATTTTCTCCACCCCGCCCACCTGGCTGGTCAGGATGTTGCGCTCGTGCTCGGCACGGGCCAACCCCCCCACCATGGAATGCGTCAGCCATACGGCGACTAGGATGATGATGGCCGACGCCACCACCATCAGCGCGGTATCCATGCGCCGTGCCTCGTTATAGGACGCGAGCGAGGATTCCACGTTGGTCTCGAGGACAAGCAACCACTGCCCGCCGTTGAGGTGGATGGCGCAATGAATCCGGTCATTCTTGCGTTCCGCCCTGCCGCCACCGTCCGCCAGAGCGGAAAAGAACGCAAGCTCATCGAGCGTCACGCTGGTGCGACCGAGACGACTCGGCGTCTGCATCTCGCCGCGACGATTGACGATGTAGGCATCTCCATCCGGCCCCACGTGGGCAGTTTGCAAAAGGCCATGAAACAAACCCGAATCGATGGTTGCCCGCAATATCCAGGTCTTGTCGAGGTCGGCCACGGCAACGATGAGGTGCGGCTCCTTGCGATAGCCGGTGAAAACATCGCTCACGTAGCGCCCGTCCTTCATGACTTCCGCAAACCACTCGGTTGCAGCATAGTTCTTTCCAGCCAGTTCCTTCTCAAACGGCCCCTGATAGATGAGGTGGTTACCTTTGCGGTCGATCACCCCGAGGTCAGCGATGACCCCGGTGCCGTTCATGGCTGCAAACAGGGCTGACAGGCGACTGATATTGCGGAGTGTCTGCGGATCATCGTAGAGCGACATAAAGCCGGCAAGCTGAGCCACCTGTGTCGTCAGAAACTGGTCGATGATCTCCCTGCGACCGCTAGCAAGGGTGGAGAGCTCGCGCGAGGTCTTCTCCATCCACGACTTCTTGTAGAAGCGCGAGGCGTTGAAGTCCAGAACCAGCAGCGGCACAATCGACACCACCACGAACACCAGAGCGAACAGGTATTTTTGCCGGGCATAGTAGGCGTCGCGTGGCCCCACACTGCCGCGACCTGCCAGCGCTGACGGAAGCAGATCCTCAACCGACAAGCGTATTCTCCAGACCACGCCGCGCCGCCAGGAACGAAACGGCAACGTCCCGAGAATTGCCACGGCTGACCATAACGACGGATTCCCTCCAAAGTGATGCACAATTCAACAAGTGCATTGCAAAATGCAACTTGCGATTCTAGCGCAGCAAGGGATTCCTTCCGAAAGATATGCGTTATGCCCGCATCACCGGGGTCTATGCCTATATCTAAAGTCGAATGGAATGCGAGGTGTTCGGCTCATCGCGCCAGCAGCACCGCCTCTGCCGATCTGGGATAATCGGCGCCATCCGCTTCCCTGGATTGCGCCATGGCCCACCGCCTTACGAAGATCTACACCCGCACTGGCGACGCTGGCGCCACCGGGCTTGGCGACGGCTCGCGCGTCGCCAAGAATTCCGCCCGCGTTGCCGCCATCGGCGACGTGGACGAACTCAATTCACTGCTCGGCGTGATTCTCTGCGAGGAACTGCCCGCCGACGTGCGCGAGCTTCTGACCGGCATCCAGCACGACCTGTTCGATCTCGGTGGCGAACTCTCGATCCCCGGCGCAATGCTGCTGAAAGCCACGCAACCGGCGCGGCTGGAAGCCGCCATCGACCGTTACAACGCCGATCTGGGGCCGCTCAAGGAATTCATCCTGCCCGGTGGTGGAATTCCCCTTCCCCCCAGCCCCCTTCCTGAGGAAGGGGGTGACGGCGGTGCGCGGACTGCGTCCGCTTCGGGCAGTGAAATGCGCGGCTCGGGACGGCCCAGCGCCGTGCGCGCCGCCGCGCTGACGCACCTGGCGCGCACCGTCTGCCGTCGCGCCGAACGCATCACGATTGCGCTGGCCACCGAAGAAGCGGTATCGGACGCCGGACGGCAATACCTCAATCGCCTTTCCGACTTGCTCTTCGTCCTCGCCCGCTGGCTGAACAAGGCCGCTGGCGGCGGCGACGTGCTGTGGCAGAAAGGCAAGAACGCCTGAGGGCTTGCGAAGATAACTACTGCGCCAGCCAGGGCCGGAGATTGAGTTCGGCAACAATGCCAGCGAAGATCGCCGCGCCGAACCAGTTGTTGTGGCGAAAGGCGGCAAAGCAGCCATCACGACGGCGATCACGGATCAGGGTGTAATGATAGCCCGCCAGTGAAGCCGCAACGGTCAGTCCGGCGAAATACGGCGGGCCGAAGCGCAACTGCCAGCCGACCACCGCCAGGATGCCGAGCGTGGCGGCATAGCACAGCATCACCGCCACCACGTCGAAACGACCGAAAGTAATGGCCGCCGTGTGGATGCCGATCTTGAGATCGTCTTCGCGGTCGACCATGGCGTATTCGGTGTCGTAGGCCAGCGCCCAGAAAATATTGGCGACCAGTAGCGTCCAGCCCAGCGGACCCACTTCGCCGGTCACCGCAGCAAACGCCATGGGAATGCCGAAACCGAAGGCGACGCCGAGATAGGCCTGCGGCAAAGCGAAAAAGCGCTTGGTATACGGATAACTCGCGGCGAGAAACACCGCGATCAGCGTCAGCCACCAGATCCGGCGAAAAATCGGCAAGACCAGCAGGAAGGCGCAAAGAATGAGGATCGCCGCCAGCGTCAGCGCCTCACCCGTGGACACCTTGCGCGCCGCCAGCGGTCTGTCTTTGGTGCGTTCGACATGCGGATCGAAATCGCGGTCGGCATAGTCGTTGATGACGCAACCGGCGGAACGCATCAGCAGCGTACCGAGGGCGAAGATCCAGACCAGCAGCCAGTGCGGCTGGCCGTTGCTGGCGATCCACAGCGCCCACAGCGTCGGCCACAGCAGCAGCAGCGTGCCGATCGGCTTGTCCAGCCGCATCAGCTTTTCGTAGAGATCGAGACGTTGTTTAAGGCCGGCGAAAGTCATGCGCCGATTTTACCGGCAGTCACCACGACGAGTAGCAGTGGCTAACTGCATCCGACTTGACCCGGTTCTCCACACGCAGACCCCGCACCCTAGCGAATTCCCACCAGAAACGCCGCTGGAGGCATGATCGGAATTCCGCGCCAAGGGTGCATATCGCTCAGGTGTGGATCGCTGGCGACGATCAACTCCGCCTCGGCGGTGGCGGCCAGCGCGAGAAATTTATTGTCCTTGGGGTCGCGGCAGTCGCTGACATCCTGAGTAACAGCAAACAGCGCCGCTCGCTTGCGGAGCCCGGCGAGAAACGTCTGCCGCAGATCCATCGACGCATAGCGGTCGAACTTTTCGCGCAGCAACACTGTCTCCAGCTCCGCCATCGTTTCCTCGCTGGCGCATACCTCGAAATGCAGAAACGCCTTCTCCAAGGCCAGGGCGGGGATGGATTCCGGGCGGATCGCGGCGCTTACCAGTACGCCGGTGTCGATAACGATGCGCCTATCGAAGCTCATGCACCAAGCCGTTGACGTCGGCGTCGGTCAAATCGGCGGCGCCCGCTTGCGCCATCACCTGTGTCCGGTATTGCGAATACCAGCGCGCCGCTTCTTCCCTGCGCTTCTTTACGCCGGACAGCGCCTGCATGTCGTGTTCCGAAACCACATAGGCCACGGTCCGTCCACGACGAGTGACTTCAATAGGCTCGCGTTGCGAGCGGTCGATCAACTCGCCGAAGCGGCTTTGCGCCTCGACAGAAGTGACGGTAATCATCTATCTCTCCTTGAAATGGCCAATATGGTCATAATAGCCAATTCATTGGATTGCGTAAACCGGAAAACCGGTGTCCCCGGTTTTTATCGGCATCGCTCTCCGAACAACTCCCCCGACTCCGGCGCTTCCACCTTGCGCAGTCGCCCCGACTGTCCCGGTGCCGCCCGCCTTCCAAGTGCTGCGGAAACTTCGGCGGCGAAGCGTTCGTCGCCCGGCGAATCTTATCCACCATGCCCGGCTCCAACTCGTAACGGAACAACTCTCGATAGGCCGCCTGCCGGCTCGCCGCATCGAGACCCAGCGCCTCGTAAAGCGCGTGCGACCGGATCAGCGCGTTGTCCTCCCCCTGCCCGTTGGCGCGGTAGCTCGACCAGTGGTATTCGCCCGGATGCTCGACCATGCCGGCCCGCACCGGATTCAACTCGATGTAGCGCTGGCAGGCCAGCAAGTAAGCTGTCGGCGCGCGCCTCAGTCTCCGCTTGCAGGAAAAACCGTGGTCCCTCACTTATCCGGGCGCTATGCCGAATGGGGCAGCAGCCAGGCGATAAAGCGCCGCGAAAATTCCGGCGCCAGGCCATAGATGAACAGGGCCACGGCGGCGTTGCAGACCGCCGCGACGCCGAACAGGACGGGAATCGTCAGTCCGGCGGCGAGCAGTGCGGCGGCGGACAGGGCGCCGACGACCATGAACAGGGCATTGAAGATGTTGTTGGCGGCGATGACGCGGGCGCGGTGTTCAGGGTTGGAGCGCTGCTGCACCAACGCATACAGCGGCACGATGAAAAGGCCGCCGAAGACGCCGAGCATGACCAGATCGAACAGGATGCGCCAGGTCGCTGCCAGGTTCAGCAAGGTTGCCGCGCCCAGCGCCTGCCCCAGCGGCGCGGCGGGCGAGGCCAACGCCAGGTCGATGCCGAACAGGGTCAGGCCGATCGAGCCAAGCGGCACCAGTCCCGGTTCGACCCGGTCGGCGGACAGTTTCTCGCACAACATCGAACCGGCGCCGATGCCGAAGGTGAAGGTCGCCAGCAGCAGCGTTACCACCGTCTCGTCGCCGCCCAGCACATTCCGGGTGTAGGCCGGAAACTGCGCCAGGAACAGCGCGCCGTAGAGCCAGAACCAGGAAATGCCCATGATCGACAGAAAGATGGTGCGGTTCTCGCGGGCGAAGTTGATGTTGCGCCAGGTCTCGGTCAGCGGGTTGGGATTGATCGCAAGAGTCGGCGCTGGCGGCACGGCGGCGGGAATGCCGCGCGCCGCCAGATAGCCGGCGACGGCGATCGCCAGGCCGACTGCGGTAATCCATGTCGTCGCCGCAGTGCCGCTGGCGAGCAGGCCGCCAAGCAAGGTGCCGATCAGGATGGCGACGAAAGTGCCGGCCTCGATCAGGGCGTTGCCGCCGACCAGTTCATCCTCGCGCAGATGCTGCGGCAGAATGGCGTACTTGATCGGGCCGAACAGCGTCGAATGCAGGCCGAGCAGAAACAGCGCGAAGAACAGCAACTCGATGTTGCGCATGGCGAAGCCGATTCCGGCGATCAGCACGATGACGATTTCCAGCAGCTTCACCAGCCGCGCCAGGCGGGCCTTGTCGTACTTGTCGGCAAGCTGCCCGGCGGTGGCGGAGAACAGAAAGAAGGGCAGGATGAATATGCCGGCGGCAAGATTGGCCAGCAGTTCGGGCCTGATCGTGGTCCAGCTCGCGGCCTGGAAGGTGAGCAGCACCACCAGCGCGTTCTTCAGCACATTGTCGTTGAGCGCGCCGAGAAACTGGGTGACGAACAGCGGCAGGAAGCGGCGCGTGCGCAGCAGCGCCGATGCGTGGCTCATGCGTCGTCCTGTGACCAGGGAAGGAAAACTTCGGTGACCAGAAGGCGCGCCGCGCCGCGCGTGAACAGTGCTCGCCGCGCCGCCAGGCGGTGCGGTACGGCGCCTTCGCACCAGAGCGCAGCGGCGCGATGCAGCGGATGTCGCGCATCGAGCTGGCGGTAATAGAGCGGCCCGGCCTTGACCTGCGGATCGGCGAACAGCACGGTAGCCAGCGGGCGCCGCCCGGCGCGACGCAGCAGTTTCAGCGCCGCGCGATTGACGACGGTATGGGCGTACACCGCGACGCGGCCCTGCACGCGCAGCACCACCTCGCGCACCGGCGCCAGGCGACCGGGCGCCAGGCGCAGCACGCGGCGCTCGTCGCGCTGCGGCTGGTACAGGCCCTGGCGCAGCAGTTGCACGGTGGTCGGCCCGCTTTGTTGCAGGCGCGCCGTCAGCGAGCCGGTGGCGCGCAGCCAGTCGCGCGCGACGCCGGGTTCGGCAGCGGGTACGCCACTGAGCACGCCACCGAGCGCCAGCCAGCCGCCAGCGTCGCGCCCACGGGTCTTGCGGTCTCCAAGAGCCTTCCTCATGAAATCACGTGCGAGCGACAAGCGCTTGCCTGGGTGCAGCGCAAAGCGCCGCGCCGCAACGTGGCAATGCTGGCTCGCCCTACGAGCCAGCGCAGCATCCCAATCTCACGGAAATTGAAACTTTGCGATTCATATCTTTCTAGCATGTTGTGCGGCACAAAGCCGGTGGAAAACTCCGTCTTTGGCGGGCGGAGTGAATGTCTGCGTTGTGCCCTAAGCGGACGTCGAGGCAACTAGTCAGAAAGAGTGTCTCGGAGGCCCCGGGGCGTCACCAATAGCGCACCCACCGGTCGTCATCGACGGGGGCACCAGGCCCCTGATTCGTCATACTCAAGGCACCGGGCGACGTCGAACGCCTGCCAGAGAATGTCCATCATCGGACGGACAAGCGTATCTACGTCAAATGGCGCAGCAAGGTCTTCAATCCAAGCGTCTGGCAACACCAGGTCTGGACGATCGGCAAATGCTTTCCCGCGTCCCCAGTATTGCTCTCCGACGGCAAACTCGTATCCCTGAATACTCAACAAGGCGAAGCGGAGTACTGCGGGCCCCGAATACCCCAATGCGTTTGCTGTAGCGATGAACCTCACAACCGCCTCACGGTAAAACGTTGTCACAGTGGTCGATGGAATTCGTTTTGGGGGCTCGCCATCCTCCGTGAGGTATGAGAGGCTGCCTCCGAAGCGTCCAGCTTCAAACGCGCCTGATCGGAAAGCTTGAACGTACGCATTGATGACACCGCCTCGTTGATCTGCGGTGTAGACCAGTAGCCCATCAAGATTTAGCGCTCGACTACCCCCACCCCAGTCCGAGAAGATGAACTTCGTAAAGTCGTGTTCCAGCGCCGATATATCCGGTGCGAGACGCCCACCCATAGAAGCGAGGGGAACCAGATGTACGAGGCACATAGGCCCAGGCTGCATTGGTCGCGGCGTACGTCGCGCAACAATCGCTTCAGCTCGGTTATTCATAAAGCTGCGCGTTCTATCGACGAGCGTCGCTGTGCGATCAAATGCGGTACGGAGCTGCTCATACGACAGCTCTGTGATGTGTGTGCCGTTGCGCATGACGAATTTGCTGTGCCCGTTGAAAAGATAGCGGTGCGGCCCGTCGAAAGAGGCTGGAACGCGAACAATCAGGACGCAGCCGTTTTCGACGGAGACGGAGTGAATCTGTATTCCATGAATCCGAGGCTCTGTACCCGAATCCAACAGTTGCCCTAGCCTTCGTTTTGCAGCGTCAGCTGACTCGCTAGTTATCGGGACGATCCGGTTGGCAACACCCTCCTTTTCCGCAACCCCGAAGACCAAATCCCCGCCGTCCGAATTGGCCAGAGCAGTTACATCCTTGAGGAACTCGGCCTTATCTTTGTCACTCGTCGAAGGAAGACTGGCTTTGAAATCAAGCGTCTTCGATTCGGAGCACCTGTCCGTGCACAACTGCTGTAGAGCAATTGCGGAAAGTTCATCAAGACGGCCTGGCAGCATCGATTAGGCACCTATCGAGTGAAATGCGAAAAGCATCATACCCTGCATTGATCGGTAACACAGCACAACTGCTGTCGGGCGTCGATTCCGACGTCCGCTTTTGGCAGAACTCAGTCATCGTCCTGCCCCCAATAGCCGGCTTCACATTGATGACGGATCGCAAGAACCAGGACGGCATCCCGGTCTTCCTCAAAGCTATAGAGGGCCACATAGCCCGTACGTCCCCGAGATATCACCAACTCTCGCAATTCATACTCCACCGGACGACCGATCAGTGGATGACGCACCAATAATACAACGGCTTCCTCGATCAATCCAACCGTCTCTGCCGCTGCGGCGGGATCTGTCTCAATCAGGAAGTCGGTTAGCCGTTCGAGATCGGCGAACGCGCGTCCTGAATAGATCAGCTTTGCCAAGATCTGGCTTTCGGCTTCGCAGACTTCTTGCCGGAAATGCGCGCCTTCAGGTAGGCATGAACCTCACTGGCATCGTAGCCCTTTCCGGTGCTCAACATTTGTTCCCGTGCCGCTTGAGCCTCGCTTACGAAACTGGCCCGCCGCTCTGCTGCAGTGGCCGCCTGCTCAATCGCATGGACCATGAACGCATGCGGCGAGACCCCTTTCTTCTCGGCAGCGGCAGCAGCGCGTTGCTTGAGTGCGTCAGAAAGCTTCAGTGAAGTAGTGGACATTGTCGGGTACCTGCTGCTTTAAGGTGGCACCATGGTAACACCATGATGCACATGACAGTGAGAGTCAAGCCTCATGCCTTCAATAGTTCCTCACGACCGCCCAGCCAGCGTTGCAGATGCGCGGCGGCGGCTTGCGGCGCATTGTGCAGCAGGTCTTCCGCGACGGCGCGCGCCTGCTCCACCAGCGCAGTATCTTCCAGATCGGCATAGCGTAGCAGCGGCAGGCCGCTTTGCCGGCTGCCGACGAACTCTCCGGGGCCGCGCAGCCGCAAGTCCTCGCGGGCGATCTCGAAGCCGTCGCTGCTTTCAAAAATGACTTTCAGCCGCGCCCGCGCCAGTTCGCCCAGCGGCTGGGCATACAGCAGGATGCAGACGGATTGCGCCGTGCCACGCCCGACGCGACCGCGCAACTGGTGCAACTGCGCGAGGCCGAAACGCTCGGCATGTTCGATGACCATCAGGCTGGCGTTGGGCACATCAACGCCGACTTCGATCACCGTGGTCGCCACCAGCAGATGAATCTCGTTGGCGACAAAAGCCGCCATGACAGCGGCCTTTTCGGCGGTCTTCAGACGGCCATGGACGAGGCCGATTCTGAGGTCGGGCAGATCGGCAGTCAGACGCTCGAAGGTTTCCACCGCGGTCTTCAGTTGCAGGGTTTCACTTTCCTCGATCAGCGGACAGACCCAGTAGGCCTGACCGCCGCCGCGACAGGCCTCATGCACCCGCGCCACGATCTGGTCGCGGCGAGCTTCCGACACCAGTTTGGTGGTCACCGGGCTGCGACCGGGCGGCAGTTCGTCGAGCGTGGAGACATCCAGGTCGGCGTAATAGCTCATGGCCAGGGTGCGCGGAATCGGCGTCGCCGACATCGCCAGTTGATGCGCGAATTGCCCCTTCTCCTTCAGCGCCAGACGCTGGCGCACACCGAAGCGGTGCTGCTCGTCGATAATCGCCAGGCCGAGGCGGGCGAACTCGACCTTGTCCTCGATCAGGGCGTGGGTGCCGACCATAATCGCCGTCTCGCCAGCGCCGACTTTTGCAATCACGGCTTCCTTCTCGCGCTTCTTCAGGCTGCCGGTGAGCCATGCGACTTCCAGCCCGAGCGGTTCCAGCCATGCCGCCAGCTTGCGGTAATGCTGCTCGGCGAGGATTTCGGTCGGCGCCATCAGGGCCGTCTGGTAGCCGGCTTCGACTGCTTGCAGCATGGCCAGCGCGGCCACCACCGTCTTGCCGCTGCCGACATCGCCCTGCAACAGGCGTTGCATCGGATGCGGCTGAGCGAGATCGCTCGCAATCTCGCTCCAGGCGCGCTGCTGCGCCTTGGTCAGGCGAAACGGCAGCGAGGCCAGCAAGGCTGCGGTGAGCGTCGCCGAGGCGACCAGCGGTGGCGCGCCGCGCGCCCGGCGGGCGCTGTAGGCGCGACGCAGGCTGAGCTGCTGCGCCAGCAGTTCGTCGAACTGGACGCGGCGCCAGGCCGGATGGTCGCGCGATTCGAGTACCGCCTGCGTCATTTCCGGCGGCGGCGTGTGCAGGCGCTGAATCGCGGCGGCGAACTCGGGCAGGTGCAGGCGCGTCCGCTGCTCCGACGGCAGCGTGTCGCTCAGATCGGCGCGCTCCAGCGCCCGCGAAATCAGACGGCGCAAGCTGGCCTGGCCGAGTCCCGCCGTGGTGGGATAGACCGGCGTCAGGCGTTCCGGCAGAGACTCGTTGGCGCCAATGACGTGAAAGCGCGGATGGATGATTTCCGGGCCGAGATAGCCCTCGTGAAGCTCGCCAAAAATACGCAGGCGGGCGCCGATCTGCAAGGCCTTTTGCTGGCTCGGATAGAAGTTGAGAAAACGCAACAGCAGCGTGCCGCTGGCGTCCGCAACCCGTGCCAGCAACTGGCGGCGCGGCCGATAGGCGATTTCGCTGTCGATGACCTCGACTTCAAACTGCGCCGCGACACCGGGCCGCGCATCGCGCAGCGCCGTAATGCGGGTTTCATCTTCGTAGCGCAGCGGCAGATGCAGAATGAAATCGGCATCGGTATGCAGGCCGAGCCTGGCCAATCTGGCCGCGAGGGTGTTGGCGCCGGCGGCCTTCTTTTCAGCCAAGGACGAGCACGGCATCGGCCTCGACCAGGGCGCCGCGCGGCAATTCCTTGACGCCCACGGCGGCGCGCGCCGGGTAAGGCTCGCTGACATACTTCGCCATGGTTTCGTTTACTTTCGCGAAGTTGGCCAGATCGGTGAGGTAGATGTTGAACTTGACGGCGTCATTGAGCGTGGCGCCAGCGGCAGCGGCGACGGCCTTGAGATTCTCGAAGACGCGCACGATCTGCGCGTCGATGCCGTCGACCAGTTGCATGCTGATCGGATCAAGGCCGATCTGGCCCGACAGGTAAATTGTGCTGCCCGCCCGCACCGCCTGCGAGTAGGTGCCAATCGCGGCAGGCGCGGCGGATGTGGAAATTATTTTGCGGCTCATGGCGAACCCGACTCAAGCCGGAGCGACGTTGAAGTCGAGGCGGGCGAAAACGTGCTGCAGGCCGCGCCGGGTATCGAGATTGACGACCAGGGGAGCGTTCAGATTGGCGCGCATCGGCTGATTCGGGCCGTCCTTGCTGAGCATCACCACCACCACGAGATGCGCGACGGAATTCGCCACGTTGCGATCGGAATCGCTCAGGAGCAGATCGGCCGCCTCCTCGTCCGACAAAATGATTTCATGGGCAAAGCCGAACTGCGCAGGATCGGCAATGTGAAAAGCCAGCGCGGGATCGTCCAGCGACTGCAGAATGAAGTAGCTGGGCTTTTCGCCTTCCGGATGAAACAGGGAAAAGCGCTTGCACTCCTCCAATCCGACAAGGCCACGCGGAAATTCGATGATGCGCGAGGGCTCCACTTCCAATGTGCCAAAACGCGGGCTTTCAATTTTCATGGGATTTTTCCTGTTCATTTCTTTAGGGAAACCAGCAGGCCGCCATCGAGGCCCAATTCCTTCAGTTTAGCGCGCGCGACCTCGACTTCTTCCCTTGTCTTGAAGGGACCGACATGAACGCGCGCCTCGATACTGGTGGGAATGCCATGCAGCTCCAGCTTCGCGCGCAAATCCTCGGCGTTGGCGACGTTGCTGAAGACGCCCATCTGCAATGCGTACTGGCGTTCCATGGCCTGTGTGATCGGTCGCGAGGCCGGCGCACGCCGTAATGCGGCAGGCGATCGCGCCAGTTCGCGCGCCGGCTCCGGCCGCGCTGCGGGTGAAGCTGCGGGCGGCACCGGCTCGGAGGGGCGCATCAATGCCGGACGACCGGTGGCCGGCCGGGTCAGCGGCCGGCTTGGCTTCTCCGCCGGCAGCGGTTGCAGCGGCGGTGCGTCAGGCGAGGCGGTGCGCTCCGGCACGGCTGTTTCTTCGACCTTCGCCACCTCGGCAGACTCCGGCTTCGTCTCGGCGGCGGGAGCGGCGGGCTCTTCTTGTTTGGCGGGTTCAGCCGCAGGCGGCGCTTCACTCTTGGGCGGCAGGGCGGCCACTTCGACGGGTACGGGATGCCCCGGTGCGTAAATCGCATCGAACATCGCCAGACTACCCAGCAGGCCGACCACTACCACCGCTGCGACAGCGATGCGACCGAGAAGACGCCGCTTGAGGGCGTCTTCCGCCGTGAGTTCAGTTTCCGGATTGGATGTTTCGTTCATCGCGAACCTCGTCTTGTTCTTGCCGCTCAAATTCAGATCCGCCGCGCGCCAGAGCTGCGACCAGTTCCGCCTCGCCGATGGAGATGCCGCAGTGACCGGCAATTCCAGCGGCCGGCATGCCTTGCTGCGCCAACGCCGTCGCCTCGTTGTAAAGCGGTGACACATTGCGCGCCGCCTTGAGTCGCGAAACCTCCTCGGTCAGGCGCGCCAGTTCCTCGCGCAATTGAACGCTTTCACGCCGCAGGCGATCGAGTTCGACATCAACATTGGAACGCGCCAGCTCCTCGGTAAACTTCGGTTCGCTCACCATCGTCGCGGTATCCGCTGGCACGGGCTGAGGCTCCGGCCCCTGATGCGAGGAATAGGGCTCCCAGCCGGAAAACCGGCTCCTAGCCTCTTTCTTTGCGCCACCGTGGTGCCTGCCGCCGACCTGAAACAGGCGCATCACGGATAGCACCAGATAGACCCCGATCAGCGCCGCCAGCGCCAGTACCACGTCACGCCAGTTGACGCCGCTCATGAATTCGAGGCTCATCGTGCGAAGCGCCCCGGAGCCAAGCCGATGTCCCGCAAAATGTCGTCCGACATCGCCCGATCGACCGACAGCCTCACCCCGCCCGGCGTCATGCCGGCATGCGGGCAAAGCGTTTCGATATCGTGGTTGCGATTCGTCATGAAATCGTGGTCAGGGCAAATTAGCTTGATAATAGCGGCCCGGTCACCCCCTTAAAACGCGATCAGCCCCGCCTTTGACCCATGTTTCTGCTTAAGAAGCTCCTCGCCACCCTGATTCTGCCGCCCGTCGGCCCGCTGCTGTTGGCGTTTTTCGGGCTTTGGCTGGCGCGCGCCAAGAGTCGGCGCTGGCGGAACGGCGGCTTCGCACTCGCCACGCTCTCGCTGCTGGGTCTTTTCGCGCTGTCCCTGCCACTCGTCGGCACAGCCCTGCTGTCCAGCCTGGAACCCGCCCCACCAATCACGCGCCGCGATCTCGCCAAGGCGCAGGCCATCGTCATTCTTGGCGGCGGCTCGTATTTCGGCGCCCCGGAATATGGCGGCGATACCGTCGGCTGGGCCACGCTGGAACGGGTGCGCTATGGCGCCCGGCTGGCGCGCGCATCCGGCCTGCCCTTGCTGGTTACCGGCGGCGCCCCGTTTGGCGGCCGCCCCGAAAGCGAATCGATGCGCGAAGCACTGGAGAAGGACTTCGGCGTCAAGGTGCGCTGGGTCGAAGCTGCTTCGCGCGACACCGCCGAGAACGCCAGTATGTCGGCGCCGATACTGAAGGCGGCGGGCGTGACCCGGATTGCCCTGCTCAGCCATGGCTGGCATTTGCCAAGGGCGATTCCGCTGTTCGAGCGCGAGGGCCTGACCGTCATCGCGGCACCGACCATGTTCAGCACCGGATCGCCATCGCTGCTGGCAGACCTGCTGCCCGGCGAAGGGTTGCGCAGGAGCCGGATGGCGCTGCACGAATATCTTGGCCGGCTGGCCAACCAACTCAAGGAAATGGTATGGCCCAAGAACTCCTGATCGGCCTGGTGTCGATTTCCGACCGCGCCTCCAGCGGCGTCTATGAAGACAAGGGCATCCCCGCACTGCACGAGTGGTTCACTCAGGCGCTCGACTCGCCCTGGCGCATGGAAACACGCCTGATCCCGGACGAACAGGCGACCATCGAACAGACCCTGATCGAACTTTGCGATGTCGTCGGCTGCCATCTGGTGCTGACCACCGGCGGCACCGGCCCCGCGCTGCGCGACGTGACGCCGGAAGCCACGCTGGCTGTGGCGCACAAAGTCATGCCCGGCTTCGGCGAGCAAATGCGGCAGATTTCGCTGAATTTTGTGCCGACCGCCATCCTGTCGCGGCAAGTCGGCGCCATCAGGCAACATGCGCGGGGCCAGTCGCTGATCCTGAATCTGCCGGGGCAGCCGAAGTCGATCAGAGAAACGCTCGAGGGCGTCAAGGATGCCGAAGGCAAGCAGACGGTGCCCGGCATCTTCGCCGCCGTGCCCTACTGCCTCGACCTGATCGGAGGGCCGTATGTCGAGACCAACGCCGACGTGGTCAAGGCCTTCCGACCGAAATCGGCGATCCGCCCGGCAAGCTGAAATTTGCCGCTGGCGGGCAGATCAACTGAATGACTGCACGAAAAAATTCGCGATAACGAAATCGGCGCCCGTCACCAGCGTTTCGCGCGGGTGCAGGCGGGCATTCCTGTCATCCAGGGCAAACACCAGCGCCACATTGTCTTCGAGTGCATTGGCCGGCAGGACCATGCGGGCATACTCGCCGACTTCCGGGACATCCAGCAGCAGTGCTTCGGTTTGCAGACCACCGGCATCGGCAAATACGGCGCGAGGTGTCTTGGATATGGTTTCGATACCGACCGAGCCCTGGTTCGGACCGCTGCGAACGTAACGGCGGATGATGCCGATCAGCCAGTTCTCGCCGCCCTCGGCCTGCATGCCGACCAGGGCGCCGATGCGAATCCAGTCGCGACCGGAAATGGTCACTTGTGCGCCGAGACCACCCAGACTGACATCGTCGATCACCCAGGTTTCGACGCCCTCCATGCCGCCGCCGCGCCCGGAAAGCCGTTGATGCACCGCCGCCAGGCCATTGACCACTTTCAGCCGCGAGTTGATCCGATGCCGGGCATCGTTGCGCATCGGCGGCTTCGGCGCCCAGCACATCGCCAGATGTTCCAGCACCGGAATCACCGTGCCGACGTCATACTGGGCGCCGAGATTGATGGTTGACGGCACACGGCCCTCGCTGCGAATCTGTTCGATGGTTTTCCCCACCTCTGCCACCGCCCGCGTGCCGTTGAAAAAGCGCAAGGTCGGCGTCACCTCCGGCAGCTTGGCCAACCGCGTCGGCGGCAGGGGTTTGGCGGCGTCGACCCAATATACGTTCTCCGGTCGAAGTTCCCGGATCAGGGAAAAGAAGGGCAGGAAGCAGGCGATGAAACGTTCGGCAATTTCAATCTCCAGCGGTTGCAGCTTGTCCATCGATGTGGCATGAAAAACCAGCACCTTGAGGTATTCGGCCTCGATGCTGCTCTCCACGCTGCCGGCATAGAGCTGCACGGGCTTCTGGGCGATCTTCGCTTCGACGGCGGCAAGATAGAGGCCGCCCACCGCCATCCAGAACTCGGGATCGACCGGGCCATAGCGAAACTGCTTCCACTTGAGCTGGGCCGCCATCGCACCGATCAAGCGGGCATGGATCAACGGCAGTTGGGGCCGGATGGCTTCGCCCGCCTTTTCGGCGGCGCGATAGCGGGCAAGGCAATCGACATAAGCGGCGGCAAGCTGCTGCCAGTAGCCGTGGCCGAGTTCCCACTGCCGCGATTCCGCAGTGCGGCTGGTGCCGCTCAAAGTCGGGTAATCGCGACCGAGACGGCGCGCCTGCGCCACGGCGGCTTCGTCAAGCCTGAATACCAGTTCGAGGCGCTGCGCCAGTTTGAAACTCTCGTCGGCGGCAAGCGACTCCAGCCAGGCGCTGGCATCCTCGACGGCGGCCTGCGGCTCGCGACTGACAATCTCGGCAAAAATGCGCTTGGCTTCGCCCGCCTCGGCCAGAGGATGAACTGCCTTGTTGGAGAAGAATCCGAGCATGGTGGAGGATATTCAGCAAGTCGACACAAGCATAGCCGGTCTGAAAATCCCTGTCATTCCCGCGCCAGCCACCGTGCCAGAAGAGTCAGCCCCCAGGCAACGCCAAACCCGGTGAGGTCGGACGCGGTAGCGCCCAGCCCGCCGCTGCAACTCGATGCAGAAAGGTCGACATGCATCCACGGTCGCTTGCGGGTGAAACGCTGCAGAAAGCGCGCGGCCAGAATATGGTCGGCCTCGCCATCCAGAGTGCATTGCTTGACATCCGCCACCTTGGAATCGAGCGCCGGATCGTAGTCCTCGTCGAGGGGGAAAACACAAACCCGCTCGCCGCTGGCGTGGCCGGCTGCCACCGCCAGCGCGCCCAGCGCCTCGCCGCTGGCGAACACACCCGAGTAGCGGGCGCCCAGCGCCACATGCATGGACCCGGTGAGCGTGGCGAAATCGATCACCAGATCGGGCTTGGCCTTCGGCCTGCTGCGGCCATGCTCGCCCGTCGCCAGCAGCAGAGTGTCGGCCAGCACCATGCGGCCTTCGGCATCGGTGTGCACGATCTCGACGGTAGTGCCGTCCAGCGCCGTAACGATGTCGTTCTGCTTGTAGGCGCTGGGCGACAGATGGTTGTGGGCGATCGCCAGCCAGCAGTCGATGGCAACCGGCAGCTTCATCTCGACCGCCGCCAGCATCAACGCCAGAGCCACGGCGGAACCGTTCATGTCCTCATGCATGCCGGCCATGTAGCGCGCGGGCTTGAGATTGTGGCCGCCGGTGTCGAAGCAGATGCCCTTGCCGACCAGCGCCACGGACTTCTTTGCCGACTTCGGTTGCCATGACAGATGCACGATGGCGGCATCTTCGTGATGCGAGCCTTGCGCCACGGCACAGAAAGCCCCCGCGCCCATTTTCTTCAAGCGTCGAAAATCGAATTCCTCGATGGCCAGCCCGGCGTCTTTCGCCACGCCGCAGATGCGCTTGCGGTAGGTGGCCGGCGTCAGCTCGTTGGGCGCCAGCGCCGTCAGCTCGCGCGCCAGCAGATTGGCGCGCGCCAGGGCGGTGATCGGCGCGAGGTCGGCTTGCGTCAGCGCACTGAAAAGGTCGATCTGCGCCAACGCCACGGCCGGCTTCTTCTTGCGCGCCGGCAGCGGCACGCCGTTGATCAGCGCCACGTAAATCGCGTCGCGCGCCACGTCGTCCATGCCCTCGCCCGCCGCGACCCGGATCGCAAGCCGCTTCGGCGACTCGTCCAGCAGCAGCATCACGGCCTTGCGCAAACGCGTCAGGCGCTCGAAGCGCGACAGCGTGATATCCGCCATCAACAGTGCAAGACGCCGGCCATCGGACAGATCGATGACCAGCGGCGTTTTTGCCAGTTCCTTCGGCTTCATCGCCTTGCGTTTGAGTACCGCCAGCCACTGGGCCTTCCGCGGCAGATCGGCCGGCAAGGCGTCGCTTGCCGGCAGGATGACAAGGCCATGGGCAGCCGCGTCGATCTCGGCATGGTCGCGAGCCGTCTGCAATGTGATGCGGGGGAGGTTCATGAGTGAATCCAGTAAAATGAGCGGTCGATTATATGTCCCGCCGCCACCCGCCATGCGCCCCTACCTCGATCTGATGCGCCACGTACTCGACCACGGCCACGCGAAGGCCGACCGCACCGGAACCGGCACCCGCTCGGTGTTCGGCTGGCAGATGCGCTTTGACTTGGCCGAAGGTTTTCCGCTGCTCACCACCAAAAAACTGCACCTGCGCTCGATCATCCACGAGTTGCTGTGGTTCCTGCAGGGCGAAACCAACATCCGCTATCTGAAGGATAACGGCGTCTCGATCTGGGATGCCTGGGCCGACGCCAACGGCGATCTCGGCCCGGTCTACGGCCATCAGTGGCGGCACTGGCCGAGCGGCGACGGCAGGGAAGTCGATCAGATCACGCAACTGATCGAGGGTTTGAAGCAGAACCCGGATTCGCGCCGGCATATCGTTTCGGCATGGAACCCGGCCGACATTCCGCAAATGAAGCTGCCGCCGTGTCATGCGCTGTTCCAGTTTTATGTCGCGGACGGCAGGCTGTCCTGCCAGCTCTATCAGCGCAGCGCCGATATTTTCCTCGGCGTGCCCTTCAACATTGCATCCTATGCGCTGCTCACGCTGATGGTGGCGCAGGTCTGCGAACTTGCCCCCGGTGACTTCGTGTGGACCGGCGGCGACTGCCACCTCTATTCCAATCACATGGAACAGACCCGCCTGCAACTTTCCCGCGAGCCGCGCCCGCGTCCGACCATGCTCCTGAACCCCGCAGTGAAGGACATCTTTGGATTTTGCTACGAGGATTTCACGCTGCAAGGCTACGACCCGCATCCGCATATCTCCGCGCCGGTGGCCGTGTGATTCTCGGAGCAGACATTGGCGGCACCAAGACACTGCTGGGCCTGGCGCGGGATGGCGCGCTGGTTGTTGACCGCCGTCTCGCCAACGCCGACTTTCCGGATTTCGCCAGCCTGCTGGCGGCCTTCTTCGCCGACACCCGGACCGATCCATCGTTGATCACCGGCGGCTGCCTGGCGCTGGCCGGGCCGATCGCCGACGACGGTCGCTCGGCGCGCTTGACCAACCTGCCCTGGACGATCGACGCCGATGCCCTGTCGCGCCGCTTCGGCCTGCCCGTCTTGCGCCTGGCCAACGACTTCGCCGCCGCCGCACTGGGCGCCGTCACCGCATCTTCCGCGCAGCGGCTCACCTTGCAAGTGGGAGAACCGCTGCTCACGGCGCCGCGCCTGGTGGTCGGCGCCGGCACCGGGTTGGGCATGGCCGTCGTCTTGCCGCAAGGCGGGCAATGGCGCGTGATTTCCGGCGAAGGCGGTCATGTCGCTTTTGCCCCGGCCGATGAGCAGCAGATGGCGCTATGGGCCTTCCTGCATGCGCGACATGGCCGCGTCACCTGGGAGCGGGTGGTTTCCGGGCCGGGGCTGGCGGCCATCCATGAATTTGTCGGCGGACTCGCGTTGCCGCCCGAGGAGATCGCGGCACGAGCCATCGAGGATGCGAATGGCGCCGAACATCGCTCGCTGGACCTGTTCCTGACTGCCTACGGCGCCTTTGCCGGGGACATGGCGCTGGCCTGCCTGGCGCGCGGCGGAGTTTTTCTGGCCGGCGGCATCGCCGCCAAAATGCTGCCGATGCTGCAACAAGGCGGTTTCCTTGCGGCCTTCAACGACAAGGCAGAGCACGCCGCGCTCGCCGCCGCCATGCCGATCCACGTCACCACCGATCCGCTGCTGGGCTTGCATGGTGCGTTGCGGCTCGCATGCGAATGATTTGACCCTCGTCAAGGTTTTGTCATGTAATGAGCGCAGCATGATAAAAGTTCACTTCAACAAAGTAGAGGAGGCCACCATGGCAACCACCAAGAGCAAGGCAAAGGCTTCACCCAGCAAACGTCCGGCACCTGTAGCGGTTGTTGCGCCGGCCAAGGCCAAACCGGTCGCCAAGGCAAAGCTGGCGGCCAAGCCGACACCGGCAGCCAAACCCACCCCCAAAGCGGCGCCAAAGGCAGCGCCGAAATCGGTCGCGGCAAAGCCGGAGTCTCCGCGTGCAAAGAAAAAGTCGAGCGTCCCGGCCGAGCAGCGCAGGAACTACATCGAGGTCGCCGCTTATCACATCGCCGAGCGACGTGGCTTCGCGCCGGGCAATCCGCTGGAAGACTGGGTGCAGGCCGAAATCGAGATCGACCGGCTACTGGCGGAAGGCCGTCTGGGAAAATGAAGTTCCCGCCGGCCTGATCAGGCCGGCAGCAACACCAGTGCCGCCAAGGGCGGCAGGGTTAACGTCAACGAGGCGGGGAAGCCCATCCAGGAGCGAGGTTCGGCGCGGACACGACCGCTGTTGCCAAGGTCGCTGCCGCCGTAGTGCGCCGAATCCGTATTGATCCGTTCAAGATAATCCCGAGCCTCCGGCACGCCAAGGCGGTAATCGTGGCGCGGCACGGGCGTGAAGTTGAGCACCGCCACGGCATGACGACCATCGCGTGAGCGACGCACCCAGCTCACCACCGACTGATCGGCATCGTGACAGTCGATCCACTGAAAGCCCTCGGCGGAAAAGTCCAGTTCATGCAAGGCCGGTTCGCTCACGTAAAACCGGTTGAGTTCGCGCGCCAGACTCTGCACCCCGGCATGCAGGGGATATTGCAGCAGATACCAGGGCAGTTCTTCGCCGGCCCGCCATTCCGACGACTGGCCCAATTCCGCGCCCATGAATTGCAGTTTCTTGCCCGGTGCCGTCATCTGGTAGGCCAGCAGCAGGCGCAGGTTGGCAAAGCGCTGCCATTCGTCGCCCGGCATTTTGCCCAGCAGGGAACTCTTGCCGTGCACCACTTCGTCGTGCGACAGAGGCAGCACGAAGTTCTCGGTGTAGGCATACAACTGGCCGAAGGTCAGCCGCTCGTGGTGGTAGCGCCGATGCACCGGATCTTGCTGCATGTACTCCAGCGTGTCGTTCATCCAGCCCATGTTCCATTTCATCGAGAAACCCAGGCCGCCGACCCAGGTCGGTCGCGACACCATCGGCCAAGCGGTGGATTCTTCGGCGATGGTCAGTGCGCCGGGAAAATCGGCATGCACCATTTCGTTCATCTCGCGCAGAAAGGCGATGGCTTCGAGGTTCTCGCGCCCGCCGTACATGTTCGGTGTCCACTCGCCGGCCTTGCGCGAATAGTCGAGGTAGATCATCGAGGCCACGGCATCGACGCGCAAACCGTCGACGTGGAATTCGGACAGCCAGTAGCAGGCCGAGGACAGCAGGAAACTGCGTACCTCGTTGCGCCCGTAGTTGAACACATGCGTGCCCCAGTCGGGATGCATCTTCTGCTTCGGGTCTGCGTGTTCATAGAGCGCCGTGCCGTCGAAGTGGGCCAGCGCCCAGTCATCGGCCGGAAAGTGGCCGGGCACCCAATCGAGGAGGACGCCGATGCCCGCCTGATGCAGGCTGTCGATCAGAAAACGCAGATCGTCGGCGCTGCCGAAGCGCGAGCTCGGCGCAAAGAAACCGGTGCACTGATAGCCCCAGGATTCGTCGAGCGGATGCTCCATCAGGGGCATGAACTCGACATGCGTGTAGCCCAGATCGACCAGATAGGGAACCAACCGCGCCGCCAGTTCGCGGTAGCTGTAGAAGCCGCCATCGGGATGCCGCATCCAGCTGCCGATGTGCATTTCGTAGGTACTCATCGGCGCCGACAGCCAGTCGCGCTTTGCTCTCGCCTGCAACCAGGCGCTGTCATTCCAAATATGCGCCGAAACGGGCGTGACGCAGCAAGCCGAGGCCGGACGCCGCTCGAAGGCACGCGCAAAGGGGTCGGTCTTGAGCCGCAGCGCGCCGCTGCCGCGCACTCTCAATTCGAAGCGATACAAGGAACCTGCCGCCAGTTCGGGCATGAACAGTTCCCAGACACCCGAACCGCCCAGAGTCGCCATGGGATGCACGCGGCCATCCCAGCCGTTGAAGTTGCCCACCACCGAAACCCGTTCGACATTGGGCGCCCAGAGGCGAAAACAGACGCCGGCAATGCCATCTCGGATTTCCTGCACCGCGCCGAAAGTGCGCCAAGCCTGGCGCAAGCGCCCGGCGTTGAACAGGTACAGATCGTCGGCAGGCGGCTGCGGCGGGAAGGCATAGGGATCGTACTGCTCGACGCCATCGATGTTCAGGCGCCACGGTCGGGGCGGCGGCTCGGCGCCCCGCCACTCGAAAAGGTCCGAACGACCATGGCGTGTAAGCTTCGCCCAGCCGCCATCGGCCAGCGCCACCGCGATCGATTTCGTTTGCGGGCGCAATACCCGCAGACGCCAGCCCGCACCATCGGCATGGAGACCAAGCACGGAAAAGGGATCATGTTCGCGTGCTTCGAGCAACGCGGCGCAGGCAGAGTCGGACATAGGTATATATTCGGTAAGTTTTTTTGCTATCTTTCGGATTGTAGCCGCAACGGAGAAATCGCCATGCACCTGGAGAAAACAATGGGGCTTTTAGGATGAATGTCAGCGAACTCACCCGCAACAGCTTTGCCATCGTCCTCGCCGGCGGGCGCGGCAGCCGTCTGATGCAGCTTACCGACTGGCGCTCGAAACCGGCGGTGCCTTTCGGCGGCAAATTCCGCATCATCGACTTCACGCTGTCCAACTGCGTCAATTCCGGCATCCGGCGCATCGGCGTCGCCACGCAGTACAAGGCGCAGAGCCTGATCCAGCACTTGCAACGCGGCTGGAGCTTTCTTGACGGCCGCTTCCATGAGTTCATCGACATCCTGCCGGCCCAGCAGCAGGTCAGCGAAGACTGGTATCAGGGAACCGCCGATGCGGTATTCCAGAATCTCGACCTGATCCGGCGCAACCGGCCCAGGCATGTACTGGTGCTATCCGGCGATCACATCTACAAGATGGATTACCGGCGCATGCTGTCCGAGCATGTGCATCGGCAGGCGGACCTCAGCGTGGCCTGCATCGACGTGCCGCTGAAGGAGGCCAGCGCCTTCGGCGTCATGCATGTCGGCGACAACCAGCGCGTTGCGGCCTTCGTCGAAAAACCGGCGAATCCACCGCCCATGCCCGACCACCCCGACCGGGCGCTGGCCAGCATGGGGGTCTACGTGTTCAATGCCGAATTCCTCTACGAGCAACTGCTCCGCGTCCACGACAATCCGCACTCATCGCACGACTTCGGCAAGGATGTGATTCCGCATTGCGTCGCCAACTATCGTGCGTTTGCCCACAACTTTGCCCACTCCTGCGTCGGCATGGACAGCAGCGGGATTCCCTACTGGCGCGACGCCGGCACCATCGACGCGTACTGGGAGGCCAACATGGAACTGACCAAGGTCACCCCCGAACTCAATCTGTATGACGACGACTGGCCGATCTGGACCCATCAGGAACAACTGCCGCCGGCCAAGTTCGTCTTCGACGATGAAGGCCGGCGCGGCATCGCCGTTGATTCCATGGTTTCGGGGGGCGACATCATCAGCGGCGCCACGGTGCGCAGGTCGCTGCTGTTTTCGCGGGTGTACGTAAACGAGTACGCCGAGGTCGAGGACTCGGTGATCCTGCCCGATGTGCACATTGGCCGCCACGCCAAGCTGCGCCGGGTGGTGATGGACAAGCATTGCCGCATTCCGGACGGCATGACCATCGGCCATGACATAGAAGCCGACCGCCAGCGCTTCCATGTCAGTGAAACCGGCATCACCCTGGTCACGCCGGAAATGCTCGGCCAGCCGGCGCATACCATTCGCTAACTTTCATGATGCATTGGCTCCGCCCCCGATCATGAAAACCCTCGATCTGGTCTTTCTCTGGCACATGCACCAGCCGGATTATCGCGACCATGGCGCCACGGGAGTCGGCGCTGGCGCTACGGCGACGCATGACGGCGACGGCGAATTCGTCCTGCCCTGGGTCTACCTGCATGCCATGAAGGATTACGTCGACATGGCGGCGCATCTCGAACGCCATCCGCAGATCCGCTGCGTGGTGAATTTCGTGCCCGTGCTGCTCGATCAGATCGAGGACTACGCGCGGCAGTTCGCCAGCGGTCATTTCCGCGATCCGCTACTGCGCATGCTGGCCACGCCCGACCTGGACCACATCGGCGAAGCGGATCGGCACCTGCTGCTGAGTACCTGTTTTCGCAGCAATCACACCAAGATGCTGGCGCCTTTCCCGCACTACCAGCGCCTGCACGACATTTACATGCTGCTCAATCACGAAAGCGAGTCGGCCTACAGCTATCTGTCCGGCGCCTACTTTTCCGATCTGGTGACCTGGTACCACCTGGCCTGGACCGGCGAAACCGAGCGCCGCCGCAATCCACTGTTGGCCACGCTGATGAGCCAGGGCGCGGGCTATGACGCAGAGGACCGGCAACGGCTGGTGGCGAGCATCGGCGAACTGCTCGGCGGACTGATTCCGCGCTGGCGGGCGCTGGCTGATCGCGGCCAGGTGGAGATTTCCTCCACACCGCAAACGCATCCGCTGTCGCCGCTCCTGCTCGACTTCAGCGCCGCGCGTGAAAGCCTGCCCGACGCGCCGCTACCCTTTGCCGCCGCCTACCCCGGTGGACGCAGCCGCGTCGTCAGGCAGATCGACGACGCGCGCAGCAGCCACGCCGAGCGTTTCGGCGCGCCGCCGATCGGCATGTGGCCCGCCGAAGGCGCGGTCTCCGAGGACTTCGTCAAGCATCTGGTCGCAGCCGGCTGCCGCTGGATCGCCAGTGGCGAGGGGGTACTCAACAACAGCCTCGCCGCCAGCAAGCTCGTCGACTCGCGCGCGCCCTACCATCCCTGGCAGTTGCAGCAGGCGCCGGGGTTGACGCTGTTTTTCCGCGATGAACGACTCTCCGACCTGATCGGCTTCGACTATGCCAAATGGCACGGTCGCGACGCCGCCCAGCACCTCGTCCTGCAACTGGAGACCATCCTCGACGCCGCCGCCGAAAACGAAACGCCGGTGGTCAGCATCATTCTCGACGGCGAAAATGCCTGGGAACACTATCCCTACAATGGCTACTACTTTTTCGAGGATCTTTACGCCCTGCTGGCCGTGCATCCGCGCATCCGCACCACCACCTACGGCGAGCTTCTGGCGCGGGCGGAACCGTCGGTCGCCTGCGTCCTGCCACGCCTGACCGCAGGCAGCTGGGTGTATGGCACGCTATCGACATGGATCGGCGACGAATCGAAAAACCGTGGCTGGGATTTGCTGTGCGAAGCCAAGCAGAGCTGTGACCGGGTTCTCGCCAGCGGTCGGCTGGATACCGCGCAAATCGCCGCCGTCGAGGCGCAACTGGCTATTTGCGAAAGCTCCGACTGGTTCTGGTGGTTCGGCGACTACAACCCGTCCGCCGCCGTCGCCAGCTTCGACAGCCTGTACCGGCGCAATCTGGTGCGGCTCTATCGCCTGCTACAACTGGAGCCGCCGGCCCAACTGGAAAAACCCATTTGCACCGGCAGCAGCGACGCCGCGCACGACGGTACGATGCGGAGAGCAAAGTGACCGGCGTCGACTCTCGGCAACCGGACATGATCCGCTCTGCAACAACGCCTAGGTCATGCGCCTAGCGCCGCCAGAATTGGCCGCCTCAAACCAAACTGCGTATTGCTTGTCATCGCGAAGAATGTGCGTCAACAGCCATTCGCGCAGATAGCGGACGATCTCGTCCTCGCTAATGTCGTGAGTGATGGACTTGCGCTGAACATTCTTCAGAAATGAGATGAAAATATTGTGCTGGGCGATATGGGCATCGCGCTGCGGGTAGCCAAGAATGCGCATGAGGCTCTCTTCGACAGAGAAATGGATGCGGGTGTAGTCGGTAAGTTGCACGATGGCGTAATGGACCGCCGTCCATCGCTGTTTCTCATCGACGCCTTCAATCGATTCTTCCAGATTCGCAATGCAATCGACCAGCCCTTTGTGCTGATCGTCGATCTCGTCGATGCCTACGGAGTACTCGTTATTCCAGGTCGTGAAACTCATGATTTACCGACACCAAGAATCAGGAAGAAACGAACCGGCGAGATGGCTGTCTGCAGCGAGCCTGCCGAACTCCGGCAAACGGCCCGCCGACCCCTCCCATCAGGTCAACGATATACCTTTAGTACTGCGATTTATTCTAGTACGAATTCTTCTGCGGGGTGGGGTGCCGACTTTGTGCAATAGAACTCACAAAAACTGCGCGGCAAATATGCGCGTGCGCTAAACTGGCACCATTGGGTCAGGCTGGCATTCCCCATAGTCGGCGCTGACGAGACGGCGGATGCGAGTCGCCAGAACACCGTGTATCAGAAAGTCCTTGCCCAGCAACACACTTCGAGGAACGCCGGGCGACAAAGCCGTACGGAAGATGACTTGCCCCCTTCATTGACAATCCGACTTCGCAAACTTCATTTCTTATCATGACCCAGCCCATCACCCTTCTGTTCGGCGTCCACGCCCACCAACCCGTCGGCAATTTTCCGGCAGTCATCGACGACGCCCATATCCGCAGCTACGGCATGTTCCTGCGCGTGATGGAGCGTTATCCAGCTTTCCGCTTCAGCGTGCACTTTTCCGGCTGGCTGCTGGATGTCCTGTTCGAGCGCTTCCCCGACGACATGGCGCGCCTCACGGCCATGACACGGCGCGGCCAGGTCGAGTGGTTCGGCTCCGGCGACTGCGAGCCGGTTCTGGCGGCGATTCCGCACCGCGACCGGGTGACGCAGATCGCCACGCTGTCGGACAAGATCGAGCAGCGCTTCGGCATGCGCCCCGCCGGAGCCTGGCTGACCGAAAGGGTCTGGGAATCCTCGGTGGTACCGGCGCTGGTCGAGACCGGCATCCGCTACGTGGCGGTCGACGATTACCACTTTCTGTGCGCCGGGGAGGATGGCGCAAAGCTCGACAGTTTCTACACCACCGAAGAGAACGGCCAGTGCCTCGACCTGTTTCCGATTTCCGAAGCGGCGCGCTACCGGTTGCCTTTTTCAGCGGCCGCCGATGCCGTCGCCTGGCTTGAGGACCTGGCGCGGGCCGGTCATCGCGCCTCGATCTATTTCGACGACATCGAGAAATTCGGCATCTGGCCCGAAACCTACGAGTGGGTTTACGAGAATGGCTGGTTAACGCGATTCATCGAAGGCGTGCTGGCTTCCCCTCTGATTCGCACCGAGACATTTGCCGACTACCACGCCCGCGAGAAAACCCGTGGCATCGTCTATCTGCCGACCACTTCCTACATCGAGATGAACGAGTGGACGCTGCCGGCGCCGCGCGCCGCAGCCTATCATGCCCTGATCGAGGCGGAAAAGGCCGCTGGTCGCTTCGAGGCGCACAAGCCCTTCCTGCGCGGCGGCATCTGGCGCAACTTCATGTCGCGCTACCCGGAGGCCAACTGGATGCACAAGCGCATGCTCGACGCCTCGCAACGACTGGCAACGCTGTCAGTCGCGCAGCACAGCCCCGCCATGCAGGAGCATCTGCACCGGGCACAAGCCAACGACGCCTACTGGCACGGCCTGTTCGGCGGCCTCTATCTGCCCCACCTGCGCCGCGCCGTATGGAACAACCTGCTGGCGCTCGAAGCGGCATTGGCCGCCGTAGCGCCAGCGCCGACTTTTGAGCAGCTCGATCTCGATCATGACGGCCATCTCGAAACGGCCCTGCGCAACAACAAATTGCAGGCTTTTGTCCGTGACGATGGCAACGCCGCGCTGGTGGAACTTTCCAGCCTTATGCTGACGCACAATTTCGGCGACACGCTGCGTGCCTACGCCGAGGCCTATCACGCCAAAATAGATCGGGCGACGCAGGTGCACGCTACATCTGATGCGAGCAAGGGAATTGCCTCGGCTCATGACCGCGTCGCCTTCCTCCACGCCATCCGGCCCGAGGATGCCGCACCCGACTCCCGACCGCGAGGGATATTCCTCGAACGCATCGGTCATCAACCCGGCGCCGACGGCATGCTTGTTCCACTCGACAGCTACCGCGCCGGCGACCGCCAGGGCGCCTGGATTGCGACTGGCGACGGCTGGCGCATCGAGAAGACCTATCGATTGGAAGGCGACACCCTGAGCGTCGTTTTCCGCGCCGAGGGCGACGGACTGCCGGCCCTGATCGAGACCGAACTCAATCTTGCCCTGCCCAGTTGCGATGGCTACGGCGGACGTTATGTGCTTGCCGACGGCGGCATCCCCGGTGGCTTTGGCCATCAACTGAAGCTCGATGGCATACACCGGATCATGCTGGAAGACACCGAATTGCGCGGCGCATTGCGGATTGAATCAAAGCAGCCGGTGCACCTCAAGGCGCGGCCACATAGAACCGTTTCCCAATCCGAGGCCGGCTTTGAAAAAGTCATGCAGGCCGTCTGTATCACTCTCGCCTGGTCGCCCGTGGTCGGTACCGAACAGCACATCACGCTCAGGGTGTCTTCCGCATCGTAGAATCGCCACATTCCTTCGCCACAAACCCAAGATCATGCCCGGCACCCGTTATCAGCTCGAAGTCAATCCCGCAATTCCGCCACGCCTGGTGCGTCTCGAAGAACTCGCCAACAACCTGTGGTACAGCTGGGACAGGCCGACCCGCTCCCTGTTCGCCCGCCTGAGTACGGGCCTGTGGCGTGCGGTGCATTACAGCCCCAAGGCCTTCCTGAAACGCATTGACCAAAAGCGGATCAACGAGGCCGCCGAGGATCCGGTATTTCTCGGCACCATGAACCGGGTGCTGTCGGCCTACGATTCCTATCACTCGGAACCCCGGCTGGAACTGCCGGGCAAACCGCCGTTGCAAGCCACCGATCTGATCGCCTACTTCTGTGCCGAGTTCGGCTTTCATGAAAGCCTGCCGATTTACTCGGGGGGCCTCGGCATTCTCGCCGGCGACCATTGCAAGGGTGCCTCCGACCTGCATTTGCCTTTCGTTGCCGTCGGCCTGCTGTACCGGCAAGGCTATTTCCGCCAGACCATCGACCGCGACGGAAATCAGACGGCCCACTACGGCGACAACGATTTTGATGACATGCCGATAACGCCGGTGCGCGCCGCAGACGGCACGGACGTGCGCATCGCCGTGGATTTCCCCGGTCGCACGGTCTGGGCCAGAATCTGGCTGGCACGCGTCGGCACCAACAACCTCTACCTGCTCGACACCGATCTGGATGAAAACCGGGAAGCCGACCGCGGCATCGCGCATCAGCTCTACGGCGGTGACCGGCGCACGCGCATCGAACAGGAAATCCTGCTCGGCATCGGCGGCGTGCGTGCGCTCAGCGCGCTCGGCCTGCGCCCGACCGTGTGGCACATCAACGAGGGCCACGCCGCATTCCTGGTGCTGGAACGCATTCGCAATCTGGTCGCCGGAAACATGCCCTTTGCCGCCGCGCTGGAAGCAGCAGCGGCCAACACAGTATTCACCACGCATACGCCGGTACCCGCCGGGCACGATCAGTTCGCCGACGACATGGTCATGCACTACTTCGGCGAGTTCTGCAGGGCCGCCGGGCTTGATCGCGACGGCCTGCTCGGCATGGGCCGCGTCGCCGGCGGCGGCGAATTCAACATGACCGCGCTGGCCCTGCGCGGCTCGCGCTTTCACAACGGCGTATCGCGCATTCATGGCGAGGTGTCGGCGCGCATCTGCGGCGACATGTGGCCGCAGATCACCGCAGCCGAGAACCCGATGGACTACGTCACCAACGCGGTGCACGCGCCCACCTTTCTCGCCACCGACTGGTACGAGACCTTCGACCGCCACCTCGGTCTTGGCTGGCAGCACCGCCTCACCGATCAAAGTTGCTGGAACGGCATCCATCGCATTCCGGACCAGATTTTCTGGAGCATTCGCCAGTCGCTCAAGGCCCAGTTGCTGCATCTGGTGCGCAGCCGGGTACGCCAGCAGCATTTGCGCAACCAGGGCTCGGAGGCGCACCTGGATCGCGTCCTGCGCGGCACCGACCCGACCAATCCGACCGTCTTGACCATCGGCTTCGCCCGGCGTTTCGCCACCTACAAACGCGCCGCGCTGCTGTTCAACGATCTTGACTGGCTGCGCGAGATTCTTTCCGATGCGCAGCGTCCGGTGCTGTTTATCTTCGCCGGCAAGGCGCATCCGGCGGACGAACCGGGCCGACAACTGATTCGCCGCATCGCCGAGCTTTCGCACCAGCGCGAGTTCGAAGGCCGCATCCTGCTGGTCGAAGGCTATGACCTGCATCTGGCCAGGCGCCTGGTGGCCGGGGTCGATGTCTGGCTGAATAACCCGATTTATCCTCTGGAAGCCTCCGGCACCTCGGGCATCAAGGCGGCGATCAACGGCGCCATCAACCTGTCGGTGCTCGACGGCTGGTGGGGAGAGGGCTACGACGGCAAGAACGGCTGGGCGATCAAGCCGGCGGCCGAAGGCCTCGACCCAGCCCAGCGCGACGCCGACGAGGCGCGCACCCTGTACGAGTTGCTCCAGGACAGTGTTATCCCGATGTACTACCGCAACACCTCGCTCGGCTATTCACCGGAGTGGGTGGCGATGGCCAAGCAGTCGATCGCCTCCATCATGCCCCGCTTCAACATGCAGCGCATGCTGACCGACTACGCCGAGAAGTTCTATTCGCCGGCCGCGGAGCAGTGGCGCAAATACTCCGCCGACGGGTTCTCCGGCGCGCGCCATGTCGCCGACTGGAAGACACGGGTACGCGCCGCCTGGCCCCGTATCCGTCTGCGCCGCGTCGATCAGGTTGCGGCACGCATCCGCTACGGCGAAACGATGCACTTCGAGGTTGCGGTCCAGCTCGACAATCTGACGCCGAGCGACCTGACCGTGGAACTGGTATTCACCCGCCCCGGCGAGCCCACCTCGGCCCGGGCCCGGCGCTATGAACTGCACCATGAGCGCGTCCTCGACAGTGGCGAGCACCTCTTCTCGCGCGAGCTGACCCCCGACCAGTGCGGCAAGATGGAGTACCGCGTGAGAACATTTCCGACCCATCCGCTGCTGACCCATCCCTTCGAGATGGGCATGATGCTCTGGCTGTGAGAGGCCGCCAATGAAGGCCACCTGGGAAGCACTGAAGCGCGCGGCCGACACCGGACGCAACGTGCATCTGCGCGACATGTTCGCTGCCGATGGGCAACGCTTTGCGCGGCTGTCGGTCTCGTGGAATGACTGGCTGCTGGATTATTCCAAGCAGCGCGTCACCCCGGAAACCATGGACCTGCTGCGCGGTCTCTGGCAGACCGCCGATGTGCCGGGCTGGATCGCGCGCATGCGCGACGGCTCCGCGATAAACCACAGCGAAGGACGCGCCGCGCTGCACATCGTCTTGCGCCATCCGGCAGGCAAGGGGCCGATCCTGCACGCCGGTCATGATGTCATGCCGGCAGTGCTGGGCGAACTGGACAAGATGCGGCGCTTTGCGGCGCAGATCCATGGCCGCCACTGGCGCGGCGCCACCGGCGAGCCGATCACCGACATCGTCAACATAGGCATCGGCGGCTCCGACCTGGGGCCACGCATGGCCACCCAGGCGCTGGCCGCCTTCCGTCATCCGGAACTGAAAGTGCATTACGTCGCCAATCTGGATGGCGCCGATCTGGCCACCGTGATCAAAGGATTGCAGCCGCGCACCACCCTGTTCATCATCGCCAGCAAGACCTTCACCACGCAGGAGACCATGCAGAACGCCGCGTCGGCGCGCCACTGGCTGGTCCAGGCGCTGGGCGAGGCGGCAGTATCCCGGCACTTTGTCGCGGTGTCGACCAACCTGACGGAAGTGGCGCGTTTCGGCATCGACCCGGAAAACGCCTTTGCCTTCTGGGACTGGGTCGGCGGTCGCTATTCGCTATGGTCGGCGATTGGCCTGCCGCTGGTGTTGGCGGTCGGCTTCGACCACTTCCAGCAATTGCTGGCCGGCGCTCATGCCATGGACGAGCACTTCTTTTCCGCGCCGCCCGCGGAAAACCTGCCTGGCTTGCTGGCGCTGCTGGAAATATGGAACAGCAACTTTCTCGGCGCGGAGAACCGCGCCCTGCTGCCCTACAGCCAGTCGCTGGCACTGCTGCCGCGTTACCTGCAACAGCTCGAAATGGAGTCCAACGGCAAGCAGGTGGACCGACAAGGCGCACCGCTGGACTGCGCCACGGCGCCCATCCTCTGGGGCGAAGCCGGCACCAACGGCCAGCATGCGTTCTACCAGTTGATCCACCAGGGCGGTCGTTTGGTGCCCTGCGAGTTCATCGTCTGCCGGCAACCCGACTTCGCCTTGCCGGGGCACCACGAAAAACTGCTGGCGAATTGCTTCGCCCAGAGCGAAGCCCTGATGCGCGGCAGGACGCTGGCCGAAACCACGGCGGAACTCGTGGCGAGTGGCATGTCAGCCGACCAGGTGGCCTTGCTCGCGCCTTACCGCAGCTTTCCCGGCAACCAGCCCTCGACCACGCTGCTGCTGCCGCGCCTCGATCCATTCACCCTGGGCGCGCTGCTGGCACTCTACGAGCACAAAGTCTTCGTCGAAAGCATTATCTGGAACATCAACCCCTTCGACCAGTGGGGCGTGGAATATGGCAAGCAACTTGCCGGTCGCCTGCTGCCCATCATCGAGGGAAAGGCGCCGACAGACCGCCTCGACAGTTCAACTGCCGGCCTGATTAACGCCAGCATGTCGTGAAGATTCTTTTCGCCACATCGGAACTTGCCCCCTGGGTCAAGACCGGCGGTCTTGGCGACGTTGCCGGCGCGCTGCCTGCGGCACTGCGCAAACTGGGGATGGACGTGCGCGTGCTGGTGCCCGCCTACCCCGAAATGCTGGAGGGTTTTCCTGACGCGGAAGAGATCGCGCGGCCCCTCGAACTGGGCGGTCTGCTGCCCACCCCGACGCTGAGGCAAGCTCTCTCGCCCGATGGCACGCCGCTCCTGCTGCTCGATTACCCGCCCTACTTCAATCGCCCTGGAAACCCGTACCTTGGTCCCGAAGGACGCGACTGGCTCGACAATCATCTGCGCTTCGGACTATTGTCGCGCGTCGCCGCCTGGCTGGGGTCCGAGGCCAGCACGCTCGACTGGCAACCCGACATCGTCCATTGCCACGACTGGCAAACCGGACTCGCGCCCGCCTACCTGCACTACCTGCCGGGACGGCGGGCGAGGTCGCTGCTCACCGTGCACAACCTGGCCTTTCAGGGACTGTTCGACCACGCCTCCCTGTTCGAACTGGGACTGCCGGATGCAGCCTGGGGAATCGACGGCGTCGAATACTATGGCTATCTGTCCTTTCTCAAGGCCGGATTGAAGCATGCAAATGCCATTACCACGGTAAGCCCGGGCTACGCACGTGAAATCCAGACTGACGAAGAAGGCATGGGCATGGCCGGCTTGTTGCGCCATCGAACGGAACAACTGTCCGGCATTCTCAATGGCATCGATGACAAGGCATGGAACCCGGCCACCGACCGGCACCTGCACCAGACCTACAGCGCGCGCCGCCTGGAGGACAAGGCGATCAACAAGGCGGAACTGCAACGACAGCTCGGTCTTGAGCAACGCCGGGATATTCCCCTGCTGGGCGTGGTCAGCCGCCTGACCGAACAGAAGGGTCTCGATCTGCTGCTCGAGGTAACCTCGCAGGCGCTCGATCTGCCGGCGCAACTTGTCGTTCTGGGCAGCGGCACGCACGCGCTGGAGCAAGACTATGCGGCACTGGCGCGCAAGCATCCGGGGCAATGCGCGGTGGCCGTCGGCTTCGACGAGGCGCTGGCCCATCGCATCGAAGCCGGGGCCGACATTTTTGTCATGCCCTCGCGCTTCGAGCCCTGCGGTCTCAACCAGATGTACAGCCTGCGCTACGGTACCCCGCCAGTGGTGCGCGCCACCGGCGGACTGGCGGATACGGTGATCGATGCCGCCGACGAAAAGCTGGGCAACGGTTTTGTCTTCGGCACGGCCACCGCCGACGCTTTGCTGCAAGCCCTGCAACGCGCAACCACGGCCTGGCGCGACGCCAAAGGCTGGCGCGCGCTGCAAAAGCGCGGCATGGCTCGCAAATCAGGCTGGGCAGAAGCTGCCAGGCAGTACGTCGAGCTTTACCAAAGGCTTTAACCGCCTCTGGATGTCCATGGCAACCCTCACCCTGATCGCCGCCGTCGCCAGAAATGGCGTGATCGGCATCGACAACCGCCTGCCCTGGCGGCTGCCGGCGGATCTAAAGCACTTCAAGGCGCTGACCATGGGCCATGCGGTCATCATGGGGCGCAAAACCTGGGAGTCGTTGCCGGCCAATTTCCGCCCCCTGCCGGGGCGGCGCAACATCGTCGTTACGCGCGATGACAGCTACTCCGCCTCCGGCGCCACGGTTGCCCCTTCACTGCCCGCCGCCGTCGCCGCTGCGGAAGGCGGCGAAGCCTTCGTCATCGGCGGCGCGGAACTCTACGCGGCAGCAATGCCGCTGGCAGATTGCCTCGAACTGACCGAGATTGACGCCACCTTTGAAGGCGACACTTGGTTTCCCACCATCGACCCCGGTCACTGGCGACAAGCCACGCGCGAAATGCATCGCGATGAATCCGGTTTCGACTACGCTTTCGTCAGCTACGCCCGACGCTGACCGCCTTGCTCTGCACTACCTTCGGGTCGCCGCCAGCGCCGACTATTTCTACTGGCGCACGCAATCCACGTAGTAGCGCACGGCGCCATTGCTGGCGTCCTTCACCAAACCGTGGATATCGGTCTCGAAACCGGGAAACTTCTCGTTGAACTCGCGGGCGAATTTCAGATAACGCACGATGGTGGCGTTGAAGCGCTCGCCCGGAATAAGCAGCGGAATCCCCGGCGGATAGGGCGTCAGCAGCACCGCAGTGACGCGATTTTCGAGCTTGTCGATGGACACGCGGTCGATCTCGCGATGCGCCATTTTGGCAAACGCTTCCGCCGGAGGCATGGCCGGCACCATGTTGGACAGATACATCTTGGTGGTCAGGCGAGCGATGTCCCTGGACTTGTACACCTCATGAATCTGGGTGCACAAATCCTTGAGGCCGACGCGCTCGTAACGCGGATGCTTGATCACGAACTCGGGCAGCACCTTCCATAGCGGATGGTTCCGGTCGTAGTCGTCCTTGAACTGCTGCAGCGCGGTAACCAGGGTATTCCAGCGGCCCTTGGTAATGCCGATGGTGAACATGATGAAGAAGGAATAGAGGCCGCACTTCTCGACGATCACGCCATGTTCGGCCAGATACTTGGTGACGATCGCCGCAGGAATGCCGAGATCATCGGAAAAGGCGCCGTCGACGTCGAGTCCGGGGGTAATGACGGTGGCCTTGATCGGATCGAGCAGGTTGAAGCCCTTGGCCAGTCTGCCGAAGCCATGCCAGCGCGCGCCGGGCTTGAGCATCCAGGCGTCGCGCTCCTCGATGCCTTCCTCGGAAAGGTCGTCCGGACCCCAGACCTTGAACCACCAGTCGACGCCCCATTCCTTGTCCACCTTGCGCATGGCGCGGCGGAAGTCGAGCGCCTCGCCAATGGACTCCTCGACCAGCGCCCTGCCGCCCGGCTCCTCCATCATCGCCGCGGCGACATCGCAAGAGGCGATGATCGCGTACTGCGGCGAGGTCGAGGTGTGCATCAGGTAGGCTTCGTTGAACACATCGCGGTCGAGCTTGTTGTTCTCGGCGTCCTGCACCAGTATCTGCGAAGCCTGCGACAACCCGGCCAGCAGCTTGTGCGTCGACTGCGTCGAAAACACCATGGATTCCTTGCAGCGCGGCCGGTCGGCGCCGATGGCGTGATAGTCGCCATAGAAATCGTGGAAGGCGGCGTGCGGCAGCCAGGCCTCGTCGAAATGCAGGGTATCGATCTTGCCGTCGAGCATCTCCTTGATTTCCTCGACGTTGTACATGATTCCGTCATAGGTACTCTGGGTGATGGTCAGCACGCGCGGCTTGGCGTTCTTGTCGGTGGCGAATGGGTGGGCGGCGATCTTCTTCTGGATGTTCTTCCAGCGGAACTCCTCCTTCGGGATCGGCCCGATGATGCCGTAGTTGTTGCGCGTCGGCATCAGGAACACCGGGATTGCACCGGTCATCATGATGGCGTGGAGAATCGACTTGTGACAGTTGCGATCCACCACCACGATGTCCCCCGGCGCCACCGTGGAATGCCAGACGATCTTGTTGGAGGTCGACGTGCCGTTGGTGACGAAGTAAAGATGGTCGGCGTTGAAAATGCGCGCGGCATTGCGCTCGGAGGCCGCCACCGGGCCGGTGTGGTCGAGCAACTGGCCGAGTTCCTCGACGGCATTGCAGACATCGGCGCGCAACATGTTTTCGCCGAAAAACTGGTGGAACATCTGGCCCACCGGCGACTTGAGAAAAGCCACGCCGCCCGAGTGGCCGGGACAATGCCACGAATAGGAGCCGTCGGCGGCATAGTGCACCAGCGCGCGGAAAAAAGGCGGCGGCAGCGAGTCGAGATAGGTCCGGGCCTCGCGCACGACATGGCGGGCGATGAATTCCGGCGTGTCCTCGAACATATGGATGAAGCCGTGCAGTTCGCGCAGGATGTCGTTCGGGATATGGCGACTGGTGCGCGTCTCGCCATGCAGGAAGATCGGGATCTCGGCGTTCTTGTAGCGGATCTCCTCGACAAAGCCGCGCAGTTCGGCAATGGTTTCCTTTTCCCGATTTGCCAGTTCCTCGTCGTCGACCGAGAGGATGAACGCCGAAGCGCGACTCTGCTGCTGCGCGAATGAGGAGAGGTCGCCGTAGCTGGTGACGCCCAGCACGTCGATGCCTTCCTTTTCGATGGCTTCCGCCAGTGCACGAATGCCCAGCCCAGAGGCATTTTCGGAACGGAAATCCTCGTCGATGATGATGATGGGAAAGTGGAAACGCACGGCGATATCCTTCGCTCTAGATCTTCGGCAAGGTCACGCCGACCTGCCCCTGGTACTTGCCGCCGCGATCCTTGTAGGAGGTCTCGCAGACCTCGTCGGATTCGAAGAACAGCACCTGGGCGCAGCCTTCGCCGGCGTAGATCTTGGCCGGCAGCGGCGTCGTGTTGGAAAATTCGAGCGTCACATAACCCTCCCATTCCGGCTCGAAGGGCGTCACGTTTACGATAATGCCGCAACGCGCGTAGGTACTCTTGCCGAGGCAGACGGTCAGGACATTGCGCGGAATGCGGAAGTACTCCATGGTGCGCGCCAGGGCGAAAGAATTCGGCGGGATGATGCAATGATCGCCGTCCATCTCGACAAAGGAATTCGGATCGAAATTCTTCGGGTCGACGATGGTCGAGTAGATGTTGGTAAACACCTTGAATTCGCGCGAGCAACGAATATCGTAGCCGTAGCTCGATGTGCCGTAGGAGACGATCTTGCGGCCATCGACTTCGCGCACCAGTTCGGGCTCGAAGGGTTCGATCATTCCATGCTGGGCCGCCATGCGGCGGATCCACTTGTCACACTTGATGGTCATGGTTCATCCGGAAAGGGGACTCAAGGGGGCGCACAGTATACGGCCTTCGCGGGTTTCATTGCGCCCGCCGCGCCTAAATGGCCGACTCAATAGAGCAGGCCTGTTCTAGAACTCCAGCGGATCGACATCCAGATGCCAGCGCAGGCCGCCGGGCATCTTCAGCGCATACAGTTTGTCCATCCATTTCGCCAGAAAGGCCTGCAAGGCCGGACGGCTGACGGATTCGACCAGCAGTTGACCGCGTTCCAGCGTCATCAGGCGTTGCAGGCGCATCGGCACCGGATCGTAGAGCGTGACGCCGTCGGCCAGCGCTGCGGCAGCATTGCGCGCGGCGGCGAGGAACGCCAGCGACTGCTCCATGGTCCGCGCCTCGGCGCGCAGCATGGCCTGAAAGCTGAAGGGCGGAAAGCCGGCGATGCGCCGCTCGCCCAGTTGCGAGCGGGCGAAGCGCACGTAGTCGTGTTCGACCAGCGCCTGATACAGCGGATGATCGGGATACTCGGTCTGGATCAACACTTCGCCGGGCAAATCGGCGCGACCGCTGCGCCCGCCGACTTGCATGAGCTGTGCGAAAAGCCGTTCGGGAGCGCGGAAGTCGGCGGCGAACAGCGCGGCGTCTGCGCCGACGGCGCCGACCAGGGTGAGCAACGGAAAGTCGTGGCCCTTGGCCAGCATCTGGGTGCCGACCAGGATGTCCGCCTCGCCGGCGTGGATGGTCGCCAGCAGGGCCTGCCACTTCTTCGGCGTGCTCGCCGAATCGCGGTCGATGCGCAGCACACGCGCCTCGGGAAAGCGTTCGACGAGCATGGTTTCGAGGCGTTGCGTGCCGCGCCCGAAGGGCAGCAGATCGACGTTGCCGCAGTCGGGACAGGCGCGCGGTACGCGGGCTTCAAAGCCGCAGTGGTGGCAGCGCAGCCGCTGGTCGGCCAGATGCAGCACCAGATTGGCGGCGCAGCGCTGGCAGCGTGAAATCCAGCCGCAGGGCGGGCAGGCCAGCACGGGGGCATAGCCACGGCGATTGAGAAACACCAGGCTTTGCTCGCCGCGTTCCAGACGCAGTTGCAGACCGGCAAGCAAGGCGGCGGAAAGTCCCTCCTGCAATTTCTCGCGCCGTGTGTCGATGATGCGCACCACCGGCATGGCCTCGGCCACGGCGCGCTCGGGCAGTTCGAGTAACTGGTAGCGACCGGTGCCGCCGTCGGGCTGGCCCGGACGAGCGTCGGCCTTCGGCTGCGCGTGATGAAAAGTCTCCAGCGAAGGCGTCGCCGAACCCAACACGACGGGAATGTTCAGTTGATGGGCGCGCCAGATGGCAACATCGCGCGCCGAATAGCGCAGGCCGTCCTGCTGTTTGAAGGAGGCATCGTGTTCCTCATCGACGATGATGAGTTGCAGGCGCGGCAGCGGCATGAACACGGCGAGGCGGGTGCCGAGCACAATCTGGGCGCGCCCGGAGAGTGCATCGAGAAACCCTCTGGCTCGCGCCGCATCAGCCATGCCGCTGTTGGCGCAAACGATGTGCGCAGCGGGAAAACGCGCGGCAACGCGGCCTTCAAGTTGCGGCGTCAGCGCGATTTCCGGCACCAGCATCAGTGCCTGGCCGCCGCGCGCCAGCACGGCGGCGATGGCGCGCAGATAGACCTCCGTCTTGCCGCTGCCGGTGACGCCATGCAGCAGCAGGGTATGGAATCCCTCAATGCCGGCAATGGCCTCTACCGCCGCTTGCTGCGCGGCCAGCAGTTGGGGCAATGCGGGGACGGTATCCCTTGCGGACGGCGCTGACGGGACGGCGATTTCAGTGGACTCCTGCTTCTTCATGCGTGGCAGTTTGCCGCGACGCAGCATGGGCGGCAGGGCGAAGGAGGTCACTTCACCCAGCGGCGTCTGGTAGTAGCGCGCGCAAAATTCGCACAGCGCCAGCCACTCGGACGGCAGCGCCGGCATGTCGCGCAGGATCGCCGTAACGATTTTCAGCTTGTCGTTCGGCTGTTCACTGGCCGCCGCCAGTTCAATAATTACTCCGGTCCGCGAACCCGTGCCAAACGGTACGGTCACCCGTCGACCAATATCACTTTCGGCAGAGTCCGGCGCGAGATAATCGAAAAGTCTCGGCAGGGGCACATCGAGCGCCACACGGACGATGTCCATTTCAGGTCAAATGGTTGCCGACCAATGCTCGATAAAGTCTTTGCATAAGGTCTCAACTAATTGCCGTATAACAGAAAAGGGCTTACCCACAAATTCTGTGGATAACTTTGTGAGTAAGCGCCGGGTGAAACGCCCGCGTGACCGGCTGGCAAGGCGGCTTTCATCTCTGTACAAAAATTGAACAAAATAATATCGTTCTAAAACAATATGTTGGTAGAGGTCAATAAAAAGCCTCGCGCCAGCGGGGGATTTGCTGTGCTTCACGGATTTCTGTGAATAAGTCAACAGCAGGAGGCATTATTTCACTCCCGCTGGAAGCCTTGCTGGATGGCCTGTTTCGCGGGGACAAGCGGCCCGGACCGCGCCCCCGTTGGCTTGACAAATCAGCCCCGCGCAGAACCGCGCCGGCTGTAGCTGTGCACGGTGTCAACAAGTATTTTGACGTTTTCGGGTGGGGTAAATTGGGAAATGCCATGGCCAAGATTGAAGACATAGCCGCCCGAATTCTTGCCGCCATCGGCACCGTTGTCGAAGCTGTCCAGCACGCGTCGCGCCTCCGCCGCCACCTTGTCCGGCGAGGCATACAGAGCCATCGGATCGAGATTGCCTTGCAATGCAACACGAGAACCGACGCGCCGACGCGCTTCGCCCAGATCGGTGGTCCAATCAAGCCCGACCGCATCGCAGCCGATGTCGGCAATTGCCTCCAGCCATTGTCCGCCACCCTTGGTGAACACGATGCTGGGAACGCGCTGGCCGTCGTGGCTGCGCTTCAGGCCAGCCATGATGCGCTGCATGTAGGCCAGCGAAAACTCGCGATAGGCCGCGTGCGACAGCGCGCCGCCCCAGGAGTCGAAAATCATCACCGCCTGCGCACCGGATTCGATCTGGGCGTTGAGGTAGTCGGTCACCGCCGTGGCTGTCACGCCAAGAATGTGGTGTAGCAGATCGGGGCGGTCGTAGAGCATGGTCTTGACCGTGCGGTAATCGGTCGCCGAACCGGAGCCGCCTTCAACCATATAGCAGGCCAGCGTCCACGGACTACCGGAAAAACCGATCAGGGGCACCGAGTTGTCCAGCGCGCGGCGAATCTCGGCCACGGCATCCATCACGTAACGCAGGTGCACATTGGGGTCGGGCACGGTCAGGTCGCGAATTGCCCATTCCTCGCGCAAGGGACGCTCAAACTTCGGTCCCTCGCCGTCGGCGAAATACAAACCGAGACCCATGGCGTCGGGCACGGTGAGAATGTCGGAGAAGAGGATGGCCGCATCCAGTTCAAAACGCGACAAGGGTTGCAATGTGACTTCGCAGGCGAGCTGCGGGTTCTTGCACAGATTCATGAAGCTGCCAGCGCGGCGGCGCGTTTCGCAGTATTCCGGCAGGTAGCGCCCGGCCTGGCGCATCAGCCAGACGGGGGTGTAATCGACGGGTTCGCGCAGCAGTGCGCGCAGAAAGGTATCGTTCTTGGGGCGGGTCAAGGAGGACATTAGGTGCGATCCAGCGAAGCAAAGATGTAATTATCGCACTCAGAGCAGCGTCTCGGCGCTAGCGACGCCAAAACGTCGGCGTAAACAGAACAAAGACTGAAAGCACTTCCAGACGCCCAAGCAGCATGGCGAAGGTACACACCCAGGTCTGGAAGTCCGTCAGCGATCCATAGTTCTGTGCCGGACCAACGACGTTGAGACCGGGGCCGGCATTGTTGATGCACGCGACAATGGCGGTAATCGAGGAGATGAAATCCATCCCGCTGGCGACCAGGAAAAAGGTCAGTTCGCCTACGGCCAGAATGTATAGGAAGATGAAGCCAAGCACCGCGCTGGCGATTTGTTGCGGGATGGTGGTATCACCGACCCGCAGCGGGGCCACCAGTTGCGGATGGACCAGGCGTTTGAGTTCGATCATGCCCTGCTTGGCGAGAATCAGCGTACGGATCATCTTGATGCCGCCGCCGGTGGAGCCGGAACTGACCGCGATACAGGAGAGGAACAGCATCCACAGCGGGACCATGATCGGCCACTTGTCGTAATCCTGGCTGGCAAAACCACAATCGGTGGCGATCGATACCAGGTTGAAGGCGGTGTGGCGCAGCGCGGTCAGAAACTCCGGGTAAGTGTCGCGCACAGTCAAATACAGTGAGCACACAAGGGTGCTGACGGCGATCAGTGCGACGAAGGCCTTGGCTTCCGCATCCATCCAGTAGGCGCGCAGCGAGCGACCGCGCCAGGCGACAAAGTGGGTGGCGAAGTTCATGCCGGCAACCATCATGAAGAAGATCAGCACCGCCTCGATGGCCACCGAATCGAAATGGCCGACGCTGTCGTCATAGGTCGAAAATCCGCCCAGCCCCATCGCCGCGAAGGCGTGGCAGATGGCGTCGAGCCAGTTCATGCCGACCACCTTGAGCGAAAGTATGCAGGCCACCGTGATGCCGAAATACACCAGCCACAACGCCTTGGCCGTGTCGGCGATACGCGCTGTCAACTTGGAATCCTTCATCACCCCCGTGGTTTCGGCCTTGTAAAGCTGCATGCCGCCGACGCCGAGCAGCGGCAGGATGGCCACCGCCAGCACGATGATGCCCATGCCGCCAATCCAGTTGAGTTCGTGCCGCCAGAGGTTGATCGAAGGCGGCAGCTTATCCAGGCCGGAGAGCACCGTGGCGCCCGTTGTGGTCAAGCCCGACATGGTCTCGAAAAAGGCGTCGGTGAAGGATAGGCCGTCGATCACCAGCAGCAGCGGCAAGGTGGCGATGGCGGCCATCAGAATCCAGGCCAGCGTCACCAGCAGAAAACCGTCGCGCGGCTTCAGTTCGCGCTTGTGGCGGCGTGTACCAAACCAGAGCAGAAAACCGGCGGCAAGCGAGATCAACATCGCATCGACAAACTTGATCAGCGTACCGTCGTCATAAATCAGGGAACTGGCAATGGGCATCAGGTAGGTGATGCTGAAAAACATCAGCATCCCGCCGAGCACGTGACTGACCGGAAGCAGCCGATAGAACATCAGAAAAACCCGGCGCCGACCTGGAACAGTTTTTCGACCTGCGCCACCAGCAACCTGCGGGTGCAAAACACCACCACGTGGTCCCCCGTCTCGATCACCGTGTCGTGATGCGGAATGATCACCTCGTCGTGGGGTTGATCGACCAGGAAACCATCTATCCGCACAACGCCGGTTTCCTTGGGCCGACGCACGATGGCCGCAATGCGCGCACCCTTGATCACCGGCAACTCATCGATGCGCCGTCCGACCACCTTTGACGTCGAACGGTCGCCATGCACCACCAGTTCCAGCGCCTCCGCCGCCCCTCGGCGCAGACTGTGCACCCGCGCCACGTCGCCGCGTCGCACATAGGCCAGCAGCGAACCGATCGAGATCTGGGCCGGCGAGAGGCCGATGTCGATCGGCCCGCCCTGCACCATGTCGGCGTAGGCGCGGCGATTGATCAGCGCCAGCACACGCTGGCAGCCCAATCGCTTGGCCAGCGAAGCCGCCATGATGTTGTCTTCGTCGTCGTTGGTCAGGGCGAGGAACATGTCCATTTCATCGATATTCTCCTGCGCCAGCACCTTCTCGTCGGTGGCCTCGGCACACAACACCAGCGCTCTCGACAGGTGTGCCGCAATGGTTTCGGCGCGGCGCGGATCGCGTTCGATGAGCTTGACCTCATGATCGGTCTCCAGCGTTTCGGCGACACGCGCGCCTATATTGCCGCCACCGACGATCATCACCCGCTTGACCGGCTCCTGCATACGTTGCAACTCGCGCAAGACGGGCCGAATGAAGCGCGTCGCCGCCAGCAGAAAAACCTCGTCGCCGGCCTCGATCACCGTCGTGCCAACGGGATCGACCGGCCAATGCTCGCGAAATATAGCCACGATGCGCGCCTCGACGGCGGCTCCCAGGTGTTCCTTCATGGTATTGATGGATTTGCCCACCAGCAAGCCGCCCTCGTAGGCGCGCACGCACACCAGCGTAACGCGACCGTCGGCAAATTCAAGAACCTGCAGCGCCTCGGGAAACGCGATCAGTCGCGCGATGTAGTCGGTGATCTCCTGCTCCGGACAAATGGCATGACTGACGCTGAACATGTCGTCGTCGAGCAGTTGCTGATCCCGGAGAAAATCGATGCTGCGCAGGCGCGCGATGCGCGTCGGCACATTGAACATGCCCCGCGCAATCTTGCAGGCCACCAGATTGGTCTGGTCCGACTGCGTCACCGCCACCAACATTTCGGCGTCCTCGATGCCTGCGCTCCTCAGCACCGAGGGCAGCGCCGCGTTGCCGGTCACCGTGCGCACATCCAGATGATCGGCGAGTTGCGCCAGATACTGGCCGTTCTGGTCCACCACAGTGACGTCGTTGATTTCCGAGGCCAGCGCCTCGGCCACGGAGGAGCCGACCTGACCGGCGCCGAGGATGACGATTTTCATTAACGGAGTCCGAGATCTTTCAGTTTGCGATACAGGTGGGTGCGTTCCAGCCCGGTCTTTTCCGCCAGACGCGTCATGTTGCCGCCGTCCCGTGCCAAGTGGTATTCGAAGTACATGCGTTCGAAAGCTTCGCGCGCCTCGCGCAGCGGTCGTTCGATCACATCCGGCGCCAGGCCGGCCGGTGCCAGGCCGGGCTCACCAGCCGGCGCCAACAGTTGCAACGCCTCCTCTTCGCCAATCTCTTCGCCGAGACTGGCCAGCGCCAGCGACTTCACCGCGCTTTTGAGTTCGCCATAGCCGCCAGCCCATGCATGCTGGCGCAGGGCATTGAGCGCGGCGCTGGAAAACCGCCGCAAGGGAATTTCGTCGCTCTCCATCAATTGCGTCAGCAGGTGCGCGGCGATATCCGGCACTTCGTCCTTCAGTTCGGCCAGACCGGGCACGCCCAGCCCGGTTTCGAACAGGCGCGTGAGACCGGCTTCCTCCCAGCCGAGCGCCACCAGTTCGGCGCTGCCGTGGGTGGTGGCCGCCACCAGCCGCAGGCTGTAGCGGTCGAGACGCTCGGCGGCGAACAGCAGGTTCTTCTGCTGCAATCGCGTCAGGCGCGCCAGTTCCTCGCACCACAGCACGCCACCCGTGGCACGTTGCAGCGCTTCGACGCTCAGGGGATTGGAATCGTGCGCCAGATCGAGCCACGGCTTGCCGGCCACCTGTGCCGTGCGTGCCACCAGTTCGACGATGCCGCCCGGTGCGGAACGCAGCAGCAGCAACGGACTCTTGGCCAGCACCTGATCCAGCCGGCGCTTGAGATCGCGCAAGGGGCCGGGGCGGGCAAACGCCGCCAGCGATAGCCCGCCGCCGGCATGGCGCGCACCACGCTCCAGGGCCTTCTTCACCGCCGCCAGCAGCTTTTGCATGCCGATCGGCTTTTCCAGAAAATCCAGCGCGCCGATGCGGGTGGCCTCGACCGCCGTGTCGATGGTGGCATGGCCCGACATCATCACCACTGGCATGTTGAGCTGACCGTTGCCGGCCCACTCCTTCAGCAACGTAATGCCATCGGAATCGGGCATCCAGATGTCGAGCAGGACCATGTCGGGGCGCCCGGCCTCGCGCGCCGCCCGCGCCGCCGCAGCGTTTTCCGCGAGCAGAACGTCGTGCCCTTCATCGCGCAGAATCTCCGACAGGAGTTCGCGTATGCCGACTTCATCGTCGACCACCAGTATCTTTGGCATTTTCCTAAATCCCCTTTACCGCATCCTGCTTCGCCAGCGGCAGCCAGATGCTGACTTCGCCGCCATGATTGTTGACCAGGCGGATTTCGCCGCCGTGATCGTCCACGATTTTCTTGACGATTGCCAAGCCCAGCCCGGTACCCTTCGACTTGGTAGTGACGTAGGGCTCGAAGGCGCGCGACAGAATCTGCGGCGGAAAGCCCGCGCCATTGTCCTTGATGGTCAGCCGCGCGCGCGCGCCTTCCTGCGCCAGCGTGATGGCGATCTGCGCATCCGTCATGTCGGTCAGCGCGTCCTGGGCGTTGGTCAGGACGTTGTGCAGCACCTGCCGCATCTGGTTGGCATCGGCCAGCACCGGCGGTACAAAAGTCGGCGCTGGCGGGGCGGCGATTGCGGCCCGCGAGTTCTCGTAGAGACCCAGCACCTCGCCGAGCAAGGCTTGCAGATCGACGACGGCGAGTTGCGGCAAGGGCGTACGCGCATAGTCGCGGAAATCATTGACCATGTTCTTCATCGCCTCGACCTGATTGACGATGGTCTGCGTCGCGCGATCCAGCAGTTCGCGTGAAGCGCCGGTCAACTGGTCGGCCAGCTTGAGTTGCAGGCGCTCGGCGGAAAGCCGGATCGGCGTCAGCGGATTCTTGATCTCGTGCGCCAGACGTTGCGCCACCTCGCCCCAGGCGGCCGAACGCTGCGCCGCGATCAGTTTGGTAATGTCGTCGAACACCACCACATAACCGCCGCCGCCGGCTGCCGGCAGCGCCGTGCCGCGCACCAGCAGCGCCTGCGCGATGCCGTCGGGGCGCGCGATTTCGAGCTGCTCTTGCCACTCGTCACCGCGCCGGGCAAAACCGCCAAGAATGGCCCCGGCCAGCGTTTCGTGGCGCGGCCAGTCCTCCAGCCGCGTCTGCTCGAAGCCCGCGAGATCATCGCCGAGAATCGCCAGCGCGCCACGGTTCGACGCCCGCAGGCGAAAACGCAGATCGAAGGCCAGCACGCCGGCCGACAGATTCGCCAGCACCGATTCCAGATAGGCCTGCGCCGCTTCCATCTCCTGGCGATGATGCTCGGCCTGCGCCCGCGCCTCGCTCAATTGATGCGTCATGGTGTTGAAGGAATGCGTCAGCACGCCCAGTTCGTCGGAGGCCTCCACCGTGGCGCGCGGCGTAAAGTCGCCGTTGGCCACCGCCTGCGTACCTTCGGCCAGGATCAGCAGCGGTTGCGCCAGACGCTCGGCAAGAAAGAAAGCCAGCGCAATCGCGGCGAACAGCGCCAGCAGCAGGGCCAGCGTCAGTGTCAGCGTGTAGATGCGTTTGAGACCGACGCGACCGAGTTGCAGCTCCTGATAGTCGCGGTGCGCCGCCTCGACGCTTTCGGCGCTTTTCGCGATCGACTGCGGCACCGCCAGCGTCAATTGCAGAATTCGCGGATCGAGCGTCAGGCCGCTGCTGGACACGGGCGCCAGCGCGCGCAGCACCAGCCCGCCGTCTTCGCCATCGCCGATTTGCGCCAGACCGCGCCCGTTGCGCGCCGCCCGCAAGTGGTTGAGCGACGGAATGGAAGGCATCAGGCTGCGCAGATCTCCCGAACTGCTGCCCAGCACCTGACCGGAGAGCGTCAGCAAGGTCGCGGTCTGGGCGCCGGCCTGCTCGCGCAGCCGGTTCAGCCGGCTTGGACCGACAAAAGCGTCGTCGCCCAGATCCAGCGCCGCGCTTTGGGCTTTTTCCAGCAACTCAGCCTGCAAGGTATCGAGCACGTTGCGACCGAGATTAAGGCCGCCTTCCAGCGCGGCATCGACGCGCACATCGAACCAGGAATCGATGCTCTTCACCGCGAACTGCATCGATACGCCATACACCAGCGCGCCGGGCAGCACGGCCATCAGGGACAACATCAACAGCAGGCGGGACTTCAGGCGCGAGCCGAACACGCCGTCGCGAAAATCGCGGCGCAAGCGCCGCAACTGGAGCCCGACCAGCGCCAGCAGGGCGACGGCGGCGGCGCCATTGATCGCCAGCAGCCAGGGATAGTGCTCGGCGAACAGCGCCGTATTGGCCGAGGCCGAAGCCAGCAGGAACAGCAGAATCGCGCCAAGCGCGGCGATTACGGCCAGCGCAACCCTCACGGCGTCACCACGGGAGCGACGACGGGCGCGACGAATTGCCAGCGCAGCACCTTGGCATCGACCTGCAAGGCGCGGTCGGTAATCGCATCGACCTGGAAAGGTTTGGGCAACTGGCTGCGGTCGAGCGCCAGGCGTACCGCTGCCTCGTAGGATTCACCGGCCTTGATGGCGTCCTTGTCCACCACCGGCAGCGCCGCGATGCGGCCCACCACGCGCAGCGCCTCTTGCAGGCTGCCGAAGTTCTGGTGCAGATGACCGGTGGACAGCCGGTACTGGCGGGTCAGGCTGCTATATGACAGCCGGTAGCTCAGGCTGCGACTGACGACGTGTTCGTTGACCCAGTACTTGCGGCTGCGCTCGAGGACGAATTCGAGATTGAAGTAAAGCGGCACGCCGCGCGCCACGGCGTCTTCCAGCCGGTTGCCGAGATCGAGCGTGAATTCGGCGGACAGCGTGTAGCCATCCTCGCCCGGAGTCAGCGCGGCACGCTTCGGCTCGATGCTGCCGGCCTGAACGGCGACAGCCGTCAGCAACAGCAGGGCCAGCAGGCCGGCCTCAATCTTTTTGCAGCAGCGCATAATAAAAGCCGTCATGTTCGGCATCGGGCAAGTCTTGCGATTGTGTATCGCGGATTGTGTTCAATGGCATCGCCAACTGCCGCGCATCGGCATGGCGGTCGATGAAGGCTTCCACCTGGCGGGCATTCTCCTCCGCAAACAGCGAACAGGTGGCATAAAGCATTTTGCCACCTGGGGCCAGAGTTCGCCACAGGGCGTCGATAATTGTCTTTTGCGTCGCGGCGAAGCTGGCGATGTCCGCTTCGCGTCGCAGCCATTTCGCATCGGGGTGGCGGCGCACCACGCCGGACGCCGAACAGGGCACGTCGGCGAGTATGCGGTCATAGGCACGACCATCCCACCAGGCATCGACGGTGCGCGCATCGGCCACCTTCACCGTCGCCGCCAGCCCCAGCCGATGCAAGTTGTCGGTGATGCGCGCGGCGCGCTGGGCATCGGCATCGAGCGCGGTCAGATCGAGGTTCGCAGTCTCCAGCAAGTGCGCCGCCTTGCCGCCGGGCGCCGCGCAGGCATCCAGCACGCGCATGCCGTCCTGCACATCGAGCAGACCCGCTGCGGCTTGCGCGCCCCAGTCCTGCACCGAACACAGGCCGGCAGCAAAACCGGGAATGCGCTCCACCGCCACCGGCTTATCGAGCAGGAGCGCGGTGTCGTCGAGCGCGCGCGCCGCAATTCCGTCGGCATCGAGCTGCTTCAGAAAGTCGGCGCTGGTGGCACGGCGACGATTGATGCGCAGACACATGGGCGGATGGCTGTTGCCGGCGGCGAGAATGCTTTCCCAATGCGCCGGATGGTCCCGCCGCAGACGCGCGATCCACCACACCGGATGCTGCCAGCGCGCCACCGGATCGGCCTCCGCCAACGCCAGCAGTTCTTCGCGACGGCGCAAAAAGTTGCGCAGCACGCCATTGACCAGACCCTTGAACTGGCCACGAGCCAGCCGCGCCGCCGCCGTCACCGCCTGATCCACGGTGGTGTGCGCCTCGTCCGGGCGCGCTTCGAGCCGCGCCAGCGCCGCCAGCAGCAGACCGCGCGCCGCCTTGTCGGGGAGAGGGCGCGCGACCAGCAGACCCAACAGAAAATCGCCGCGACCGAAGGCGCGCAAGGCCGAATAGCCAAGATCCATCGCCGCTGCGCGCGTCACGCCGGAGAGCGGTGAAGCGGCCAGCGCCACGTCGAAGTTGCGCCCGCCCAGCACGGCGGCGATCAGTTGCGCCGCGCCGAGCAGGGCATCGGCCAGCGGCGCGGAACGGTGGGAGGTATCGGTCATGGCGGCAGTCTACCGCCATGACGAGATCTGCCGCCGAATTGCTGCGCAAGAATCGGCGCTGGCGGAACGGCGATTCATACCGTCCGGGACGCAAATGCGAGCTGGCGCGCTTACTTTTACGTCATTCCCGCGAAGGCGGGAATCCAGTAGTAATTGTGGAGATGCCGGGACTCGCCCCGGCGAACCTTCCTCCACTTGGCGGGACAGAGGGGAAGGCAAACCGCCGCGCGTGGGGAATGGTGTCCAAAACAAATTCGAAGCTTATACGGTTGGCCTTCCGCTTCGTGCCCAAAGCGGAAGTTTGCCGATTGAAATGCAGACGTTCAAGCCGAAAAGCTCACCAGCCTACGAAGCATTCCCGATGCGAGTTCTTATGTGCGTAAGATTTCATCATGAGTTACAAACTTGAGATACTCTGACGATGCGCAACAAATTGGAGAGATGACGTGTTTGCCACAGACCAGGAAACCTACGCAGCTCTCCAAGCAATAGATGCCCTCGTTGGCACTTCAGAGCGCCCCCTGGTTCTTTGGATTGGAGCGGGAGCAAGCATGTGGGCGGGGTATCCGTCATGGCGCGAACTGACGAGTCAGATGCACTCTACGTTCTCACGGGAAGAGCCAACCTACGACAAGAATACAGCCAGTCAGTTGTTGTCTGAGGGTAACTACCCCGACGTGTTCGAGCACATGAGGGCTGCCAATAGGACCAAGTACAACGCTAGCCTTGCGCAGTCCCTTCGGCCTCGTGACACTACCGCAGTTTACAGAAGGTTTCTGAGTTCAATTCAGAACATCGCTCCACTATATGTCGTCACCACTAATGTCGATGAAGCTCTAGAGCGACACATACCTGAGCCAGAGCTTGTTCAACACTCTGACATTGAGCGCATACCGAACCTGATCCATCAGCGCCGTTCGTTCATTTGTAAATTGCATGGTTCCGCGAGCGCTGTTGAGACGGCAGTATTCGCCTCAAGTGACTATGAAGCAATTACACAAAACCAGCACTACTTGAGCGTGTTGCGAGGGCTCCTTGGAGACGCGCACGTTCTTTTCCTTGGCTACGGATTGAGTGATCAGTATGTGGTGCGTGCTCTGGGACAAAGTAATCAAGATCGCCCCTTGTTCGGAGCCGGGCCTCACTTTGTGGTTACGTCGAACGATGCCCCTGGATTACCAGCAAACGTACGGCGCGTTAGGTATATCGCAGAAGTGGCGGACCATCGAGACGCGCTACTTTCACTAGAGGTCGTAGCGCAAGCCTATCGGCGACAGGCAGACACGTTTGCTGAAAGCCGCGCGACTGAATCAATCAGGCCGCGAGAGAGTATTTACTTCCTTGCCGACTTGATGGCTCCAGGTACGTGGACAACCTCCCAAACGATGAGCATTGCGTCGCAGGACGGTGATGCGAGACAGATGATTGTTGGGCCTGGCTATGTCGATGGCGAGGTTCAAGTTCATAACTACTCAGCCCTTCACGATATTGTTGTGGGTCTCGTATGTTTCGATGTCGTATGCATTAGCGTATGGAATGTTGGCATGATCCATCAGTTATTAGGACCGCCGATATTCTGGGAATTGGTAGTTAGTGGGGCTATTCGTGTTGTTTGTCCACCGACTGATCCAGCAGTTATGTTTCCGGACGAAAGCTCCGTGGTTGGGGATATAGGATTCATAGCACGTGGATCGCGCAGAAGCACGTTGGGGCAGTTTTCGCCGCTAACTGTCGGCGAATCGATCCGCCGGCAACTTTCGCCAAACCATGGACGAGAGGAAGACGCTGAGCGCTGCTTCCAGACTCTAGAGTCCACCATGCTCGACCTTTCCGTCGACGAGCCAGAGAATTTAGGGGATCGGACACGGGCGGCTCTCGTCCACCCGTCTGTGCGCCGCCTCATAGGCATGAGCGGTGGTACACCACTTACCTCGGTACCTCGCTGGCTGGCCTACCCAGTGCTTCGACTCGCAGGTGTCGTGTCAACCGGGTCAATCTGCCAACGGATCGGAGCCTCCGCAGCCCGTCTGATCTGGGGAAGCGAGAGTTTGGCAAGTGCGGCATTCTCAGCATCGGTAGGTCAAGAGTGGGCGGACAATGCAGCGAGCTATGTGCTAACAGGCCGCTACAATTCTGATCTGGGAATGTCGCTTGCGGCAGACCCAACGCTGCTGCCACACGTTGTGGCGTTTCGGCAATCCCATGGAGGGGAGGCGTTTCGTCGCGAGGTCGCCCAACAATTGGAAACAAATGAGGGAGGGCTGCTTGCAGCGTCGGTCAACGCTGGTCTCCGTCAGGCGATTCCTTCTGCGGCTCTCCAATCTGCACGAGACCAGCTGTCCGGCCTTTTTGAGCCTCGCGGGCAAATAGCTAACCTCACTCCCGCTGTCTTCGGCGATCTGAGAAATTCCGATACCTGTATTGCTGCTTGGCGAAAACGGAGTCGCGCAATGCTTGACAGCGAGTGCAAGCGGCTTGGCGTAGGCCCATATAGCGCCTGCCCCTGTGGCTCCGGCGAGAAACTCAAGTTCTGTTGCTTGGCAGCTTTGTCATAAATCGAGCCGCAGCGAAAGATACCGTTGAATGACCGCTATGAGGTGACTCTGTTGGCCTTCCGCTTTGCGCCCCCAGCGGACTGATGACATATCCATGGGCGATGACTGCAATCCGATCCTGAACCTGCCGCTCACTTACGCTGTGACCTTTGCCGACAGGAACAGCAGCAGCGGGTTATCCGGGGATGCCTCGAAGCCGAAGTTCCGGTAGTACCCTGCCACCTGTTCATCCAGCGCATCGACGAATAAGCCAATCCCGCCTGCCTCGGCGTAGATGCGTTGCGCCCGTGTCAGGGCATCGACCAGCAGCAGTTCGCCCAGCCCCTTGCCCTGATACTGACTATCGATAGCCAACCGGCCCAGACGTACGCCGGGGATGCGGCGCGGCAGCTTCTTGCGCCAGGCTTCTGGCAGATGCCGGTTCTCGAGTTCTGCCAGCGTCAGAGCGTAATAACCGCAGATGCGGGCAGGCAGCTCCTCGCGAACGGCGACGAAGGTCTTTGACAGCCCCTTGTCCTGATGCTGACGGGCGACCTGCCGCAACCAGTCATTCAGTTCCAAGCGACCGCAGTCGAATCCCTGCCGGTCATGATCCCCAGCTAAAGATCGTACCTGCATCATCTCGCTTGGCTTTCTGGTAACGCTTCAGGGCGGCCTTCAGCTTGGCATTCGGCTTGGGCGGGTTTTCCATCAGGTCGAGCAACCAGTTCCAGTCGCGCGGCGACAGACGAATCACGTCCTCACGCTCGATGACAGTCTGTGCCTCCTTCAATGCAGCCTGGACCAGAAACTGATTGACCGTGGCGCCGGTCAGCTCGGCGGCACGGCACAACGTCTCGTAGACCTCGTGTGGAACCCGTGCGCCGATCCGATCTTGCTTGGCAATGGCAGTACCCATTATTCGCCTCCGACAATTGCGTGAGCGCTCAGTGTATCACTGGCGCCATTTTGGCGCCGAATTACTGCCCGACGGACGGTGGAACGCTAGGTCTCCTTCGGCAGGAGTTACCCGCCGGGGCGAGTCCCGGCATCTCCGTTGAGGCCAACAAACCCAATAGTCGGCGCTGGCGATACGGCGAACAACCAAACCCCGGCGAACCTTCCTACACTCGGCGGGACAGCGGGGATGCAACACGCCACGCGTGGCGGGCCGCTTCGTTACCTCAACCCGCTCTCACTTTCGATCGTGTGGAGAGCGCGGTCGGAACTCCAGGATTCTTGCGCTCGCGCCTGGATGGGATTCCGTGGTCGACATTGAACCCTGTGAGTTTTCGTACTCGTTTTTCATGCGAAGGGTGCTCTGCCAGCCTTGATTCAGACATAGAAAACTCTCCCACATCAGTTCATAAATCTTCACTGTCGAACCCAGAGCCGACCGTGACAACCGGCGCACGCTGTCGACTCGGAACTGAATGCCATGCAGGCGAGGCTGGAGTCTCGCCGGAGCGCTGTCGATGAAGTTTTCCAGCAACTCCCCGCGAAACGCCTCGTACGCCTGGGGGTCGTCCCGCGCTAGTTGCGAGAGAAACTCGTGACTGGGAAGCTCCAGCCGCTGACGCGCACTCATACATCCTCCATCGTCGGCACCGGGGAAGTTTGGCTTAGGCCTGCCATGATGGTCTCCCGTTCAGAAGCGTTCGAAGTCCTGCTCACTGGCCGCGACGACCTTGGCCGGACGCGCGCCAGCTTTGATCTTCGCCGGTGCGGCGGCGCGCGCCGCCGAGCGGGTGGCGGCTTTCGATCCGCTGCCATCGCCAAGCTTGAAGAACTCCATCAGTTCCTGAAGTTGCGCGGCCTGACCGCCCATCTCTTCGGCGGTGGCGGCGAGTTCCTCGGAGGCCGAGGCGTTCTGCTGCGTCGCCTTGTTGAGCTGGCCCATGGCGCCGTTGATCTGGCCGACGCCCTGGCTTTGTTCCTGACTGGCGGCGGCGATTTCCTGCACCAGGTCGGAGGTCTTCTTGATGCTGGGGACCATTTCGTCCAGCAGCTTGCCGGCCTGTTCGGCCATCTTGACGCTGGACCCGGCGAGTTCCCCGATTTCCTGTGCGGCGACCTGGCTCCTTTCGGCCAGCTTGCGCACTTCGGCGGCGACCACGGCAAAGCCCTTGCCGTGCTCGCCGGCACGCGCCGCTTCGATGGCGGCATTCAGCGCCAGCAGGTTGGTCTGGTAGGCGATGTCGTCGATGATGCCGATCTTGCCGGCGATTTGCTTCATCGCCTCGACGGTTTCCTTCACCGCCTTGCCGCCCTGCATGGCTTCCGATGAGGACTTGGAGGCCATGTTGTCGGTGACCCTGGCGTTCTCGGTGTTCTGCGTGATGCTGGCCGTCATCTGTTCGATGCTGGCGGTGGTCTCCTCGACCGAGGCGGCCTGTTCCGAAGATGACTGCGACAGGGACTGCGCCGTGGCCGAGACTTGGCCGGCGGCGTTGTTCAGGGCATCGGAGGCGGTATTGACCTCGCTGATGATGGCGGCAAGCCGCTCCTTCATCGCCTTCAGGTTGGCCAGCAGGCTTTCGGTGTCACCAGCCCGTGTTGCGACATCGGTCGCCAGATTGCCCTGGGCGATCTGACGTACGATCTCCTGCGCATATTGCGGTTCACCGCCGAGGATGCGGAACAGGGTGCGTAATAGCATGAAGGCATAGAGGGCGAGGCCGGCTATGGCGACCGCGGTGGCGATGGTGCTAATGCTTTCGAAGAGTTCCACCCTCTGCTCGGTCGCTTGCTTCGCCTGCGCCGCATTGTCCTCGACCTTTTCGCTCAACTTTTCCATTTCCCCTTCAAGCACCTTGAATGCGTCGAGAAACTTCGGCAGTTGACGCTCCGCCGCCGCCGCATCGGTGAAAGCCGACCGGGTAACCGATTGCGCCAGTTGCAGGTAATCGGCCAGCACCGGGCGAATGCTGTCGACCGCCTCCCTGATCTGCGGATCGAGTGGCAATTTGACGATGTTGGCGAGTGACTCGTTGAAGCGTTTGGTATGTTCGTCGAGGTCGGCTAGTATTTCGGCCTGCTTGGCTATGGCGCCACCGCTCTTGGCCGCGAGTAGCGCCGCCTGAACATCGCCTCGCAGCGCGTCATGCATCATGTCCGCCTGCATCTGGTTCGACAGCGCGGTTGTGGAATTCGCGTTGTCGGCGAGGCCAGCCTTTAATTTGCCCGAGTTGACGAAGGAACTGACTCCGGATGCCAAGACCAGCACGATCGCAAACAAAGCAAACAATATGATTCTCGTTCTGATGGTCATGGTGTCTCCTCCTTGAGGATTTCCGTGGTTCCACCCCCGTCGCCGGCTTGGCCGGAGAAAGGGCCATAAGAACAGGATTGTATGGTTGACGTAATTAGTCAACTACTATTTGCAATTCGCGGAGGGGATGTCCGGCGCGGGCAGACTCCGTTTGCCCTGTTACGCGAAAAGTGCGGGACGCATCGGATACCGCTGGCTCATGGCGGTTGCCGCCGACACCGATATATGTCGCAACGCCTATGCAGCACCGATCAGGGCATTATTTCCACATATTCATACACTTCCGCGTCAAGCAAACGCTGACGCAGGGGCGGCGACAGGCGCGCAAACCAGGCATGCGGATCGTGCCGGTCGATTTCGCGGCCCATGAAGCGCAGCAGATCGCAGATCGGTTCGACCACATTGCGGCGGTAGGCGACGTCCTTCTTCACATAGGCCAGATGCAGGTTCTTCAGACAGTTGCCTCGGCACCAGGAAAACGCTGCGCATGTCCCGCAGGGCATGTCGGCATGCGACTGGAGCGGACTGGGCCGCAGCCAGTTGCCCTGGATCTCGCCCATTTGCATTTCCGGCGCGTACATCATGTCGGGGCATGGAAATATCTGGCCGTTGGGCATGACATTCAGCAGATGGGTCGACACGCGGCACTGGGTCTGTCCGGCGCACAACTCGACGGCGCGATTCGGCAACAACTTGTTCCTGACGATGCCCATCAGCGGCACCAGCGGATACAGCACATCGCTGCGCGAGAAGAACTTGTCTATCAGTTGCACCAGCACCGCCTGGCGCCGTGCTACCGAATCGTCCGCGTACATTTCGTCGGCGACGAACTGCCAGTAGAGGTAGTCGAAGGTTTCGGCCAGGCCGTCCAGTTCCTCGAAGCTGGTCTGCGGATTGCCCCAGGTGACCCGCGCCGTCAGCGTACCGCCGACACGACCGCGAATGCTGGCGACATTGCGCATGACGCTGCTCCAGATGCCGCGTCCGCGATAGGCGTCGGTGATTTCCTCGCCACCGTCGATGGAGACCAGGACATTCGACAGGTTCGCCAGAATTCGCTGCGGCAGCTTGTCGAGCAAGGTGCCGTTGGTCTGCAACTGATAGCGGAACTCGGGAAAGCGCTGCATGACATCGAGCATCAAACGCCGGTTGAGCGTCGGTTCGCCGCCGTAGAAGGTGACGTAGACCTCCTTGCCGGCGAGATGGCGCTGAACAAAGGCGGCGAGCTGCTCGATGTCGTACTTCATCTCGGTCTGCGAGCCGAGAACTTCGCCGACGCCGAGCGAGCAATAGGTGCATTTCAGGTTGCACTTCAGCGTCGTCAGCAGTTGCAGTTCGACGCGTCCGCCGATGATCGGCGACGGCGCCGGCACCAACCCGGCGGGTGTCGCCGGCGACGGAACCGTGGAATCAATTTGCATAGGATGCTCTTGCTGCTTTCTATCGCTGCCGTTTGCCCGCCAGGGATTTCAGGCGGTTACGGGCGATGGCGGAAAATTGCCCATTGGGATATTTGTTCAGATAGGCGCTGAAGTCGGCGCTGTCCCGGCTGTCGCGGATGCTCTGCCAAAACAGCAATTCAGCGTCATGCGCCCTGCTCTCCGGCACGGCCTGAACCGTTCGGACAAAATAGAAATCGCCCGTCAGGGACGAGGATTCCCATGGCACCTGCTGGTCGGCGGTGGCGTCGGCCACCTGGCGCCGCACCCGCTTGAAAACATCTTCGACTTTCAGTCCCGGTTCATCCAGCATTTTGAGAAATTCCTGGGTGTAGAGGCCGTTGCGGCCATCGCCGTCGGAGGCCACCTTGCCGGGCGCGGTGGCGTAGGCGATCAGCGTACCTTTCGGCGCGTCCATCTGCGCCAGGCCGCCGGCGGAACCACGGAAGCGCCGCTCGAAGGGGTTGTTGCGGCAGGCGTCGAGGATCACGATGCCCAGTGCGCTGGTGGCCAGTTGTTCGAGCAGCGAATCGACGTCCACCGCTTCGCTGCGCACCGAGGCTTCGGAGGATATCTGTGCATCGACCGGGATCAGGTAGTTCTTGCCCCTGACCTGCATACCGTGCCCGGCGTAGTAGAAAATGCCGACGGTGCCGCTCTTCGCCAGCTTCTCGCCGAACTGCGTGATGGCCCGGGTCATGTCCTTCTGCTTGACGTTCTCGCGGGTGATGACATCAAAACCCAGAGACTTGAATTTCGCCGCTATGGCGCGGGCATCATTGGCCGGGTTCTTCAGCGGCGCCGACGGATATGCGCTGTTGCCGATCACCAGGGCAACGCGGTGTTCGTCGGGCCGGTCGGCGACACGATCGCCCGACGCTGCGACGGGACGGGCTGCGGACATGGCCGGGGTCTGGCTGGCTAGGGAAGACGGCGCAGCGACGGCAACTTTGGCGCGCACGGCATTCTTGTGGAGGGCAAAGAACTCGTCGATTTTCAGCCGCTCGATGACATCCTTGCGCGCGGCGATGTCCGGGGTGTCGGCTGCTTCGCGCAGAAGGCGCTGCGCAAAGGCAATGCTGCCCTCATCGATGGACGCATCCTGATCGAGTTGAATATCCGGGACGATGCCGATCTGCTGCAACGATTTTCCGTTGGGCGTGTAGTAGATGGCGGTCGTCAGCTTGATGGCGCCCTGATCGATGGGTAGAACGGTCTGCACCGAGCCCTTGCCGAAGCTGCGGGCGCCGACAATGACCGCCCTCCGGTGATCCTGCAGGGCGCCAGCGACGATCTCGGAGGCGCTGGCGCTGCCGCCGTTGATCAGCACCGCGATCGGGTAGACCGCTTCCTTGGCGACCCGCAACGCCGGATACTGGTGGTTGCTGCTCCTTTCGCGGCCCCGCACCGAAACGATCAGCCCCGAATCGATGAAGCGGCTGGCGACGGCGACGGCCGAGTTGAGCAGGCCGCCCGGATCGTTGCGCAAGTCGAGCACCAGACCTTTCAGGCCGCCGCCGCTGGCCGCCCTGAGCGATTCGAGGGCCGTGCCAACGTCATCCGCCGTTCGTTCCTGGAACTGGGCAATGCGAATATAGCCGTAGCCATCGGCGAGTGGCCGCGACCGCACGCTGCGCACCATGATGACATCGCGCACCAGCGCCACCCGCAGCGGCGCGGCCTGTCCTTCGCGCTGGAGGGTGAGCGTGATGCGGGTTCCCTTCTGTCCCCGCATCAGCTTGACCGCGTCGATGAGCGTCATGTCCCTGGTGGACTTGCCGTCGATTTCGATAATCCGGTCGCCGGCCAGGATTCCGGCGTGAAACGCCGGAGTGTCTTCAATCGGACTGACGACAGTCGGCGCACCGTTCTTCAGCGAAAGCTCAATGCCCAAACCAGCGAAGGTGCCCTTCGTCGCCAGTTGAAGTTCCCGGTAGGCTTCCGGCGTCAGGTAATCGCTGTGCGGATCGAGCGAGTTCAACAGGCAACTGAAGTATTTCTCGTGCGCCTCGTCGATGACCGGTGGCGGCTCGTTCTTCTTTTTCTCCCAAAGCGCCGCCAGTTGGTCTTTGGCGACATTGCCGGCAGAAAATCGCGCGCAGTAATAGCGGGATTTTTCCAGATGCGCTTCGTCCGGCTCCAGGGCATACGAGGACTTGATGGACTTGTCGATGGTTGCCGCCAGACTCCTTGCCCGCTCGCCAAAAACCATGCTGCGGTTGCTCTCGGCGACCTTGATTTGCTCACTGTCGATTCTGCGGAATATCTCGGCTTGCTGATCGCTCAGTGACACGACATCGCTCTCGCTCAGTCGCTTCGGGCTGGGCATGACGCTGACCAGAATCTCGGCGGCAATACCCTGGGGAAAATTCTGGAGAATGTTCCACGAAAAGCGCCGGCCCTTGCCCGGCGCCACTTTGCGACCGATGTCGCCTTCGGGATGCAGCGAGTCGTGCGGATACAGGTGGCCATTGATGGCAAACAGCGCCGCCACTGAAGTGCCCAGCAATTCCTTGCAGCGTTCGGGATGTGGCGCGTTGTCGCAGGCGGTCGCAGCGACAGGACTGTCGTCTTCCAGGTCGTAGCTGACGACTAGGCGATCCGCCTGCTGATAGGCCGCGACGTTCCTGATCTCGACGGCGGACGCCGCGCCAACGGCCAGCAACAGCAGCCAGCCCAGCCAACGGAATCGGCCCTGTCTGTCAGTCTTCATGGTGGTCGACACGCTGCGCGCGGAAGCCTGTCAATCGGGCCGCAAGGCCGTACCGTGCAGAAAGTCGGCGCTGGTGACACGGCGACCGCCGGGTTTTTGCAGTTCGGTGAGACGTAGCGCGGCTTCGCCACAGACCACCACGATGCCGGAAGCATCGGCCGCCAGCACCTGACCGGGCCGACCGCTGCCAGCAACCACGTCGCCACGCCAGGCCTTGACCGGCTCGCCGGCCAGCATCACCAGCGCGCCGGGAAATGGATTGAAGGCGCGTACGCGGCGCGCCAGAACCGTGGCCGGCTGATTCCAGTCCAGCCTCGCTTCGGCCTTGTCGATCTTGCTGGCATAAGTCACACCGGCCTCGGGCTGCGCCACGGCGACCAGTTGATCGAAACCCGCCAGCGCATCGACCACGAGCCTGCCGCCCTGCCTGGCGAGGCGGTCATGCAGACTGCCGGTGGTGTCCTGCTCCTCGATGGCGATCGCCTCGGCCAGCAGTATCGGGCCGGTATCCAGCCCGGCTTCCATTTTCATTATGGTGATGCCGGTTTGCGCATCGCCCGCCTCGATGGCGCGATGAATCGGCGCCGCACCGCGCCAGCGCGGCAGCAGCGAGGCGTGAATGTTGATGCAGCCCCGGCGCGGCAGGTCGAGCACGGCCTGCGGCAGGATCAGGCCGTAGGCGGCCACTACCATCAGCTCGGCACCACCATCGGTACAGGCGGCGCGGATCGGCTCATGCGTCGCCGGGTCCTTGAGGCGCTCCGGCTGAAACACCGGGATACCGTGGGCCACGGCCACGTTCTTGACGGCGGAAGCCTGCAAGACCATGCCACGACCGGCGGGACGGTCGGGCTGGGTCAACACCAGCACGACCTCGTGCCCGGCGGCAAGCAGCGCTTCGAGCGCCCGCGCTGCAAAGTCGGGCGTACCGGCAAAAATTATCTTCATCTAAAAGGTTTCCCGCGCCTGCTTGAGCAATTTGCTTCTGATGCGCATCTGCTTGAGGCGCGAGAGATATTCGACGAAGACCTTGCCTTCCAGATGATCCATTTCGTGCTGGAGGCACACCGCGAGCAGGTCGTCGGCCTCCAGCTCGAATGGCTGGCCATCCAGCCCGAGGGCGCGCACCCTGACATGGCTGGCGCGTTTCACCATTTCGTAGATGCCGGGCACCGACAGGCAGCCTTCCTCGCCCTCGCATTCGCCGGATTTTTCCAGCAGTTCGGGGTTGATGAAAACTTGCAGTTGCGATTTGTCTTCGGAGATATCGATCACGATCAGGCGCAGCAGTTTGTCCACCTGCGGTGCGGCGAGGCCGATGCCGGGCGCGGCATACATGGTTTCGGCCATGTCGGCGGCAAGCCGGCGGATATTCGCATCCACCTCGATGATGGGCGCGGCGCGGCAGTGCAGCTTGGGGTCGGGGTAACGCAAAATCGGCAATAGGGCCATGAAACCGCTCTTGAAAGAATTGATGCCGGGGGAATTGTCGGGCAGAATCGGGCAGGTACCCGGATGGTTCGCCACCCTCACAGACACTCGGCCAGGAGATCACGCCATGCGTCGCATTATATCCGCGCTGCTCATCAGCATTTCAACCACGCTTGCCGTCGCGCAGGGGGCAAACCCGCTGGAACTGGCCGACGGCGCGCCCGACCGGCATATCGTCACGTCGGGCGACACCCTGTGGGGCATCGCCGCCAAATTTCTCAAGAACCCCTACCGCTGGGGCGAGTTGTGGAAGCTGAACGCGGAAGAGATCAAGAACCCGCAGCGCATCTACCCCGGCCAGGTCATTGTGCTCGACAGGAGCGGCAACCAGCCGCGCCTCAAGCTGGTGACATTTACCGAGCCGCGGCGCGAGTACATCGAGCCGCTGAAGAAGGGCATCCCCTCCATCCCGCCGCAGGAGATCGAGCCTTTCCTCAGCGAACCGCGGGTGCTCGACGCCAAGGGGCTGGATGCCGCGCCGCGCGTGGTGGCGCTGGAAAACGACCGCGTCATAGTCGGCGCCGGCGACACCATCTATACCACCGAGGTCAAGGAACGCCACAAGATATGGCAGATATTCCGGCCCGGCACACCCCTGCTCGACCCCGACACCAAGGAAACGCTCGGCCACGAAGCGGTGTTTCTCGGCACCGCGCGCCTGACGAGAGAGGGCGTGCCATCGAGTTTTCTGATACTCACCTCAAAACAGGAGATAGTTCGTGACGACCGCCTGCTGGCCGCGCCGCGGCAGGATGTGCCGAATTACATTCCGCGTGCACCGGGGAAGATGATCCAGGCCAAGGTGCTGGGCATTTACAGCGGGGTAAACTTCGGCGGTCCGCAATTCGTAATCACACTCAATCGCGGCAAGGCCGACGGGCTGGAACTGGGTCACGTGCTTGCCGTCGACCTGGCGGGTGCCGAGGTGAGCAATCGCTATCAGGGCGAACGGACCGACTACAAGCTTCCTGACGCCCGCAACGGGCTGATTTTCGTGTTTCGCGTGTTCGACCGCGTCTCCTACGCCCTGGTAATGAACGCGACCCATCCAGTGGTCGTCGGCGACACCGTCCGCACGCCCTAAGACGCATGGCGACGGAGCGCCAAGAACTCGCCTATTGGCTCCGTCTCACGCTGACCCCCGGCGTCGGCGGCGAAACCCGGCGCGTGCTGCTCAAGGCCTTCGGGCTACCCCAGGCGATTTTCGAGGCGAGTCCGCGCGCACTCTCCGCAGTCGTCGATCCGGCTCTGGCCGAACGTCTGCCGAACCATGAATGCGACGCCGAGATCGACGCGGCGCTCGACTGGGCGGACCAGCCCGGCAACCACCTGCTGACGCTGGCCGACGCCGACTATCCGCAAAGCCTGCTGACTTCGGACGATCCGCCCGTGCTGCTCTACGCCAAGGGTAACGTCGCCATGCTCCAGCGCCCGATGCTGGCGGTGGTTGGCAGCAGGAACGCCACCGCCCAGGGCCTGCGCGACGCCGAGGCCTTTGCGCAGGCTCTGGGCGACGCCGAGCTGGCCATCGTCAGCGGCCTGGCGCTGGGCATCGATGCCGCCGCTCATCGCGGTGCGCTGGCGACGACTGCGGGCACGGTAGCCGTGATTGGCACTGGCGCAGACCGCCTCTATCCGGCGCGCAACGAGGCCTTGGCCCGCGCCATCGCCGAGAAGGGCGTCGTCCTTAGCGAATTCCCGCTCGGCACGCCGCCCTTGGCGGGCAACTTTCCGCGCCGCAACCGCATCATCGCCGGTCTTGGCCTGGGCTGCCTGGTAGTCGAGGCGGCCCTGCGCAGCGGCTCGCTGATCACGGCGCGGCTGGCCGCCGAAAGCGGGCGCGAGGTGTTCGCGATTCCCGGCTCGATCCACTCGCCGCTGTCGCGCGGCTGCCATCAACTGATTCGACAGGGAGCCAAGCTGGTCGAATCGGCGCAGGACATCCTCGAGGAATTGCGCTGGGAATCGTCCCCAGCCACAACCGTTGCCACGACCCAAAACTCCGCGCCACGAAACGACGGCGAAGAGCGAGTGCTCGCTTTTCTGGGCGATGCTCCCTGCGTTCTCGACACACTTTCTGAGCGCTGCGGCTTGACGCCCGCCGAGCTTCTTGCCATGCTGTTGCCTCTGGAACTTGCCGGTCGTGTTGCCCAGTTACCCGGCGGCCTCTACCAAAGACTTCACTGATATTCATGATCGATATTCTGGTTTACCTGTTCGAGAACTACCTGCCCGATGCCTGCCCGGAACCTGCCGTACTGGCCAGAAAACTTTCGGCGGCGGGATTCGAAACCGACGACATCAGCGCGGCGCTGTCGTGGCTCAATGGTCTCGCCGGAGAAGAGAGCGGGCGTTGCCGTAGCCCGGCACTCGCCGGTTCCGTGAGGATTTACGACGAGGGCGAAAAGGCAAGACTGCCCGCCGTGTGTCGCGGCTTCATCGCCTTTCTTGAACAACAGGGTGCCGCCGATGCTCCTCTGCGCGAAGCCATCATCGAGCGCGCCCTGGCTCTGCCGGATGCGGAAGTCAGCCTTGACCGGCTGAAGGTGATCGTGCTGGCGGTGATCTGGCGTTATCGCCACGAAGTCGACGCCCTGATCCTTGAGGAACTGCTTGCCGAGGATAGTGACGACGAGGATTTTGGCGTCGGCGACGACATCACGCGTATCCTGCTGAATTAAGCCCCTGCTTGCCTAATTGTGAGCGACGCGCTTATGATGCGCCGCTGCCGCAGATCCACTTTGTCACAATTTCGAACATAGCGAGCCGCCGTCACTCTCTTTCGCGGAAAGGGCCGGGGGGAAAGCCCACACCATGAAGCAGCTCATCATCGCCGAGAAACCTTCCGTCGCCCAGGACATTGCCAAGGCACTCGGCGGCTTCACCAAGACCGGCGACTACTTCGAGAGCGACGACTACGTGTTGTCCTCGGCCATCGGCCATCTGCTGGAACTGGCGGTGCCGGAGGAATACGACGTCAAGCGCGGCAAATGGAGCTTTGCCCATCTGCCGATGATCCCGCCGCATTTCACGCTGAACCCGATCGACCGGACTCATGAGCGCCTGCGCCTGCTGACCCGGCTGATCAAGCGCAAGGATGTCACCGGCCTGGTCAATGCCTGCGACGCGGGACGCGAGGGCGAACTGATTTTCCGCTACGTCGCGCAGCATGCCCTGGGCGCCAAGCAGAAGCCCATCCGCCGCCTGTGGCTGCAATCGATGACCGCCACCGCAATCCGCGACGGCTTCGCCCATTTGCGCACCGACGAGGAAATGCTGCCGCTGGCCGACGCCGCGCGCTGCCGCTCGGAGGCCGACTGGCTGATCGGCATCAACGGCACGCGTGCCATGACCGCCTTCAATTCCAAGGAAGGCGGCTTCTACAAGACGCCGGTGGGGCGCGTGCAGACGCCGACCTTGGCCATCATGGTCGAGCGCGAAAGCCGCATCCGCGCCTTCGTCTCGCGTGATTACTGGGAGGTCGAAGGCGAATTCCAGTGCCTCGCCGGCACCTATCGCGGCCGCTGGTTCGACGAGAAGTTCAAGAAGGCTGAAGATGAACATGCCCGTGCCGAGCGCCTGTGGGACAAGGGACGCGCCGATGGCCTGCGCAAGAAATGCCTCGGTCAGCACGGTACGGTGGAAGAGGAAAGCAAGCCCAAGACCGAAGCCTGCCCGATGCTCTACGACCTCACCAGCTTGCAGCGCGAGGCCAACGGTCGCTTCGGCTTCAGCGCCAAGAACACCCTCGGCATCGCCCAGGCGCTCTACGAAAAACACAAGGCACTGACTTACCCGCGGACCGACAGCCGCCACCTGCCCGAAGACTATATCGCCACGGTCAAGGAAACCCTGGCCGCGATGGCCGGCACGCCTTACGCGACGTTTGCCGGCGCCATCATCAAGAATGGATGGGTGCACCCGAACAAGCGCATTTTCAACAACGCCAAGGTGAGCGACCACTTCGCCATCATCCCCACCGGAGCCGCGCCGAAGAATTTGTCCGAGCCGGAACAGAAGATCTACGACCTGGTCACCAAGCGTTTCCTTGGCATCTTCTATCCGTCGGCCGAGTACAACATCACCACCCGCATCACGCGCATCGAACAGGAAGCCTTCAAGACCGAAGGCAAGGTGCTGGTAACGCCGGGCTGGCTGGCTGTCTACGGCAAGGAATCGCAAGAGGCGCGCGAAGAGAATGGCGAGAGCCTCAACCTGCCGCCGCTGGAAAAGAACGAACGCATCTGGGCCAAGGATGTCGAGGTCAAGGCCAAGGCCACGCAGCCGCCGCCGCGCTTCACGGAAGCCACGCTGCTGACCGCCATGGAAGGCGCCGGCAAGCTGATCGAGGACGAGGAACTGCGCGAGGCCATGTCCGAGCGCGGCCTCGGCACGCCGGCCACGCGCGCCGCCACCATCGAGGGCCTGCTGGCCGAGGAATACCTGCACCGCAACGGCCGCGAACTGCAACCGACGGCCAAGGCCTTCTCGCTGCTGTTCGCGCTGGAGAACCTCGGCGTCGACGAAATCCGCTCGCCCGAGCTGACCGGCGAATGGGAATTCAAGCTCCGGGAAATGGAGCACGGACGCCTCGGCCGCAATGAGTTCATGAGCCACATCGTGAACAGGACGCAGGAGATGGTCGAGCGCATCAAGACCGGCGAACTGCCCGAAGCCGCCTTCTCGACGCTGAAGACGCCCTGCCCGCGCTGCGGCGGCGTGATCCAGGAAAACTACAAGAAGTTCCAGTGCAAGTCCTGCGACTACAGCCTATGGAAGATCGTCGCCAGCCGGCAGTGGGAGCCGGAGGAAATGGACGAGTTGCTGACCAAGCGCGTCATCGGTCCGCTGCAGGGCTTCCGCAGCAAGATGGGGCGCCCCTTCGCGGCGATGATCAAGCTCAAGGACGACCACATGCCGGAGTTCGATTTCGGCCAGTCGGACGCCGATGCCGATGCCGAAGAGGTGGATTTTTCAACCCAGGAAACGCTCGGCGTCTGCCCGAAATGCGGCGCTCGCGTCTTCGAACACGGCATGGCCTATGTCTGCGAAAAGGCCGTGGGCGCAGGCAAGACCTGCGACTTCCGTTCCGGCAAGGTGATCCTGCAACAGGAAGTCGCGCGCGGCGACATGCAGAAGCTGCTGGCCACCGGCAAGACCGACCTGCTCAAAGGCTTCATCTCCAACAAGACACGGCGCAAGTTTTCCGCCTATCTGGTGCGCGACCCGGCCAGCGGCAAGGTCGGCTTCGAGTTTGAACCGAGGAATCCAAAAGCTACGCCGAAAGCCGGGGCAAAGCCCGCTGCCAAAGTCGCCGAGGCAAAGCCGGTAAAGAAGGCTCCAGCGAAGAAACCTGCGGCAAAGAAGCCCGCTGCCAAGCCCGCAGCAAAGAAGCCTGCGGCCAAGAAAGCCGGATGACGAACGCGGCATTGCAACACGCGGTGAACCGGAGTCTGTAGGCTCATTTCCTCAAAGCGCACACACGGCCAGGAGTGTCTGCTGCGTTACTGCGCTCGACTGGCCTTTGCGCTGGAACGCTTGCGTGAAATCGACTCCGAGCATCTGGTCATCGCCTACATCACCGAGGCGGTAGCCGTGCGCGACATTCTCACCCATCTGGGCGAGGTGACATCGCCGCTGCGGATGGCAGGCGCCAAAGCACGAACAAGACAAGCCGCTGTCGCTCGTCATGGGGCGGACTCGTGCCTGTTGCCACAAGCCCGACCAAAGCCGCCGGGCTTGTGTCAACAGGCAGTGACCGGGGATCGATTCTTGTCATTTATCCGGCGCTCTCGGTACAAAATCCCGGATTGACTATACCGGTAGGCTCGGAGATACTCTGCAGGTGCCGTTGAATTTCCTATCCTTAACACTTGCAGGGATTTATGATATTCGTGGTGAGCCCGAATATTCTTTCCGGGCAGCGACTCCAGTTCCGATAGCATCACCATCAACACCCAATTGAACCTATTCGCGTTTTAACCGGACAGCAGTGGGAGACACAAATGAAATATCAAGCCCGTACCAAAGCGCTGGTTAGTATGGTATCTGCCGCCATCATATTAGCCTGTTCAGCTAATGCATTCGCAGCTGCAAGTGCCGATGCCGCAATAGCATTGGCGCGCAAGAACAGTTGTTTCAAGTGCCATAGCGTAAAGGAAAAAAAGACAAAACAAGGCCCCAGTTGGCCCAAGATTGCGGAAAAATATCGCGGCAAGGCGGATGCCGAGCAGCTCATGATGACCCATCTTTCCAGCGGAAAAATTGTCAAGTTTGTCGATGGTGTTGAAGTGTGTCACAGGATCATCAAGACCAGCAACGAGGGCGAAGTTGACAACCTCTTTAAGTGGATACTTTCGCTCCAACCCGAGGCATGATTACCCTTCTTCCGTTGGCTGGATTCCCAGCGACAGTTTCCACGGTCGCGTCCACGTCGGTTGCGATGTTGTCGTGAAGCTTCTTGTATTGCCTGGCAAATCGGCGCATCTGTGCAACGCGATAACTCATGCCGCGCGGCTCCTCGGTGCGAACGGCGGCGTATGCAAGCGTGCTAAATCGACGTGGCCCCGGTCCATCACGTAGATCGCCCCCACTTCCAATTCCAGAAGGTCGAGAGCATGAACGTCGTGGAGCTTGCCGTCGGAAACGTGGATGAAACTCGGTATGTTGCCTGCCTTCAAGTCGAGCAGGGTGTGCATCTTCACCGCCGCCTTGGTGGTGCGAAGGTGCGCCCACGGAAACACCGACAGACACAGGTCGATGGTCGTCGAATCCAAGGCATATACGGTGTTCGACAGATCGAGTCCCAAGTCCTCGCTGACATACAACTCGCGGGCTTGAGTAATCAGGCGTCCGGCGAAACTTTCCCAGATGCGCCAGTCGCGCAATTCGTTGGCGTCGGCCAACGTCGATCGCGCCACCGATTCGCGAAATCCCATGTGATACAACTTCGCCGCTTGAGCCTGCAGGCAAGCTTCGATATCGCGCAAACTTTCGCGGTAGGTCAGTTGCGCAAAGGCCATCGCCCGGAATTGCTCGGCACACATCAATGCCCGAACACCTTTGTCGCCACCATGGCGCGCCACGATCCGATGAAAGGTCTTCCATGGCAGAAAGTCCATGACTTGGGCGAACAGCGTCTTGCCAGTGTTCATGGCGGCCTCCGAGTAAAAGCTCGGAATTCCGGCGGAACGTCGTTTTTGAATTCAAATCGGAGACACCCATCGTCGCTCGGAAACTCTTGTCACTCATGGCTTACAGCGATTTCACCTTCAATTTAACCGGGCAGCAGTAAATCGCCCCCTTTACTCATGGCTCCTTTCCCCTGCTCAAGAGGCTCCATCGTGCAGAGGCTTACCCCGTAGGTAGAGGGTATCTGGGGAAAGATCAATCTCGTCGTTCCATACCACTGTTCCACAGGCAACGCGTGCCTTCATGAAAAGGCTATTCTCGGCGAGTGGCGAGAACGCCGGGTAGGAAAGATAAGGCTTCATATCGAAGCAACGACGTTCCCCGGTATCGAATATCGCCTCAAGGCAATAGTCGGCAAGGGGCTTGACCTGAACAACATCTGGAGTCATTCCGTACCTCTTAACGTAGCGGTTCTATTTTGAAAGGTGTCTGTCCACCGGAAGCCAGAGTCCAGTCGACCATCAGATCGTCCCGATGTAGTTCGACCCACGCCTCGACGAGCTTCATCTGCCTCGCCGGAAGGCTTCCCTCCAATACCTCGCCTTCCGGTATGCCAATCACCGCCTTGAACTCGTTGTACCGAACATGAACGTGGGCAGATGATGCCTGTCGGCATCGAGGACATACATCGATACCAGAATTCCGTAAAACATACTGATTGTTGGCATACCTGCTCCGACTCAAAAACTACGGCTTCAATGAAGCCGCTTTCTGCGCACGCCAGAAAAAACGGCCACCCGAAGGTGGCCGTTTGAGATGCTGCTGAGATTATAAGGAAACCGTGGTCCGTCTCCTATTATCCCCCATTAGAAGCTGTGGTTCAGGCCGAAGGTGATGCCGCTGCCCTCAAGGGCTTCGCCGCCGTCACCACGGGTGTCACGGGAGTACGCAGCATAGGCCTGGGTACGCTTGGACAGGTTATGGTACATGCCTAAGGACAGACGGGTCACGTCACTGGCGCTGGTCTGCTGGTCGTTGAAACGACCATATTGCAGGCCAAGAACATTATTGCCCATGGTATAGCTCACGGAAGCCAGATGCGCATTGTCTGTCTCCAGAGCAGCATCCTTGGAACGCTCATAGGTGTAGCCCAAGCCAATAGCACCCACCTTGTAGGCGACGTTGAGCTTGGTGGCGTTTTGGGCGGCAGTGTTGCCGGTAATTTCCTTGGAGAAGCTCTCGTGACCAAGGGTCAGCTTGAGCGGGCCGTTAGCATACACAGCGACCAGCGAGTAGGCATCCGCCAGGCCGTTGGCATCGTTGGTGGCGGCCGTGCCGGCGCCCTCTTCGCCCGGGATCACGGCGGCGGCGAAATGGAAGCCGGACCAGGTCGGGGAAATGTAGGCCATGGTGCTGGCGGCGCGGTTGTCGAAGCCGTTGCGGGCGATGATGCCCGTCGTGTTCTTCTGGGAATCGGCTACGGTATCGCCGAAGAGGTCGGCAGAACCGCCCAGCTTGTAGGGCGTGTCGTGCGTGCCCATCAGGAAGGTGCCGAAGCCGCCGGACAGGCCGACGAAGGTGTTGCGCTGGGTCGTACCGACAGTAGCACCGGCCGTGGGGGCAGCGTTCATCGTCGCATTCAACGCCGATTCCCACTGCCAGATGGCCTTCAGACCGCCGCCCAGAGCTTCTTCGCCCTTGAAGCCGATGCGGGAGGACTGGTCGTCCAGTTGCCAGCGGTCAGTATCGGCGGCTTTGTTGTCGACGTAGGTAAGGGATGCACGCATCGTGCCATAGATGGTGACATTCGACTGGGCGAAGGCGGCGCCCGAAACCAGGCCGGCTACGGCCAGAGCGATAATTTTCTTTTGCATGTATTTCTCCAAAGAGAGTTGATTTGAACAGTTGGCAATGACACCACGTGGTCGGTCACTGCTGCTGCCACTCCCCGAATCCGGGAAGCTGCGTGCATTCTGCCTTTGCCGTCCGGTGCCGGGCAACCGCCGTGACGTTTTTCACAGGGCTAAAGACATGGTTTGTGGTTTCCGCACAACACGCATCGCCGTCCCGCCAGCGCCGACTTTTGCAATCCCCAAAGAAGCGCTTGACTATACCGATAACTATGCATATTTTGGTGCAATGCGCTACATCCATGACGCGAAGAACTGGTGGCAATTGCCACCGCCGAAACTGACGAGGAAATCCGCGTGATTTCCATGCGAAAGGCCGAATGCCATGAAGAAGAAATCTACTACGCCAAGCTTTGACGAAAACGCGCCCATCACCCAGGGCGACATTGACGCCGGAAAGCTGGTGCTGCGCCAACGTATTGCCGGGCGCGTGGTTCAGCCCAAAAAGCGCGTGACGCTCTACCTCGATGCGGTACTTGTCGAGCGATTCAAGCGCATGGCGGGCGACCGTGGCTATCAAACGCTGATTAACGAGACGCTGAAATCATCGGTGCAACAAGCCGACATTGCCGAAACCCTGCGACAAGTCATCCGCGAGGAAATGCAGAGTAAAAAAGCGGCTTGATTTTGACGCGCAAAACCAGGAACCACGGTTGTATCGAAGAGTCACGCTTGCGCTATTCTGCACTTTCGACTAGCATCAGTCCGTATGTATTACGTAACGACTCAGGAGGCGCTTCATGACCACCCTTGCTCAACCCTATGAGCGCATCGATCTGCGCACTTCGCCCGCGATCAAGGAGTTGATCGTCCGCGCAGCGGCGACTGCGGGGGTTTCGCTTAGCGCATTCCTCATTGCTTCCGCCCAAGAGCGTGCCAAACAGATACTGGCCGAGAGCGAAACCTTGAGCTTGTCACCGCGTGACTGGGATGCTTTTTTTTCGGCACTGGACAACACCGACAAGCCCCGTCCAAAACTGGAGACCGCCGCAGCCGACTACTTGGCGTGGCGTAACAGCCCAAGCGCCCGGTGATCGAGTTCGACGGTCGGATCGAACTGCTGGTGGCGCTGCATGATCGGCGCAATTTCTCTTGCGGCGATCCCGCCCTCGACGACTATCTGCGCCGGTTCGCCCGGCAGCATGCGGAATCAAAAATCAGCCGGACTTACGTTGCGGCCAGGAATGGACGGATTCTGGGCTACTACAGCCTGGCGATGGCGGCGATCCGCAAGGATCAATTATCCGAACGGCATCAGAGGCGTTTCCCCAACTACCCGGTGCCGGTGGCTCGCTTGGCGCGCCTCGGCGTCGACCAGCGACAGCAGGGCAAGGGCTTGGGCAAGTTGCTGCTGATGGATGCGATTTATCGATGCCATCGACTGTCTGCGGAAATCGGTTCGGTTGGCGTGGTGGTTGATGCCCGGCATACACGCGCGCAAAGTTTCTACCGGCAGTTCAACTTCGAGGTATTCCCCGAGACGCCTCTGACGTTGTGGTTGCCTGTCGCCGCCATTGCCAGGTTGTTCGGGAAATAGGGGTACATCACGCAACGCTGGATACGTTTTCCCAAGGCTATCTCTTGCCGTAGGTGCTGTCGTGGTCGGGCGCGATGGTCAGCAGTCGAATGAAATCGCCATCGCGGCAGGCGGTGGCCCGGCGCGACTGCGTAATGCGAAGTGAGTAGATGGCGTCCATCCCGGCGGGCGGCTTGAAGCCGACGATCTTTTCCCACTTCAAACCCTTGTCCCGATACACCTGATTCCAGATCATCTGCCGCAGTCTGCCGAGCGTATCCAGCGCTGCGTGGCGATCCGGTTTTTGCAGGGTCAGCAGATTCTGTTGAAACACCGGATTGTTGAGATCGAGCCTGACCGTTGCCTCCGGATCAGACTTGGCCATTCAGCTTCTCCAGCAAGGCATCCGCATTGGTATCGACAGGCGAGTTGGCTTGCGCCCAGGCCAGCGCGTTTTGCAGGTCGGCAGTGGCTTTCGGTTGCTGCAGCCAGCGCTCGTTATCGGGAATGACAATGGCGGTGCGCACCAGCCACACGCCGGGTTCCTGCTCTTCCACAAGCACTTGTCTGCCGGCGAACTGCTTGCCCAGGGAAATCTGCCCATTTGCGCCAATCATCTTTACGCTGGTTTGGTTAGCTACGGGTGGCATGGTTAATCTCCAATTGCTTATTGCACGAATGCACTATAGCACCATTTGTGAGTGCCGGCGTCCCGCCGCCGGTCAGGCCAGGCTGATCGCCTTCATCGGGCAGGGCGCCAGACAGGCGCCGCAGCCGGTGCATAGAGTGGCGTCGATTTCCGCCATGGGCGGTGCGCCGAGGCGCGGGCTGAAGCGGATGGCCGCCACCTGGCAGCGGTCGTCACACACCCGGCACGCCACGCCCTGCCGGGTCGCGCAGCGATCGGAGATTTGGGCCTTGATCGTCCAGGGCTTGGCGTGGCGTCCCTTTTCCGTGTGCAGCAGGGCTTGGTCCTTGCAGACGGCGGCGCAAGCGCCGCAAAAAGTGCATTCGCCGCGCCTGAAATCCACCTCGGGATAGCCGCGCACGATGATGATGATCCGCGTCGGACAGACCGGAGCGCATGCGCCGCAACGCGTGCAGACATCGGGAAAGACCGTCTCGGCCAGCGCCCAGGGCGGGCGCTGCGGAGCCTTGCCGCCTTTGAAATTACCCCACAGGAATTGTCGTCGACTGACCATGCGCGCATTTTACGCCGACTCCGGGCGAGGCTTCGGCGGCGAAGTTGCGGACTTTCCGCAGTGGAACGCCGAGTTTGCAAATAATCCCCCAAATATTCCTTGACGCATATATGCGGCGATGCGTATATTACCGAACATGGATACTCAACGAATTTTCGACGCGGTCGCCGATGCCACGCGCCGCCGCATTCTTGCCCTGCTGGCGACTCAGGGCGAGTTGTGCGTGTGCGAGCTTACCGCCGCGCTGGATGACATCCAGCCCAAAATCTCGCGCCACCTCGGCGTGCTGAAGGATGCCGGCGTGGTGGCGCCGCGCCGCGAGGGCACGTGGATGTTCTACCGGCTCGATGCCTCCCTGCCGCCATGGACCGCCGCCCTGCTGGATACCCTGCCGACGGGCGCCGTGCCGGAGTTCGCGACAGACCTGAAGCGGCTGAAAACCATGGCCGGGCGTCCCGAGCGTTGCGCGGCGTGAGAACAGATATGGATGCTCCGGTCGACTTCTACCGCCTGCCGCGCCGTCCGCCTTGGGGCTGGCTGGCGCTCGCGGGCGTCGCCTGGATCGCGGGCTATGCCAGCCTGACGCCGTTTGCCGACGCCGCGATTGCCGCACTGGGCCTGACGCGGCAGACGCATCTGGGCGAGGCCGTGCATTTCTTCTTCTACGACACGCCCAAGGTCTTGCTGCTGCTCGCCGGCATCGTCTTTGTGATGGGCGTGGTGCACACCTTCGTCTCGCCCGAGCGGACGCGGGCGATGCTCGCCGGCAAGCGGCTCGGCGTCGGCAATATACTGGCGGCGAGCCTGGGCATCGTCACGCCGTTCTGCTCCTGCTCGGCGGTGCCGCTGTTCATCGGTTTTCTCTCGGCCGGGGTGCCGCTGGGGGTGACGTTTTCATTTTTGATTTCGGCGCCGATGGTGAATGAAGTGGCGCTGGCGCTGCTGTTCGGCCTGTTCGGCTGGAAGGTGGCGACGCTGTATCTGGCGCTGGGTCTTACCGTGGCGATTGTCGCCGGCCTGGTGATCGGCGAGCTGAAAATGGAGCGCCATCTCGAAGACTGGGTGCGCGCCATGCAGGCCAGCCAGCCGGTCGAATACATCGACGAGACCCTGCACTGGGCCGAGCGCATCGATGCCGGCGTCGGTCATGTCAAGGACATCGTCGGCAAGGTATGGCCTTACATCCTCGCCGGCATCGGCCTGGGCGCGGCGATTCACGGTTACGTGCCGCAGGATTTCATGGTTTCGATCATGGGCAAGGACGCGCCCTGGTGGTCGCTGCCGGCTGCCGTGCTGATCGGCGTACCGATGTACAGCAATGCCGCCGGCATCCTGCCGGTGGTCGAGGCGCTGATGGGCAAGGGCGCCGCGCTGGGCACCGTGCTGGCCTTCATGATGAGCGTGATCGCCCTGTCGCTGCCGGAAATAGTCATCCTGCGCAAGGTGCTCAAGCTGCCGCTGATCGCTGCTTTCGTCGGCGTGGTCGCGCTCGGCATCCTGGTCGTCGGTTACGTCTTCAACGCTGCTCTGTAAGGAGCTTCCCATGGCCGATTCCCCGTTACATCCTTCCACCCGGAGACTGAAATGAAATCCATCAAAGTCCTTGGCACCGGTTGTGCCAACTGCCAGAACACCCTCAAGCTGATCGCCGAAGTGGCGCAGGCCAAGGGCGTCGAAATCGAGTTGGAGAAAGTCGAAGACCTGCGCCAGATCATCGGCTTCGGCGTGGTGTCCACGCCCGGCGTGGTGATCGACGGCAAGATCGTCCATGCCGGCGGCGTACCGGCGCAGGCCAAGGTCGAAGGCTGGCTGTAAGCCGCAACGTCATGTCCATGCACGCGCCCGATCAACACGGGCATCACCACGGCCCGGCGGAGTTCAGCCGGGCTTTTGCCATTGGCATCGCGCTCAACATCGGCTTCGTCGCCGTCGAGGCGTTCTATGGCTGGCGGGTCGATTCACTGGCGCTGCTGGCGGACGCCGGGCACAACCTGGCCGACGTGGCCGGACTGGTATTGGCCTGGGTCGCGGCGCTGGCCGCCGGGCGGCAGCCGGATCACCGCCACACTTACGGCTGGCAGCGCGCCTCGATTCTTGCTGCCTTCGCCAACGCCGTGCTGCTGCTGGTGGCGATGGGTTCCCTGCTGTGGGAAGCGGCGCATCGGCTGCAATCGCCGGCGCCGACCGACGGCATCACCATCATGGTCGTCGCCGCCATCGGCGTCCTGATAAACGGCGCCACCGCCGCGCTATTCATGGCGGGCAGCAAGGCCGACATGAACATTCGCGGCGCCTTCCTGCACATGGCGGCCGATGCCCTGGTCTCGCTCGGCGTGGTGGTTTCCGGCGCGGTCTATCTGAAGACCGGCTGGGCCTGGCTCGATCCGCTGACCAGCATGGCGATTGCATTGGCGATCATCGCCGGCACCTGGAGCCTGTTCCGCCAGTCTTTGCACCTGCTGTTCGACGGCGTGCCGGAAAGCGTCATCCTCGCCGAAGTGGATGCCCTGCTGCGCGCCTTGCCCGGCGTTACGGAAGTGCACGACCTGCATGTCTGGGCCATGAGTACCACCGACATCGCCCTGTCGGCGCATCTGGTGATGCCCTGCGGATGCCCGGGGGATGACTTTCTCGAACGGATTGCGCACGAGCTGCACGATCATTTCCACATCACGCATCCGACGATTCAGATCGAAACCGACGGTCTCGATCACGGTTGCGCCCAACCGTTGAAAACTTGTGAATAAGTCCGCCATGCGTACCGGAAAAGAATGTTGGCAACGCACACTGGCTGTTCTTGCCACGTTCGGCGTTCTGCTGCTGGCATCGTTCGCGGCGCGCGCCGATGACCCTTGGCTGCGCACCAACGCCGACGGCCAGACGGAAGTTCAGCTTTACTTTTTCTGGTCGCTGACCTGCCCGCACTGCACGGCGGCGCATCCCTTTGTCGACGCCATCCCGCAGGCGCGGCCCTGGGTCAAACTGCATTCTCTGGAGGTTTCGCGCCACCCGGAAAACCTGCGGCAGTACGAAGCCATGGCCCGCGTCATCGGTGAAGAAGTCGCCGGAGTTCCGGCGCTGTTGTTCTGCGGCGAAATGCATGTCGGCTGGGATGGCGACGAGATTACCGGCGCCACCGTCCGCCGACGCCTGGACGACTGTCGTGCGCGAGCAAGCAGCGGGGCGCCGGCAAGCGCCAAACCTCCGGTCGCCGAGACGATCCATCTGCCGCTGATCGGCGCGGTGGATGCCGCCAGCCTCTCGCTGCCGGCGCTGACCCTGGTGCTGGCCGGGCTGGATGCCTTCAACCCCTGCGCCTTTTTCGTGCTGCTGTTTCTGCTGTCGATGATGGCGCACCAGAAGAGCCGCCCGCGCATGCTGGTGATCGGCGGCATTTTCGTCGCCGTTTCCGGCCTGATGTACTTCGCCTTCATGGCGGCCTGGCTGAATGTCTTCCGACTCTTCGGCCATCTGGTCTGGGTGACGCTGGCGGCGGGCGCGCTGGCGGTGTTCGTCGGCGCGATCAACGTCAAGGATTTCTTTCTCTTTGAGAAGGGATTCACGCTGTCGATTCCCGAATCGAAAAAGCCCGACATCTTTCGCCGTGCGCGCAACATTCTCAGCGCCGAGAATCTGCCGGCGATGATCGCCGCCACGGCCTTTCTGGCCATCGCCGCCAACTTCTACGAGCTGCTGTGCACCGCCGGTTTTCCCATGGTCTATACGCGCCTCTTGACGCTGGCCGATTTGTCGCCCGCCGCCCGCTACGGCTATCTGGCCTTCTACAACCTGATTTACGTGCTGCCGCTGGCCGCCATCGTCGCCGTGTTCGCCGGCAGTCTCGGCGCGCGCAAGCTCACCGAGCGCGAGGGCCGGCTGCTGAAGCTGATGTCCGGCGTGATGATGCTGGAATTGGGCGCCTTGCTGCTGGCAGCGCCCGAGCGCGTCAGCCAGGTCGGCATCGCCTTCGGCCTGATGGCGGTGGCGGTGGGTGTTACATTTGTCGCGTCGCGCCTGACGCCGGCTGATTCCTGAAAGTGAAATAGCTTATGAGCAAGGTATTCAACATTCTGGTCTTATGCACCGGTAATTCCACGCGCAGCATTCTCGGCGAGATGCTCTTCAATCATCTGGGAAAGGGCCGCGTCAAGGCGTATTCGGCCGGCAGCCAGCCGGGCGGCACGGTGAATCCCGTTGCGCTGGAAACGCTGGCAAAACATGGTGTGCCATGCGAGGGCGCGCGCAGCAAATCCTGGGATGAATTCAGCGCAAACACCGTACCGCCAGCACCGACTTTTGACTTCATCTTCACTGTCTGCGGCAACGCTGCCAAAGAAACCTGCCCGATCTGGCCCGGCCACCCCGCCACCGCGCACTGGGGCATTCCCGATCCGGCGCATGTCGAGCCGCTGGAGGCGCGGCGCGCGGCATTCGAGGCAGCCTATCAGTCGTTGAAGAAGCGTATCGAAGCTTTTCTCGCCCTGCCGCTGGAAACCATGACGCCGCAAGAGTCGGCGCTGGCGGCACGGCGAATTCACACAGGAAACTGAGCCATGTCCGCACAATGCGAAGTAACGGCCAAACGTGCCGCCGCGGCGCCGATGAGTTTCTTCGAGCGCTATTTGACGATCTGGGTGTTCCTCTGCATCGTCGTCGGCATCGGCCTGGGGCAGTTCCTGCCCGGTGTATTTCAGGCCGTTGGCCGCATGGAATACGCCCACGTCAACCTCCCGGTCGGCCTGCTGATCTGGATCATGATCATTCCCATGCTGGTCAAGGTGGATTTCGGCGCGCTGCACGAAGTCAGGAACCACCTGCGCGGCATCGGCGTCACGCTGTTCGTCAACTGGCTGGTGAAGCCCTTCTCAATGGCCTTTCTCGCCTGGCTGTTCATCCGCCACCTGTTCGCGCCGTATCTTCCGGCGGATCAGATCGACAGCTACATCGCCGGCCTGATCCTGCTTGCCGCCGCGCCGTGCACGGCGATGGTCTTCGTCTGGAGCCGGCTGACCAACGGCGATCCGCTGTTCACGCTGTCGCAGGTGGCCTTGAACGACAGCATCATGGTGGTCGCCTTCGCCCCGCTGGTGGCCTTTCTGCTCGGCATCTCGGCCATCAGCGTGCCGTGGGCCACGCTGTTCACCTCGGTGGTGCTCTACATCGTGATTCCGGTGATCCTCGCCCAGATCTGGCGCAAGTCGCTGCTGCGCAAGGGACAGAATCACTTCGACACCACGATGGAAAAAATCGGCCCCTGGTCGATCAGCGCGCTGCTGGCGACCCTGGTGCTGCTGTTCGCCTTCCAGGGCAAGGCCATCATTGACAAGCCGCTGGTGATCGCCTTGCTCGCCATGCCGATCCTGATCCAGGTCTTCTTCAATTCCGGACTGGCCTACTGGCTCAACCGCGCCGTGGGCGAGAAGCACAGCGTCGCCTGTCCTTCCGCCCTGATCGGCGCCAGCAACTTCTTCGAACTGGCCGTCGCTGCGGCGATTTCACTGTTCGGCTTCGAGTCCGGCGCCGCGCTGGCGACCGTGGTCGGCGTGCTGATCGAAGTGCCGGTGATGCTGCTGGTGGTCAAGGTGGTCAATGCCAGCAAGGGGTGGTATGAGCGCGGCTGACATCATTCTCGAATCGACACTGACCTGTCCGCTGTGCGGTCATGTCAAGACCGAAACCATGCCCACCGACGCCTGCCAGTGGTTTTACGAGTGCGAAGGCTGCCATGCGCTGCTCAAGCCCAAGCCGGGAGATTGCTGCGTGTTCTGCTCCTACGGCACCGTGCCTTGCCCGCCGATTCAGGACCAGCGCGGCTGTTGCGGCAAAGGCTGATATGGGCAATTTGCATGGTTGCGGCAGACTATTTGCAGGGCGTAGCATGGCAACCTCCGTACCCCTGCAATTTCGTCCATGACAGAGGAAAGCCTTGCCGTGCCAGACCGCGAAGCCGAGTCGCCATTCTTTCGCCACGCCGATCCGCTTGCGGCGCTAAACCGTGGCATGCCGCTGGAAGACAAACTCGCGGCAATCCATGAGGCGCTGTATGCGGAGTTCGGCTTCGTGGACCGGATCTCGGTGGCCGCCTATGACGCGCCGACGGACATGCTCAAGACGTTTCTCGCCAGTTCGCCGGGAAAAAACGATCTCGTGCGCTACGAGGCGCGCCTTGCCGACTCGCCCTCGCTACAGGATATTCTGCGCACCGGCCGACCGCGCATGGTGGATGACCTGGCGATCTTCCACAGCGGACGCCATCTGCATACGCGGATCATCGCCGAAGACGGTTTCCGTTGCAGCTACACCGTTCCCATGCTGCTCGACGGCACGTTCTGGGGATTCATCTTCTTCAATTCGCGCGAAACCTGCGCCATGAATGAAAGCGCGCTGTGTCGGCTCGACGTGTATGCGCACCTGATTTCGTCGGTCATCACGTCGGAGATGCTGGCGGTGCGACTCCTTGCCGCGGCCGTCAAGACTGCGCACGACATGGTGCATTACCGCGATCCCGAAACGGGAGCGCACATCGACCGCATGTCGCGCTATGCGCGGCTGATCGCCCAGCATCTTGCGGCGACGGGTGCGGCCTCGCTCGATGACTCGGACATCGAGCGCATATTTCAGTTCGCGCCTCTCCACGACATCGGCAAGCTCGCCCTGCCCGACCGCATCCTGCTCAAGCCCGGACCGCTTTCCGCTGACGAACGGGAGGAAATGCAGCAGCACACGGTGCGCGGTTTGGAAATGATCAATGCCATCGCTCACAATTTCGGCCTGGATCATCTCGATGGCCTGGATCTGCTGCGGCATATTGCCGAGTCGCACCACGAAACCATCGACGGCGGTGGCTATCCCAACGGCCTGCACGACCGTGAAATTCCCCTGGAGGCGCGCATCGTCGCGGTAGCGGACGTATTCGACGCGCTGACCAGCGTGCGTCCCTACAAACCATCCTGGAGCAATGACCAGGCCTTCGCCTGGCTGCGCAAGCTCGCGCGCACCAAGTTCGACGAGGACTGCGTCGACGCGCTGATCTTCAATGCGGCGAAGGTGGTGGAAATTCAGCAGCAGTTCCGCGAAGCCGCCGTGCCGCCAGCGCCGACTCTTGCCTGACAATAGATATCCGAAATAGGAGCACTATCATGACAAACCGCGAAGTCGTCCTCTGCAACCCCGTGCGCACCGCCATCGGCACTTATAACGGCAGCCTGAAGAGTGTGCCCGCCCCCGCGCTCGGCGCAACGGTGATTCGTGAAACGCTCAAGCGCGCCAATCTCGCCGCCGACAAGATCGAGGCCCTGGTGATGGGCAACGTGATCCAGGCCGGCGTCAAGATGAATCCCGCGCGCCAGGCCGGTGTCGCTGGCGGCTTGCCGGTGGAAGTGCCGGCGCTGACGGTGAATCGCGTATGCGGTTCCGGCGCGCAGGGCGTGGTCAATGCCGCGCTCGAAATCTGGGCCGGCATGATCGACTGCGCCATCGGCGGCGGCATGGAGAACATGGATCAGGCGCCGTATCTGGTGAAGAACGGTCGCTGGGGCTATCGCATGGGCGACGCGCCGATGTTCGACGCCATGCTGATGGACGGTCTCAACGACGCCTTCTCCGGCCAGCACTCGGGCTGGCACACCGAGGACCTGGTGGCGAAGAACGGCATCAGCCGCGCCGATCAGGACGCATGGGCCTTGCGCTCGCAGCAGAACTTTTCCGCCGCGCAGGCCGCCGGCAAGTTTGCCGCCGAGATCGTGGCGGTCGAGGTACCGGGCCGCAAGGGTCCGACGCCGTTCGACAAGGACGAGCACAACCGTCCGGAAACTACCGCCGAAAGCCTCGCCAAACTCAAACCCGCCTTCCGCAAGGAGGGCAGCATCACCGCCGGCAACGCGCCCGGCCTGAATACCGGTGCGGCGGCGATGATCGTCGCCGAGCGCGATTGGGCCGAGAAGAACAGTCTCAAGCCCATGGCGAGGCTGGCAGCCTATGGCATCGGCGCGGTGGAGCCGGGCTTTTTCGGCCTTGGCCCGGTGCCGGCCGTGCGTCAGGCGCTGGCGCGCGCCGGCTGGAGCGTCGTCGACGTGCAGCGCGTCGAGATCAACGAAGCCTTCGCCGCGATCAGTCTGGCCTGCCTGCGCGAGCTGGATTTTGCGCCGGACATCGTCAACGTCGAGGGCGGCGCGATTGCCCACGGCCACCCGATCGGCGCTTCGGGCGCGGTGCTGGCGACCCGCTTGATGCATTCGATGCAACGCGACGGCCTCAAGCGCGGCATCGTCACCCTTTGCATCGGCGGCGGCCAGGGCATCGCGCTGGCCATCGAAATGCTCTGAGGCACGCCGCCTGCATCATTCAACAATTTCCAAGGAGAGGACATCATGCAAATCACAAGCAAATCGAGGAATATCGCAGTCGTTCACGCCATCGCCATGGCGATGGCTTGCTTCGCCACGGTTGCCGTCGCCGCAGACAAACTGGTGGACGTGGGCAAGTTCGAGTACGAGGGGGCTTGCGCCGTTTGTCATGGCCTCGGGGGAAAGGGCAACGGACCGGTCGCAGCGCAGTTGACCGCCAAAATGCCTGATCTTGCCCTGCTCGCCAAAAACAACGGCGGCGTATTCCCCTTCGACCGCGTCTATCAGATCATCGACGGGCGGCAGGAAGTGAAGGCGCATGGCCCGCGCGACATGCCGATCTGGGGCCGTGGCTTCCGCATGCAAAGTTCCGCGTTCTTTGAAAACTACCCCGCGCACGACGCCGAATCTTCCGCGCGCAGCCGCATCCTGGCGCTGACCGAGTATTTGTATCGGCTGCAAGCCAAGTAGCCCTCTGGTGCCGGGTCGCCCTCGCGTGGGCCGGTCGTCGCAACGGAAAGAGAGTCCATCATGAAGCCACATGCAATCCGACTGCTGCCGCTCGTTCTGCTGACAATGGCGTCGCCAGCCTTCGCGCAACCGGCGCCGGCAAACCCGGTTCAGCGCGAGTTGATCTACTGCGCCGGGCAAATGAGCCACGAAGAGCGCGAAGCCTATCGCGCAAAAATGCAGGCGACGCGCTCCGCCGATGAAAAGGCGGCGCTGCGCGCCTCGCACCAGGCCGAGATGCAGCAGCGCGCCCGCGCCGCAGGGCTCGCGGGACAATGCGAGCCGCGTGCTCAACCCGCAAGAGGACAAGGCGGAGGGCAGGCAAAATGAACTCGCGCAATCGACTGATTGGCGTCATGACGGGAGTTTTGCTGCTTGCCGGGTGCGCCGACGCGCCCAAGGGCGATCCTGTTCGCGGCATGGAGGTGCATAAGGTCTGCCTCAACTGCCACGGCACGGAGCTCTACACCTCGCCGACGCGCAAGATCAAGTCCCTGGATGCCTTGCGCCGCGACGTGGTGCGCTGGGGCGATTACTACGCGCCGGCCATGTCCGAGCAGGATGTGGATGACATGACGGCCTACCTCAACCGGGATTTCTACAAGTTCTGAGCATGCCCGTGTGCGGCCATCGCTGATCCATGTCGTGTCAGACCCTGGGCTGATGGCGGCCATCGGCGATAGTGCGTTTCGCAGATCATGACCGACGCCATTGTCTTCGGCATTATCCTTGCCGCCTCGTTTCTCTTTGCGATGCTGGGCTTGGGCGGGGGCATGGTCTACGTGCCCCTGATCAAATGGGCCGGCTACGATCTGAAGACGGTGGCGATTCCCCTTGGTCTGTTGCTCAACGGGCTGAATACGCTGCTGGCACTGATCCCCTTCGCCCGCGCCCGACTGGTGGATTGGGGCGGCGCGCTGCCGATGGGGATCGCCGCCACGCTGGCGGCGCCACTGGGCGCCTGGATGATGCCGCAGGTACCGACGCAACAGTTGCTGCTGCTGTTTGCCGGCGCCGTCATCGCCGCCGCCTGGCGCATGGCGATCACCGCATCACGCGACGAACCCATGGTGATGATGGCACTGCACCAGCGCTGGCTGCTGGGCGGCGTGGCGGGCGCCGCGATCGGCTTTCTCGGAGGTCTGCTCGGCATCGGCGGCGGCTTTGTCATTGCCCCGCTGTTGATGGCCATGGGCTACCCGACCAAGATGGCTGCGGCTACCACCGCCTATGTCGTCACCTTCTCCTCGTTTTCCGGATTTCTCGGCCACGCCGCCGAGGGGCGAATACCCTGGCAGCTTGCCGTGATCGGCGCGGCGGCGGTCCTGCTCGGCTCGCAGTTCGGGGCGTACTACCTGACCGAGAAAGCCAGGACGCCGCAGGTCAAACGTATCTATGCCGCAGTGCTGGTTGTGATCGCCATCAAATTGCTGTTCGACGCGACACGCGGCGGTTGAACCCGCGTATTTTCATTTTCCAGGGAGCGGCATCATGAGCGACAAGGACATCCTGCAAAAAGCCCTCGAATTTCACGGCCATCGCTGCTGGGCCAGCGTCACCGGGGTGCGCGCCGGTCTCGCCGCCCTGCGCGAGCTGGGCGTCAGGCGCTCAGGCGGCGGACAGTTGCACGCCGTGCTGGAGATCGGCGAGGACCACGGCGGCATGTGCTTTGCCGACGGTATCCAATACGCCACCGGCTGCACCCTGGGTAAGGGCAACATGAGCAGGCAGCCGCTGGGCAAGCTGGCGGTGACCGTGATCGAGAAAAAGACCAACCGGGCGCTACGCATCAGCTACCGGCCGACGCTGCAAAAGCGGATCGCCGAATCCGCTTTCATGACCAAGCGCGGCCAAGGCATCGAACCCGACGAAATTCCAGAGAGCGAGCAGATGGAACTGGTGAACCTGGTCTGGGACGCGCCCGAATCCGATGTGCTGATCATCGAAAGCGAATTCAAGTTCGAACGCGACTGGATGCCGGAGACCATGGGCTTCGTGCCTTGCGCCGCCTGCCACGAGCTTACGGCGCGGGCCTATCTGCGCGTGGTGGGTGACAAGCATGTCTGCATCCCCTGCTCCGGCTATGACAGGTGAAGCCGCTTTGCGGCCAACTGCATCCTTTTGCGCCCTGATTCGTCTTCCTTGGCATAGTCTGACCGGGCATCCATTCATCGAACGGGAATCATGCCAATGTTGAACATCAAGGTCCTCGGCACCGGAGCGTAACCATGCACCCGCAAAAAAAGTTCCACCTCGTCTTTTCCTTTGTCATGGGCTTGCTGATGATTTCGCTGATGACCTTTGTCATCACTGCGGTGAATGTCGGCTTTGCGCCTGACTTTCTCGCCCGCTGGGGGAAGGCATTCGTGGTCGCCTACGCAGTCGGCGTGCCGGTGATCTTCTTTCTGGCGCCCGTGGCGCGCAAGTTGACCGGGAAGCTGCTCGGCATGCCGGCGTAATGCCGCGCGTCGCGCCGTCCCGCCGTCCCGCCAGCGCCGACTTTCGCACGCGACAAGTCTTTCGCACAGATTTGCATTAACCATCCAGGGAACGGAGAACAAAATGAAACTACTCGCAGCGCTTGCTTTGGTTGTCCTTGCATCCGGCCCGGCCCTTGCCGCACCTCCGGCGGATGACGCGGCGGACTGGTACTACCCGCAATGGCTGGCGGAGGGAAAGTGATCCGAAACCAGACCAGATTGATGAGCTGTCCCGGTGTCGCCCGTCATGTGTCGCACCGGCCCGCTTTACCAAACCCCGCCTGTTCCCGGCAAGCGCGTAACGCAAGTCTGCGTTTGCCGAAATTTGCCGGCGCATTGCCGGATGTTTCTTAACCACTGAAGGAGTCGATCATGAAAATCACGCACATTGCAGTTGTTGCATTTCTTGGTGCGGCGCTGGCCGTTCCTGTTGTTGCCCAGCCCGTTCAGGGCGCCGGGCCAGGCATGGGGCCGGGCGCCGGCATGGGACCGGGCGCGGGCGCGGGACCTGCGGCGGGCGGGCGCGGAAAGGCCGCGCGTTTCGCCTGGAACAAAACCAACACTCCCGGCTGGACGCTGATGACGGCAGAGGAGCGCACCGCCAATCAAGCCAAAATGCACGCCGCCACAACCTATGACGAGTGCAAGACGCTGCAGGGCGAGCATCACCAGGCCATGGAAGCCCGCGCCAAGGAGAAGGGCGTGACGCTGCCGGCGCCGGGCCAGAATGGCTGTGATGTCATGAAGGCTCGCGGCCTTATCAAGTAGTTTCCGGGCGGGCGACAACGATACCCGATCGCCTCGTCGCGACCGGGTATCGCTTTTCCGGCGCCGTGCCGCCAGCGCCGACTTTCCCGACGAAAGCGGAGTCGGCGTCGCGTGTTACCCTTTGCGCTGGTTGAATCCTCCGCTCCACCGTCATGGATTATCTCGAAAAGATTCTCAACGCCCGCGTCTATGATGTTGCCATCGAAACGCCGCTGGAACTCGCGTCGAATCTCTCGGCGCGTAACGGCAACCGCGTTTTCCTCAAGCGCGAGGACATGCAACCGGTATTCAGCTTCAAGTTGCGCGGCGCCTACAACAAGATCATTCATCTGACGCCGGCGCAACGCAAGCGTGGCGTGATCTGCGCCTCGGCCGGCAATCATGCCCAGGGCGTGGCGCTGGCGGCGCAGAAGCTCGGCATTCGCGCCGTGATCGTGATGCCGACCACCACGCCGCAAATCAAGATCGACGCGGTAAAGAAGCGTGGCGGCGAGGTGGTGCTGGCGGGCGAGTCGTATGACGCCGCCTACACCTGCGCGCTGGAACTGGAGAGAAAGCAGAAGCTCAACTTTGTCCATCCTTTCGACGATCCGGACGTGATCGCCGGACAGGGCACCATCGGCATGGAGATTCTGCGCCAGCATCCCGAGCCGATCGAGGCGGTGTTCTGCGCCGTCGGCGGCGGCGGTTTGATCTCCGGCGTGGCGGCCTACATCAAGCGCTTGCGGCCGCAGACCAAAATCATCGGCGTCGAGGCGGCCGATGCCGATGCCATGGCCCGTTCGCTGGCGGCGGGCAAGCGCATTCGCCTGGAAAAGGTCGGCCTGTTTGCCGATGGCGCGGCGGTGAAATACGTCGGCGCCGAGACTTTTCGCCTGTGCCGCGAATATGTCGATGAAATGGTACTGGTGGATACCGACGCCATCTGCGCCGCGATCAAGGATGTGTTCGAGGACACGCGCTCGATTCTCGAACCGGCCGGTGCGCTGGCCATCGCCGGCGCCAAGACATGGACGCACAAGCACGGCGTGCAGGGCAAGACATTGGTGGCGGTGGCCTCCGGCGCCAACATGAATTTCGACCGGCTGCGCTTTGTCGCCGAACGCGCCGAAGTCGGCGAACAGCGGGAAGCCGTGCTGGCCGTGACGCTGCCGGAACAACCCGGCAGCTACAGGAAATTCGTCGCGTTGATCGGCTCGCGCAACATCACCGAGTTCAATTACCGCTTCCACGACGTCGGCGAGGCGCATGTATTCGTCGGCATGCAGGTCGCCAATCGCGGCGAAGCGACCAGGCTGGTGCGGCAACTGGAGAAGCACGGCTATCCGGCGCTGGACCTGACCGACGACGAAATGGCCAAGCTGCACATCCGCCACATGGTCGGCGGCCACACGGCGCAACTCAGTGACGCACATGCGAACGAACTGATCTACCGCTTCGAGTTTCCCGAACGTCCCGGCGCGCTGATGCATTTCCTCGACAAGATGAGCGCCGGATGGAACATCAGCCTGTTCCATTACCGCAACCACGGCGCGGATACGGGTCGCGTGCTGGTCGGCATGGAGGTGCCGCCGAAGGAGATGAAGGATTTTCGCGCCTTTCTCAAGAGCCTGGGTTACCGGTTCTGGGATGAGTCCAGGAACCCCGCTTACCGGTTGTTTTTGGGGTAGCCATGATGTTCGCGCGTCGCCTCGGACTCAATATGGGAATCATCGCGCTGGCCGCCGCCTTGCTGGCGACCGTTGCCGCCGAAGGCCTGTATCGCAGCGGCGCGGCAACGCGCATCGAATATCTTTACACGGACTTGTGGCATCGCCTCGCCGGCCCGCGCGAAGCGCCGCGCCATACGGCGCTGGTGATGCTCGACGATCCGACGCTGAATGAACGGCTGGATGAACCGCTGGCGTTCTGGACGCCGCATTTCGCCAAGGCCGTCGCCACGCTGCGCGAGGTTGGCGTCAAGGTGGTCGCCATCGATTTCATTTTCAGCGGCAGTCCCGAGCGCTGGATCGAGAAGCTGGGTTTGCTGGGACGCGAAGCCTCGCGCAACTACGACCAGCCTTTCCGCGCGCAGATCAACAAGGGCGGCGTGCTGCTTGCCGGCTTCAGAGTCGGCGCTGGCGATTCGGTGAACGACTTCATTCTGCCCAGCCCGGATTACCTGCTGGCCCTGCCCAACCTGGATATGCAGGGTCATGTCGGGCTGGCCAATCTGCCGTCCGATGCGGACGGCGCGGTGCGGCGTTTTGCGCTGGTCGAAGCGCATGGGGAATTCGCCCGCAAGGAAGGTCTGCCGCGCCTGGCTTTCGGCACGCTTGCCGCCACAATGGCGACAGGACAGGACAGCCAGGCCAGGGCCTGGCGTTTCGGCGGTCGTGAAATCGGCGCGGAACACGCGGTTCCGATCACGTTTGCCGGCCCGCCTGGCAGTTTTCATGCGCTGTCCTTCCGCAAGCTGCTGGCGCCGGATGCGGCACACGATCCGGACGTCCGCGCCCTCGCCGGCAAAGTGGTGGTGATCGGCGCCGGCTACGCCAGCATGAACGACCTGCATCCGACGCCCTACTCCACCAGCATCGGCGGCGCCAACATCCTGATGCCCGGTCCCGAGATTCAAGCCAACGTCATCGAGACGCTGCTGACCGGGCATTTTCTCGAAGAAGCGCCCGCCACGGTGAGACTGGCGGCGTTCGCCATGGTGCTGGGCGCGCTGGCATGGCTTGGCATGTGGCTGTCGGCCTGGCGCTCGGTGGTCCTGGTAATTCTCGCCATGCAGGTAGCAGCGGTCGCGGCTTATCTGCTGTTCAAGCAGAACCTGCTGTTTCCGGTCGCGCACCTCCAGGCTGGCATGGTGGTAGTGCTGGTTTGCTTGTCCTTGCTGCGACTGACGCGGGAAGAACGGGAGCGCAAGCGCATCGGCCAGATGTTCGGTCGTTATGTATCGCCGCAGGTGGTGACGGCGCTATTGGCGTCGCCCGAGTTGCCGGAGCTGGGCGGTCAGGCACGGCAAATCAGCGTGCTGTTTTCGGATATCCGCAACTTCACCACGTTTTCGGAAAAGCTTGCCGCGCGCGAAGTGGTGGAACTGCTCAACACTTATTTTGAGCGCGCCTGCGCCGTGCTGCTGGCGGAAGGCGCCACCATCGACAAGTTCATCGGCGACGCCATCATGGCCGAGTTTGGCGCGCCGCTGGCCCAGCCCGACCATGCCCGCCGCGCCCTGCGCGCAGCCGTCGCTCTGCGTGCCGTCGCGGTGGAATTTCGTACCTGGGTCGAGCAGCGCTTTGCCGGTCGCGATTTGCCCGAATTCGACATCGGCATCGGCGTGCATAGCGGCGAGGCGGTGATCGGCAACATCGGTTCTTCGGTGCGCATGGAATACACCGCGATTGGCGATACGGTCAATATCGCGTCCCGTCTCGAAGGCCAGACCAAGGAAACCGGCGCACATATTCTGGCCAGTCGTGATACCGTTTCCATGTTTGGGGGCGAACTCAAGACGGGCGCCCTGCATTGTTTGATGGTCAAGGGCCGCGCCGCGCCGGTGGAGGCGTTCGAGATTATCGTTGTTACGTGAGGGTGCCATGTTATTCAAATATTTCCGCATTGGTCTGATTATTCTGGTATGCGGCCAGGCAGCAGCGGCTGAAGTCGCCATGGTGATGTCGGTGCAAGGCAAGGTAACCAGACTTGCCGAAGCTGCGCCGGTGCCGGTCGAAGCCTTCGTCAAGCTCAAGGAAGGCGACAAACTCAGCCTGGAAAAAGATGCCCGGTTGCAGTTGTTGTATTTCGACAATGGCCGTCACGAAACCTGGTCCGGAGCCGGTCGTCTGGAAATGACTCGACGTGAAGGCAAGGCCAGCGGCCTGGCTGCGGCAGAAGTAAAGTCGCTGCCCATGGTAATGGTTACGCAGATCGCCCGCACGCCTGAACTGGATGGCCAGGGCCGTGGCGGGGTGACCCGGTTACGCGCGGTACCCAATCATGACGCCATAATCAAGCTTGAAGACACCTACCATGACCTGAAGAGCCGGGCCGGGCCCAACGATCTGGGGCCGGAGGCGTACCTGCTGTCCGGCCTGTTCGAAATGCGCGAACTGGACCGGGTGGAGAGGGTGCTGGGCGACTTGCAGCAGGATGGCCCAAAGAACCCCGAAGCGGGCCTGCTGATCTCGCTTTACAGGAAGGCGGTAAGGAGTGCGCGCGAAAGCAAAAAATAGTATAGTCGCATCTTGTGGGGTTACTATCTCTGGGAGGTTATGATGATCAAGCAGATTCGATTCGTGTTCGCGGCGGGTGTGCTGGCGATTGGCAGTAGTTCGGCGTTTGCTCAGTCGTCGGCGTGTTCTTCGATACAGTCTTTAATTGCCAGCGGGTCATGTACCGGTACTTGTATCACCAGCTATCAGACAAACCATCCTGAGTGCTTTGGATCGACCAGCAGCACCGCCGGTGCCTCCCAGTCAATCGGCATTACTACCGTGCAGCAGATGCTGACTATTTCCAACGCCGCCAGCGCCCGATTCACCGCTTTTCAGACACCCGGTCGAACCGTGGCCGATGCGGGACAGAGTTCCGGCCTCGCCGCTGGAAGTGCTTCGAGCAAATGGAACGTCTGGGGTGCTCTTTCAGACGACCACAATAAATACGATGGTGGCACCGTGGCCAACAAACAGATTAAATCGGACCTAAATGTCACCAATGTTGTGCTGGGCGCCGATTATCTTTTGTCTCCCACTTTGGCGTTTGGCGCATCGGTGGCGTTTGATCGCGGTAACGGTACCGGCGAATCCATTAATGCCGGTGTCTCCAATGGACAGACCACCAGCACGACAAGCGGTTATACGATAGCTCCGTACCTTGCCTGGTCGATCAACAAAGACTTGTCCCTCGACGGCACCATCGGCTGGGGTGATAGCGACCTGAGTTCGAGCGGAAACCTCGCGGGTTCGTCCAAGCGTTTCTTCTACGGCGCCAACCTAAACTACACGCACTGGTACGGCAATTGGCAAGTAACCGGCAAGGGCAGCTACCTCTATGGCGAGGAAAAGTTCGGAGACCTGACAACCAATGGCGCGACTATGGCAAACACCGCCACCAAGAACAAACTCGACCAGTGGCGCTTGGGTGCCCAGGCGGGTTACTGGATGAACGGCGTGATGCCCTACTTCGGTTTGTCTTATTCGACCGACGGTCGTTCGACTTCGGCGGACGCGGCAACACAGGCAGCCACGGATGATCTTGGCAAGAGCGCGTGGCTGTGGTCTTTGGGAGTTAACTTCATCTCCCTCAAGAATAGTATGACGGGTGGTATTGTTTACAATCAGGAGTCAGGGCGTTCGCATGGGAAGCGCGACAACCTGATGGCGAATATCAACGTTCGGTTCTGATGTTACCGGGGTCTTCCCCGATCAAGGCCGCGCTTCTGAGCGCGGCCTTTTTGTTTGCGGCCTTGTCCGGTTGCAGCACTGCGAATTCCTTTGGTAGCGCACGTGAAATAGCTGCCTGGGCCGGGGAGCGTGGATTTTCCGAAGCCTCCGTGCAAGCCGGCAAGTTTCGCATTGCCGCGTTTGTGCGCAAGCCACCGGCTCCGAATGACACGCTGACCATCTACATCGAAGGCGACGGCGCGGTCTGGCCAACACCCTACCATCCGCCGCGCGACCCGACGCCAGTCCGACCGAATTCTCTCGCGCTGGCAGCAGCCGATCCTTCGGCGCCGATTGTCTATTTTGGGCGCCCCTGCCAGTATCTGAACGAAGAAGCGCTGCAAACTTGTGACAGCGCCTACTGGACCGAGCGGCGTTTTGCGCCGGAAGTGGTTGCCGCCTATGACATGGCCATAACCCAGCAGAAGTCGGCGCTGGCGGCACGGCGACTGAGGCTGATTGGCTATTCCGGAGGCGGCGTGCTGGCAGCCCTGCTTGCCGCGCAGCGCAGTGATGTCGATGTTCTGATCACGGTTGCCGCACCTATGGCACTTGCGGATTGGGTTGCATGGCATAAGGTTTCACCCCTGACGGGTTCACTCGATCCGGCTGAATTGGGTGAAAATTTGCGCCTGCCGCGCAGCGTGCATTTCGTCGGCGGTGATGACAAAATCGTGCCCATAGCAATCGTCGAGCGATTCATCCGGCGCAAGGGCGGTCGCGTGGAAATCATTCCCGGCTTCGACCATGAATGCTGCTGGGCGCGGGACTGGGCGACGCTGCTCGGGCGGGTGACTGTTGAGGAGAGAACACGATGAGACCAAGAATGTCGTTCTGGTTTGGTTTGGCCGCCGCATTGATGGCTCCGCTGGTTCAGGCACAGATGATCCGCCCGCCCGCCTTCATGGGCGGCATTCCCGGTGGAGCGCAGTTCCAGGCGATCCAGATGCAGCGGCATCAGGCCCGCACCTTGTTGTACCGCGAGGCGCTGGAAGAACTGCGCAAGAACCCGACCGCTGCGGATGTTCCGGAATGCTCGGTGGGACAGAGTTCCAAGGGTGGTAAGTGCCTGGCCCGGCCCGAGCCCGTTGCGGTAGTGATGCCGGAGCCGATCCCGGTTGCAGCTCCAGTTTCGCCTTCAGCACCCGTTGCGATGCCGACGCCAATCACTCCGTCGCCCACAACCCCGGTGCGCCGCCGCTTCGCCGTGTTGGTGGGCAACAACGCCTACGCCACGCCGATTCCACCGCTCGAAACGCCGATTGCCGACGTGTCGAAAATCGCCAGCGTATTGCAGAGCCGTTTCGGCTTTGAGACCCGGATCGTCCAGAATGCGGGCAAGGCAAAAATCATCGAAGCCCTCAACGGCGTCGCCGCCGAAGCCAGACCGGATGACGCTGTCCTGTTGATGTACGCTGGCCACGGCTATCTGATGGAAGACATCAAGATGGGCTACTGGATTCCGGTGGATGCTTCGGTCAAGACGGCTCAGGGATGGATATCCAATAGCGATATTTCCAAACTGCTCGCGGCGATACGCGCTCGCCAGTTGATCCTGATCTCGGACAGCTGCTATTCCGGCAGCTTGACCAAGGAACAGAAACTGATCCAGGGCAAGGAGATGACGGCGGAAGATATTCTCAAGCAGCGGTCGGTACTGGTGTTTTCCTCCGGGGCCGACGAGCCGGTTTCGGACGAGGGCAAGGAGGGGCATTCGATCTTCGCCTGGAATCTGATCAAGACGCTGCAAAGCACGGGTAGCCTGACACCCGGCGCGCAAGTCTGGAGCGTGGTCAGCAAGGACGTGAGCAAGGAATATCCGCAACAACCGCAATACGGAGCGGTGGTTTCGGCCGGCCACACCGAGGGCGGGGATTTTCTCTTTCAGACGCCAAAATAGCCGCGCGGAATCGGTAGAATAATCCGCTCCTGCTCTGGAGGCTGCTGCATTGAAAATCACTTGGCCCGGTTGCTTGAGTTGCAGTGCGGTTCTTGGCCTGACCATTTCCTGGTCGGTTGCCGCTCAGGTTGGCACAACCACCGCAGGGGCGCCAGCGCCTCAAACATGGGTGGCGCAGGTCAAGGTTTCGCGCGGGATCGTGCGCATCGAGCGCGCTGGTCAGCGCTTTCCGGCCCCGGTAGGGGCGCGACTGAAAGTCGAGGATTCAGTGATAACGGAAGCCAATGGCTCGGTCGGCCTGATGTTTGCCGATAATTCCACGCTTTCGATGGGTCCCGGCGGCGAGGTCTTTCTGAAGACGTTCAACTATGACCCGACCACCTACATGGGCGCCTTCGATGCATTCGTCAAACAGGGCACGGTCTCGCTGCAAGCCGGGAATCTGGCCCAGGGCGCGGCGGACAGCGTGAAGGTCAGGACGCCGCAGGCCGAGGTGAAGGGCAATGCGCGGCAGTTCATGGTCAGCGTTGAGGAGAAGAAGTGATGCCTGTCTCGACGTATCGTTGCCTTGCCTCCCTCGCCGGCGCCTTGATGCTTGTGCTGCTCTCCGCTTGCGGCAGCCCGCGCGAGCATTTCTCGGTGCTTCCGGATCGCGACGGCAAGACCGGACAGATGGTCGTCACGCCGCGCGACGGAGCGCCCCTGAAACTGGATCAGACCACTACCAGCGCCACGGTTCGCGGCGGCGAGGTTTCTTCCGCGAAGCTGAGCGAGGCTGAGATCAGGGAAATGTACAAGGACGCCCTCGATGCACAGCCGATGGCGCCCGCCCGCTTTCTTCTTTATTTTGTCGAAGGGAGCGATACATTGACAGTCGAGTCGCAGCGCGAGTTGGAAAATGTCATGGCTGAAATCAAGAAGCGACCGGCTCCCGATCTGATCGTGGTTGGCCACACCGACCGCGTCGGATCGGTAGCGGACAACGACCGTCTGGCCTTGCGTCGCGCTGAAAAAGTTCGCGCCCAACTGGTCGCGCAAGGCTTCTCGGCGGACAGCGTCAGCGCTTCGGGACGAGGCGAAAGAGAGCCTCTGGTGCCTACGGTGGATGAAGTCCCCGAAGCGCGCAACCGGCGCGTCGAGATACTGGTTCGATGAATCTGATTCAGCTGGCCCGCTTGGCTCTTTTGTGCGGCAAGGCTTGCGTCGCAGTCTTAAGCTTTTCGGCTATCGCCGTCCTAGCAGCGCCGACTTTGCCGAAGGATCCGGTTTTGAGGATCGAGACCGGCAGCCATCTGGGCCTGATTTCCCGCATTGGCGCCGACGCGTCCGGACGCTGGATCGTCACCGCTTCCGAAGACAAGACAGCGCGCCTGTGGGATGCCCGTAGCGGCCAGGCGATTTCTGTAATGCGTCCGCCGATCGGCGCCGAAAGCCTGGGCGCGGTCTATGCGGTCGCCATTTCGCCGGATGGGCGCACGGTTGCATTGGGCGGCAACTCGGCCTTTGACGGTGGTGGCCATTTGATCCACCTGTTCGACCGCACCAGCGCCAGCGTTCCGCCAAAGAGCACGCTATCCGGCATGGAGGCACCGATTACCCAGCTTGCATGGTCTAGGGACAATCAGTATCTGGCGATTGGCCTGCGTCAGCAGGGCTTGCGGGTCTTCCGCCGCAACCTGCAATTTGTCGGCGCCGATCCGGAATTCAATGAGGCGGTGTTTGGCGCCGAGTTCGCCGCCAATGGCCGACTCGCCGTGGCGAGCATCGATGGCGCGATACGCATCTACCAGATCGGGCGCAATGGCCTGGAACGTATCGCCCGCAAACAGGCGCCCGGCGGCAAACCCTATAGCGTGAGCTTCTCCGCCGACGGTCGTACATTGGCCGTCGGTTATCAGGATCAAGCACGGGTGGATTTGCTGGACGCGAATAGCCTCACCCTGGTTCACAGCATAGAACTCAAGGGTGGCAATCTCGGTCGCGTAGTCTGGTCTGCCGATGGCAACACGCTCTTCGCAGCGGGCAGTCATGTCAGTGGAGGCCGCTTCCCCGTCCTGGCGTTTGACCAGAATGGTCGCGGCGCGAAGCGCGAAATCGGACAGTTCAGCAACACCGTGATGGCGCTGGCAAGTCTGCCGGATGGCAGTGTTGCGGCGGCCTCGGCCGAACCGGCGTGGGCGGTTTTTCACCCGCAGGGGAAAACCCAGTCGACCAGCCGTTCTCAAGGCGCAGATTTTCGCGATGCAGGCGACAGCTTCAGGCTCAGTCCGACAGCGGAGACTGTCGCCTTTCACTTTTCGGCTGAGGCGGGCGCTATGGTTTTCGATCTCGCTGCCGGGAGCCTGAAAAGCGGTTCGCCGCCGGACAAGGCAAGCCCAGCCCGCATTAGCGGGAATTCCGGCGATTGGAAGAATTCCACTGCGCCGCGCTTTAATGGTCGCGCGCTACCGATGAAGCCCGGCGAGGTGGCGCGCAGCCTGGCCATGGCGCCCAATGAGCGCAGCTTTGTGCTCGGTAGCGAGTGGTTCCTCAGGCATTTCAGCGCCGAGGGTGTCATGCTTTGGGAGCGCCGGGTGTCGGCGGCGGCGTGGGCGGTGAATATCAGCGCGGATGGACGCTGGGTGGTCGCCGGCCTGGGTGACGGCAGCGTCCGCTGGCTGCGCCTCAACGATGGCGCTGAACAGATGGCGCTTTTCGTTCATGCCGACCGCGAACGATGGATTGTCTGGACGCCTTCCGGTTACTACGATACCTCCGTTGGCGGCGAGAATCTGGTGGGCTGGCATCTCAACCGGGCGTTCAACCAGTCGGCTGACTTCTTCAGCGCCGGTCGCTTCCGTGATCGCCTGTATCGCCCCGACGTGATTCAGAAACTGCTCGCCACAGGCGGCGAAATGGAAGCCTTGCGCTTGGCGCAGGCCGACCTTGCCGCCCTCGAGGCGGCGAACGCCGAACCCCCGGTTCCGGTGACAGTTCAGACGCAGGCGAAAGGGCGCAAACCGACTTCTGCCGGTTCGGCGGCCAGCGCTCCGCCGAAACTCGTGGAACTCGTGCCACCCATCATTGAACTCCAGTCGGACAGCCAGGTCGAGGCCGTCGGCGATCTCGTAAAGGTGCGCTACGCCGTGCGTACGCCACCGGATGCCCCGATCAGGGACATCAAGGTTCGCGTCAACGGTCGTCTCGACCGCAGCATCAAGCCCGTATCCCAGCGTGGGGTGCAAGGCGAAATCGCGGTGCAGGAGGTACAGGTGCGCGTGCCGCCAGGGAAGGATGCCGAGATTCTGCTGATCGCCGAAAATCGCAACGCCAAGTCTGACCCGGTAAGCATCAAGGTAAGTCGTGTCACTGCGGCCAAGATGCCATCCGCCAGGGACAAGGCGGACTTTGAAACACTCTACATGTTGGTGGTTGCAATCAATAAGTACCCTGCGCCCAATGACCTGTCGAGTCCCGTCAAGGACGCCAACGACTTCAAATCCCAAATGGCCCGCATCGCCAATCCTCCGGCGGGCGTGCGCAAGATATACAACAAGCTTGAGTTCAAGATGCTCACCGACGAGAGGGCTACGCGGGAAGCCATTGTCGAAGGCCTCAACTGGCTCAAGACGAACGTCAAGGAGAAAGATGCCGGCGTCTTGTTCCTCGCCGGTCACGGCATTGCCCAGGACAAATCCTATTACTACATTCCGTTCAAGCCGGACGGCATGGCGATGAAACCAGCGGAGTGGCTGCCGGGCGATCAAATCGTCGGCACCCTGCAAAGCCTGCCAGGGCGAGCCATGTTTTTCCTCGATACCTGCTATGCCGGTGCTCTGACCAACCAGGCATCAAGCCATGCGTCGAACGCGACGGATATGATCAACAAGATTGACGATGAACGGGGTGTCATTATCTTTGCATCGTCGACAGGCAAGGAAAAATCGGGGGAAAGCGAAGAAAACGGATTCTTTACCCAGGCGCTGATTGAAGGGCTACGCGGCGAAGCCGTGGATAAAAAGGACAACTTGGTCTACCCCACCTTGCTCAAGCGCTATGTCACTCGTCGGGTCAAGGAATTGTCGGAAAACAAACAACGCCCCTTCATCAGCGATCACGGCATCGACGAGCCAATCGCCATCGTAGTCAAATAGACGTTTACAAATTGGAGATATGAAATGAGTTCCCTTCGCCTGCAACGCCCCATCGCCGCCGCGGTCGCCTTCGCTGTACTGGTAACGTCAAGCGGTTGCGCCACCAACCCTGACGGAAGTTTCAAGAAAAACGCCGACGGCTCCTTCATCGTAGACGACAAGGCCAAGGGTGCCCTAATCGGCGCGGCGGCCGGTTGTGCCCTGGGAAGCGCTACTGGTGCGGGTTGCGCCAAGGGGGCGGTGGTCGGCGCGGTCGCCGGCCTTCTGATAGGTTGGTACTTCGAATCGAAAAAGATCGCGAGTGCCCAAGCGGTCAATAAAGAATATGCCTCTGCCAAAAACAGAAAGGAAAAGGCTGCGCCGCCGAAGAAGGATGTGGTCCCGGCCAGTTTCAGCACCAAGGTCACTGAGTCGCCACCCGACGCCTCGGGGCAGAAGGAAGTCCAGATAACCTCCAATACCGACATGATCGGCTATGGCGACAAGGTGCCGGAGGTACAACAGAAATACGCCATCTACGACGAGAATAACAAGCTGGTCGAGGAAAAGACGGAAAAAGTGGCTGCGGTGGATGGCGCCGGACGTTACCAGAGCAATTCGAAGTTCAAACTTCCGGCGAGCGCCAAGGGCAAGACCTACACAGTCAAGACCACCCTGGTCAGCAACAATAAGACCTACAAGGAAAACAGCTACAAGGTGTCGTGTGTCGGCGACAACCACCTTGTCGTGCTGGCAATGGCAAACTGACAACCCCGCTGATATTTTCTGAAATTCAAGACGCCTGTTGTTTGGTGGCGTGGGCGCAGCCTGCGTCAGTCAGGATTTGACTGCCCGCCATCGACAAGCCGTTCCTGTATCAGGAACTCCGGACGGCCCTTGATTTCATCGAAGATATGGGCGAGATAAACGCCCAGTACGCCGATGCCGAGCATGTTGGCTGAGCCGAAAAAAAGTATCACTATGGTCAGCGAGGTCCAGCCTGAAACGGCAACATTCGAGTGCCAAGAGTATAGCGCCTGCACCAGCAGCGCTGCGGCGGCGACCATGCCAATCAGCCCCAGACGGAAGATCAGGCCCAAGGGCTTGGCACTGTAGGCAGTGATTGCGTTGATCGCCAGGCGTGTTAGTTGGGCGGAGTTCCACTGACTGTTGCCAGCTATGCGAGGCGCCACTTCAAAGCTGATTTCCCTCGTGGCAAAACCGGTCCACACCGTCATGCCACGAAAGAAGCGGATCTTCTCCGGAAACTTCAGCAGGGCATCGACGACGCGCCGGTCCAGCAAACGGAAATCCGACGCGTTGGCAAGATCCAGTCCGGCTAGCCACTTCATCATGCGGTTGAAAATCTGTGCATTGAGGCGTGTCGTCCAGCTATCGGTGTTCCGCTCCGCTTTTGTCGCGGCGACTATCTGTGCCGAACCGCCACGCCAGATAGCGAGCATGCCAGACAGCAGCGCCGGCGGGTGCTGGCCGTCGGCATCCATCACGACAACCGCATCGCCACGGGCATGACGCAAGCCGGCAAGAATCGCCGCTTCCTTGCCGAAGTTGCGCGTGAAACGCAGGCCGTGCAGTTGAGGATGGCGCACACCTTCGACACACACCCGGGCCCAAGTGTCGTCCTTGCTGCCGTCATCGACGATCCATATCTCGAACTCGAACTCGCAGTCGCGTAGCGCGGCGACCAGTCTTTCGATGAAAGCGGCGATTCCCTCCGCCTCGTTGAAGGCCGGCACGACAATACTGACCAAGCGAGACTTGGCGCTCGCGGGTTGAAGGTTCATGTCAGCTTTTTGAATCGCTTGCGGCAGGAACGCCAGTTACCCAGGCCCGCCGCACAGATTATTGAGGCAGGAATTTCGGAACATGGTTCCTGCCCCAGTACTTTGATAGCGAAAGCGTCCCGCCTACTGTCTTTGCGTATTTCCGCCTGGACCGCCGCTCTGCTGCGAGTCTCCGCCACCGCTTTGTTGCGAGTCTCCGCCACCGCTTTGCTGCGAGTTGCCGCCACCGGCGGGAGGCTTGGTCGTCGTCGTCGGCCTCCTCGTCGTTGTTGTCGGTTTGGCTTTGGTGGTAGTAGTCGGCTTGGCTGTGGTAGTAGTCGGCTTGGCCGTCGTGGTGGTTGGCTTGGCCGTGGTAGTGGTTGGCTTGGCCGTGGTAGTGGTTGGCTTGGCCGTGGTAGTGGTTGGCTTGGCTGTCGTAGTGGTTGGCTTGGCTGTCGTAGTGGTTGGCTTGGCTGTCGTAGTGGTTGGCTTGGCTGTCGTAGTGGTCGGCTTGGCTGTCGTAGTGGTCGGCTTGGCCGTGGTAGTGGTCGGCTTGGCTGTGGTAGTAGTCGGCTTGGCTGTGGTAGTAGTCGGCTTGGCCGTCGTGGTGGTTGGCTTGGCCGTCGTGGTGGTTGGCTTGGCCGTGGTAGTGGTTGGCTTGGCCGTGGTAGTGGTTGGCTTGGCTGTCGTAGTGGTCGGCTTGGCCGTGGTCGTGGTCGGCTTGGCCGTTGTCGTGG
>JALNZB010000028.1 GCA_023229545.1 Sulfuritalea sp. | reverse complement strand
CGTACCTCGTCAAGCTTGAACGGCTTGATGATGGCGGAGACGAGTTTCATGGCTGTTTCCTTTTTGAAATGGAGAAGGTTGTCTGCGTGGCATCCCGCCGACGCCGGCCGGGTCGGCGGCGGGATTTTTGGGCAAATATCAGAACGTCTTGTTGAAAGTGGCCACGAGCTTGTCCTTGCCTGCGGAGTAAGCATTCGTACCGTTGTTGTTCACGAAGCAGTACACATCGTTGGCGGTAGTGGCCGCGGCGCCGGTGCAGGAATCTTGGGCGTTGGTGGTGGAATAGGCCAGACCGACCACGCCGAAACCGAGATCCTTGGTTACGCCGATCTTGTAATCGGAATACGAGGCCGGGCCGTTGCCCTTGACCGTCTGGTCGCCGATGTGACCATTGATGCCCCAGCCATCACCCAAGTCATAGTTGGCGTTCAGCTCAAGATAGCTGCTTCCGGTGGTCTTGTCGGTCAGCGGTTGAGCAAACTTGGCCCATCCGAACAAGGCGCCCGTGGACTGCGAGTACTTCACGGTCAACCATTTCCACGACAGGGCCCCATAGATTTCTGTCGTATCCTGATTGAGTTCCTGAAGGCCGGTAACTGTCTTGCCCGTACCCGGATAGTTGTAGGTCAGCACACCGATGTCATAGCCCAAATCCCCGACGATCGTTCCCTTGTACCCGCCATAGACATCGATTTCCAGGCTGGCGCTTGCACCCGGGATTGCATCGCCGATCCACGAAATGCTGGAACCCCAGGCGCCCGCGTAAAGGCCGCTGGCATGGGAATAATCAAAACCGCCCTGAAGCGCCGGCTTGCCGCGAGTCTGGGCAATGCCGCGGTACAGGTATTCGGTGGCGAAACCGACATTGCCGGTGAAGGTGTGCGGGCTGGCGGCGGCAGCCGGTGCGGCGGCCTGGGCCATTACGACGGCGGGAAGGGAAAAGATTCCGGCTACGGCGGCAGCGAGTAGGGTCTTGTGCATGATGAGGCTCCTTGAGAGAAGAAAAAAATTTACAGTTCCCCTTATGCAGAGACCGTGCCAGACAAATTAGCTATTTATAATCAATGCGCTGCGCAGATGATTCAGGAGGGAGCCGAAAGCTCCGCACCAAGCGGGGCACCAAACATGTTCTCGTCGCACCATGCCGGTGCAATGGTAGAGCCGGCGGCGGTCTGCTGCGGCGCTGTGCTAGACTTTCTTCATCACCGCCAGATACCCAACCACCATGATCAATCCCAAATTGCTCGATGAAATGTCTGCCCGCATCTCCTCCCTGCTGGCGGCGACACCAGCCGGCGACATCGAGAAGAACCTGCGGGCCGCACTCGCCGGCCTGTTTGCCAAACTCGATCTGGTGACCCGCGAAGAGTTCGACGTGCAGCGCGAAGTGCTGACCCGCACGCGGGAAAAACTCGTGGCGCTCGAAGCGCGCGTCACCGAACTCGAAGCACTGAACAAGCCGGGTTCCGGGCAGAAGTAACGCCCCCCGATGGCGCTCGCCGTTCTCCGCTCGCGGGCGCTGGCGGGCCTCGCGGCCCCGGAAGTCACCGTCGAAGTCCATCTCGCCGCCGGCCTGCCCTCATTCACCCTGGTCGGCCTGCCCGACACCGAAGTCAAGGAAGCGCGCGACCGGGTGCGCGCCGCGATCCAGAACTGCGGATTTGAATTTCCGCAGCGGCGCATCACCGTCAACCTCGCCCCGGCCGACCTGCCCAAGGAGTCGGGCCGTTTCGATCTGCCGATTGCGCTGGGCATCCTGGTCGCCTCCGGCCAGATCAAGGCCGCCACCCTCGACGCCCACGAATTCGTCGGCGAACTGGCGCTCTCCGGCGAGTTGCGCGCAGTGCGCGGTACGCTGGCCATGTGCGCCGCCATCCGCCATGAAGCCGGACCGCATCACCAGGCCGCGCGCGCCTTCGTCCTGCCGCTGGAAAGCGCGCCGGAAGCGGCGCTGATCGACGGCATGAGCATCCTGCCGGCGAAGAACCTGCTGCAAGTCTGCGCCCACCTCGCCGGCCGCGAAATGCTCGCCGCATTCGCCGTGCCGCCAGCGCCGACTCTTGCACGCTATCCCGACCTGGCCGAAGTCAAAGGCCAGGCGCAGGCCAAGCGCGCACTGGAAGTGGCGGCGGCGGGCGGCCACAGCCTGTTGATGAGCGGCCCGCCGGGGGCCGGCAAGTCGATGCTGGCGCAGCGTCTGCCGGGCCTGTTGCCGCCGATGACGGCGAGCGAGGCGCTGGAGTCCGCCGCCGTGCATTCGCTGGCCGGCAGCTTCAAAATCGCGCAGTGGAACCAGCGCCCGTTCAGGTCGCCCCACCACTCTGCGTCCAGCGCCGCGCTTGTCGGCGGTGGCGGTACGCCGCGTCCCGGCGAAATATCGCTGGCGCACAACGGCACGCTGTTTCTCGACGAACTGCCCGAGTTCCAGCGCGGCGTGCTGGAGGCTCTGCGCGAACCGCTGGAAAGCGGAACCATAAATATTGCCCGCGCCGCCCGCCGCGCCGAGTTTCCGGCGCGCTTCCAACTGGTGGCGGCGATGAATCCCTGCCCCTGCGGCTGGCAGGGCCACCCCGCCGGCAAGTGCCGCTGCACGCCGGACCAAGTCGCGCGTTATCGCGGCAAACTGTCCGGGCCGCTGCTCGATCGCATTGACCTGATGTTCGATGTGCCGGCGGTCGCCGAGGCCGATCTTTCCGCACGCGGCGACGGCGAATCCTCGGCGACGGTGCGTGACCGCGTGACCACCGCGCGCGCCGTGCAGATCGAACGCCAGGGCAAGCCGAATGCACAACTCACGCCCGACGAGGTCGACCGCCACGCACTCCCCGACGCCGCCGGCGCGCAACTGCTGAAACAGGCCATGGCGCGCCTCGCGCTCACGGCGCGGGCTTATCATCGCATCCTCAAGGTGGCCCGCAGCATCGCCGACCTGGCCGGCATGCAACAGATCAACGCGGCCCATGTCGCCGAAGCCATCCACTACCGGCGCGGCCTTGCCGATTAGGGGTATTTCCATGGAATATCGCATCATTCCCGTCACCCCCTTTGAACAGAACTGCACCCTGCTCTGGTGCACCGAAACCATGAAGGGCGCGCTGGTCGATCCCGGCGGCGATCTGGAGATTCTGCTGGCCGCCGCCGCCAAGCTGGGCGTCACCATCGAGAAGATTTTGCTGACCCACGGCCACATCGATCATGCCGGCGGCGCCGGCGAACTGGCGGCGCGCCTGGGCGTGCCGATCGAGGGTCCGCAACGCGAAGACAGCTTCTGGATCGACCAGTTGGCCGCACAAAGCCGGGCCTTCGGCTTTCCGCTGGCGCAAGCCTTCACGCCGGATCGCTGGCTCGAAGACGGCGACACGGTCAGCGTCGGCAACGAAACTTTGCAGGTGCTGCATACGCCGGGCCACACGCCGGGGCATGTGGTGTTCTTCCACGCCCCGTCGAAACTCGCCATCACCGGCGACGTGCTGTTCGCCGGCTCGATCGGTCGCACCGATTTTCCGCGCGGCGACTACCAGGCGCTGGTCGATTCGATTCACCACAAGCTCTGGCCGCTGGGCGACGATGTTCAATTCATATCGGGCCATGGCCCGATGTCCACTGTCGGCAGGGAACGCCGCAGCAATCCATTTGTCGGAGAAGGAGCCTGAGCATGTCGCATGCATTCAAGTTTTTCCGTGCCGGCGGCTTCGACCAGGTGCGCATCGATACCGCCGCCGACCTGCTTGCCCTCAAGGAACTCGACCAGAAGCTCTGGGTGGCGCTGTCCTGCCCGGTCAAGGGCATCGAGTTCGACGCGCGCACGCTGTCGCTGATCGACACCGACAACGACGGCCAACTCCGCGCCCCGGAACTGCTGGCCGCCATCGACTGGGCGGCGGCGCGCCTGGCCGATACCGGCGTATTGGCACAGCAACTCGACGGCGTGCCGCTGACCGCGATCAAGGATGACGAAACCGGCGCGCCGCTGATCGCCGCCGCGCGCGGCTTGCTGGGTGAGGGCCAAGACCTGATTTCCGTCTATGCCGCCAGCGCCGCCGAGGCCGAATTCACGGCGCGCGCGCTGGCGGCGTGGGAAGCTGCCGGCAGCGCGGCGAAACCCTTGGGCGAAGCCACCGCGGCCGCCAGCAACGCCGTCGCCGCCGTCCGTGAAAAGCTCGACGATTTCTTCGTCCGCTGCCGACTGGCAGCTTTCGACGCGCGGGCGGGCGAGGCGCTGAACGCCTCCGATGACGCGCTGAAATCTTTGGGCGGCGGAGCACTGTCCGTCGCACACAGCGACATCGCCGCCCTGCCGCTGGCAAGAGTCGGCGCTGGCGCCACGGCGCCTCTCGGCGCCGGCATCGACTCGGGCATCAATCCAGCCTGGGCCGCGCGCATCGCCGACTTTCGCGAAACCGCCGTGGTGCCGCTGCTCGGCGCTCGCACCGCACTCACGGAAAGCGACTGGCTGGCGGTGCAGGACCAGCTCGCCGGGTATGTCGCCTGGCAGGCCGGCAAGCCTGATGGCCTGCCGGTCGAAGCCGAGGCCGTGCGCGATCTCGAACGCCTGGCGCGCTATGTACGCGACCTGCTGCCGCTGGCCAACAACTTCGTCGCCTTCCGCGATTTCTACACGAAACAGGGCAAAGCGACCTTCCAGATCGGCACCCTGTATCTCGACGGTCGTTCCGCCGAACTCTGCGTCGCGGTCAATGACGCCGTCAAACATGCGGCGCTGGCCGGACTGTCGCGTCTGTGCCTGGTGTATTGCGACTGCGTGCGAGTTGGACATGACGGCGGCGAAAAACTGTCGATTGCCGCAGCCTTCACCGCCGGCGACGCCGATCAGTTGATGGTGGGCCGCAACGGCGTGTTCTACGACCGCCAGGGGCGCGACTGGAACGCCACCATCACTCGGCTGGTCGATCATCCGATCAGCCTGCGCCAGGCTTTCTGGTCGCCTTACAAGCGCCTGGTGCGCCTCATCGGCGAGCAGTTGCAGAAGTTCGCCGCGAGCAAGGCCACGGCAGTGGAAGGCAAGCTCGCCGAAACCGCGCTCGGCGTCGGCAAGAAGATCGACGCCCCCGCTCCGCCGCCGCCGAAACCAACCGCGCAACAGGCCGCAGTTTCCACATTTGACGTCGGCAAGTTCGCCGGCATTTTCGCCGCCATCGGCCTCGCCGTCGGCGCCATCGGCACGGCAGCCGCCGCCGTGGTCACCGGCATGCTCGGCCTCAAGTGGTGGCAGATGCCGCTGGTGATCGTCGGCCTGATGCTGCTGGTCTCCGGCCCGGCCATGGTGCTGGCCTGGTTCAAGCTGCGCAGCCGCAACCTCGGCCCGATCCTCGACGCCAACGGCTGGGCGGTGAATGCCCGCGCCCGCATCAACATCCCCTTCGGCACCTCGCTGACGCAACTGGCGCAACTGCCCGAAGGCGCCGAACGCGCGCTTTCCGACCCCTATGCCGAGAAAGAAAGGCCGTGGAAGACCTACTGGGCCATCGCCGCGATACTTTTCATTGCTGTGGCGTGGTGGACGCGCTGAAAAGCGGCCAGACGCAGGCTAGTTCACTCGCTGAACTGGCTTCAAGGCCACTTCACGCTCACTTTCGCCTTGCTCTGCACATCCTTCGGGTCGCCGCTGGCGCGACATGTCCCGTGAAACTCGCCGTAGCAGGCCGGCCCCGGTAATTGACCTTGTTCCCTGGCAATGAAGGAGCTATTATCCCTTTACGAGCTTCGGCTTGAAGGCATTTTATGGCATCCATTTCATCCCTATCCGGCGCACAGTCGGCCGCCCAGTCCGGTCTGGCGCAGCTCAGGCTACAGCAGGCCAAGAGAGAGGCCGAGCAGGCCGATCAGGTCGCCCGCTCGTTGCAGGCGCAGGCCCAGAGTGCGCAATTGAAGGCCAGCCAAGCCGATCAGGAGGCGCGCGCTATCACCACACAGGCCGATGTGGCCGAAAGCAGCGCCGGACAGGCCCGGCAGGGCTTGGCTTTGGTCAAGACCTCCGGTCAGATGCAAACCCAACTGTCGGGTGTGGTTACCCAGGTCGTGGAGAAGCAGAAAAGTGCAGCGCCGCCCGCCCCGGTCCAGACACCGGCTGCACCGGTAACCAATGTGCAGGGGCAAGTCACCGGCACCGTGATCAACACCACCGCATAAGGCGATTGCCAGGGCAATCGCCCAAGAACTTCAACAGGAGACCGTCATGCCCATCAACGCCGTGAGTTCGTCTACCAACGCAGCAACCAAAGCGGTGCAACAGCCCAAGCCGCAACAGGTCGAGGCGCGAAAGCCCGAGGCTTCCAAGTCCTCCGACGAAGCGGTCAAGGCCCGTCAGGCGGCGCAACAGCAACAGGCGCAAAAGTCCGAGCAGGCAAAGCCGGTCGTCAATGCCGAAGGGCAAAAGACGGGGCAGGTTATCAGCGTCACCGCCTGAAAGTGGGAACGGCGATACGCAAAGGGGCGATGGAAGCCAGTCGGTTCATCGCGGCAGGCGTTGCGGCTTTGTCGCTTTTCGCGTTTGCCCATTGCCAGGCAGAGGAGGCCAATAAGCAAAGCGCTGCCTCAAAACTGTCATCGAAAGCGCGGGACCACGCCCAGCGTCAGGACCAGGAAGGGCCGCCCAGCGTCGCCGCCGCCGCGACGACCGGCGCCGCCGGACAAGTGGATGGCGACAAGATGCCGGTAGTGGATAGCCCGGTCGTTGACAAGGCCGCCAAGGATACCGGCGACAACTGGAAGAAGATGGACAAGATGCTCGACCGCTTCTGACGCCGCCCGGCGTCAGGTCTTGGCGCCAGTCGGCGTTGCGCCGGTATGCATCCGAATCTGCCCGACGAAGGCCATGGCGGCGAGCGTGGCGGCAATCGCCAGATAGCCGACCCGGTCGTAGCCAACGATATGCCCCGAGGCGTCGGCGGCAATCATCGCTCCCCCGATGTAGGACGCGCCGCCGGCAGCCAGTTGCTGCACGGCGCCAATCATCGACATGAAAGTTCCGCGCAGGCGGGGTTGCACCGCCGAAGTGACGATCGCCATGGCCGGCACCATTCTTCCCGGCACGAAAATGAAAAACACCGTCGAGCAAACGATCATCAACCACAGCGGCACCGGCATCAGATGCGTCTGCACCAACAGCGGCGCCATCGAGCACAGCGCCATCAGGCGGTAAACCCGGATCTTGCCGTGGGCATCGGCCAGGCGGCCGACCAGGCGCGAGGTGAAAAAGGTGGCGCAGCCGCCGAACAGGTAGATCAGCGGAATGTCTTCCTGGCGGATGCCGACGTTCGCCGTGATGTAGATGGTGATGTAGGGAATCACGGTGAAACCGGAGACCATGATGAGCGCCATGAACGCCAGCGCCCGCAGATGGTTGGCGTCGCGCAACACGGCCCCCATCGCCGCCAGCGGATGCGCGCGCTCGGTTTCGGAGACGACCGCCGTCGGCAGATGCCCGCGCAGCACCGGCAGCATCTTCCAGCCGAGCAACAGCAAGGCGCAGGACAGCGCGGCGATGAAAATGAACGGGAAGCGCCAGCCGAAATGATTGGCGAGATAGAGGGACAGCGGCACCCCCGCCACGGTCGACAGGGAAAATGCCGACATGATGGTGCCGCTGGCGCGACCGCGCCGTTCAAAGGGAATCAGGTCGCCGACCATGGTTTGCACCATCGAACCCAGCACGCCGCCGAACGCCCCCGCCGTGCCGCGCGCCAGCAGCAGGGTGCCGTAGCCGGGCGCCAGGCCGCAGGCCAGGGTCGCCACCGCGAATAGCGCGAACATGGTCAGCAGCATCCGCTTGCGCTCGAAGCGGTCGACGAACACCGCCGCCAGCACGCCGGTGAAGGCGGCGGAAAAGGTATAGGCGGAGACCAGCAAGCCGAATTCATGGGTGCCGACGCCGAGTTCGCGCATCAGGATCGGCCCCAGCGGCATCATGATCATGAAGTCGAGAATGTGGGCGAACTGGATGCCGGCCAGCGTTACCAGCAGCACGCGTTCGCGGGCGGGGTCGAGGGGTTTTGGAATCGAAGCCTGGTGCATGACGGGGGAAGGATAAAAGGAAAGTCGGCGCGGGCGGTACGGCGATCAGGCCGCCGGGATACTCTTGCTTGATCTGCGGCTCTTCAATTCGCCAATGCGATGAAAGCCGCCGGATGAGGGCAGAATAGCAGCTTTGAATTATCAGGGAGCCCGTCATGTCCGTTCGCCTGCTTGCCTTTTGCGGCAGCGCCCGCAGGGAATCCTTCAGTCGCCGCCTGCTCACCGTCGCCGTCGCCTCGGCCCGCGCGGCGGGTGCGGCGGTAACCGAACTGGACCTGCGTTCCGACCTGCTGCCGATGTATGACGGCGACCTTGAGGCGACGCAAGGCCTGCCGGCGGCGGCGCTGGAGTTGAAGGCGCAGTTCGCCGCTCACGACGGTTTCCTGATCGCGTCGCCCGAGTACAACGGCTTCTTTCCGCCGCTGTTGAAGAACACCCTGGACTGGGTTTCGCGCCCGGCGCCCAAGGTGCCGAATGCGCCGGATCCCTACGGCGGCAAGGCGGCGGGGCTGCTGGCGGCGTCGCCCGGCGCGCTGGGTGGCATCCGCTGCCTGCCGCACCTGCGTCTGCTGCTGACCAATCTTGGCGTCACCGTGTCGCCCGCGCAACTGGCGCTCGGTCGGGCGGATATTGCCTTTGACGCCGACAGGAATCTGGCCGACGCCGGCCAGCAAAAAATGCTCGACAAGGTCGTCGCCGATCTGATCAGGCTGGCGGCGGCCATCAAGGTCTGAGGCCCGCAGGAATCCCCGAGCGTATGATGGCGGCTCACGCCGCCGATCAAGACCAACAGCATGTCCGGAATTCACCGCATCATTCTCAACCGCCTGCTCGCTGCCTGGGTGATCGTGTCACTCACGACAGGCGCCGTCATGTTCTATCTGGGCGTCGAAAAAATCGACGACCAGCTTGTCGAGCTGGCAGCGCAGGAGTCGGGCAAATTCTCGACTGCAAGCCTTCCCCTGCTCAATCATCCCGGCAAGGACCGCAGTGCTCTGAGCGCCCTGGCGGCAGAATTCGTGCGCCAGCATTTCATCATCGTCGAACTTTATGACAAGGACAGGCGCAAGGTGGCCGAAGCCATCAATCCGCTTCACGCCAGCATCGAGGATGATCTGAAACGCCAGTCGCACAGTTTCCCCGCCGACAACGAACGACATTACGAGAAATACCTGATCGGCGGCCAACCGGTCTTGCAGGTTCTCCTGCCGCTGAAGGACATCCAGGGCGGCGTCGCCGGCTATTTCGAAGGTATTTTCCTGATCGATCCGGAAACCGTCGCCAGACTCCGTCGCGAAATGATCGTCACGTTGATGATCGCGCTGTTCGCGGTAACGCTGACCACCGTCTGCCTGTATCCGGTGATCCTGTCACTGAACCGGGACGTGATCCGCTACTCGCACGATCTGCTCAGGGGCAATATCGAACTGATGGAAGTGCTCGGCTCGGCCATCGCCAAGCGCGATTCGGACACCAACATCCACAACTACCGGGTATCGATCTACGCCGTCAAGCTGGCGGAGGCCGTGGGCCTCAAGCGCACCGAGATTCGCGATCTGATCGCCGGCGCGTTCCTCCACGACGTGGGCAAGATCGGCATCAGCGACAGCATTCTGCTCAAACCCGGTCGTCTTGATGAGCGTGAATTCGAGATCATGAAGACCCATGTCACGCTGGGCGTCGATATCCTGAAGAAATCCGACTGGCTGCAAAAGGCGCGCGATGTCGTCGAGTTCCACCACGAGAAATTCGACGGCAAGGGATACCGCCAGGGGCTTGCCGGCAAGGCCATCCCGAACATCGCGCGCATCTTCGCCATCGTCGACGTGTTCGATGCGCTGACATCGAAGCGGCCGTACAAGGAGGCGTTCCCGTTCACCGAAGCCATGGCCATTCTGCAGCGGGATGCCGGCAGTCACTTCGATCCGCAACTGGTGGATGCCTTTTCCCGGATCGCCGAAGCGCTCTACCTGGAAATCAGCGGCGCCCCGGATGCCGAGGTGGAAGGAAAGCTTCAGGACATGATCACCCGGTATTTGTTGCCGGCCTGAAGCGACCGGCCGCCAAGGTCGAGGGTTTTCAGGCGGCTTCCAGCCTGGCCACCGACAGCGCCAGCCACTTCATGCCGGGAGCGCCGAAATTGACTTGCACGCGGGCATCGGTGCCGCTGCCTTCGGCATTAACGATGACGCCGAGGCCGAACTTGGCGTGCATGACGGTCTGGCCGATATGAAAGCCGCTGCCGCTGCGGGATGACTCGCTGCGACGGGGAACGCCGTTGAAAGAAGTCGGCGCTGACGCGACGGCGAAGCCACCCTTGCCGGCACGCGGCGTCAGCCACTTCACCAGTTCCTCGGGAACCTCGTCGACAAAGCGCGAAGGCAGGTTGTAGCGCGTCTGGCCGTGCAGCATGCGGGTCTGCGCGAAGCTGAGGTAGAGCCGCTGCCGGGCGCGGGTGACAGCGACGTACATCAGGCGCCGCTCTTCTTCGAGGCCCGACTTGCCGTCCCGCGTTTCGGACAGCGAGTTCTCGTGCGGAAACAGGCCGTCCTCCAGGCCGCTGATGAAGACCGCGTTGAACTCCAGGCCCTTGGCCGAATGCACGGTCATCAATTGCAGCGCGTCGTCGCCCTCGCCGGCCTGATGCTCGCCGGCTTCGAGCGAAGCGTGGGCCAAAAACGAGGACAGGTCGTTGCCGAATTCGCCGGTGATTTCGCCATCCTGATTCGGCTCGCCCTCCTCGGCGACGAAACTCGCGGCGGCATTGATCAGTTCGTCGAGGTTGGCCAGCCGCTCCTGGCCTTCCTTCTCGTTCTGGTAATGGGCGCGCAGGCCGGAGAGTTCGACGACATGGTCGACCAGTTCCGGCAGCGGCAGGTGCGCTGCCTCGCGCAGCTTCACGATCAGCTGCGCAAACGCGGCCAGCTTGACGCCGCCGGCGCCGGCGACCTGCGGGATCGCCGCATGCAGGCTGCTGTTGGCCGCCTTCGCCGCGTCCTGCAAATTTTCCAGGCTGCGCGCACCGATACCGCGCGTCGGGAAATTCACCACGCGGGCAAAGGCGGTGTCGTCGTCGGTGTTGGCGATCAGGCGCAGGTAGGCCAGCGCATGCTTGATCTCGGCGCGCTCGAAAAAGCGCAGGCCGCCATACACGCGATAGGGCAGGCCGGCATTGAACAGTGCGTGTTCCAGCGCCCGCGACTGGGCGTTGCTGCGATACAGCAGGGCGATCTCGGCGCGCGCATGGCCTTCGCGCGACAGGGCCTTGACCTCCTCGACGATCCAGCGTGCTTCGTCACCGTCGGAATAGGATTCGTAGATGCGGATCGGCTCGCCGCTGCCGGCCTCGGTCCACAGGTTCTTGCCGAGCCGCGAGGGATTGTTCTTGATGATGGCATTGGCGGCATCGAGGATGTTGCCGTGCGAGCGATAGTTCTGTTCGAGGCGGATCAGGTTTTCGACCTTGAACTCGCGCTCGAAGTCGGCCATGTTGCCGACATCCGCGCCGCGAAAGGCGTAAATGCTCTGGTCGTCGTCGCCGACGCAGAAGAGCTTGGCGCCACCGCCGGCGAGCAGTTTCAACCAGCGATATTGCAGCTTGTTGGTATCCTGGAACTCGTCGACCAGAATATGCCGAAAGCGCTCCTGATAGTGGCGGCGCAATGGCTCGTTGCGCTCCAGCAACTCGTAGGAGCGCAGCAGCAGTTCGGCGAAATCCACCACGCCCTCGCGCTGGCATTGCGCTTCATAGGCGGCGTAGAGTCCGACGCGCCTGCGCGCCCATTCGTCATACGCTTCGACCGCAGCCGCGCGCAAGCCCTGCTCCTTCTGCGCGTTGATGAAGTGGCACAGCTCGCGCGGCGGAAACTTTTCGTCATCGACATTCAGCGATTTGAGCAGGCGCTTGACGCACGCCTGCTGATCGGCCGAGTCGAGAATCTGGAACAGTTGCGGCAGGCCGGCATCGCGATGATGGGCGCGCAGCAGGCGGTTGCACAGGCCGTGGAAAGTGCCGATCCACATGCCCTTGACATTGATCGGCAGCATGCCGGCCAGCCGCGTCTGCATTTCCTTCGCCGCCTTGTTGGTGAAGGTCACGGCAAGGACACCGGGCGGCGAGACCTGGCCGGTGGAAATCAGCCAGGCGATGCGCGTCGTCAGCACGCGGGTCTTGCCCGAGCCGGCGCCGGCGAGGATCAGCGCATGCGCCGGCGGCAGCGTGACGGCCGCCAGTTGCGGCGCGTTGAGAGAGTCGAGCAGGGAAGTCATGGGCAGGTTCCCGGGCCCGGCTCCGGGTGGTTGCGATACACCGGCTCTTTAGCGCACGACGCCCGGCTTGAGACCGGTGGCGGCTTTCAGGCGAGCCGCCGCGACTTCGGCTTCGTCGGCGCTGGAAAAACCGCCGAGCAGCAGTTCGTAACTCCAGCCCTCGACCTCTGTCGCACGCGGACGAATGCGCGCGGCAAAGCCGGCCTCGCGTATCTGGTCATAGAGTTCCAGCGCGGCTTCTTCGCTGGCCGCCGTCGCCGCCAGTACCTGCCACTTGCCCTTGGCGCGCGACGCGCCATCGCCCGCGAGAATTTCGGTTTGTCGCGTCAGCGTCCTGAAAACCGGTGGTTCCAGCACCTTGACCCTGGCGGCACGCCCGCGCGGCGCATCGTAATAAGTCATTGGCTGCGCCATTTCCGTGATCCGGCCGGCGCGCGCGATTTCGATGCGGCCTTCGAGCAACGCGACCATATCGCCTTCGTCGCCCGTCGAACCCCACAGGTCGGTACCACGAATGCCGATGGTGACGGTGCCGACGCGGAGGGTGACATCGCGCGACGACGCTTTCTTCAGCTTGGCGGTGGTAAAGCGAAAGGCTCCCGCCAAAACATCCAGCGCGCCACGGAAGGATCGCGCCGGTTGCAAACTGCGCGTGTGAAAAGTGAAGCGCGTCGCTTCGCCCAGCTTGACCCGGCTGCCCTCGGCCAGCACCACGTAGGCGCGCGCGCCCTGCCCGGTGCGCAGCACGTCGCCGCTGTTCAATTCCATGCCGGCGGCCAAAGGCGTCGTCATGCCATCGCGCTCGCGCCAGGCGGGTGATTGCACGGCCTCCACGGTCGCCGCTGCCGCCGCCAACGCAGGCGCCGAAGGCAGCATGGCAAGGCAGGCAAGCACGATGAAGAACCGGTTCAGGGACCGCATGCGAATCCTTTCTATCAGAGGGGGCAGGTATAATTCCCGCCTTTGTCAGTACTCGAAACACACGCCCCGGCCATGCAGGAAAAATATCTTCCGACCGAAATAGAACAGGCCGCGCAGGCCCACTGGAACGCCACGCAGACCTTCCGCGCCGTAGAAGACGCCGGTTCGGCAAACTCGCGACCGAAATACTACTGCCTGTCGATGTTCCCCTACCCGTCGGGCAAGCTGCACATGGGGCATGTGCGCAACTATACCATCGGCGATGTGCTGGCCCGCAGCCACCGCATGAAGGGCTACAACGTGTTGCAGCCCATGGGTTGGGACGCCTTCGGCCTGCCCGCCGAGAACGCCGCAATGCAGAACCGGGTGCCGCCGGCGCAGTGGACCTGGGACAACATCGCCTACATGAAAAAGCAGCTTCAGTCGCTGGGTTTTGGCCTCGACTGGGAACGCGAACTGGCGACCTGCGCGCCCGAGTATTACAAATGGAACCAGTGGCTGTTCCTGCGCATGCTTGAGAAAGGCATCGCCTACAAGAAGACCCAGGTGGTGAATTGGGACCCGGTGGACCAGACCGTGCTGGCCAACGAACAGGTGATCGAGGGCCGCGGCTGGCGCACCGGCGCGCTGGTCGAGAAGCGAGAGATTCCCGGCTACTACTTGGCCATCACAAAATATGCCGAAGAGCTGTTGACGGCGCTCGACACCCTGCCCGGCTGGCCGGAGCGGGTCAAAACCATGCAGGCCAACTGGATCGGCAAGAGCACTGGCGTGCGCTTCGCCTTCCCATACGAGCTCCCCGCCGCAGGCGGCCAAACGCTTCCCTCACCTTCAAGGGGAGGGACTGAGGGAGGGGATGGGGAACCGGGCGAGACGGGCAAACTCTGGGTGTTCACCACCCGCGCCGACACCATCATGGGCGTCACCTTCTGCGCCGTCGCCGCCGAACATCCGCTGGCGACGCATGCCGCGAAGAACAATCCGCAGCTCGCCGCCTTCATCGACGAGTGCAAGCACGGCTCGGTCATGGAAGCCGACATGGCGACCATGGAAAAGAAGGGCATGCCGACGGGAATATTCGTCGAGCATCCGCTCTCCGGCGAGAAAGTCGAAGTCTGGGTCGGCAACTACGTGCTGATGAGCTACGGCGAAGGCGCGGTGATGGCCGTGCCGGCCCATGACGAACGCGATTTCGAGTTTGCGAAGAAGTACGGCCTGGCGATCAAGCAGGTGATCGCCGTCGAAGGAGAAAACTTCTCGCTCGATGGCTGGCAGGAATGGTACGCCGACAAGCAGCGCGGTCGTTGCGTGAACTCCGGCAAGTACGACGGCCTGAACCTGGAAGCCGCCGTGGACGCCATCGCCGCCGACTTGGCAAGCAAGGGACTCGGCGAAAAGAAAGTGCAATACCGCCTGCGCGACTGGGGCGTTTCGCGCCAGCGCTACTGGGGCTGCCCGATTCCGCTGATCCATTGTGAAAGCTGCGGCACGGTGCCGGTGCCCGACGACCAGTTGCCGGTGAAACTGCCCGAGGACTGCGTGCCCGACGGCTTCGGCAATCCGCTGGCGAAACGCGCCGACTTCGTCGACTGCGCCTGCCCGCAATGCGGCAAGCCGGCCAAGCGAGAAACCGACACCATGGACACCTTTGTCGACTCGTCCTGGTACTACGCCCGCTACTGCGCGCTCGGCAACGCGGATGCGGCGACGGCGATGGTCACCGAGCGCACCAACTACTGGATGCCGGTGGACCAGTACATCGGCGGCATCGAGCACGCCATACTGCACCTGCTCTACTCGCGCTTCTGGACCAAGGTGATGCGCGACCTCGGCCTCGTCCAATACGACGAGCCTTTCGCCAACCTGCTGACGCAGGGCATGGTGCTCAACCACATTTTCTCGCGTCGCAGCGACAAGGGCGGCATCGAGTATTTCGCGCCCGAAGAGGTCGATCTGATCCGCAACGCAGATGGTCCAATGAGCGGCCATGTCACCGGCGCGACGCTCAAGGCCGACGGCAGCGCCATCGATTACGGCGGCATCGGCACCATGTCCAAGTCGAAGCGCAACGGCGTCGATCCGCAGGCGCTGATCGAGACTTATGGCGCCGACACCGCGCGCTTCTTCATGATGTTCGCCGCGCCGCCGGAACAGACGCTGGAATGGTCGGACTCGGGCGTCGAGGGCGCCTACCGTTTCCTGCGCCGGGTCTGGGCGTTTGGCCATGCCTCGCAAGCGTCGATCAAGGCACGCGCCGCGATGCCGGAGAAGTTGCCGGACCCGCTCGCCGCCGTGCGCCGCGAAATTCACCTGCTGCTGAAGCAGGCCAACTACGACCTGGCCAAGTTCCAGTTCAACACCGTCGCCTCGGCGGCGATGAAAATGCTCAACAGCCTGGAAAAGGCCCCGCAGCAGCAAGGCCATGACGCCGTCGTTGCCGAGTGTTTCGGCATCCTGCTGCGCGTGCTCTCGCCCATCACGCCGCACATCTGCCACGCCTTGTGGAACGAGCTGGGCTATGGCGGCGACATCCTTGCCGCGCCGTGGCCCGAGCCGGTCGCTGCCGCCCTGGTGCAGGACGAGGAAGAACTGGTGTTGCAGGTCAATGGCAAGCATCGCGGCAACATCCGGGTAAGAGTCGGCGCTGACAGGGCGGCGGTTGAAGCCGTCGCGCTGGCTTCGGAAGCCGCGCAGAAATTCATGGAAGGCAAACCGGCAAGGAAAGTCGTCGTCGTTCCCGGCCGTCTGGTCAACATCGTGGTTTGAGAGGTTCGTCATGCGCGCAATGAAACTATCCGTCATCCTGCTGCTGATCGGCCTGCTGACCGCCTGCGGCTTCAAGTTGCGCGGCAGCGCGGAACTGCCCGGCTACAAATTGCCGTTTGCCACGATTGCCCTCTCGCTGCCGCCGACTTCCGACTTTTATGCCATGCTCAAGCGCAACATCGAGGCCTCGTCGCCGGGTACACGGGTAGTCGACGACACCAAAGACGCAGAAGCCGTCCTCACCGTGCTCGACGACACCAGCGCGAAGAACATCCTTTCGCTCAACGCCGCCGGCCGCGTGCGCGAATACCAGCTGGTGCGGACCTTCACTTTCAAGGTGGGTGCCAGAACAGTGGCTGCCGCCCGCGCGCCGTCGGTCAAATACACGGACGCCTCCCCCGACGCCGCGCCGACCGAGTACATCGCGCCGAGTACCATCACGCTGCGTCGCGACATCACCTTCAGCGATGACCTGGTGCTGTCCAAGGAATCCGAAGAAGCGCTGCTCTGGCGCGACATGCAGGGCGATCTGGCGCAGCAGTTGATGCGGCGGCTGGCGGCGGCGAAGCTGAAGCCGGTGAAAGCCGACGAGTAGCCGCCGTGCAACTGCGGCCCGAGCAACTCCCGGCGCATCTCGATAAGCCGCTGGCGCCGCTCTACCTGCTGCATGGCGACGAACCGCTGCTGGTGATCGAAGCCGGCGACGCGATTCGTGCCGCCGCCCGCAAACAGGGCTTCGAGGAGCGCGAAGTCATCGTCGTCGGCGCCGGCTTCAAGTGGGACGAGCTGTTCATGGCCGCCGGCAACATGTCGCTGTTCGGCGGCTCCAAGCTGGTCGATCTGCGCATTCCCTCCGGCAAGCCGGGGCGCGAAGGCAGCGAGGCGCTGCAACGCTACATCTCCACGCTCGGCCCCGGCATCGTCACCCTGATTACCCTGCCCGAACTCGACTGGCAGGCGAAGAAGGCGGCCTGGGTTACCGCCCTGTCGAATGCCGGGATTGCCATCGAATGCAATGCGCCGCCGCCGGCGCGTCTGCCGCAATGGATCGCCGAGCGTCTAGCGCGCCAGCAGCAGAGCGCGCCCAGGCCTGCGCTCGACTTCATCGCAGCCCATGTCGAAGGCAACCTGCTGGCGGCGCATCAGGAAATCCAGAAGCTCGGCCTGCTCTATCCGCCCGGCGAAGTGTCGCTGGCGCAGATCGAAGCCGCCGTGATGAACGTCGCCCGCTACGACGTGTCGGATCTGCGCAACGCGCTCAAGGCCCGCGACACGGTGCGCGCCGCGCGCACGCTGGAGGGTTTGAAGGGCGAGGAAGCCGCGCCGCCGCTGGTGCTCTGGGCGCTGGCCACCGAAGCGCGCAGCGCCGCCGCCCGCCCGGCACTCTTGCACGCGGCGAAGATAGACCGCATGATCAAGGGTCTGGCACGCGGCGACATCTGGGACGAGTTTCTTCAGATGGCGTTGCGTTTGACAAGAGCGAAAGGCAATTAACCACGGCGACACGGCGAAAAAGCGCGAGAAGCAAAAGCATTGCCTTGCTTTTCGCCGTGTCGCCGTGTCGCCGTGGTGAAAGCTTTTTCGGTTTAGTGTTTTAAGGATTTTCATGAACATCAAAGACTACATGCAGCAAGTCGGTCGCGCCGCCCGCGAGGCTTCGCGGGCCACGGCGCGGGCCTCGACGGCGGCCAAGAATGCGGCGCTGCTGGCGATGGCACAGGCCATTCGCGCGAGTCGCGGAGAACTGCTCGCCGCGAATGCCGCCGATGTCGTCGAGGCCCGCGCCGCCGGCCTCGACGCGGCGATGATCGACCGCCTGACGCTGACCGAAAAGGGCGTCGAAGCCATGGCGCTGGGGCTGGAACAGGTGGCGACGCTGCCCGATCCGGTGGGCGAAATCAGCGACCTGAAACGCCGCCCTTCCGGCATCCAGGTTGGCAAGATGCGCGTGCCGCTGGGCGTGGTCGGCATCATCTACGAAGCGCGGCCCAACGTCACGGCGGACGCCGCCGCGCTGTGCCTGAAGTCGGGCAATGCGGCGATCCTGCGCGGCGGCAAGGAAGCCCTGCGCGCCAACCAGGCCATCGCCGCCTGCGTCCGCGCCGGACTCAAGGCCGCCGGTCTGCCGGAGACGGCGGTGCAGGTCATCGAAACCACCGACCGCGAGGCCGTCGGCCATCTGGTCGCCATGCCCGAGTATGTCGATGTAATCGTGCCGCGCGGCGGCAAGGGGCTGATCGAGCGCATCTCGAAAGAGGCGAAGGTGCCGGTCATCAAGCATCTCGACGGCAATTGCCATGTCTATGTCGATGACGCCGCCGATGCCACCAAGGCGCTGAAGATTCTCGAAAACGCCAAGACCCAGCGCCTGGGCACCTGCAACACCGCCGAATCCCTGCTCATCGCGCGCTCAATCGCCGTGTCGCTGGCGCCGACTCTTTGCGCCATGCTGATCGCCAAAGGCGTGGAGATTCGCGGCTGCGCGGAAACGCAAAAGCTGGTGCCGCAGGCCATCGCGGCGACGGAAGAAGACTGGTACGCCGAATATCTCGCCGCGATCATTTCGGTCAAGGTCGTCGCCGATGTCGGCGAGGCCATCGAACACATCAACAAGTACTCGTCGGCGCACACCGACGCCATCGTCACCGAAAACTATACCCACGCCATGCGCTTCCTGCGCGAGGTGGATTCGTCCTCGGTGATGGTCAACGCCTCGACCCGATTCGCCGACGGCTTCGAGTACGGACTCGGCGCCGAGATCGGCATTTCCACCGACAAGTTCCACGCCCGCGGCCCGGTCGGGCTGGAAGGACTGACCTCGCAGAAGTGGATCGTGCTGGGAAGCGGGGAAGTTCGCGGATAACAGGCGACAGGGCCGGAAAGTAGCGCGGGTTTCATCTTTCCTGTTATCGGCCAAAAGTCGCTGGTCGTCGCGGTCATTCCATTTGACTAATATATCGTCGGTGCCAACACAACCACCGCAGGAGCAGCAATGTCAGCAAAAAACCAAGAATTCATACCAAAGTGGCTGGCCTGGGAAACGACCCAGCGCTGCAATCTCAAATGCGTGCACTGCCGTTGTTCCTCGGATATGCAGTCGGCCGAAGGAGATTTTTCGACGCAAGAAGCCTTCAAGCTCATCGACGACATCTGTGAAGTCAGTACCCCCGTCATGGTGCTCTCCGGCGGAGAGCCTCTGCTTCGCCCGGATATCTTCGAAATAGCCCGCTATGGCACATCCAAGGGTCTGCGTATGTGCATGGCCACCAACGGCACCCTGATCACGGACGAGGTCTGCCGCCAGATGATCGATGCCGACATCAAAATGGTCTCGCTGTCTCTTGACGGCTCCTGCCCGGCGGTTCACGACGATTTCCGCGCCTGTGCCGGAGCCTTCGCGGGCGTTGTACGCGGCGCCGAGACCCTCAAGCGCAACGGCATCAAGTTCTTGATCAACTCCTCCTTCACCAAGCGCAACCAGCACGACATCGGTGCTACTTTCAAGGTCGCCAAGTCTTTGGGGGCCACCGCGTGGTACATGTTCATGATCGTACCCACCGGCCGCGGCGAGGACATCATGAGCGAACTTATTTCCAAGGATGATTACGAGGAAATTCTCGCCTGGCACTACCAGCAGGAGAAGGAAGAGAGCGAGATCCTCATGCGTCCGACCTGCGCGCCGCATTACTACCGCGTCGTGCCGCAGATGGCCAAGGCCGAAGGGGCGAAGTTCAAACGCCGCTCATTGACCTTTTCCACCGGTGGCGGCAAGGGCTGCATCGCCGCCCAGACCATCTGTCTCATCGATTGCTTTGGCAACCTCAAGCCCTGCTCCTATTTCCACTCTTCGGTGGGCAATGTCAAACAGATGAAGTTCAAGGATCTCTGGTTCAACTCCAAGGTCTTCAACGAGCTGCGGGATTTCACGAAATATACCGGCAGGTGCGGAGAGTGCGAGTACCTCAACGTCTGTGGCGGTTGCCGCGCTCGCGCCGACGCGGTCTATGGCGACTACCTGGCCGAGGAACCTTTCTGCAACTACTTGCCTATCAGGACCCGAAAGCGCATGGAAAAAGAAGCGGCGAAGAATTCCGCCACGGAGGGGAACGCGCCCGTCAACGCCGCCACTCCAAAGGGGTTTTCTGTCGAATAGGCCGCCTGGCCTGAAGACAAGGATTGTGCATAGGGGCGGCCATCGGCCAGTACCCGCCGCCGAGATCTCTGCTCCAAAACGGCCAGTCGTTTAGCGATTTTCTCCAGAGCCGACATTTGCTCTGCTGGCATGCGCGCGGACTTCGGAATTACGGCTCTCAAGATGGACGGTTACCCCGGCCAGATGCGGCTCCTGATCGTCGAGTCGTGGTTGGAGCTTAGATGAAGTATATCTATCAGGCTCTAAGGGGTGCCTCCGATCCAAGAATTTCAACATGCCCAAAATCATGTCTTTCGAGTAACAGCTCAAGCGATTTCTTGGTAAGTTGCGAGTGAAGAGTGGGACCGTAAATAACCTCGATTATTGGCAGTTTCGGCAGGTGTTCGGTCGTGGAACCTAGATTCGATTCTAGGTACGGTATCAGCGTTCCTCTTGAATCACGGAACTTGGTCTCGGCGAGGTTTGCATGCCTGAAGAACGGAACAATAGCGCGCCACTCTTGCTCTTCAGAGAATGCTCGATGCTTGAACGCGAGACAGAAGTCGAGCAGATGACTGCCCAGAAGCTGAGAAAAAGCTGGAAGGGTCTTAGTTGAGTCTAGTTCAGCAACAGTCTTTCCGCTGGCGATCTCGTCGAGCAGGTTACACACCGTTTCAACCACAGACGTCACCAAGCGGCGCTGAACTAGCGGATCATAAATCGCGCGTCTTACAACGACATTGCCCACCACACCGAACTGGTGTGCGGCGAAGCCAATGGCATATCCGCCGCCGCCCGCGCCATACGCGCGCCATTGACTCAATAGATCGCTATTACCGCAGAAACATACGACGTAATAGCCGTGCGATCTGTCTAACACCGATTCAGAACCCGTTGCTCTTCTGAGTAGTTCCTTGCAGACGTTCGAAGAATTTGGAACGGCCTCGGCAACAATTTCGTTGATCAGCCTCACGGCTAGTTCGAACTCGGTGGAATCGTTAAGGTAGGCAACATCGGATGCCCAAAGGCGGCCGGTGCTGACGATGCCGTGAAGGCCCGCGGAACTAGTGTAGTGGTACAGCTTTTCCGGTCGTCTTCCCTGACTTTTCGCCCGTTCAGCTAGAAGAGCCCTGCCTAGCTCGTTCAGCTGATTATCGTAAGGACAGACGAGTAGCGGGCTTGCTGAAAAATTCTCTACAGGTTCGGGAAGCTTGCCGAGATTGCCAGCAGTAATAGGAGGCTGGTTGAACGGCCACACCTTTGTCAGATCGTTGTATGACCCGCAACTATTGCATCGTACAGCGGCGTTCATCAGCATCGGAAGATTGTCAGAGCCAGTGACCAATATCGCCTCGCACTGCCCGCAAGCCCAGTCATCTCCGCCCGCCCCCCGGATAACGGTCGTTTCCGGACCGTCGTAGTGCAGCTTTCCCCGATGCTCGGCGATGGAATTTGACAATATAGCGAGATGGCGCACTTTGTTCATTTCCACAGCACCTTGCTGAATCAAATTGGCGAAGTGTACGCGAGTTGATTCCGCTGATCGGCGGCATCAACGCGTCGGTGGCATCTCATCGAAAGGGGGCAATGAGAAAACGGCCAGATCGTAGGCAATCCCTCGCCTATTGAATTCGGCCTGCATCCAGCGAGCCAGCTTGAGGACCAAAACGACCTGGACCATTGCCAGCCGTTTCTTGGTGTCGGAGGTCGCCCAAGTTAGCGCGATCTTTTGTCGTTGCCCCGTTTGGTCGTAACCCTCCATCCATAGCTGGAACTGCTCACACTGCAGCACCGGCGTCCCACATTCGAGCGCGTCCACCTGATCGCGAACGGCAAGCAAGCTGCTTTCCTCTAACATGTACTTCCGCCGATGAGAGTAGCGGTTACGGATCTCATTGATCCTATGGAGGGCATCTGCATAGCCAGAATCAAGACCGATGTTCCGGCTGATTGCGAGCTTAGTCTTAAATGGGACGAACGTTCCGTCGAAGAGATCCTCTGTCTGCGTGATACGGGCCGCCCAAATATTTAAGAATTCTTCGAGGACAAGATGTATGCGCAGCACCACAGATGCTTCGTCATAGCCATTTACTATTGCCAGATAGTCATGGGGGTCGAAGACCCTTTCAAAATCCCCCTGGATGCCCACCATACCTTGATTGGCGCCCTCGTTCATTGCCTACTCCCCAGATCCTGGTGTTTTGGGGTACAGCATAAGCGATAACAGGGTTCGGCGAATGACCGTTGTTGTCTCACCCTGCTTTACCCGGAAGGGCCGGTTTCAAATTCCCCCGACCGGCCGCTGAGGGCACGAAGCCGTCAAAACTCGTCGCCCGAATTCACGCCTTCTGGCCTTCCGTCATCAACGCGAATCACCACTTCACCCGCACGCCATATTCCAGCACTGTCGTGCCGCCCGCCGGCACCGCCACGTTCCACGATGCCACGCGCGCCGATTCCTTGGTGTGCTTCTGCGATTCCTGCACCACTTCCCAGTCGCCGGGCATGGATTCCTGAACCTTCACGGTGACCGCCTCGTCCTTGGCGTTGCGCACTTCGAAGCGCCATGCGCTTTCGCTGACGTTGTCGGCGATTTTCCTGTAGCTGGTCTGCACGCGCTCGGCGGTGATGTCGAAGGCCTCACCCAGTCTGAGTTTCGTCTTCTCGTTCTTCGCCGTGTGCGGGATGCGATCCTCGCCGACGAACTGCGCCGCGCCCTTGCTGTCCCTGGCATAGACGCGCACGATGCCGGCCGGCAGCGGCTTGCCGAGCTGGCCGCCCCTGTTTTCAAACTCGATGAACACGGCGGGCTTCAGCTTTTGCCCGACCTGAAAATAGCGGTCGCGGTAGTACCAGTCGTTGCCGGCCAGCAGGTATTCGCGACGCAGCGGTACGGCACTGGCCGAAAGCAGGGCGAGCTGCTTGGTCTGGTTGTCGGCGATGGAAGTCGGGCGCTCGAAGCTGTAGAGGTGGTAATCCATCAGCGACTCCTGCGTCGCCGCCATCGACTTGGCGACCGGCGACGGCGCCGGCATGGCATACAGTCGCTGCTCGGGTGCCCGCACGCGGTTCACTGTGCCGGCCACCAGTTGCAGGGTGGTGTGGTCGAAACCAGCGCCGCTGCGATTGGTCAGCGTCACCCAGCCATTGAGATCGAGGCTCTTGCCGTCGGTCGACAAATTCGCCACGTAATCCGCCTTCCACGACAGGCCACCGGTGAGATAGGAAAGCTCCACCGCCTGTTTGCCCCCCGCCGCTTCGAGCAGGATCGACAGCGTCGGTCGGTCGCGCAGGTTGGGCGGCACGCTGTCGAAGGCCAGCCGTCCCGGCACCCCGGTTTCAATGCGATCTGCAAATCTCAAAACCGTGCCCTGCCCAGCTGCCAGCACCGTCGCACGCTCGCGCCGTTCGGCGTCGCTGGTCGGATGCGGGCGGATCACCGTCACTTCGCGACCGACGTATTTTTCCAGCAGCTTTTCCGGCGTCAGCAGGTCGAAATCGAAGTTCTGTTCGATCAGGATCAACGAATGGCCGGAGACCGCGCGCAAGAGCGCCGTCTCGGGGCGCATCTTTGCCGCTACCTCGCGCAATGAAAGGCGCGTCAACCCGGCCGTCAGATCGACGCGGCGGCGTTCTTTCACCAGAGCCAGATCGTCGTTGTACACGGTCACCGCCACGGCCTCGCGGTCGGCGGCGGAAGATGTTACATCGCGCACAGGCTCGGCGGCCTGAACCATCCCGACCATAAGAAAACCCCCGACGATCAACGCGCGTTTTTGCATGACATTTCTCCTCGTTAGTCCATGACACAACGCTAGCACGCCCGCGTCGTCGGCGAAGCTGCCGCCTGTCCATCAACGGCGAAACGCGGCGTGCTCAGGACTCCAGCACCCGCAACTCGGCGTTGGTATAGCGCAAGCGACTGGCGAGGACGCTGGCGATGCCTTCCATCAGCCGCAGGCCGAGCTTCTTGTGTTCTTCGGCGAACTTGTCGAAGGCGCACCGCGACAGCACGTAGAGTTCGGTGTCGACAAAAGCCAGCGCATTCGCCGAGCGCACCTCGCCGTCGAGAAAGGCCATTTCGCCGAAAAACGCGCCGCGGCCGAAGGTGCCGAGGTGGTGCAACTGGCGGTCGGACAGCGGCAGCATGATGCGCACCGCGCCGCGCCGGATCAGGAACAGTTCATCGCCCGTGTCGCCGCGCGAGAAAATGGTCTCGCCCTTCGCCACGCTGCGTTTTTCCATGCACTGCTCCAGCGCCGCCAGCGTCTGCTCCTTGCGTCCGGCGAAGAGCTCGACCTCGTGCAATTCCAGCGCGGCCTCTTCGTCACGCAAACATACCGCCTCGTGAATGATGCGATCCTCGACCCATTCCAGCGCATCGTCCAGGTCGGAGAACACGCGCACCGGACTGTCCTGGCGAATCAGGCCGACCTGGTCGAAATACTGCTTCATGTCGCGCCCCGACGGCAGGGTCGAGGGTATGGCGCTGAAAATCAGGAAACCATGGCGCTCGGCCATCATGTCCTTGACCTGTTCCAGCAGGTGCGCCGCCGTGACATCCACGGTCTGGATGCGGCGCATGTCGAGTATCAGGAAGTCGCGGGTCTTGAGTTCCGGCTCCATGCTCAGGTAAAGCTGATCGGCGGTGCCAAAGAACAGGCTGCCCTGCAACTCGATGATCGCCGCGCGACTACCGTGGGACATGAGAATTTCCATTTCCTCGTGGGTGCGGATGCGCTTGGAAAAGGTCTCGTTGCCGAGCAGCTTGCGCCGCACGATGGCGCCGCCGATCTGCTCGCGGATGAACAGCACCACGGCCAGCACGATGCCGACGCCGGATGCCGCGATCAGGCTCACTGTCAGCGCGGTGCCGATCACCGCGACGATCACCGCGAAGTCGAGCATGGTCGAGCGCGATTTCAGGTAGTTGAAGCTGTTGCGGTCGATCATGCGCACGCCGATCACGATCAGGATGCCGGCGAGGCCCGCCACCGGCACCCAGGAGATGAAGTTCGCCAGCAACAGGAAGGCCAGCAGCGACAGCACGCCCTCGACCAGGCCGGAGAAGCGGCTGCTGGCGCCGCCCGAAATATTCACCAGCGTCGCGCCCATGGTGCCGGCGCCCGGAATGCCGCCAATGGCGCCCGAGGCCAGGTTGCCCAGGCCCTGGCCGATCAGCTCGCGATTCGAATCGTGGCGCGAACGAGTCAGCGCATCGAGTACCACGCAGGTTTTCAGCGTGTCGATCGACAGCAGCACGGCGAGAGTCAGCGCCGGTATCGCCAGCATTTTCAACTGCGGCAGGCTGACATCGGCAATCGATGTCCAGCGCCCGACCAAGCCGGCGAAGAAGCTGCCGCCGCCGCCGCTGTCGAGCGCGCCGACCACCAGCGCGTTGCCGCTCAGGCTGAACAGCGCCGGATCGAGCAGGGCCAGGCCGAAGTAGGCGGCGACGCCCGCCACCAGTCCGAGAATGGCCCCCGGCACGGCCTTGATCAGGCGCGGCGCGCCGAGCATGAAGGCAATCGTCACGACGCCGACGACGATGCCCTGCCAGCGCCACTGCTCGACAGCGCCGAGCGCCGCCCAGAAGTGCACATCCTTGGGCGTGCCGAGCAGCTTCGGCACCTGGCTGCCGATGATGATGAGGCCGACGCCGGAGAGGTAGCCGCTGACCACCGTGTAGGGCATGTACTTGATCAGGCGGCCCAGGCGCAGGACGCCGAACAGCACCTGCATCAGGCCGGCGAGCAGGCCGAGCAGCGTCAGCAGCAGCAGCGTGGTGTCGACCGGCGTGCCGCTACGCACGGCCTCGATGGCGAAGGCGGAGGCCACCGCCGCCGCCGGCGCGCAGGGCGCCGAAATGAGCCGGCTGGTACCGCCGAACGTCGAAGCCACGATGCCGATGGCCGTGGCGCCGAGAATTCCGGCCAGCGCTCCGAGCGCGACATGGGCGCCGCCGAGCACCGAGTAGATGGTGACGCCGAAGGCGATCGCCGAGGGCAGCGCCACCAGCATGGCGGCAAAGCCACCCCAGAAGTCGCCGGCCAGATTTTCCGGTTTTGGCAGTTTCATTCGCTTCTCCTCGGAAGACGGCGTGACGCCGAGATTCTGTCATAAAGCGCGATTCCATGTCGGTTCTTCGCGCACCGTCGCGGCGCCGGGAAAAAGACCGGCGTTGCGCTTGCGAATCGTCCGCCGGGGATCGACAATAAGCCCATGATCGAATCGGAAGCAACCGCCATGAAGCCCTACTCCGCCGTCCTGTCAGCGCCGACTTTCAGTATCGGCGTTCAATGCAATGCCGACGAGATCACCGCCATCGAATATCTCGAACCATGCGCCGGGATCGCACCGAAGACCCCGCTGGCGCGGGAAACCGTGCGTCAGTTGCGCGCCTGGCTGAAGGATCCGCGCTTCGTTTTCGGCCTGCCGCTGGCGCCGGCCGGCACGCACTTCCAGCGCCGGGTGTGGGACGAGATCGCGGCGATTCCGGCTGGGCAGACGCGCAGCTATGGCGAGGTTGCTGCCACCATTCACAGCGGCCCGCGCGCGGTGGGCAACGCCTGCGGCGCCAATCCTTATCCCATCGTCGTGCCCTGCCACCGCGTCGTCGCGGCGAATCGGGGACTCGGCGGCTTCGCCCGGCAGCGCGGCGGCTTTCTGCTCGACATCAAGAAGTGGTTGCTACAGCATGAACGCGGCTGACGCCGCCCTCATCGACGAATTCATCGATGCGCTGTGGCTCGCCGACGGGCTTGCGAAGAACACGCTGGCGAATTACCGCAGCGATCTGGCATTGTTCTCGCAATGGCTGGAATCGCGCCAAAAAACGATAGTCGGCGCTGACGAGACGGCGATCAACGCCTATCTCGCTCATCTACATGGCCGTTTCGGCGGCATCAAGTCGACCAGCCAGCGCCGGCTGATGGCCAGCCTGCGACGCTGTTACCACTGGCTGCTCGATCAAGGCCGCTTGCAAATCGATCCGCTGCTCAACATCGACAAGCCCGGTGCGATCCAGCGTTTTCCCAAGACGCTCTCCGAGAAGCAGGTGGAGGACCTGCTCGGCGCGCCGGACGTCGACACCCCACTCGGCCTGCGCGATCGCGCCATGTTCGAGCTGCTCTATGCCACCGGCTTGCGCGTGTCGGAGCTGGTCGGCGTGCGCCTGTTCGAGGTCAGCCTCAACGACAACGTGGTGCGCGTGATGGGCAAGGGCGCGAAGGAGCGGCTGGTGCCGCTGGGGCAGATCGCCGCCGAATGGCTGCAACGCTACCTCGCCGGCGCGCGCGGCGAACTGCTCAAGCAACACGTGTCGGACGCGGTCTTCGTCACCATGCGCGGGACCGCCATGTCGCGGCAGATGTTCTGGACGCTGGTCAGGAAATATGCGGTGCGGGTTGGCATCGCCAGGGAACGCATTTCGCCGCACGTGCTGCGCCACGCCTTCGCCACCCATCTGCTGAATCACGGCGCCGATCTGCGCGTGGTGCAGTTGCTGCTCGGCCACGCCGACATCTCGACGACGCAGGTCTATACTCATGTGGCACGAGAACGCCTGAAACAACTGCATCGCAAGCACCACCCACGTGGATGAGAAGACCATGAAACACGACGCCCATGCCCCCGAAACGCCAGCCACGAAGTTCCTGCACCAGCACCGGATCGCCCATTCCAACCATCTCTACGCCTACGAGGAGCATGGCGGCACCAAGGTGTCGGCGCGCGAGCTCAACGTCGCCGAGCACGCGGTGGTCAAGACGCTGGTGATGGAAGACGAAAACGCCAGGCCGCTGATCGTGCTGATGCACGGCGACCGCAAGGTATCCACCAAGGAACTGGCGCGCCAGATCGGGGTAAAGAAGATCAGCCCCTGCAAGCCCGAAGACGCGCTGCGCCACACCGGCTACATGGTCGGCGGCTGTTCGCCGTTCGGCACCAAAAAACCGCTGCCGGTGCATATGGAGAAGAGCATCCTCGACCTGCCGCTGATCTACATCAACGGCGGTCGCCGTGGCTACCTGGTCGGCGTCCATCCGCACGACATCCTGCGCCTGATGCAACCGAAGATCGTCGAGTGCGGCTTGGCTGATTAAGCCGGCTTCACCCGGCTGCGCTCGATCTGCACGCCGACCCGGCGTACGCCTTTCATGATGCCCATCTTGGCGATGCTGATCTTGACCCAGGGCGCGCCGAATTCGTCCAGCAGCAGGCCGATTACATATTCGCCGAGCGTCTCCAGCAGGTTGAAATGGCGCGTCGCCAGCTCGGCGCGGATGCGGTCGATCACCGCGTCGTAGCGGATGGTCTTGCCGATGTCATCGTCCTGCGCCGCCTCGTCCGGCACGCCGAAGGTCAGGCTGATCTCCAGCGTCTGCGGCGCGGCCTTCTCCCGCTCGAAAACGCCGACATGCGCCTCGACCCGCATGTCGTCGATGAAAATGAAGTCCATCCCGCCTCCTTTACAATGCGGGACATTCTAGGGATTCCGCAATGAACCTGCTTGTTTCCGCCGTCTTTGGCTATCTGCTCGGCTCCGTGCCGTTCGCCGTGGTCGTCTCGCGCGCCTTTCGCCTGGCCGATCCGCGCAGTTTCGGCTCGGGCAATCCCGGCGCCACCAATGTGCTGCGCACCGGCAACAAGCTGGCGGCCATGTTGACCTTGCTCGGCGATGCCGCCAAGGGCTGGCTCGCCATGTTCGTCGCGGCGAAAGTCGGCGCCGACGGCACGGCGATTGCGGCGGCGGGTCTGGCGGCTTTTCTCGGCCACGTGTTTCCCTTCACGCTCGGCTTCAAGGGCGGCAAGGGCGTGGCCACCGCGCTGGGCGTGCTGCTGGGTTTCTCCGGCACGCTGGCGGGCTTCGCGGCCGGCGTCTGGCTGGCGGTGGCCGCCATCACGCGCTACTCCTCGCTGGCCGCGCTGGCGGCGGCAGCAGCGGCGCCCGTGCTGAGTTGGTGGCTGCTGGGCAAAGTCGAAATCACCGTGACCGTGGCGATTATGTGCGCGGTGCTGATCTACCGTCACAAGAGCAACATCCGCAAGCTGCTGGCCGGCAGCGAAGGCCGCATCGGCGGTAAAAACTAGGCTTTTATAATCCGGCTTCGCCTCAAGGCGCGAAAACTCGATTGTTAAGGAAACGCTTACATGGACGATCTGGACTTTTCAGGCACACCCGCCGAACCGGCCAAGAAGCCAGCGGTCGACACCCGCCCAAAAAGCGAGCCGGTTTCGCTCTACGAACCGGCGCTGGCGCTTAAGTTCTTCCGCGTCGCCGGAACGCTGGAACAGTTTCCGGCCGGCAAGCAGATTTTTGTCGAGGAAGAGAAACCTGGAGGATTCTTCTCCAAGGGCGCCAGCATTTATCTGCTGCTCGACGGCGAAGTGGCGCTGACGCTGAAGGGCAAACCGCTCGAACTGGTCCTGCCCGGCGAGATATTCGGCGAAATGGCGACCATCGCCGACATTCCGCGCAGCGCCACGGCCACCGTGCGCAAGAACTGCAAGGTGCTGGCCCTCGACGAAAAGAAGTTCCTCCAGTCGATGCAGCAAATGCCTGAATTTGCGCTGATGCTGATGAGCGTCATGGCGCAGCGCCTGCGGCGCAGCCTGGCCAAACTGGCTGCGGCAAAAAAGACAACGGTCGAGGCGCTGACGCACAAGAACACGCTGGACAAGAAAATGCTCGCCGACTTGCAGCGCGAACTGGGCGACCCGCTGCCGGCCACGGCCACGGCGGGCGCCACGGTGGTCACCCAGGGCGCGGTGGGCGCCTGCATGTTCGTCGTAATCGAGGGCCGCATCGCCATATCGGTCGATGGCCTGGTCGTCGAACACGTGGAGCCGGGCGGAGTTTTCGGCGAAATGGCCTTGATCGATCGTTCCGGTCGTTCCGCCACGGCAACCGCAGAAACCGACAGCGCATGGCTGCTGATCGCCCGCAACGACTTTCTGGCGATGGTCAAGTCGAAGCCGGCGCTGGGCATTGCACTGCTGCGCTCGATCAGCGCGCGCGTCCAGCACATCGACAAGCTGCTGCGCGACGGCGTGGCCTGAGCGCGAGGCTTTCTCTCAGTTAAGCCGATCCAGCGGCCAGCGCGGTCGCACGGCGAATGCGCCCTTGGTCGCCGCCGGCACATCGCCCTGCAACAAACGCTGGCTGCCTGCGAAGGCAATCATCGCGCCGTTGTCGGTGCACAGTTCCAGCGCCGGATAGAACACCCGGCCGCCGATTTTCGCCATGGCCCGATCCAGCCGCTGCCGCAGACGCCGGTTGGCGCCGACGCCGCCGGCCACCACCAGCGATGAAAGTCGGTGCTGGCGACACGCCGCCACCGCCTTCGCCGCCAGCACTTCGGTCACCGCTTCCTGAAATTCGGCCGCCAGATCGGCGCGGTCGGCGTCGGTCAGTTCCCTGGCCCGCGCCGCCGTCAGCACCGCCGTCTTCAGACCGGAAAAGCTAAACGACAAATCGCCGCTGTGGAGCATCGGCCGCGGCAGCTTGTAGCGGCTGGTTTTCGGGTCAATGTTGCCGGTTTCCGCCAGCTTCGCCAGCGCCGGCCCGCCGGGGTAGCCCAGCCCGAGCAGCTTGGCCGTCTTGTCGAAAGCCTCGCCCGCCGCGTCGTCGAGCGATTCGCCGAGCAACTGGTAGTCGCCGACCCGCGTCACGCGCATCAACTGGGTATGCCCACCGGATACCAGCAGGGCGATGAAGGGAAATACCGGCGCGTCGTCCGCCAGCAGCGGCGAGAGCAGATGACCTTCGAGGTGATGCACCGGCAGCGCTGGAATGCCCAGCGCCATGGCCAGCGCCTCGGCGAAACTGGCGCCGACCAGCAAGGCTCCCGCCAGCCCCGGCCCCGCCGTGTAGGCGATGGCGTCGATGTCGCGGCGCGTGCATGCCGCCTCGGCCAGCACGCGCTCCAGCAGCGGAATCAGGCGGCGGATGTGATCGCGCGAGGCCAGCTCCGGCACCACCCCGCCATACGCCTCATGCATCGCCACCTGGGTATGCACCGCATGCCCGAGCAGGCCGCGCTCGGTGTCGTAGAGCGCAACGCCGGTTTCGTCGCAGGAGGATTCGATGCCGAGGACTTTCATGGCGGCATTCTACCGGTCGGCCATGAGTGATATCCCCGCCGAGGGTGTAGAAAAACCCTGTTCATCCCTGCATTCTGCTGTGAGCCAAAGGGAATATTCACAGCAGGAGAACGACATGATGACAGACTGGTACCAAAAATCAATCAACGCCCTTGCGCTCAACGGCAATGCCGGTCGCACCCAGGAAGCGTACAGCAGGGCGCTACGCATGCTCTGCGAGTTCTACGGCAAGGTGCCCGAGGAGATTGGCGAAGCCGAGCTTGAAGCGTATTTCCTGCATCGGCGCAACGTCGATCACTGGTCGCCCAACACGCTGCGCATCTGCTACTGCGGCATTCGCTTCTACTTCGTCAAGGTGCTCCAGCGCGACTGGAACCTGTTCAACTTCCTGCGCGCCAAACGCGAATCGCGCCTGCCGGCGGGGTTGAGCTGCGACGAAGTGCGGGCGTTACTTGGCTGCGTGCGCACGCCGCACAACCGCGCCTATCTGTCCACCGTGTACGCCTGCGGCTTGCGCGTGCAGGAGGCGCTCTACCTGGAGGTCTCCGACATTGACGCGGATCGCATGATGGTCCATGTGCACCGTGGCAAGGCGCATTTCGTGCCACCAAGGAGCGTGCGGGGATTACCAAGAAGGCCGTGTCGGTGCACACGTTGCGCCACTGCTACGCCACACACATGCTGGAGAGCGGCATCAACCTGCGCGTGATCCAGCAATACCTGGGGCAGTTCGGCGCCACGATGCCGGCGGCGCAACGGCGCGTGATCGACGCCATCATCGACTGCCGTAGCGCCGCCTGCGGCGCCATCCTGTACCAGTGTGAGGACTGCGGCGAGCCGCACGTCGCCGCGCGCTGCTGCGGCAACCGCCACTGTCCGGTCTGCCAGCAGGGCAAGGCAGAGGCGTGGCTTATCCGCCAACACGAGCGCCAGTTGCCGACGCCGTACTTCATGCTGACCTTTACCGTACCGTCAGGTTTGCGCGAATTTCTGCGTCGCCATCCGCGCATCGGCTATGGCGCGCTGTTCGCGGCGTCGGCGGGGGCGATCAAGACCCTGGCGGCCGACGACAAGCATCTGGGGGCCGACCTGCCGGGCTTCTTCCTGCCGGTGCGGGCGCTGTCGCCGATCTTTCGGGCGAAGTTCCGCGATGCGATGCGCGCCGCCGGCCTGTTGGCGGAGATCGACCCTTGCGTCTGGACGGTCGATTGGAACGTCAATTGCCAGGCGGTCGGCGATGCCGCAGCGAGCCTGGCGTATCTGTCGCGCTATGTCTTCAAGGTCGGCATCTCGGAGGGGCGCATCGTCCGCGCCGACGCGGCGCAGGTGGTGTTTCGCTACCGCAAGGTGGGGAGTTCCCGTCCGCGCACGCTGGCGCTCGCGACAGTCGAGTTCATGCGCCGCTTTCTGCAGCACGTCTTGCCGCGCGGGTTCATGAAGGTGCGCTATTTCGGCTTCCTGTCGCCGAGTTTCTCGATGTCGATCGAGGAGTTGAAGGGGCGCATCGAGTTGGCGCAGGGCTTTACCGTGGCCGCAGCGCCGACACCGGCACCGACTGAAGCGTCCCGCAGTCGGGCTTGTCCGCACTGCGGCGAGATCTTGCGCTGTCGCTCAGTGGTGTTGCCGCGCCCCTTCGGGAGTCGAGGCTTGTTGCGTCCTGCGGTGACCAGCATGCCGTTCGCGGCGGGCGACGAATCAGGATAGGCCTTCGCCGCCCCGGCCTCCGATTCGTTCGTGCAGTGTGTTCGTCCTTCGGTGTTTTGCGCAGGGCGCGGGGGAGTGTTTCCCCAACTTCAGAACTTGCCTGTTGCATCGTCGGCAAGTTCGGGCAGTACCATGATTTGACCTCGCCAACCGCTCGCCGCCAGCTATTTCGACGGCTTGTTTGACGCTTTGCTCCGGCGTGCTCTTCTTGCGCGCCACGCCTCGACTACTCTCTCCGAGGCATTCCCCATATCCCTGGCCAACCCCGCATCGCTCTGATGCCGGGCTTCATGAACATCAGATTGAGACGACCCTGCGGGTCGTGTCAATCCTTAAGGGTTAGCGCGAACGCCAATGCCGGTGTCTTCGACAGCCGCCACGGACCATGCGCCGACTTGCTGGTGTTCCACGCTTCGCGCACGGTAACGCCGCGCTTGCGCAGTTGCCGATAGCCGGTCGGCCCCCATTGTTTCCAGAGATAGCAGCGCAACTTGCGTCGTACCCACTTGTCGATCTCGCGCAGAGGACTCAGCACCTCGGCGATGCCGAAATACGCTTTCCAACCAAGCAGGGTGTCTCTCAGCTCCGCAACGATCTTGCCAATGGTGTTGCCTCTGGTACGACGGGTCAGTTCCCGCACCCGGTCCTTCAGCTTTTCGATGGCCTTGTCGGCCACCTTCAGCTTCGCCCCGTTGCGGCTGACCGTGAAACCCAGGAACTTGCGGTTCATGGGCCGATCCACCGCGCTTTTCAACTGATTCACTGTGAGTCTCAGTGTGTCGCTGACATAGCGTGTCACGCTGGCCATCACCCGCTTGCCCGCGCGTTTGCTTTTGACGAGGATGTTGCAGTCGTCGGCATAGCGGGCGAAGCGGTGGCCGCGCCGGTCCAGTTCCCAATCCAGTTCATCCAGCACCACGTTGGCCAGCACGGGCGAGAGCGGCCCGCCTTGCGGTACGCCCAGCGGCGTGGATTCGATGCTTCCATCCACGCTGACGCCGGCCTTCAGGAAGCGATTGACCAGTCGCAACAGATCAGCATCCGGGCAGCGACTTTTCAGGCGCGCCATCAGCCGGTCGTGATTAACCCGGTCGAAGAAGGCTTGCAGGTCCATATCCACCACCCAGCCATGTCCCGCCCGGATGTTCGCCTGCACTTTACGCACGGCTTGATGCGCCGAGCGCTGCGGGCGGAATCCGTAGCTGTGGCGGTGAAAATGCGGTTCCCATTGTGCCGAGACAACTTGCGCGATGGCTTGCTGGATGAAGCGGTCCATCACCGTGGGGATGCCCAAGGGGCGCGTCTTGCCGTCCCCTTTCGGAATTTCAACGCGCAGCACCGGTTGCGGGCGGTACGTGCCTGCGTCCAGTTGCGCGCGAATTTCCAGCCAGTGGTGGAGAAGGTACTTGGGGAGTTTATCGACCGTCATGCCGTCGATGCCCGGCGCGCCTTTGTTCCGGCGCACTTGCTTCAATGCACGCTGTAGATTGCCCCGCTCAAATACTTGGGCATACAGCGTTTGGGTGTGAATCGACTCGGGTTGTCCTGACAATCCAGCGACGAGTTCATCCTGCGGCATGGCCGCAGCCCGATTGCTCGGGTGGTCAGATGCGTTCCCGTCTCTCTTCGTCATGTTCCTTCGTCTTTCATCGTTCAGGCCTTCGACGGGGGCGCCGCCTACTATGCCCTCTGCTGACTTCTCCACGGTATTCAGCCGCCGTTTCCAGCGGCCCAGCTTCAATACTCCGAAGCACCGGGGAGATCTCCCGGGGTAAGACGCGTTACCTTCACTGCATAGACGCCGGATTTACAAAATGCACCCTACACCGCAGATGGAGGACTTCGCGGTCACGTGCCCGCTCGTCCCGAATGCATCACGCCTCATATCCGGTTTTTGTTCATCGTCCCGCAGCTTTGGATTGGGCTTCCTTCAGACCCCGCCTCGCGGCGACGCCCTTGCCCTTCTCCTTGCCTTCGGCTCTGCAAACCTGGCCATCGGACTTTCACCGACGAAGTAACGCGCCATGCCTGGCGCACACGTTCAAGGTGACCGGCGCTGCGCGGCTTCATCGCGCAGCGTCCAGTGACCGAAGGGAACGGGGTCGACCGCCGGGTTAGCCCTGTGAAGTGGTGATTGGTCACGAGGAACAATTGCGCGCACAACTAAAGGGAAGCGATTTGTTGTGGAATTTCATCAAGGAGCATGGACGACGGAAGCTTCGTGATGGCCGCTTCTATGTACTTCATGCGCGGGAATTTCTCGGTCAGAGACTCGATAGCGCGCTCTTTGCTTGTGATCGTTTTCCGTAGATCACTCCAATAGTCCACTGGGTCATCTTCTTCATCTCGGCCGCTGTAGAGAAGCGCGGTTAGCGCAAACACAAATTCGTTCGGCAACGCTGCCAGGAACGCAGCCAGCGCCGCTGCGCAAGGTGCTGGCTCTCGCAACAGCGCCAATGCCTCGGGCGAAAATGCGTCAAGTGGTTGGTCAGGCCCCACAATCAGATTGTGGATCGATTCGCTCTCAGAGTTGGCGAGTTGACTCAAAGCACTGAATCGAGCGAGCACTTGCGAGAATGTAGTCTTCATAGAGTTCCTTTGAGAAAAGGGCTAACGTTTGAATTGAGCGGCCTGCGCGGCTTTTCGCGCAGGTCCGCTCGAATGAAGGGTTGGGCGGCATTTGGCGTCAAACAAAAGCACCGACGAGTGATGATGCCCAGTGTGTGCGTGATAGATGCTACCGAGGCAAGTAACTTCCTTTCCAATGTAAGGACGTAATTGGCGATAGGACCGTTTTGCCGCAAGGAACACAAGTTGAATCTCTGCAACCGCAGGTTCGGCTGGTTCTAAGCCGTCGCTGTTCTTTCCTTCCGCTACGCAAATTGGTTGGTGCGGAGAAACGAAGAAGTAGGTTGCCGCGGCGTCTCCCTTCTCGATGCTTTCGTAATTCGGCTGCTCTGGAAATGTGTGGCGAGTGAGCTTCCCGGTCAGGGCGGTTTCGCCAACATAAGTGACGCAGTCAGCGGAATGCGCTGAGACGCTGAAAAGCAGCAGAAGTGGGAGCGCGACTCTCATGACGCCCAACGTAGAAGTGAGCGGCCTGCGCGGCTTTTCGCGCAGGTCCGCTCGACTGCCGGGTTGGGGGCATGGGACTCGCGAAGACCCAACGGGTTGAGGTTCGTATTGCTACTCACGGCCAATGCCTTCGCCTACGCCATCTGGGATTTTGTAACCATCGAGACCACCTCTGTCTGTTAAGTCGGTGGTGACTCGGCTTACGTTTGTGTCCCGGGCTAGCGACCAAACTAGGAGTGCTCCGACAATTGGCACAAACCAAACCAATAGAGCTTGAAACAACTTCTGTCGCCGTTCATAGCGCTGACTGCGGACAAGAACATATGTGGCCGCGGAGTTGAGCCCGACGAGCAGAACAGTCAGCAGTATCAGCGCGGCAGACATGAATGCCCCCAACGTTCAAGGTGACCGGCGCTGCGCGGCTTCATCGCGCAGCGTCCAGAGAGCGCAGCGAACGGGGTCGACCGAAGGGTTATGCATCATCACTGAAAAGACAATTCCCTTTCAATTGCTTTGACATCAAAGAGCTCAGTAGCCTGCATTACCCAGGAGAATTTCCGATCACCCGTTTTCATCCCTTGGCTAGCGAATTCTTGCATTAGCTCTGGACTGGGAAGATCAAACCGGCGCGTAATTTGCAAAGAAAGCAATGCGTTGCCGTCTGCACTTTTCCAAAACCTAAGGACATTGTGTTCCACATATTTCTTCTCTGGCGGGAAGGTTGCGTATTCCAGAATGACCTGATTTGATCTTTCATTTCTGAGAATTTGTGGCTTCGCTTGCGGGTCTTCCCGTTCAACCATTCGCCACATTGCCGAAGCGTACTTGAATGGGTCGTTATCTATACCGGGTAGCTCTTGATAGCGAAAATAGATTTTCTTTGTCCACGACTCAAATGATTCGCTTTCTCTAACAAACTGAACCAGTTTGTGGCCACCCGTAGGTTTCCCGACTAGCTTCTTAGTAAAAGATTCCCCATCGATTGTCGGTATTGGCTCCGCCGAGACAGTGAGCTGATAGGACGCCAAGAGAAGCAATAGGATTTGAGCAATACGGCGCATAACTATCCTCATGATGCATAACGTCTGAATTCACCGGCGCTGCGCGGCTTTATCGCGCAGCGTCCGGTGGAATGATGGGTTCGACATCACCCGCGATTCTCGTAGGCGGCCTTCAGGAGTTGCTCAAGTAGTTCCCTGTGCTTCGTTACGTCACCAGGTACGAGCTTGATGCGATAGGCGCCCCATCTCGCGTACTCAAGCAGATCAAGGCCAGACTGTTCAAGCTTTACGTCGATTTCTTCGCTGCGAGGGAGCTTGAACGAAAGGTTCAGAGCAGACTTTCTGGGATGGCAGGTGGCGAAATTGAACGCGATGCCGCCCTTCGTGAAGCCGATATACGGCTTGTTGTACTTCAACTCCAACGACGGGTCGAACGTCTTGCACAGTTCAAGGATTTCGTCGGCAATCTTGACTGTCTTCGCAGTAGCGCGGTTTTCCCAGTAGCTGCGGTCGGCGGGTTCGAGAATCTCCTCATCTTCCTCAACAAGTCCAAGACGAAGGGCATCAACGACTTTCGTGAAGTGAAGCCCGATCCCGTTGCCTGTGTCGATGGCAGTCATTTGGAGGGCGACGATGGGGATGAACCCGTTGAACAGACTGATGACGTTAAGGAAACGCGCAGTTACGTTTTCCGCAATCAGTACACCGACGTGTTCGTATTGGGGGTAGCGACGACGCTCAATGTCCCAATACTCGATGGTTCGGATGATGTGCGTTTCGTCGGTTGCCCCAAGTTGCAACTCAGTCTCGTAACGGACGAGGCCATCGACTTCTTTGAAGAGCAAGTCGAGACGACCGCCAGAGGGTTGAGTTCGCTCTTTGTCGATGAGCGCCAAATCACCAAGACCGAGAATTGCCGGTTCGGCTGCAATAACCTCTTGAACCCACTTCTCGTTGAGTTCAGGGTGGTGCTTGATGGAGACGGTTTTGAGCGGGATATGTTTCATGGATGCACCGTAGGGAATGGTGAGGTCGAACGTAGAGCTAACCGGCGCTGCGCGGCTTTATCGCGCAGCGTCCAGCGACCGAAGGGAGCGAGGTTGAGCGCCGGGTTATGCGATTGGTAACGATGAACGAAACATAGAGTGCAAGGAAATACCAACCGTAGACCCACAGGTCTGTCCAGACCAACTGGCCAAAGTTCTTCTGCATGGCGGCCACATTTTCGGGGTTGGATACGGAAGCGGCGGACAGAGCGATGTAGCCAAGAACGACATTGCCAATTGGCACCCAAAGTGCGGAATAGCAAAAAACACGTTTGAATCTGAGCTTTCTAAGTACCGCGCCAGCGATGGCCCCGGCTATGACGCTACAGGTGAAAGCGCGAATTGCGATGGCAATAAGAACGCCGCCCTCACCACCGCGCTTGGCTAAAGCAAACCTCCCCAACGGAGACTCAAGAATTAACATGAATATGTCACTGGTTGGTAGGACGCCGGGGAGCGCAAAGCCAACTTTGACCACAACTGCGACTGCTACGCCCAGTAGCACCGCGAAGAGGAATGAGAGGAAGGTTCTAAATCGCATAACGGCTGACATAACCGGCGCTGCGCAGCTTCATCGCGCAGCGTCCGGGTTGATGGATGGGTTGGGCCTCGCGCGGAGTGAGTCGTTCACTTCTCGGAAATCTTCCGCGTAACCGGCTGACCTGTACGTGCATCTTCTATCCAGACTAGTGACCCTTCCTTTTTCAAGATGCCCTTAACAACATAGTCCCTTCCGGGCGCAGGATCGAAATCGGCAACACCCTCTACGGAGAAAAAGGTTCCTGACATTTGACTGAAGATTGCCTGAATCGGCGCTCCCGTTGTATGTGCCCCCTTAAGTTTCACCTTCATTGGCTTTGCCGGAACTGGACGAGAAACAATCTTTGTCGTGAGTGCAAAGCCTTGCCCGTGGCTCGCGCTTGCGCTTGCTCCAAAGCTACTTTGAACAGTATTCCCGTCGACTTCCATAAGCGAAAATAGCTGTGCTTTCGTCCCATCCTCGGAGAAGCCCGAATCCGCCAGCATGGCGACAGGGCCGGTATACCCTTCGGGCACTGGCTTATAGGTAGCGCAACTGGCCAAAGACAAAGCAATAGCCAGCGACGCAACAATTTTCAATACGCAGTTCATTGACACTCCCTCTTTAGTTGTATGAGCTTAGCCACCCAATAGCAGGACGCTTATTTCTCCAGTTGGCCCACTGCGAACAAACAATGATCCTGTTGCTTGATCGCGATCACGCCACGCAAGCCCTCCTGAATTTCGTCCGTCGAATAGAACAGCGTAACGAGCGGAATTGGGAACTTTTACCTGTGCCTCAGCCCATGATCCTCGCGGAAAGCGCGAGTCGGTTTCATAGCGAGGATCAACTGTCGCAACTGGCTTGAAATCGTCGCCAAGAAACTGTACCGATGGGACCATGACGTGGCCGTAGCGGTTTAGCAGCATATTCACGGGAGTCGTTGTAACCATCAGAATTCGATTTTCGCCAGACTGGAGTTCAAAAGCCGCAAAGAAACTTCTGCGACCACCGAATTCAAATACAGGGGTGTCCGGCGATACGGTAGTTTTGATCTCAGTTCCACGTTGGAGATGAACGTATCGAATTGCTTTGTGGGACTCACAGCAGATCTTCGCGCTTTCGAGAGTTTGGTGATGCAAGGGTGGAAGAAACGTTCCAGTGTTGTCTAGTGGACCAGTCGCACAACCCGTGATGGTTGCCGCTGAAAGGAGCGTAAGTATGCGTTTCATAGTTTCCTCAAAGCCGATTGTGAAGAGGCCCAACGTAAAGGTCACCGGCCTTGCGCAGCTTTTCGCGCAAGGTCCGCGTGGACCGCGGGGTTAGGCATGATGTGTGCAATTACCGTGGACTTGTTTGTCGGAAGCATCATTATCTGCATTCTCTTTATCGTAGTAATTAGATGGGTGTCGATGTTGCTCCACTATTTTGGGTGGCGAGAGTATGACGCCGAGTTCGGAACAAGGTATAGATTCAGTGAAGGTGAGGCTTATGGGTGGTTCTTTAGTATGCCTAATTGGATGAAGAGCATTGTGACGTCTGTTGAGAAGATTTGGCCTCCGAAGGTGCCTTAATCCAATTAGATGCAAACTGGAAGCAGAATCCAACTATGAGGCATCCAAGGCCAATCTTCATGCGAAGTAGCCGTGCGGCTTCAAATCTCTTGAAGTCCCCTGTCTCGACCGGAGGATCGTTTGTAGGTATTCCACCAATTGGACCAGACCCGATTCCGGCTTCATATTTTTCGCCATGAAATTCTGCGACGACCTCATGCGCGACGAAGATTGCACCGGCAATATCAAACGCCAGACCAATGGAGTTAATAATCTGCTGTATGTACTGGCAGGGAAATTCAATCATGATGCGGCTCCAATCATGCCTAACGTTTGAGGTCACCGGCGCTGCGCGGCTTTATCGCGCAGCGTCCGGTGGACCGATGGGTTGGGGCTATTTTTTTCCACGCGGTGGGATGGAAGGCTTTTGTGGCGGCGGCGGCGGGGGTGCCTTCCGCGGAACTTCAACGCTTCCCTTGACCATGCGCGTGGGAGGTGGGGGAGGCGGTGGTGGTGGTGTCTTTTCATTTGCCATCTTTTTTCTCCTGCTGAGGTTTCACGATTTCAACACCTTCCTTGATTAGCCTTGTAGGTGGTGGAGGCGGCGGCGGAGGTGGCGGACTTACTTGCTTCGGTGGCTCTTGCTTCTTATCGGTCATGATGATTCCTTTGACATCTACAGGTTTAACGATCACTACCTCGGTGGGCTTGCTGGTCTTTGTTTTGTCTAGGTCACCCATGAAGAAGACAAGAAACGTAACAGCGACCAGTACGGTGGAGACAATAAGGGTGCCATTGGTTTTGTGTAGGTTCAGAGAGCGCAGGTCGTTGCATTGGGTGTTTTGAGTAGCGCATGCGATGTACTTAGTGCAGAGGTAATCATTGAGATACGTTTCGGCCAGAGAGTCTCCGTCCTTGTATTGCTCATAGGTCTTTTGAAGAAGTTGCCGGTACTCCTCAGTTGCTTCAGCTGATGGAAGGAACGCGTAGGTGTTGCCATACCAAGAGCGGACGAAAAAGTAGACAGCAGTAACTAGTGTCGTGCTGCTTAGTGCGAACAAGAAAAGAAATATCACCGTAGCAGTGCCGCTATGGCCACTGTCGAAGTTCTGAAGCAGATACGTAAGGACACCAATCAGTGAGACGATGATTGCCATGGGCGTTTGTAGGCGCCCTCCGAGCTTTTCGCGAACCTCTATTTCATGGAAATAGAGTTTTTCGTATAGGTCAAATAGCGGGTTCTTCGACATAGGAAATGGTCAGGGACTAATAGCCCCAACGTTCAAGGTCAGGGGCGCTGCGCGGCTTTATCGCGCAGCGTCCCCTGCACCGTAGGGTTGGGCGTCTTTGTCACTTGTAGACCACCACTGCGGGGAGTTTTTGGGAAACGCCGTCGCACCCAACGTGCTTCTTGGCACCTTGGCCAACAACCATCATTCCATCGCACGAAAGAAATGGCTTCCACCGTTGGCCTTGCGTTGGCTCCTTGGCATGAACATACCTTGTCTTGCACTTTGGACACTTCAGTAGATCATCGTTCTTGGAAACGCGGAGTAGCTCTTTGATAATGGCGCCGGCATGCTTCTTCAAACCGCTGAGTGAAACGCACCGATGTCGTGTGCCTTTTGAATCGAGAGTAAAGGAAACCTCATCGTAGGAGTCGTGCTTTTCTGTGCCAGAAAATGGATTTCCTTCCTTTGATGCGTATGCGTTGAGCTTCCATCCGGTGCTCAATGTCTGGGCAAACTCGTCACCAAACCCCGACGAGTGTTCCAAAGCAAACCCGAGGCTCAATAGGAATGGTTCGACTTCGCTCTTTGACATTGCCATGTGCGTTCCTCCTCAGTATTAAGACGCCCAACGTTCAAGGTAACCGGCGCTGCGCGGCTTTATCGCGCAGCGTCCAGCGACCGAAGGGAGCGAGGTTGACCGCAGGGTTGGGCCTCTGACGACAGCGCCGCCGCCGCACGACAACTGCCCCGCGACACGCGCCGGAAAGCCACGCGGCACCCGCCCTTGAGAAAGCGCACCAACGCGGAAAGACACAGCGCCACAAGAAAAGTCGGCGCTGGTGACACGGCGACGACGAAGAGCACCACGGCAAGCGGCGGCTTTCATTTCACCATCCACGCGGCACGGCGCGAGGAATGCGCGATGACCGAAACGCGACGCCTTTTCCGCGCCCTCAGGCGCGCAGCCAAAACTGACTGGCTTTGCCAGCCATCCGACAAGCGCGGACGCTTTGGAAACCACGGCGGGGAGAGCCGCGACATCAACGGTGCTGTGAGTCGGCACAGAAAGTCGGCGCTGGCGACACGGCGAAACGGACGCGAGAACCGCCACCGAAGCAGTGCAAGAAAGCGAGGAGTGGCGGGTAGCGGAAAAGCTCATGCTTGAGAGGCCCAACGTTCAAGGTCAGGGGCGCTGCGCGGCTTCATCGCGCAGCGTCCCCTGCACCGCAGGGTTCGGCGTCAGTGCATGCAGATGGCCTGCGTTGTTCATTGGCATTTTCTCCCAATCTGGCGAAGTATCGCGCCAGTAATTACCGATATACCGCAAGCGACCGCTAGCGGTATAAGTGTGGCTTCAATCAAGAAGCTGTCCGCCCAACCGAAGCCTCCCATAGCAAGCGCCACCGCCCAGAACAGAAGAACTGTTGTGACAGAACTCCCCAGCACCGCGACCCAATACCGGGGAAGCACGAGATGCCAGGTGAGCGCTGAAAGGAGCGCGACCAAATCAATTAGCCTCATAAAGTCACGATATCATCGCGGGGAAGCAGCAAGATATCCCGTTTTCGTAGGTGCGGTACCACTCGCCGGCAATGCCACCTGAGCCCCGAAGCTGATGACCACTGGCCTACGCCAAAGAATAGGAAAATAGTGCTTAGCGTCATGACGCCGAACGTTTGAGTTCAGGGGCGCTGCGCGGCTTCATCGCGCAGCGTCCCCTGGAACG
>JALNZB010000058.1 GCA_023229545.1 Sulfuritalea sp. | reverse complement strand
CGTCGCCTGTATGCGAAAACTGCTAACCATCATGAATGCCATGGTGAAAAATAATGAGCCTTGGACAGCCAAAACGGCTTGACTTAGAACACGGTTGCTCCTCCGCGCCGGCTTCCTTGCCGAGACGGTTGAACGCCTGGAAAAGCTGCGTGAGCTGTTCCGGCGTCAGCCCGACACCCGTGTCCCGAATGCTGATGCGGATCGAATTCGGCGGGATCAGGACGTACTCCACGGCCACCGTGCCTTCCGGCTTGTTGTACTTGATGGCGTTGAACAGCAGGTTGATCAGCACCTGTTTGACCCGGGTCCGGTCGGCACTGACAAAGTAGGGAATTTCGGAACGTGGAAAGCTCAAGCCGATGCCGCGCGTCTGCGCCTGCGACTCGACCATGGCCTGGCACTCGAACATGACATCGGCCAGCGAGACCACCTCATGCGACAGCATCACCTTGCCCGACTCGATCAGCGCCAGATCGAGAATTTCGTTGATCAGCTCCAGCAGGTACCAGCCTGCCTGGAGAATCTGACCAATATCCCGCTGCTGGGAAGGCGTCGGCGGCGGCGTGCCGGATTCCAGAATCTGGGCAAAACCCAGAATGGCATTGAGCGGCGTGCGCAATTCATGGCTCATGCTGGACAGAAAATCGGTCTTGGCGCGGCTGGCTTTCTCCGCCGCGGCCGTGGCCTCGATCAGCTTCGCCTCGACGCCCTTGCGCACGGAGATGTCGGTCAGGGCGATGCTCACTTCCAGAGTGCTTCCCGCAGCAGAAATCGCCGTGCCGTCAGCGCCGACTTTCGGCGCGCCGCTGCGCAGCACCCTGTGTCGCACGCAGTCGAGTTGTGCATGAAAGACCGTGTCATCGCGACGTTGCAGCCGCAGTTCCACATGCTCCTGCCCCTCTTGTGATTTCACGCCGGCAAGAAACCGCGCCCAGCGATCCTGGTCTTCAGAAACAACGAAAGACGCGAAGCGCTTCTGCATCAGATTCCCGCGCTCTACCCCCAGCAGCTTCGCGCCGGTGAGGTTGATCTCCTCGATCAGACTGTCGGCGGTGAGAGTCAGATAGCCAACCGGGGCGAAATCGTAGAGTTCGGTGTAGCGGGCAAGCGCCGCTTCGCGCTCGGCTCGCGACTGACGCAACTCGTTGTTCTGCATTTCCAACTCGATCTCGCGCACCTGCAACTCGTGCACCAGACGCAGCAGATCGATGTCGGCCCCGCTCGCCGGAGCCGTTATTGGTTCTGCCTTCAGGCGCGCCTCGGCGGCGTCGCGCAGGGCGGCAGTCTCTTTCTCTTCCATCACGGCGCTGCCTTTTCCTTGCCGCCAATCGCCCGCAATTCCGCTTCCAGGCGCTTTGCCGCGCTGATGTCATTGAAGGTGATGACGACACCGTCGATGACGTTGTCGATGGTGCGGTAAGGCATGATCTTGACCTGGAACCAGCGCTGGTCGCCGGTGGCAATCTCGCGGTCCACAAAGACCAGCGTGCGCAGCACTTCCTCGGCGTCATGGGACAAACCGGGATAAACGAGGTCTCTGGCGATATCCGACAGCGGTCGCCCGACATCGCCGGGGAGCAGCTTGAACAGTCGCGTCGCCTGGGTGGTGAAGCGCCGCACGCGTAGCGCGCTGTCGAGAAAGATGGTCGCCATGTCGGTGCTGTTGAGCAGGTTCTTCATGTCGTTGCTGGCCGACGACAGCTCGTCCACCTTCGATTGCAACTCGATGTTCACCGTTTGCAGTTCCTCGTTGAGCGACTGCATTTCCTCCTTGGAGGTAGTCAGTTCCTCGTTGGCCGACTGGAGTTCCTCGTTGGTCGATTGCATTTCCTCGTTGGACGACTTGATCTCTTCGTGCGAAGTCTGCATTTCGTCGCGCAGCGTCTGTATCTCCTGCCGCGCCTGGGACAGCGCCTGTTCCAGTTCCACCACGCGCGCACCGCGACGGGGCGTGCGCTTGCCGGCGACGGCCTCCGCGACGGGCGGCGCATCGACATCGACAAACACGATCATGGCCATGCCGCGCAAGGCCGCCGGCTCCGCGATGGGCTGCACCGTCAGGTCGACGGTCTGCGTATCGCCGTTGCTGCCGATGCGAAGATTGCGACACTGCACCCGCTCGCCGCTGCGCACCGCCTTGGGCAGGGCAAGGGTCAGCTCCTGCCGCAAACCCTCCTTCGCCATGGCGTGAATGTTCCAGTTCGCCTTGCCGGCCGCCGGCTCCAGGTACCTGCCGGTACGACCGCTGGTGTAGAGCACGTCGCCGGCCCCGGTGACCAGCGCGGCGGCAGGAGAAAACGACTGCAACAGCACCTGATCGGCGAGGCTCTGCAAGGTGGGTGTGGCCGGCTGGAGGTCGGCAGTCATGAGCGCATCGGCTTTCCCGGGCAAATGGCGGGTAGGAAACTCCAGATCCAGCGTCCGCGACGGGACGCTGCTGCGCTGGAAGACGCGCGCCATGCTCTCGATCGGCGCGAACAGATCGGTGAAATTTCCGATGGACTCGGAACTGCCCAGCATCAGGATGCCGCCCGGCTTGAGGCTATAGTGGAACAGCGGCAGCAGCTTCTTCTGCAATTCCGGGCCGAGGTAGATCAGCAGATTGCGACAGGTGATGACATCCAGATTGGTGAAGGGCGGGTCCATGATGGCGTTCTGCGGTGCGAACACCACCATTTCACGAATGTCCTTGCCGACCCGATAGTCGTTGCCGTCTTCGACGAAATAGCGCTTCAGGCGCTCCACCGAAACATCGGCGACGATATTGGCCGGGTAAATGGCCCGCCGCGCCCTGGCAATGGCATCCGGATCGAGGTCGGTGGCAAATATTTGCAGCGAATGGCGGCTCGACAGCTGTTCCTGCGCCTCGCGAAAGGTGATCGCCAGCGTGTAGGCCTCCTCGCCGGTGGAACAGCCGGGCACCCAGGCGCGCAGCGTGGCGCCCGCCGGGCAGGCCGCGAGCAGTTCGGGCAGAGCCTTGGTCCGCATGGCGTCCCAGGCCGACGGGTCGCGGAAGAAGCTGGTGACGCCGATCAGCAGTTCCTTGAACAGCAGGTCGACTTCCTGCGGGTTCTCGCGCAGGTACAGTGCGTAGTGGGCGATGCGGTCGATCTGGTGGAGCGCCATGCGGCGCTCGACGCGGCGATAGATGGTGCTCTTCTTGTAGAGCGAGAAATCGTTGCCGGTACGCGAGCGCAACTGGATGCATATCTTGTCGAAGGCGCTTTTCTGCGCCACGGTTTCCGTCTCGGCAACCGCAAGCCCCCGCATGCGGGGCGACGCGCGGCGCAGGGTGTCGATGATGCGCAGCGGCAGTTCCTCGGCTGTCGCCACCATGTCGACCAGGCCGGTATCGATGGCGCTCTGCGGCATGCTGTTGAACTTGGCCGAAGCCGGGTCCTGCACGGCGACCAGGCCGCCGATCTCCTTGATGGCGCGCAGGCCCAACGTGCCGTCCGAGCCCATGCCGGAAAGAATCACGCAGACGGCGTTCTCCTTCCGGTCGTCGGCCAGGGCGCGGAAGAAGAAATCGATCGGCAGATGCAGGCCGCGCGGCGCCACCGGTTCGAGCAGGTAGAGCGTGTCGTGCAGGATCGAAATATCCCTGTTGGGCGGGATCACATAGACGCAGTCGGGCTTGACCTTCATGCGGTTCCTGGCCTGCACCACGGGCATGACCGTGGCCCGCTGCAACAACTCGGGCATCATGCCCTTGCGCTTGGGATCGAGATGCTGGACGACGACGAAGGCCATGCCGCTGCCCGTCGGCACATGACCAAGGAATAACTCCAGGGCTTCCAGACCGCCCGCCGAGGCGCCAATGGCGACGATGGCGAACGGGCGCGCCGCGCTCTCGGCACCTGGCTCGGCGCCGGCTTTGGCGGGCTTGACCGGTGGGGTGGAACTCTTCGCCACTCGGCGCTTGACCACGGCTGCTTTGGGTTTCTTCGTTTGCGCCTGTCGGGCCATGAATTTCTCTCCTGTGAAGCGCCGGCGTCGCGCTCTTGCATATCCGGATGCGTTGTTCTCGGCTGACCATAGTTCATTTGGGGGCGACTTGCAAATGCGTCCGACAAACCCGTTGTGCGCTATAGTCAATGATGACATCGGATGGCACAGTGCGGCTGTTGACGGCCCTCCGATTGATTGGGAGATCAGCCCCCATGCCAGGCCCTCATGACCCGCGCCAGAACCACCTGCTCGCCGCCCTGCCGGCAGAGGAATGTGCGCGCCTGCTGCCGCATCTGGAACTGATCGCGATGCCGCTCGGCCACTCGCTTTACGAATCCGGCACCCAGATGCGCCACGTCTATTTCCCCACCAACGCCATCGTGTCCCTGCTCTACGTCATGGAGGATGGCGCGTCGGCCGAAATTGCCGTGGTCGGCAACGAGGGAATCGTCGGCGTCTCCCTCTTCATGGGCGGCGAAACCACGCCCAGCCGCGCCGTGGTGCAAAGCGCCGGCCACGCCTACCGAATGACGGGGGAATTGCTGAAGGGCGAGTTCTATCGCGCCGGCCCGATGCAGTATCTGTTGCTGCGTTACACCCAGGCGCTGCTGACGCAGATGGCGCAGACCACCGTGTGCAATCGTCATCACTCACTGGACCAGCAGTTCTGCCGCTGGCTGCTGCTGAGCTCCGACCGTTTGCTTTCCAACGAACTGGTCATGACGCAGGAACTGATCGCCGGCATGCTCGGCGTGGGCCGCGATGGCATTACGGAAGCCGCCTGCAAAGTGCAGAAAGCCGGCTTGATCACCTACCACCGTGGCCACATCACGGTGCTCGACCGGGCCGGACTGGAAGCGCGGGCCTGCGAGTGCTACGCGGTAGTAAAAAAGGAGTTCGATCGCCTGCTGCCGAAGGCAATCGCTTCATAATCCGGCTGGCCGGGCGCAATCGCCGTGCCGCCAGCGCCGACTCTTGCTCAGCCTGAGCGGCGGGCCGAATCCTGTCGCAGGCTTGCGCCGGACTGAACCGGTGGCCGTGATCGGTTACCGGATGCGGCGGGTGCCACGTCTTCCTGGCGATACTGCACATCGGACAACAGGCGGCCCAGTTCCTTCTTGACCAGGGCGTAGCACTCGCAGGCGCGAGTCTCCAGTCCGGTCCGGTCGAGCACGGCAATGTGGCCACGGCGATAGCTGATATAGCCCGCGCGTTGCAGGTTTCCGGCAGCCTCGGTAACGCCTTCCCGGCGCACGCCGAGCATGCCGGCGATCAACTCCTGCGTAATGACCAGCTCGTGCAAGGACACCCGGTCATGAGTCAACAACAACCAGCGGCACAGTTGCTGCTCCACCGAATGGTGCCGGTTGCAGGCCGCCGTCTGTGACATCTGCGTCATCAACGCCTGGGTATAACGCAGCAACAAACGTTGCAGCAAGCCGGCGCGATTGAATTCCTGCAACAGCCTGCGGCGATCCAGCCGATAAGCGTGGCCTGCGGTCTGCACCACGGCCGAGCTGGGCGTCGTGTCGCCGCCCATGAACAGCGAAACACCGACGACGCCTTCATTGCCCACCCCGGCGGATTCAGCCGATGCGCCAGACTCCATGACATGGTGCAACGACACGATGGCGGTGGTGGGGAAATAGGCGTGCTGCAATTGTCTGCCGGGCTCGTACAGCATTTCACCGAGCGGCAGCGCAACCAGTTCCAGATGCGGCGCCAGAAGCTCGAATTCCGCCGTCGGCAGGGCGGCGAGAAGGTGGTTTTGATTTGGGCTATGGAGTGACGACATCGTTGTCTTTCGCGATGAGTTCCACGCCGATGCCCCGGTAACCGATGTAGCGGCAGGACTGGCTGAACATCGGCTCTCCGCTCACCCGAAACTTTTGTTGCGAACCGTTCGGATTGGAACGGCTGAAGACCAGATCCAGGAATGGCTCGCGGGCGGCGATGGCTGTCTGCAACGCCTCCCGCTCCGCCTCGTTCCAGCCCGCCACCCGCACGTCGCTTGCCTGTCCCTCCAGGGGGGCGACCCGAATGCCCAGCATTTCCAGTACCGGGCCGGAAACCTTGGTGAAATCCCCATGCTCGTCCTGTTCCCAGTACCAGTCGGAGGCCAGTTCGGTCAGACTGCGAAAGCGTGCTTCGCTCTCGCGCAACTCGGCGGTACGCTCCCGCACCGCCTGTTCCAGCTCCTTGTTGTAATTCTCGAGTTTCTTGTACAGCAGCCGCACTTCCAGCATGTTGTGAATGCGCGTCCTGACTTCGACCAGGTCGAACGGCTTGCTGATGAAATCCTTGGCGCCCGCCTGCAAGGCGCGCAGCTTGTGGCCCGGTTGCGCCGTGATGACGACGACGGGCAGATAGCTGTCCGCATCGTTGGTCTTGAGCGCTTCGATCACCTGGAAGCCATCCATGACCGGCATCTGCAGGTCGAGCAAAATCAGGTCGTAGCAATTCTGTCGATGCAGCGCGCAAACCTCTTCCGGATTCCTCGTCGAGGTCACCTTGGTATAGCCCGCTTCGCCCAGCATTCGCTCAAGCAGACTGACATTGGATTCCTGATCGTCAACAATCAGTATGCTGGCGTTGAGAATCTCGGATTCGATAAGTTTCATACGGGTTCCTTTATGGCTTCACTGCCTGATATATTTTGTGAAACTTTCAATGCTGCGTCCAGCGTATTCATGAACAGGTTGACCTTGATCGGCTTGGTCAGATAGTCGAAGAATCCAGCCTGGAGGGCCTTCTCGATGTCATGGGGCACCGCGTTGGCACTCAGCGCAATGATGGGGATATGCGCCGTTGTCGGGTCTGCGCGCAGGATTTTCATGGCGTCCATGCCGTTGATGCCGGGCAGGTTGATGTCCATCAGAATCACCTCCGGCAGATAGGTTCGTGCAAACTCGATGCCGAGATTGCCGTCGGCGGCGGAGAGCAGGCGCAGATCAAGGCGGCGCGCCACGAGTTGCTCGACCAGTTCCAGATTGGCCGGGTTGTCTTCC
>JALNZB010000057.1 GCA_023229545.1 Sulfuritalea sp. | reverse complement strand
AACGAGCGGATGCCCTTCTCGGAGCATGACAACGTCGATCATCCGGTCAGCCTTTATGCCGCGACCAAGAAGGCCAATGAGCTGATGGCGCATACCTACAGCCATCTGTTCGCGCTGCCGACTACCGGCCTGCGTTTCTTCACCGTGTATGGCCCGTGGGGGCGGCCCGACATGGCGCTGTTCCTGTTTGCCAAGGCCATCCTCGAGGATCGTCCCATCGACGTCTTCAATCACGGCAAGATGCGCCGCGATTTTACGTATATCGACGACATTGCCGAAGGCGTGATCCGCGTCCTCGATCGCCCGCCGCAGGCCAATCCCGCCTTCGACAAACAGGTCCCTGACCCGGCGACCAGCTGGGCGCCGTATCGCGTGTTCAACGTCGGCAACCATCAGCCGGTCGAACTGATGGCCTACGTCGAGGCGCTGGAAAAGGCACTCGGCAAAACCGCGACCAAGAACTTCCTGCCGCTGCAGGATGGCGATGTCCCGGCTACCCACGCCGATACGACTGAACTCAGCCGCGTCACCGAATTTTCGCCCCAGACACCTGTGGTCGAGGGTGTGCGGCGCTTTGTCGATTGGTATAGGAGCTACACAAATGTCTGATCCGCAACTCGTGCCGGTAGTTCTCAGCGGCGGTTCAGGCACGCGTCTGTGGCCGGTCTCGCGCGAGAAGCATCCGAAGCAATTGCAGCCCCTGCTTGGCGGCGAGAGCTTGTTGCAGAACACCTTGCGGCGTCTGGAAGGCCTGCCGTTGGGGACGCCGATCATTGTCAGCAATCAGGAGTATCGCTTCATCACCGCGGAGCAATTGCGCCAGCCCGGGCTGGCGGACTGGACTTTGCTGCTTGAACCGGTCGGCCGCAATACCGCCCCCGCGCTGACGGTTGCCGCGCTGCACGCTATTCGCAACGGGGCCGACCCGGTGCTGCTGACGACGCCGGCCGATCATCATGTGCGCGATACCGAAGCCTTCAAGGCCGCGGTGCTGAGTGGCTTGCCCGCGTCAGAGGCAGGTGCGGTGGTGACCTTTGGCATCGTTCCCGATCGTCCCGAGACCGGTTATGGCTATATAGAGGCAGGGGTCGGTGCTGGGGATACGGCGCGCCGCGCGCCGCTGGACCTGCTGGCCTTCCGCGAGAAGCCCGACGCGGCGACGGCTCAGAGCTATGTCGCCGGCGGCCGGCACTTTTGGAACAGCGGCATCTTCATGCTGCGCGCCTCCGTTTGGCTCAAGGCCATCGGCCATTTCTCTCCGGAGATTCTGGCGGCTTGCACCAGGGCGGTCGAGGGGGCGAGCGACGATGGCGATTTCGTCCGGCTGGATGCCGCCGCGTTTGCCGAGTCCCCGGCGGATTCGATCGACTATGCGGTCATGGAGAAGCTCCCCTCCGCTTTGGACCTGGGCATTCCGGCCCGCGTCGTTCCGCTCGATGTCGGCTGGTCGGACGTCGGCGCCTGGGACGCACTGTGGCAGGCGATCGATCGCGATACCGACAACAACGCCGTCAAGGGCGACGTCTGGATGGAGGATTCGCACGGCAATCTGGTCATCGCCGAGCATGGTCTCGTCGCCTGCATCGGTTGCGAGGACATGGTCGTCATCGAAACCGCCGACGCGGTACTGATCGCGCCCAAGGCCCGCACCCAGGAGGTCAAGACCATCGTCAGCCGCCTCAAGGCGGCCGGGCGCAGCGAGGCCGACCTGCATCGCAAGGTGCATCGACCCTGGGGCTGGTACGACAGCATCGACAACGGCGCGCGCTTCCAGGTCAAGCGCATCGTGGTGCGACCCGGCGCCACGCTTTCGCTGCAAATGCACCACCATCGCGCCGAGCACTGGGTGGTGGTACGCGGTACCGCCAAGGTGACCCGCGGCGATGAAGTCATCCTGCTCGGCGAGAACCAGTCGACCTACATCCCGCTGGGAGTTACACATCGACTGGAAAACCCCGGGCAGATTCCGCTCGAAATTATTGAAGTCCAGTCCGGAAGCTACTTGGGCGAAGACGATATCGTGCGCTTTGAAGACAACTACGGACGCAAACAATGACCAAGAAAATCGCTTTGATTACCGGTGTTACCGGCCAGGACGGCGCCTACCTCGCCGAGTTTCTGCTCGACAAGGGCTACGAGGTGCACGGCATCAAGCGTCGCACCTCGCTGTTCAATACCGATCGCATCGATCACCTGTACCAGGACCCCCATGTCGCCAATCGCCGTTTCGCGCTGCATCACGGTGACATGACCGACAGCTCCAGTCTGGTACGCATCATTCAGCAGGTCCAACCAGACGAGATCTATAACCTCGCGGCGCAAAGCCATGTCGCCGTGAGCTTCGAGGAGCCCGAGTACACTGCGAACTCGGATGCGCTGGGCGCCCTGCGCATTCTCGAGGCGATGCGAATTCTCGGCATGGAGAAAAAGACCCGCTTCTATCAGGCCAGTACTTCCGAGCTTTTTGGTCTGGTTCAGGAAACCCCGCAGAAGGAAACCACGCCCTTCTATCCGCGCAGCCCCTACGCGGTGGCCAAACTCTACGCTTACTGGATCACGGTGAATTACCGCGAGGCCTATGGTATATATGCCTGCAACGGCATCCTGTTCAACCACGAGTCCCCGATTCGGGGCGAGACCTTCGTCACGCGCAAGATCACCCGCGCGCTGGCACGCATTAAGCTCGGCCTGCAGGACTGTTTGTTTCTCGGCAACCTGGATTCCAAGCGCGACTGGGGCCATGCCCGCGACTACATCGAAATGCAGTGGCTGATGCTGCAGCAGGAACAGCCCGAGGATTTCGTCATCGCCACCGGGGTGCAGTACAGCGTGCGCGATTTCGTCAATGCCGCCGGCGCGGAGATCGGTATCACGGTGGATTGGCGCGGCACGGGTGTGGACGAAAAAGGCTACGACGCGCAGGGCAATTGCATTGTCCAGGTCGATCCGCGCTACTTCCGGCCGACCGAAGTCGAAACCCTGCTCGGTGATGCAACCAAGGCACGTGAAAAGCTGGGATGGACACCCAGGACAAGCTTCGCCGAACTCGTCGCCGAAATGGTGCGCGAGGATCTCAAGGCCGCAGAACGCGACGAGCTGATCAAGAAGCATGGCTACAAGACCATGGATCGTCACGAATGATGGATCGCACTGCAAAGATATACGTCGCCGGCCACCGCGGCATGGTCGGTTCGGCGCTGGTTCGCCGTTTGCAGCAGGCGGGCTACAGCAACATCCTCACTCGATCCCATGCGCAGCTGGACTTGCTGAATCAGGCCGCGACGCATGCCTTTCTGGCGCAGGAAAAGCCGGACTTCATTTTCATTGCGGCGGCCATCGTGGGCGGAATTTACGCCAACAACAGCTTCCGCGCCGATTTCATTTACCAGAACCTGATGGTGGAAGCCAACCTGATCGAGGGCGCCCGGCTCGCCGGTGTTGAGCGTTTGTGCTTTCTCGGGTCAAGCTGCATTTATCCGCGCGACTGCCCGCAACCGATCAAGGAGGAGTACCTTCTTACCGGGCCGCTGGAGCAGACCAACGAGCCGTATGCGATCGCCAAGATCGCCGGAATCAAGCTCTGCGAAAACTACAACCGCCAGCACGGCACGCAGTATTTCTCGGCCATGCCGACAAATCTATACGGCTCCAACGACAACTACGACCTAGTCACCAGCCACGTGCTGCCCGCGCTGATTCGCAAGGCGCACGAAGCGAAGCAGCGCGGCGATAGCGAGTTGGTGGTGTGGGGCAGCGGCAAACCCAGGCGGGAATTTCTTTATGTCGATGATCTGGCAGATGCCTGCGTCTTCCTCATGGAGCAGGGCGTCATCGAAGGTTTCTTCAACATCGGTACCGGCACGGACGTCACCATTCGCGAACTGGCCGAGACGGTCATGTCGGTCATCGGTTTTTCGGGACACATCGTGTTCGACAGCAGCAAGCCGGATGGCACGCCGCGCAAATTGCTCGACGTCGGCCGTGTGCGTGAAATCGGCTGGCAGGCGAGTACGCCGCTGCGCGAAGGCATCGCCCTGGCCTATCAGGATTTTCTGGCGCGACATGCGGACTGACTGGCTTTGGTCGGGCAATTCGCTACGGTCTGCCCTTGGCCTATTCTGCGCCCTGCTTGCCCTCGCAGGATCCACGCCGACGCTGGCGGCCGAACCTCCGGCCCTGCTGCTGGCCGAGCACTATCGCGGCGATGTCGATGTCTCGCGCTACTGGGTCAGCGAAAAACTTGACGGCGTGCGTGCCAGCTGGGATGGCAAGGTCCTGCAGTTTCGCAGTGGCAATCTGGTTCCCGCGCCCAAGTGGTTTCTCGATGGCTTGCCCAGGCAGCCACTGGATGGCGAGCTCTGGCTCGGACGCGGCAGTTTCGACCAACTCTCGTCCATCGTTCGCCACCAAACGCCCGACGACACCGAATGGCGGCGCGTGCGCTACATGATTTTCGAATTGCCGAATGCCGCTGGCAGCTTTAGCGACCGTGTCGAACAGATCAAGATCATCACCGCCGCTGCGAATCTACCCTGGTTGCAGGCCGTTCCCCAATTTCGCCTGTCCGATGCTGCTGCGTTGCAGAAAATGCTGCGCGACATTGTTCGCAACGGCGGCGAAGGCCTCATGCTTCACCGCGACGATGCCACCTATGAGACCGGTCGCACCAGCGTGTTGCTCAAGGTTACTCCATGGCTCGACGCCGAAGCCAGTGTGGTCGCCCATCTGCCCGGCAAGGGCAAATACGCTGGGATGCTCGGCGCGCTGCGCATGGAACTGCCTGACGGCCGTCGCTTTGCCCTGGGCAGCGGCCTGACCGACGCCTTGCGCCGCAACCCGCCGCCGGTCGGTACGCTCGTTACCTATCGGTATCGTGAGCTTACGCAAAACGGAATGCCGCGGTTCCCGAGGTATCTAAGGGTGCGTGACAGGCTTTGATGTCGGGTGGCTGAAAACTATGGCGCAGTGCCGGCTATCGGCGCAAATAAAATTTGTGTTTATCGTTATGTTGATCAATATCTTCGCTGGGAGCGGTTATGCAGCAGATCGTTTCAACCCCACAGAATAATGACGTCACCAGTTCAAGATACTATTGGCCTTTTTGATAGACGAAGCGCCTGCCATGGATATGCTAATTGCCCTTTTCGCAGAATGCCTAAACGTAACATCTGATCGGCTTACGGAGGATTCTTCCCCTGAGAGCATTTCGGAATGGGATAGTTTGGCCGCAATGAACTTGGTATCAGAGATAGAAGAACGGTTCGATGTGACATTGTCGACACGCGAGATTATGAGCATGCGTACTATTGCCATCGCGCGTGACGTGCTGAAGCGCAAGGGGGTTTCCGAGGTATGACCATAGCAGCTTCTGCAGAGGATCTACGGGCCTCACGTGCAAAATGGAAGCTGCGCCAGCGTGATCGGGCTGATTTGACTGGGCTGGCTATTGGTATTGCGTCCACATTTACTTCAGAGCCGATAGCCCCCTACCTCGCATCGCAACTGATTGATTCTGGCTTGGGTTGCCGGACTGTTCATTTTGCGCCCTATAACCAAATCGTTCAGTCTTGCATGAATCCTCTGGCAGCATTCAATGACGAGGTTGATGTGGCTTTGGTACTCTGGCGAATTGAGGATATTGCTCCATCGGCGCTGCATGATTTAGTCGAGGGGCGCCATGATCGCGTCCAGGATGTCGTCAATGCTGCTTCTGGCGTTGCTCAAGCAGCTGCCGAAATGCAACGCGTGACAGGCATTCCAACATTGTTGGCGATCCCGCCGGTACCCTACGCCCCTGGCCTTGACAGTACCAGTTTGGCTCTCGGGCCTGCGCTGGTCGGCTGCCATACTGCAGTGGTGCGTTGCGTGGAGGAAGCAATCAACGCCAATGGCTTGTTGCGCTTTGACTTCAACACACTCATTAACCACTTTGGCCTAGAGCGAGCGATCGACTGGCGCAAGTGGTACCTTTACCGCCAACCCTATACGGAGCAATTTTGGTGGCGTATTGCTGAGCGAGCGAGCCGTTTGCTCGAGGCTTCGCGAGGCGCTCGGAAGAAGTGTCTGGTCTTAGATTGTGACAACACAATCTGGGGCGGAGTTGTGGGTGAGGATGGTATCGAGGGGATCGCCTTGGGCGATGACTTTCCTGGCAGCGCCTTCCGGGACTTCCAGCGCCAAGCAGCGATCCTGGCCGCGGGGGGCGTTTTTGTTGCCCTGGCATCCAAGAATAATCCCGCCGATGTGTGGCGTGTATTTGATGAACATGACGGCATGGCACTGTCACGTGATCAAATCTCGGTTGCGCAAATTGGATGGACCGAGAAAGCCGACGGAATCGCCGAAATCGCGCGTCAGCTCAATATCGGTATCGATTCAATCGTGTTTGTTGATGACAGTCCGATCGAGATAGAAAAGATTCGAAGCCGCATGCCAGAGGTTACCTGTCTGCTGGCGCCAGCGGATCCCGCTGAATTGCCGCTCCTATTATTGAACAACAAATATTTTGATCAATTGCGAGTGACGGATGAAGATCGTGCGCGGGGGCATTCTTTTAGGGCAGAGAAGAATCGTGAAGCGATGCGCGTAGCTACATCCCCCGAAGAGTTTCGGCAGTCCCTGCAATTGACTCTGAAAATCGGACCCGTGCGCCCCGCACACGTCGGGCGAGTGGCTCAGCTGATCAACAAGACCAATCAATTTAACCTCACTACGCGGCGGCGCAGCGAGACTGAAGTATCAGCACTATTGGTTGAGCATGAAACCACTGTACTCGCCCTTGATCTTGAGGACCGCTTCGGGAGCTATGGCATTGTTGGCGTGGCAGTTTTAAAAACAATAGGAAAGACATGGGAGTTGGACAGCTTTCTATTAAGCTGCCGAGCGTTGGGTCGCGGGGTAGAGCATGCATTTAAGGCTGCAATAGCTGAAATTGCACGCGAGAGAGGCATTGAGCGTATTCGCGCATCTTTCCTGCCTACGGCAAAAAATGCGGTCGCAGCGGGTTTCCTTGGTGAGGTTGGTTTCTCGAAAATTTCAGAGGAAGCTTTTGAAGCGGAGATCGATGGAATTCGGGCACTCGATCCGTACGTAACCGTCATTCCTCTTTAAGGGGTTTTCGGTGCTTTTTTTTGA
>JALNZB010000056.1 GCA_023229545.1 Sulfuritalea sp. | reverse complement strand
CCGAAGCGTTCGTGGTGAATCTTACCGCCACCAGCAGCACGGCGGCAGCGATCATCGTCGACGGCGTCGGTATTGGTACGATTCAGAATGTCGGTGGTACGGTTGCAGCACCGATTGTCACGCTGGAGTCCGCACCCGCACCAGCCGCCGGCATCACCCTGCAGGGCATGTTGGCGAGCAGCGGCGTTGTGGGTTCGGCCCCCGTGGCCTACGCCACTGGAGCCACCGGCGGCGCTGGCGTGACCAATGACCAGCTTCAAAATCTGGAAGTTCTGGTCATGGATTTCGCTGCCGCGACACATCCGTTCGGGGTACAGAACCTCAAATTCGAAGTCACCAACGGATCCGGTACCGACGCTGTCACCTATACGCTGTACCACATCGACGGGCACGAGCTCGGCCAGTTCACCATTGCCGGCAACGGCTGGAAAACCATGCCCGTGGAGTACAGCAGCATCGGCCGGGTGACCATGCTGGCCGATTCGGGAACCAACGTGCGGATCCACGCCGTGCAGTTCAATGATGTCGTCAATGACCTCGCGGCTCTCACCATCGCCCCGGAGGTGATCGAGTACACCCTGACCGACAACAATGGCGACACGTCCAGCGCCTCGCTCACACTCAATATCACCACCAATACCTTCGCCGGTGATGCTGCCGACAACACCCTCACCGGTAGTGCGGCGAATGATGCGATGAACGGCCTGGCCGGCAACGACATCGTGAGTGGTCTCGCCGGCAACGACATCATTCAAGGCGGTGATGGCAACGACAGCATCGATGGCGGTGCGGACAACGACGTTTTGAGCGGTGGCCTCGGCAACGACACCATCCTTGGCGATACCGGGAACGACCTTCTGCGCGGGAATGAAGGCGATGACAGCTTGTCCGGTGGTGCCGGGGTGGATCGTCTGGAGGGTGGCGCGGGCAACGACACGCTGACGGGTGGCGACGGTGCCGATACGCTGAGCGGTGGAGCAGGCAACGACGACCTGAGTGGTGGCTTGCTCTCCGATACCTTCGAGTGGACTCTGGCGGATGCAGGTGCCAAGGGCGCGCCGGCGGTGGATACCATCACCGACTTCGACGCTGCGGCACAAGCCTCCGGCGGTGATGTGCTCGACCTGCGCGATCTTCTATCGGGTGAAAACCGTGATGTCGCGACCGGCAACCTGGCCAACTTCCTGCATTTCGAGAAGGATGGCAGCAACACCAATGTGCATGTCAGTTCCATCGGTGGCTTCGGCGGCGGCTACACGCCGACAGCGGAGGACCAGACTGTGGTGTTGCAGGGTGTCGATCTGTACGCCATCGTTGGTGCCAATGCGACTGACCAGCAGATCATCCAGGACCTGCTGACCAAGGGCAAACTGATCACCGATTGACGTGTGATCCTGTCAGTGCCGGCCATCAAAAGTCGGCGCTGGCGTTACGGCGATTTGGTTGCGGCCACCATGCTCGACGCCCACAAGGCCGCCATTAGCCTTCACCGAAACTTCGTACTAGTGCAATAACCGCGGTGCGGTCGGGTCCGTTGCCTCGGGCGTCGTGCCGGTGCCGGGGGCAACGCGCAGGGTGAGCCCCCAGTCCGCAACGGCGGAGGCTTCCTGCAGCAGGCGCGCCAGCACATGTACCAACCTTTCATCCAGATCGAGGTTGATTCCCTGACCCTGCTGCGGAAGGAGTGTCAATGTCTGGGTGTTGCTTTCCAGGGGCTTCACCGTGATGCGGGCGAGGAGGATGGGTTCCTCGCCCAAGGGGAATAGCGATCCGTCCTGATATGCGCTGCCAAAATCCGCCTTGCTGACTGCTTCGCCATGGGCGAGCTCGGCCAGAGTGTTTCGGGTAAGCGGATCACCTGGTGCCTTGCGGCTGCTGAATGCATCGGCCATTTTCATCAGCATCGGCCATAACAGCGCGAGATAACGGCGGGTAATCCAGAAACGGTATTCGGCGTCGTCGCTGCTGCGGACGCGCAGCAGCAGCCTATCCTGCTCGGAAATGAAGCTGGCGCTGAACTGCTCGAGTTGCGGCGGTTTGCTCATTGATGGTGGTCGGTGTTGGCGACCCTCACTCCGGGGCCGGTCGCACCGTCGAATCCTACCGTACTCAGCAGGGCGAACTCGGATTCGCTGGCCACACCTTCGGCGATGACCAGCAGGCCGATATTGTGCGCGATCGAACTGATTCCCTTGCCGAAGGCCTGGTTGCCGGGATTGGTATCGAGGCGGCGGGTAAAGCTGGCATCGACCTTGATGTAGTTCAGCCCAAGATCATGCAACTGTCCGATCTGGCTGAACTGTCGCCCGAAGTGTTCGACTCCCACCTGGCACTGGTAGCTTCTGAGCATCTTGCAGAGGTTGCGGAAGGCCTCGACATGCTTCAGCACGCCTGTTTCCGCAACCTCGACCCAGAGGCGAGGGGCGGCCTTGCGGTGCCTGGTCAGAAGGGCCTCGAGCTTGTGCTGGAAGCCCGCCGCCGCCATTGAACTGGCCGACAGGTTGATGGCCAGACCTTTCAGTGCGGGCTGCCGCTCAAGGTCTGCCAGGCCCATTGCCAGGGCCGCGAGATCCAGCTCAGATGAGAGACCAAGGCGTTCGGCAATAGGCAGGAAGCGCCCGGCCGCAAGCCACTCGCCTGCCGCATCGCACTTCAGTCGCAGCGGACATTCGACATGCAGCAACCGGCCCTGCATATCCACGACCGGAAACGAGACCAGACGCAGCCACTGCTGATCGACCGCCCGGGTGATGATCTGCCCCCATTGCTCGGCGGTCCTCGGCGTGTCGGTATCGGCTTCGATCGCCGCTTCCCGGATGGCATTGACGCCTTCCGCCTCGGCCGCAATCAGCGCCGCATCCGTCTGCGACAGGAGCTCGCGCAATCCCGTGCCCTGTTTGAAGATGCCCATGCCGATATAGGCCGAGGGGCCGCCATCGACGAATGCGGCCATGGTCTTGACCAGGGCCTGCAGCAGAATCTCCGCGTTTGCGCGGCTGGAAGTCTGTCCCGGCAGCATCAGCGCAAAGTCGGCTCCGTTCATGCGCGCAGCGAGGCTCTCCGCGTTCGCTGCACAGCCATCGCCGACTGTCTCGCCAATTCGTCGCAGCAGATCATCCGTGACCTCTCGTCCCAGCCGCTTGTTGATTCCGGCCAGATCGGCGACACGAATCAGCAGCAGAGTACCGCCAGTCGAGGTCTCGCCTTCCAGCGAAGTGCGCAACCGGGAGATGAAAAATTCGCGGTTCGCCAGTCCGGTCAAGGGGTCGCAATTGGCCTCGCGGCGCACAGTTTCGAGTCGCCCAGCCTCCTCGTCGAACATCGTCTTGAGGCGCGCGACCGTTGCATTCATGGCCATTGCGAGTTGACGCAACTCGGGAACGTCCGGCTCCGCGATGGAGATGAAACGTCGGTCGGTGATTGCTTCTGCCTGGTCGATGACGGCCTGCAGGGGGCGGCGCAGACGCCGCAGGATCAGGCTGCCAAGATAGCCGGCGATAATGCTGGCCAGCGTCAGGGCGACAACTATGTTCTTGGTACTGTTCCACAACGCTTCGTACCCGAAGCGGCTGTTGCTTAGTAGCGTGACGGTGCCAAACTGTTTCCAGCCGCTGGTAATCTGCGCAATGCCAGGATCGGGGTCGATCGGCAGGCTCCGCACGAACCATGCGGGGGCGTTCGGCTTTCCAGTCGGCCCCGCAAGTGCGATGATCGGCTTGCCATTGGGGTCATCAATTCGGATCGACTCGTAATGGCCCTTGTCGAACAGTGCCGCAACAGTCAGTTCGACTGCCACCGCGTCCAGATTCTGCTGGCTCAGTGAAAGCGCCAGGGCCGATGCATTGTCGGCATTCTTGATGCTCAGCTGTTGTTCGAGATAGGCGCGGGCTGCCAGCAGTGAGGTGAACAGACTTCCTGCCAGCGCCAGCGACATGCTGAGGATGATGGCGAGCCAAAGTTGGCGATACATTGACATGGCAGTTCCTTCCTTAATTTCGCGTGTGTTGCATGATCAATCGAATCCTTCGTTCCGCGCTCGCTGCAGCAGATCCTGCCAGCGCGAAAGCTGGGCCGTCCCGCCGTATCCCTGAGCAGCATTGCCGGCAACACCATTCCAGATGGCGTCGCTGTTGAAGCTGAATATCGGCTGCAGGTCGCTGCGCTGCGAGGCCGGCTTGATCTCGCCTACCAGGCTGTCGAGCACCAGTGGTTCCGCGTTCGGCGTGGCGTAGTAGGCCAGCACCATGTGCGATTGCAGATAGGGGCCATTTGGCCCGCTCAGCCTGGCCTTGACGTATATCAGGCGCAATTTGGTCAGTGAAACTCCGGCATTCCTGAGCGAGTAGTACTTGAAGATCGCAAAATCTTCGCAGTCGCCACGGCCCTGGCCTATGGTTTCCAAGGGAGTGGCCCAGTAGTCACTCTGGTTCCAGATCGACATGTCGTCTTCGAATGCGATATGCCGATTGATGAAGTCGTTGACCTTCTTCAGCTTGGCGTTTTCGGTTAGGGGCTTCGACCCCTCGAGCATCTCGTGCCAGTCGCGCAGCAGGGCGATCCGCGTCGGACCAAAGCGTGCCTTGAGTTGCTGCTGCAGACGATCGAAGTCATAGGCCGCGACGACCGATACGGCCGAAGCAAGCACCAAGCATCGCAACAACCAGCGATACCAAGGCTGAGGCCGGAAGTGGGCAGGTTTGTGGGTTATGATTCGCGGCTTGTGAGGGCAGTGGCAGCCACTATAATCGCACGTCTTGAGCCATGCATTGGGATTGAAATTACCGGAATGGGAGTGTCGCAAAAGGCCTTTTTGTTGGCGATCGCATTGCTTTCCCTCCGGGTCGGTGACGTGGCTGCGGCCGCCCATTTGACCCTGAAGGAGGTGGCGCAGAAGGTTGTGCTGACGAATCCCGAAGTACTTTCGAAATGGCATGCGTTCAAGGCGGCGGGCGGCGATGTCGATGTCGCAAGGGCCGGATTTTTCCCGCGTCTCGACTACAGCACTGCGGCTGCCAGGGAAACGCTGAAGCAGCCCGGAGTTGCTGACCGCGACTACAACCGCAATGGCTACACGCTCACGCTGAACCAGATGTTGTACGACGGCTTTGCCACGTCGAGCGACGTCAAGCGTCTGGACAAGGCACGGCTGACGCGCTATTTTGAATTGCTCGATGCGGCCGAAAACGCCGCCCTGGAGGCCGGGCGCGTGTACTACGACGTAATACGCTATCGCCTTTTGATGTTCCTGGCCGAGAACAACTACGTCGAGCACCGCGCCAGCTATGAGCAGTTGCTGCGCCGAGCACAAGCCGGAGCGGGGCGACGGGGGGATGTGGAACACGCCGCGGGCCGTCTGGCACTGGCAGAATTGAATCTGACTACCGAGGCGGCCAATCTGCACGACGTGATGGCGCGTTTCCTGAGACTTGTCGGCGACCGGCCGCCGCCGGTGATGTTCGGGCCGGCCCGTCTGGGAACCGATTATCCTGCCAGCGAAGCGGAAGCCCTGAAGGCGGCATTCAGGAACAATCCGGCCCTGCGCGCATCGGTGGAGAACGTCGAATCCGCCCAGCATGATGTTGAGATCAGACGCAGCGCGTTTCATCCAAAGCTTGATCTGCGCATGCGCAACGAGAATATCGACAACTATCAGGGGGTGATTGGTGCTCGCCAGAACAATGTCGCTGAAGTTGTGCTCAGTTACAACCTGTTCAACGGCGGTGCCGATGTTGCGCGACAGCGGGCCTCCGCCGACCGAAAGAGCCTGGCGGTGGATCTGCGAGACAAGTCCTGTCGCGACGTTCGGCAGACTCTTTCCATTGCCTACAACGATGTGCTGCGATTGAGATCTCAACTGGCCAACCTCGATCTTCAAGTCAGTGCAATCGAAAAGACACGCGATGCCTACAAAGCCCAGTTCAACATTGGCCAGCGCTCGCTGCTCGACTTGCTGGATACGGAGAACGAACTCCTCAACGCCCGCCGCACGGCAGTCAATGCCGATGTGGATCTTGCGCTCTCGTATTTGCGCACCCAGGCCGGAATCGGCCGTCTGCTCGAGTTCCTCGGACTGAAACGGCTGGCGAGCGAAGAAACGCCGGATTCAAGCGAACTGGCGACAATTATCGAATCTGAGATTTGTCCGCCAGACGCGCCCAATAACTATTTGGTTGACCTCGATGCGCTGACGGCAAGGGCGATGACGCTGCTGGACGTCCCTGCACCGACCGGTGATGCGAACGGGATCCCGCGCTCGGTTTTGCCGCCAGCTTCACCGGCTGCGCAGCCCGTCTCACCCGTGCCATTGTCCTATCCGCCGCCAATGTCCACGCCGCGGACGTCAGCTCCCCCGGCGCTGGCGGCATCACCGCTCATGCTTTCAACCACGGTGCCACGCTCTCCCCCGACGCCACCCGAGAAGCCAATGCCATCGTCGGCGGCACCGTTGGCGCCAGTACCACCGTTGGCGGCCTCGGCTTCGCTGGGGCTTGCCGTTACCGAGGCGGCAGCGAAGGTTGCGGGTGATGAAAAGCAGGCACCTTCCACCGAGCCCGCGCAGTCGCAGGGCAAGGTCCTTACCGACCGTGTAATGGCTTGGGCCGCTGCCTGGTCGGCCAAGGCCTACGCCACGTATGCCGGTTTCTATGCGCCCTCGTTTGTACCGGCTGACGGCTCAAGCCGGGCGACTTGGGCAAGGCAGCGAGCGCAGCGGCTTGCCAAGCCGGAGCGGGTTCAAGTCGAGGTGCGGAATTTCAGCCTGAATGAAGTGGCAAAGGACGTATTCGTCGCCGAATTCGAGCAGCGCTACAGTTCAGATAGTTACAGCGACACAACGCTGAAAGTGCTGCAATGGGTCAAGACCGGCGGGGAATGGCTGATCGAGCGAGAGGCTGTGCGCCCTGTTTCCTCGCGTACCCCGGATCGGCGCGGGTCCGGGAAATGAACATCGTGACCCGGTGGCGTCTTGTCCTGGCCTTGCTGGCAGTATTCGTGTCGGCCCCGACGGTTCGGGCGCAGGCCTACAACAACCCGACCCTCGAGAAAATCCGCGAATACGGCGCGATCTATGTCGGTCATCGCGAGGCTTCGATTCCTTTTTCCTATCTTGCGGGCGACGAAGTGGTCGGCTACTCGAAG
>JALNZB010000027.1 GCA_023229545.1 Sulfuritalea sp. | reverse complement strand
CCAGGGCGGCGGCCAGTTCGGCCAGCCGCGTCGCCGTAGCACCAGCGCCGACTATTGAGCGGATGCCATCGAGGCGGGCGAGGCTGTCGCGCAGCGAGGAAAGGTCGCGCGGTCGGGCGCTCTTCAAGGCGATGCGAGCGGTGATGCGGTCGATGTCGGCGAAGCCGGTCAGTGCCTTCGTTAGCGCCGCAAACGGCCCGTTGCCGCCATCGCCGATCAGTGCGGCGACGGCTTCGTGGCGCGCGCGGGGAATGCCGCGCTCGGTCAGCGGATGATGCAGGCAGTGGCGCAGCCAGCGCGAGCCCATGCTGGTAGCGCAGGTGTCGAGCAGCGAGAGCAGGGTGGGGGACGCTTCGCCGCGCAGAGTCTCCGAAATTTCCAGGTTGCGCCGGGTGGCGGCATCGAGGCGCAGAAAGCTGCCTTCGTGCTCCACCGTGAGTTGCGTCACATGCGCCAGCGCCTGCAACTGCGTCGCCTGCGCATAGCGGTGGAGCGCGCCGGCGGCGGCCAGCGCCAGTTCTTCCTCGTGCACGCCGAAGCCGGCCAGGTCGCGGCTGCCGAAGTGCTCGGCCAGGGCATGCGCGGCGGCGCGCGCGTCGAAATGCCAGTCGGGTAGGTGCTGGCTGACCGCGCGACTTTCCGGCAGGCCCGAGCGCAGGCCGTCGGGCAGCAGCAGCTCGGCCGGGCGCAGGCGCTCGAAATGAGCAGGCAGGGCATCGACGGTGGTTTCCAGCAGGCGCAAGTCGCCGTTGGCGAGATTGAGCCAGGCCAGGCCTGCGCGCTGGCGGTCGATGGTCAGCGCTAGCAGCAGGCTGTCATGCTTGTCGTCGAGCAGGTTGGCATCGGTCAGCGTGCCCGGCGTGACGATGCGCGTCACGGCGCGCTCCACCGGTCCTTTACTCAGCGCCGGATCGCCGATCTGTTCGCAGATCGCTACCGAGACGCCAAGCTTGACCAGCTTGGCCAGGTAGCCGTCGACCGCGTGGTAGGGAATGCCGGCCATCGGAATCGGCTTGCCGGCCGATTGGCCGCGCGCGGTCAGCGTGATGTCGAGCAGGCGCGCCGCGTGTTCGGCGTCCTCATAAAACAGCTCGTAAAAATCCCCCATGCGGAAAAACAGCAGCTTGTCGGCATGCTCCGCCTTGGCGCGCAGCCACTGCTGCATAACCGGAGTGTGGGCCGCCAGTTCGGCGGCAGAGCTGGCTTGGGGCATGGTCAGTGCGTCTGTAGCCACTGTTCGGGCGTGAACGCTTCCGCTACGCCACGGGCGCGTTCGAGCATTTCCGCGTCCAGGGTAATCAGCGGCTCGCGGCACGTGACGGCGAGGGCGACATAAACGGCATCGGCGCCGCGCAGTCGCAAGCTGGCGGCAAGGCGCATGGCTTCGCTGGCCAAAGAGGCATCCAGTGGCACGCCTCTCACCCAAATTTTCGCGGCGATAAGTTCGGCCACCTTCATGCCTCTGTCCGGATCCCCGGTGCGGCGGGCAACTGCCCCGGCAATTTCCGCCCAGACCAGCAAGGGAACGGTGGCAATCTGCCGCTCCATGACGAAACGGTGCAAGAAGGCGAGGCTGACTTCATGGTGCGCATCCTTATCGAGGATGCTGGCGACCCACACCGAGGCATCGACAATCACGCGCCGAGATCCCGGCGTTGCTCGCGTATGGCGGCAACGGCATCCTGCGGCCCCTGCCAATGAGCGGAAACTTCCGCAGTCAGCCGATTCAATTCCTGAATGAACGCGTCGGCTTCCTGTTCCAGGTTCTGATTTGCCGGGGGCGCCGTGGCGCCAGCGCCGACTTCCCGGCGCAAGAGGTTGGTCAGCCAGTCCTTCATGCTCAGCCCATGCAAGGCCGCAGTGGCCTTGGCCCGGCGGAAGAGGTCATCGGGCAATTCGATGGTGGTTTTCATTTCAGGACCTCCGTAAATATGGGATTACCGGCTTTATGGTATTCCCATGCCGGCAATAATTCAATTTCGGAGCCTCCGGCAGCACTCGCTGCCGGCTTGGGGTTGGATCAGGCAGGCAGCTTCGCCGTCAGATGCGGCGCGATGAGTTTCAGCAATTGCGAAAATATCTTCGGATTGCCGCCGATGATGTTGCCGGTTTTCATGTAGTTGGTTTCGCCCGCCAGGTCGCCGACGAGCCCGCCGGCTTCGGTGATGAGCAGGCTGCCGGCGGCCATGTCCCAGGGCGACAGGCCGAGTTCCCAGAAGCCGTCCATGCGACCGCATGCGACCCAGGCGAGATCGAGCGCGGCGGCGCCGGGCCGACGCATGCCGGCGGTTTTTTGCGCCACGTCGCGAAAGATTGCCAGGTAGGCGTCGATGTGGTCGAACATGCGATACGGGAAGCCGGTGCCGATCAGCGCTTCGTCGAGCTTGACGCGCTTGGCGACGCGAATGCGCTTTTCATTGACGAAGGCGCCGCCGCCCTTGCTGGCGGTGAAGATTTCATTGCGGTTGGGGTCGTACACCACGGCTTGCGTCATCACGCCCTTGTGCGCCAGACCAATCGAGATGGCATATTGCGGCACGCCATGGATGAAGTTGGTGGTGCCGTCGAGCGGATCGATGATCCACTGGTATTCGCTGTCCGCGCTGGTTCCGGCCAGCCCCGACTCCTCTGCTAAAATTCCGTAGGACGGATAGGCATCGCGCAACACGTCCAGGATCGCGGCTTCTGCGGCGCGGTCGACCTCCGTTACGTAGTCGCTCTGCTGCTTGACGTCGATTCTGAGCTTGTCCACGTCGAGACTGGCGCGGTTGATGATCGTGCCGGCGCGACGCGCGGCTTTGACGGCAATATTCAGCGTGGGATGCATGGATTTTTTAGGCGGGGCAAGCCGGAGGGGCGCATGTTGCGCGGGAAGTGCGCAATTCTAAACTATGAACACCGAGCCATTACCCGCCACCGCTGCGCTCGATCGCATCCGCGTCGTTCTCTCGCACCCGAGCCATCCGGGCAATATCGGGGCGGCGGCGCGGGCGATGAAGACCATGGGATTGTCGCGTCTGGTGCTGGTCAAGCCGAAGGTTTTCCCCGATGCCCAGGCCGACGCCATGGCGGTCGGCGCCACCGATCTGCTGGTGCAGGCCGAGGTGGTCGATACGCTGGCGGAGGCCTTGAGCGGCACCGTGCTGGCGATGGCGATGACCGCGCGTCGCCGGGAACTGGCGGTGCCGGCGCTTTGGGCGCGCGACGGGGCGGCGGAACTGGTGGCGCAGGCGGCTGCGGGAGAGGTCGCGCTGGTGTTCGGCAACGAGACCTCCGGCTTGTCCAACGATGAACTGGCGCTGTGCCGGCGCTGGGCGATGATCCCGGTGAATGCCGAATTCAGTTCCCTCAACCTGGCGGCGGCGGTGCAGGTGATGTGCTACGAATTGCGCCTGGCGGCGCTCGACCCCGGTCTGCCGCCGGCCATCTCGGGGGCAGGGTTGCTTGCCAGCCATGACGAGGTGGAGCGCTTGATCGCGCATATCGAACGCGCGGCGCTATCCAGCGAATTTCTCGACCCGGCCAGCCCCAAGCGATTGATTGCGCGTCTGCGGCGCATGTTTTCCCGCGCCGCGCCGGAGAAGGAAGAGGTCAACATCCTGCGCGGGCTGTTTGCGGCGCTGGAGAAGGCCGCAGAGACGCGAATTGAAAATAAAACTTGACCCCGACGCTGGGGATTTCTACCATTTCAGAAAGTGCTAATGGATCAGTCCATGTTCTCCCGTCTGCGTGAAGATATTTCCTGCGTTTTTGAACGCGATCCCGCCGCTCGTTCCACGTGGGAGGTGTTGACCTGCTATCCGGGTTTTCATGCCCTGACGCTGCATCGGGTTTCGCACTGGCTGTGGAGCGCGCGCTTGCGCTGGATGGCGCGGTTTCTGTCGCATTTCGCGCGCGGCATTACCGGCATCGAGATTCATCCCGGCGCGACCATCGGCCGGCGGGTGTTCATCGACCATGGCATGGGTGTGGTGATTGGCGAGACGGCGGTGATCGAGGACGAATGCACCCTCTATCACGGCGTCACGCTGGGCGGCACGTCGTGGAACAAGGGCCGGCGGCATCCGACCTTGCAGCGCGGCGTGGTCATAGGCGCCGGGGCCAAGGTACTGGGGCCGATTACGCTGGGCGCCGGTTCCAAGGTCGGCTCGAACGCCGTGGTGGTGCGTGACGTGCCGCCGGGAGCGACGGCGGTGGGCATTCCGGCGCGGATTGTCGAAGACCGAAGCGAGATCGACCGTGAAATCAAGGCCGGGCAACTGGGTTTCTCCGCCTATGCCGTGACGCGCACCGAGGACGATCCCGTGGCGCGGGCGATTCACGGTTTGCTCAATCATGCCGTCGAAACCGACCGGCGCATCGAGGCCCTGCTGAAGACCATGGAACGTTCCGGGGTGTCGCTTGAAGACGATGTCGCCACTGCCGACAAGTTTGACCCGAACTATCTGTCGAAGATAGTTGACTAAGATAATAGGGATACCATATAGTTGACACGGGCGCTCAGGTATAGTCCTGACGCGTTTTTCAACCGGATTATTCGACGGAGTATTTGCCATGAGACTGACGACAAAAGGGCGTTTTGCCGTAACCGCGATGATCGATCTTGCCCTGCGCCAGCATAACGGCCCGGTCACCCTCTCCGGCATCAGCGAGCGGCAGAAGATATCCCTTTCCTACCTTGAGCAGTTGTTCGGCAAGTTGCGGCGCAGCCAGCTTGTATCCAGCGTGCGCGGACCCGGTGGCGGCTATTGCCTGGCCAAGCCGCTGGAGGCGGTTTCGGTGGCCGACATTATCCATGCGGTCGACGAATCGGTTGACGCCACGCAATGCAACGGCAAGGGGGATTGCATTGATGCCCATCATCCCTGCATGACTCACGAATTGTGGACCCACCTCAACGAAAAGATGCTGGATTACCTCCGTTCGGTCAGTCTGGCCGAGTTGGTGGCCCGGCAACGGGAGAAGTGCGGGGTAGCCGCTGCGCCGCAGGACGAACGTCCGTTACGCCGCGTGATGCGTCGCTCAACCGGGGCGCTTGTTGCCGCCTGACCACCCCACCTCTGCCGCGTAGAGCCATGTTCGCTCCCGTCTATTTCGATCACAACGCCACCACGCCGCTGGAGCCGCGCGTGCTGCAAGGCATGCTGCCGTACCTTTCGGCGCAGTATGGCAATGCCTCCAGCCGTCACGAATACGGGCGGGCGGCGCGGCGCGCCATCGACGAGGCGCGACAGCGGGTGGCTTTTGCCGTAGGCGCCCATCCGACGGAAGTGGTGTTTACCAGCGGCGGTTCCGAAGCCAATAATCTGTTCATCAAGGGTGCCGCAGCATGCCTCGCGCCGGGCACGGTGAATATCTCCGCCATCGAGCATCCCTGTGTGCGCGAGCCGGCGAAAGCCTTGCGTCGCGCCGGCTGGAGGCTGCGCGAGATTGCCGTGGATGAAAATTGCCGTGTCGCCAGCGCCGACTTTCAGGTCGCACTGGAAGAAAAGCCGGTACTGGTTTCCGTCATGCTGGCCAACAACGAAACAGGCGTGGTGCAGGACATCAATGCGCTCGCGGCCCAAACCAGGCCAGGCGGGGCGTGGTTTCACAGCGATGCGGTGCAGGCATTCGGCAAGCTGCCGCTGGATTTTCGCGCGCTCAACAGTGCCGGCGTGCATGCGCTGACGCTCTCCGCGCACAAGCTGGGCGGGCCGAAGGGCGCGGGTGCGCTGGTGGTCGACAAGCGTGTCGAGTTGCAGCCGCTGATCGCCGGCGGCGGCCATGAGCGCGGTCTGCGCTCAGGCACCGAGAACGTTGCGGCGATTGTCGGCTTTGGCCTTGCGGCGGAACTGGCGGTGGCCCGGCTCGACGAACGCGCAAGGCAGTTGGTGGCGCTGCGCAAGGAACTTGAAGCGGGTCTGGTGGAACAGGGCGCGACGCTATTCGGCGGCGCCGTCGAGCGTCTGCCCAACACCAGTTACTTCGCTTTCCCCGGCATCGATGGCGAAACGCTGGTGGGCAAACTCGATCGCGCCGGCTTTGCCGTGGCGGCGGGCGCGGCCTGTTCCAGCGCCAATCCGGAACCCTCGCATGTGCTGCTGGCGATGGGGGTCGCGCCTTCGCTGGCGCGCGGCGCGGTGCGGGTGAGCCTTGGCGCGGACAACACGGCGGCGCAGGTGCGCGATTTTCTGACCGCGTTGAATACTACAATTGCGGGCTTTAAGCGTTTGACGGCCCTGACTGGCTGAACTGGAGAAATTTGCAATGCAAGCAGGAATGAAATTGCCGGTGTACCTCGACTACTCCGCCACCACGCCGGTCGATCCGCGCGTGGCGGCGAAGATGATTCCCTGGCTGACGGAGCACTTCGGCAACCCGGCGTCGCGTTCCCACTCCTATGGCTGGGAAGCGGAGAAGGCGGTGGAAGAAGCGCGCGAAGAAGTCGCCGCGCTGGTCGGCGCCGACGCCAAAGAAATCATCTGGACCTCGGGCGCGACGGAATCGAACAATCTGGCGATCAAGGGCGCGGCGCATTTCTACGCTGGGACCAAAGGCAAGCACATCGTTACGGTTTCAACCGAACACAAGGCGGTGCTGGATACCGTCAAGGAGCTGGAACGCCAGGGCTTCGAGGCGACCTATTTGGTGCCGCAGGAAAACGGCCTGATCACCATCGAGCAGTTCAAGGCGGCACTGCGGCCCGACACCGTGGTGGCTTCGGTGATGGCCGTGAATAACGAAATCGGCGTGATCCAGCCCATCGCCGAAATCGGCGAAATCTGCCGCGAGAAGGGCGTGATCTTCCATGTCGATGCGGCGCAGGCCACCGGCAAGATGCCGATCAATTTGGCGACGCTGAAGGTGGACCTGATGTCCTTCAGCGCGCACAAGACCTACGGTCCCAAGGGCGTCGGCGCGCTGTACGTCAGGCGCAAGCCGCGCATCCGGCTGGAAGCGCAGATGCACGGCGGCGGCCACGAGCGCGGCATGCGTTCGGGGACGCTGGCGACGCATCAGATCATCGGCATGGGCGAATGCTTCCGTCTCGCTCGCGTGGAAATGGCCACCGAAAACGAACGCATCCGCATGCTGCGCGACAAACTGCTCAAGGGCCTTACGGACATCGAGGAAACCTATGTCAATGGCGACATCGAGCAGCGCGTGCCGCACAATCTCAATGTCAGCTTCAACTTTGTCGAGGGCGAATCGCTGATCATGGCGGTCAAGGATATCGCCGTGTCGAGCGGTTCGGCCTGCACCTCGGCCAGCCTGGAACCGTCTTACGTGTTGCGTTCGCTGGGGCGTTCGGACGAACTGGCGCACAGCTCGATTCGCTTCACGCTCGGTCGTTTCACGACGGAAGAGGATATCGATTTCACCATCAAGCTGCTGCACGAAAAGCTTGGCAAGCTGCGCGAACTTTCCCCGCTTTGGGAAATGTACAAGGATGGCGTTGACCTCAATTCTGTCCACTGGGCAGCGCATTAAGGAGTAGCATCATGGCATACAGCGAAAAAGTACTGGATCACTACGAGAATCCACGCAACGTCGGTTCCTTTGGCAAGGACGATGAGGGCATTGCCACCGGCATGGTGGGCGCGCCGGCTTGCGGCGACGTGATGAAATTGCAGATCAAGGTCGGCAAGGACGGTGTCATCGAAGACGCCAAGTTCAAGACCTATGGCTGCGGCTCGGCGATAGCTTCGTCGTCGCTGGTGACGGAATGGGTCAAGGGCAAGACGCTGGATCAGGCGCTGGACATCAAGAACACCCAGATCGCCGAAGAACTGGCGTTGCCGCCGGTGAAAATTCATTGCTCCATCCTCGCCGAGGATGCGATCAAGGCCGCCGTGGCCGACTACAGAAAGAAACAGGGAGCTTGAACATGTCCGCTTGCACCTCGGCCACACCCGATGCCACCGCCACGCCGCAGCTTGAGCCCGCAAACTGGCGGGGCAGCCAACACGCGAGTCCGGTGACGCTCAGCGCGCGCGCCGCAGACCACATCGCCAGGTACATCGCCAAGCGCGGCAAGGGCATCGGCATTCGTCTCGGCGTCAAGACTTCGGGCTGTTCGGGCATGGCCTACAAGCTGGAATTTGCCGATGCGGCGGAGCCGGAAGACCACATCTTCGACAGCCACGGCATAAAGGTGCTGGTCGATCCCAGGAGCCTGCCCTACCTGGCCGGCACCGAGCTCGACTATGCACGCGAGGGTCTCAACGAGGGCTTCAAGTTCAATAATCCGAACGTCAAGGATGCCTGTGGCTGCGGCGAGTCCTTCACTACCTGATGACTACCTTCGATCTGAACTTCGCTGAAGATTACTTCACGCTGTTCGGCCTGCCGCGTGAGCAGGCGCTCGATCTCGCAAGCCTCGAGAAGTGTTTCCGCGCGGTTCAGGCCAAGGTCCATCCCGACAAGCACGCCCACGCCGGGGATTCCGATCGACGCCTGGCGATGCAGTGGGCGACGCGGGTCAATGAGGCGTTTCAGACGCTCAAGTCGCCGGGCAAACGCGCGCGCTATCTGTTGCACCTGCTCGGTCACGATCCCCAGATTGAAAGCAACACGGCGATGCCCGTGGAATTCCTGATGAAGCAGATGGAATTGCGCGAAGCGGTGATGGAAGCGCGGTCCGCCGCCGACGAAGAGGCGCTGGAGGCGGTTCGTTCGAGCCTGCTGAATGAAATAAAAGTCGAGTACCAGCGGCTTGCCGAGCTGATTGACGTGACGAGGGATTTCACCGCCGCAGCCAATCTGGTGCGACAACTGATGTTTCAGGAAAAACTGCTGAACGAAATCGACGACGCGCTCGAAGCCGTCACTGCTTAAAAGAAAAATATGGCACTTCTTCAGATTGCGGAGCCGGGAGAATCCGCCGCGCCCCACGAACATCGTCTTGCCGTTGGCATCGACCTCGGCACCACCAATTCGCTGGTCGCCACCGTCAGGAGCGGCATGAGCGTGGTGCTCAACGACGCCAGCGGGCGGCCCTTGCTGCCCTCGGTGGTCGCCTATGCCGCCGACGGCAGCGTCGAAGTGGGCTACAGTGCGGAAGCCAGGCAGTCCATCGACCCGAGGAACACCATTGTTTCGGTCAAGCGCTTCATGGGGCGCGGGCGGCATGACATCGCCCATATTGAAACCTTGCCCTACGATTTCGTCGATACCGAAGGCATGGTCAAGCTCAAGACCATCGCCGGCATCAGGAGCCCGGTCGAAATTTCGGCGGAGATACTGAAGACCATACGCCATCGGGCCGAGGCGTCTTTGGGTGGCGAACTGACCGGCGCCGTGATCACCGTGCCGGCGTACTTCGACGATGCCCAGCGGCAAGCCACCAAGGACGCGGCGCGACTGGCCGGTCTCAACGTGTTGCGCCTGCTGAACGAACCGACCGCCGCCGCCATTGCCTATGGACTGGACAACTCGGTCGAGGGCGTCTACGCCGTGTTCGATCTGGGTGGCGGCACCTTCGATATTTCCATCCTGCGCCTGTCGAAGGGCGTCTTCGAGGTCATGGCGACCGGGGGCGATTCGGCTCTCGGCGGCGACGACTTCGATCATCGCGTCTTCTGCTGGATCATCGAACAGGCCAAGCTGATGCCGCTCTCGCCGCACGATGCGCGGCTGCTGCAAATGCGCGCCCGCGAGGCCAAGGAGCAACTGTCCCAGCATGGCGAAGCGCCGATCACCGTCAAGCTTGGCAGCGGCGAATATGTTGACCTTTTGCTGACCACCGAAGTGTTTACCGAGATCACCCGCACGCTGGTGCAAAAGACCCTTGCGCCATGCAAGAAGGCGCTACGCGATGCGGGCCTCACGGTGGCGGATGTCAGCGGCGTGGTGATGGTGGGCGGCTCGACGCGCATGCCGCAAATCCAGCATGCCGTGGCCGAGCTGTTCAAGCAGGAACCGCTCAACAACCTCGATCCCGACAAGGTCGTGGCGCTCGGCGCGGCGACCCAGGCCAATCTGTTGGCGGGCAACCGTGCCATCGGCGACGACTGGCTGCTGCTCGACGTGAATCCGCTGTCCCTGGGGCTGGAGACCATGGGCGGCCTGGTCGAAAAGGTCATTCCGCGCAACTCCACGATTCCGGTGGCGCGCGCGCAGGACTTCACCACTTTCAAGGATGGCCAGACGGCGATGGCGATCCATGTCGTCCAGGGCGAGCGCGAACTGGTCACCGACTGCCGCAGCCTGGCGCGCTTCGAGCTGCGTGGCATACCGCCGATGGTGGCGGGTGCGGCGCGTATCCGCGTCACTTTCCAGGTCGATGCCGACGGGTTGCTTTCCGTCACCGCGCGCGAACAGACCACCGGGCATCAGGCGCGCATCGAGGTCAAGCCATCCTACGGCCTCTCCGATGACGAAATTGCGGGCATGCTCAAGGAAAGTTTCAGCCACGCCAGCGACGACGCCTTCCGCCGCGCCTTGCGCGAGGCGCAGGTGGAGTCCCAGCGCCTGATCGAGGCCACCCAATCGGCATTGGCGGATGCCGCCGACCTGTTATCGACCCTGGAGCGCGCCCATATCGATGCGGCCGTGACCAAACTGCAAACCGTGATGATCGGCGATGATCGCCGCGCCATCGACGCAGCCATGCAAGCCTTGAGCGCCGCCACCAACGAATTCGCGGCGCGGCGCATGAACCAGAGCGTCCAGCGCGCGCTCGCCGGCCGGAATGTAGATCAACTATCGCTATGACCCAGATCATTGTTCTTCCCCATGTCGAGTTGTGTCCGGATGGCGCGGTGATTGACGTCGAACCGGGGACATCGATCTGCGATGCGCTGCTCGGCAACGACATCGAGATCGAACATGCCTGTGAGAAGTCGTGTGCCTGCACTACCTGCCATGTCATCGTGCGCGAAGGTTTCGGTTCGCTTGCGGAGGCGGAGGAAGTCGAGGAAGACCTGCTGGACAAGGCCTGGGGACTCGAGCCCACTTCGCGCCTTTCGTGTCAGGCTGTCGTCGGCCAGGTTCCGCTGGTGCTTGAAATTCCGAAATACACCATCAACATGGTCAAGGAGGGACACAAAAAATGAAGTGGACCGATAGCCTTGAAGTCGCCATTGCACTTGCCGACGCTCACCCTGAGGTCGATCCGACGCGCCTCAATTTTGTCGACCTGATGAGCTGGGTTATGGAACTGCCCGGCTTCGAGGAAAGCGAAAGTCACTGCGGCGAAAAGCAGCTCGAAGCCATTCAACAGGCGTGGATCGACGAAGTCGAGTGAGCCATGCTGGTGGACACCCACTGCCATCTGGACGCCGCCGAATTTGACGGCGACCGTGCCGCCGTGGCCGATGCGGCGATGCAGGCGGGAGTAGGGTTGATTGTGGTGCCGGCGGTGGAGCGTGCCAACTTCGGCGCCGTTGCCTCAGTCTGCCGCGATTATTTCGGCTGCCATGCGGCCTATGGCATACATCCCATGTACGTCGAACACGCCCGCGAAGCAGACCTCGACGCCCTGCGCGAAACTATTCTGCGTGAGGCTCCTGTGGCGGTCGGCGAGATCGGGCTCGATCATTTTGTCGAGCCGCGCGACGAACTGCGGCAGGCGTTTTATTTCGGCGCCCAGTTGCAGGTCGCCCGCGAGGCGAACTTGCCGGTGCTGCTGCATGTTCGCCGCGCTATTGACCCGATATTGAAGCAACTGCGGCAATGTCGCGTGCCCGGCGGGATCGCCCATGCCTTCAACGGCAGCCGGCAGCAGGCGGACGAATTCATCAAGCTCGGCTTCAAGCTGGGCTTTGGCGGCGCGATGACTTTTCCGCGCGCCAGCCGCATCCGCGAACTCGCCGCGACACTGCCGCTCGATGCCATCGTGCTGGAAACCGACGCGCCGGATATTCCGCCCGAGTGGAAAGTTCCGCAGGACGCAGAGCGCCGCGCCCGCAACACGCCCGATCAACTGCCGCGCATGGCGCAAACGCTGGCCGACTTGCGCGGTATCACGGTGCAGGAGATTGCCGAGGTCACCACGGCCAACGCCATCGCCGTGCTTCCCGGGCTGGCCCGGATTCGTTGACCCCCAACCACCTCAACAGGAGCGACTCATGACTACGACTATTACCCTGCGCGGCAATCCCGTTCGCGTCGATGGAGATCTTCCTGCCGCCGGAGCGCAAGCCCCGGATTTCAAGCTGACCAGCACGGCGCTGGCCGATGTCTCGCTCAAGGACTTTGCCGGCAAGCGCAAGGTGCTGAACATTGTGCCCAGCCTCGACACGCCGACCTGCGCCACCTCTGCGCGCAAGTTCAACGAAGCCGCCGGCGGTTTGACCAATACCACGGTGCTGGTGATTTCCGCCGATCTGCCTTTCGCCGCCAAGCGTTTTTGCGAACTCGAAGGGCTGAAGAACGTCGCCCATCTGTCCACCTTCCGTCATCCGGAATTCCTCAAGGCCTGGGGTGTGGCCATGGGCGACGGCCCGCTGGCCGGCCTCACGGCGCGCGCGGTGGTGGTGCTGGACGAGAACGACAAGGTGATTCACAGCGAAATGGTGCCGGAGATTGCGCAGGAACCCGACTACGCGGCAGCGCTGAAGGCGCTCGGCTAGCCTGCACGGCGTTCCGTCGGCGCCAAAATCCCTCGGAGTCGGCGCTGGCGAGACGGCGACCAAAGCGTTGCGGGCAGGAACGTGGGTAGCCGAAACGAAAAACCCGCAAACCGATTAGACATGCGGGTTTCCGTTGATTCACTGGCGGGCCGGAAGATATGCCAACACAAACTGTCTACGCTACAACTGCCTGAGTTAAAGGTATTTCCATTCAGGCGACGATCCTGAATTCGGTCGCCTTGGCGACAGGGCGAACATGATTTCTCTCGCGCTTCATCTCGACGATGCCGTAGTTCGACATGGTCTTGAGCGTCCGCGAAAGATTGCCTGGCTTGCGACCGGTGGTCTCAGCCAAGGACGATATGGACTGCGGTCGGGTGTCCCTGATAACTTTCAGCAAGGCGCGATTCTCGTCACTCAACACTTCGGCAAGTGAGCGCATCGACGTAAACCAGATTTTCGGTTCGGTCGGTTTTGGTTTGTACTCGCCGCGCGCAATCGTCAAGATTCGCTCTCGAATCTTGTCCTGCGGCATGATGCCGATCACGATAGCTTTCATTTCAGCATTACCTCCTTCAGAACCCGATCGACCTCGTTGAAAAAATCGACCAGGAGTTGCTGTGCATCCTGAAACTCGTAAGGCACGCCTTTGTCGCTCACGTGCCGATGCTTGTGGTCATACGTGAGCCGTCGCCCGACATGCTTGAACTTCTTCGTTGGCTTTACCGCATGCGCGTTGTCGTAGCCCAGAATTCTTTTGCCGTAAGGCTCATGCAGCGTCAATGAGTAGCGAATCCCGTGAGGAAATTCCGCCGTCGAATCGACTCGCCAAGCCTCGATCTTGACCCAGTACCCACCATCCTGATCGATGATCTGGTCATGAAGGTCAATTAGGGTCTCAATCCCGATATCTTCACGCATGTCTCAGTATATCAGCTGATGATACTGTTGTCGGGGGCGTGCCGGAGGCTGTTGGTGCTGGCATCATGCGCGTCATCCTCGGCAAAAGTTTAGGCGGTCAAAAGTCGGCGCTGGTGAGACGGCGACCAGGGCGTTGTGGGCGGGAACTTAGGTAGCCAGAAAACGAAAAACCCGCCAAGCGTTTTGCGAGGCGGGTTTCCGTTGATTCACTGGCGGACGGCGCGCGTCAAGGTAGTTGTCGCCTCGGTCATGCGGCCAACTGTTGAATATCGTTACCAGCCAAATGCGTCTTATTGCTGGCTACGGAAGATGATTTCTCAGTATCGCCACAAATTCCATAGGGAAATGCTGCATTTGCTGTAGGGCGCGCCCGACCTTCCGTTAGCCTCGGTGACAGTTGCGCCAGTAGTAATGATTTGAGTACGCTGTTAACATCCACCCTCATGGAATGTGATTGCCGAATCGACGTTCCCCTCTTCGTTGTCGCAACGAAAGGGTAAGCGTAATAGCATGAATGCGGGCTGTGGCTCCGTACTCTCGTCCCGCATTTCTCTGGGGCTAGGGTCGCATCTGGCAGTCGCCGCAGTCTTCGTGCTTGCCGCAGTTGTCTCAACCGTGCTCGTCTGGAGTTCGGAAACAAACCGAGTGGAGATGGAGCGGGCGCGCGTTTTCGATATCGCCAGCGACCATGCGCACGCGCTCCAGGCCGACATAGAACGGACGCTTTCCGCTACTTATTCGTTGGCCGCACTCGTGCGTCAGGGGAAAGGAAGCGTTCCGGACTTTGACGCCACTGCCGGCGAGATGTTGCCGTACTTTCCAGGGGTGTCCTCGTTGCAGTTGCTGCCCGGCGGCGTGGTGCGGCGTGTCGTGCCTCTGGCCGGCAACGAAGGGGCGATCGGACACGATCTGCTGAAGGATCCCGCGCGCAACAAGGAGGCATTTCTGGCGAGGGATTCCGGCAAGCTGACCTTGGCCGGACCGTTCAATCTGCTTCAGGGCGGGGTCGGCGCTGTCGGTCGCCTGCCCGTGTTTCTCGACACTGGGCAGGGAATTCCTTCCTTCTGGGGGTTCACCGCAGTACTGATCCGTTTTCCGGAAGTGCTGAATCCAGCTCGCTTGTCCGGTCTGGTCAAACGGGGCTATCAATACGAGCTTTGGCGGATGCACCCGGATACCGGGGAAAGGCAGGTCATCGCGTCGTCGTCGCAACTTCCCTTGTCCAACCCGGCGGAGCATCAGATGGAACTGCCGAACGGTACATGGACCCTGAGCGTCGCGCCGTCCAATGGTTGGGGCGACCCTGCCGGACTCGCACTTAAGGCTGCGTTGGGCCTGTTGTTCAGCCTGTTGGCGTCCGCCTTGGCGCGTGCCGTGATCGACACCAATCTCAAGGCGCAACGGATGGCGGAGGAACTTACCGCCGATCTCCAGCAAAGTGAGGCGAGGTACCGCTGTTTCGTGGATACAGCCAACGAGGGGATATGGGCGCTGGGGCCGGACGCCGTGACTACCTTCGTCAACGCCAGAATGGCCGAGATGCTCGGCTATTCTGTCGAAGAGATGAACGGTCGACCGTTGACCGACTTCATGTTTCAGGAGGATATGCCCGACTATCTGAACAGGATGGAGAACCGGCACCAGGGACTGTCGGAGCACTACGAACGCCGCTACCGCCGCAAGGATGGGCAGGTGGTGTGGGTCCTCGTCTCCGCCACTCCCATTTTCGACGACGCGCACCATTTTGCGGGTTCCTTCGGGATGCTCACCGATATCACCGAACTCAAGGAAGCCCTGAACAAGATCAATGAACTCAACCGCGATCTCGAACGACGGGTGCGGGCGCGCACCGATGAATTGCGCCAGCAGACGCGCTACCTGCGCACGCTGGTCAACACGCTGCCGGTTTCCGTCTGGCTCAAGGACACCGAAGGCCGCTACCTGACCATCAATTCGGCCAACGCCGCGATCAATGGTCATACGGCGGAACAAATGATCGGCAAGACCGACGAGGAATTGTGGCCCGGCGACGTCGGGCTGGCCTTCCGCGCCGGCGACCTCATGGCCATGAGCACGCGCCAGCCCCAGACGATCAAGACGGCTATTCCCGACAAGGACGGCGCGATCCACTGGCGCGAAATCGACAAGGCGCCGGTGATCGACGAGGACGGCACCGTGCTCGGCACCGTCGGCATCACGCGCGACATCACCGAGCAGCAGCGCTTGGAAGATGCGATGCGCGTCAGGGAGGGGGAATTCCGCGCGCTGGCCGAACTCTCGCCCGATACCATCGGTCGCTACGATCGCGACTGCCGTCGCGCCTATGCCAACCCGGCCCTGGTGGCGGGCCTTGGATACCCGCTGGAACAACTGCTCGGCGTAACGCCGGAGGAGACCTTCCCCGGTTCCGCGTCGTCTCGCGTCTACGGGGCGGCAATCCGCGATGTGCTCGCCGACGGCAATGAACGGGACTTCATGCTTTCGTGGACGGACGCCGTGCGCGGCGAGCTATGGAGCCACATTCGCCTGGTGCCGGAACGCGGGCGCGACGGCGAGGTCGCCAGCGTGCTGGCCATCGGCCACGACATCACCGACCTCAAGCGTTACGAGGCGGCGCGCGAGGCTGCCCTGGCCGAATCAGTGCGGCTGGCGAAGCTGCGCAGCGAATTTCTCTCCCACATGAGCCACGAACTGCGCACGCCGTTGAACAGCATCCTGGGTTACGCCCAGATACTGCAAATGGACAAGGCGTTGCACGAACGGCACGCCGCCGCGCTCGACATCATGCGGCAAAGCGGCGAACACCTGCTGGCGCTGATTGACGACATTCTCGACCTGGCGCGCATCGAAACCGGTCGACTGGAACTTGCGACGGTCGACATCGCGCTGCCCGGACTCCTGCACGGCGTCGCCGAGATCGTCGGCGTCGTTGCGCGCCAGAAACAGGTCGAATTCGCCTGCGAACTGGCGCCCGACCTGCCCGGCGTCGTCCTCGGCGACGAGAAACGGCTGCGCCAGGTGCTGCTCAATCTGCTGGCCAACGCCGCCAAGTTCACCGACTGCGGGCGCATCGTCCTGAAGGTCAGCCGCGTGGCGCCGTCGCGGCTCGCCTTTGCCGTCTGCGATACCGGCACAGGCATTGCGGAAGATGAACTGGAAAGGGTGTTCCAGCCTTTCGAACAGGGGAGGGATGCGCAACGGCGCGTTGGCGGGAGCGGGCTGGGGCTGTCCATCAGCCGGCAACTGGTGCGCCAGATGGGCGGCGATATCGCGGTCGAAAGCCGCGTCGGCGAAGGTAGTTGCTTTCGCTTCGAACTCGACCTGACGGAGGTGGATTCCGCCGCGTCGCTCCTGTCAGCCCCTGCGCCGCTGCCGGCGCCGGACTTGGCGACGACGACCGGGCACGCCGAGCCGTTGGTCGTGCGACCGACCGGGGAAATGCGGACGCTGCATCGATTGGCGCTGGAGGGCGACATGCGCGAAATACAGCGCCTTGCCGACCGCGTCGCCGCGCTCGACCCGCGCTATCATCCGTTCGCCGCGCGCTTGCGCCGGCTGGCCAACGACCGCCAGTCGAAGGCCGTCCTCGCTTTTGTCGAAGAATATCTGCATGACACTCCGGACTGACGGCGCCACCATCTTGATCGTCGACGATCAGCCCGCCAACCTCCGCGTTGTAGGCGACCTGCTGGAGGAGCGCGGCTATCGCGTCCTCATCGCCCAGGACGGCGAAGAGGGGATGCAACGCGCGCAACTGGCGCGGCCTGACCTGATTCTGCTCGACGTGATGCTGCCGGGCAAAGATGGCTTCGAAATATGCCGCAGCCTGAAAGCTGACGCAACGACGCGGGAGATTCCGATCATTTTCATGACGGCGTTGGCCAGCATCGAGCACAAGGTCAAGGGCTTCCAGGCGGGCGGCGTCGACTACCTGACCAAGCCGCTGCAACTCGACGAGGCTCTGGCGCGGGTAGGCACCCAGCTCGAACTGCATGCCGCGCAACGGCAACTGGCGGAGCAGAACGCGCAACTGGAGCAGCGGATCGCCGAACGCACCGCCGAACTCGCCGAGCGCGAGCGGCAGTTCCGTTCCCTAGCCGAAAATTTGCCCGACAACGTCTTGCGCCATGACCGTGGCTGCCGCATGCTTTACCTGAACCCGCAGCTCGAGGCGCTGTGGGGCGCGGCGGCGCATGGCCTGATAGGAAAGACGCCGCTGGAGGCGTTTCCCGACGGACGCTACGCCGACTACCAGGCCTGCCTCGAAACCGTGATCGAAACGGGGCAACCCGCCGAGATCGAGATCACGCTGCCGGACAGCGGCGAGGGCGTGCGTTACCACCATATCCGTTTCGCCGCCGAGCGCGGGGCGAACGGCGAAGTCGTCGGCGTCCTGGCGTTAGGACGCGACGTCACCGAACGTCGCCGCGCCGACCGCGAACTGCTGCTGCTCAATCGCGCCGTCAATGCAGCGACGGACGCCGTGTTCCTGATGGACGAGCGGGGTCGCTTCGTCTATGTCAACGACGCCGCCTGCCGTGGACTCGGCTACAGCCGCGACGAATTGCTGACCATGAGTCCGCTCGACATCGATGCAGACATTTCCCCCGAGGTGTTCGCGGGGCTGTTGCGGGGCATATTTGCGGTCGGGCCCACGGCCGGTTTCGTCGAGTCGCGCCACCGCGCGCGTGACGGACGCATCTTCCCCGTGGAATTGAGCACTTCGTTGATCGAGTCTGACGGCGTGAAATTCTGCCTCGTGGTGACCCGCGACATCACCTCCCGCCGTCGCATGGAAGACGCCTTGCACTTCGTTGCGCAGCGCGGCTGGGTGGCCGACGGCAAGAGCTTCTTCGACGCCCTGGCGCAGTATCTCGGCCAGACCCTGGGCGTGGACTACGTCGTCATCGACAAGCTGGGCGAAGCGCCGGGCAGCGCCGAAACCCTGGCGCTCTACGCCAAGGGCGGCATCGTGCCGAACATGCGCTACTCGCTGGCGGGCACGCCCTGCGACAACGTCATGGGGCGCAGTTTCTGCTGTTATCCGCGCGGAATCCAACAGTTGTTCCCGGAAGACAGTCTGCTGGTCGACATGGGCGCCGAAAGCTATGCCGGCACTCCGCTGTGGGATTCCGCCGGGCAGCCGCTCGGGCTGATCGCCATCCTGGACGGCAAGCCGCTGGAGGATGAGTCCGTTGTCGTTCAACTGCTGCAACTGGTGGCGCCCCGCGCGGCGGCCGAACTGGAGCGCGAGCGCAGCGACGGCCTGCTGCGGGTGCGCGAACGCGAATTCCGCAGTCTGGCGGAAAGCTCGCCGGATTGCATCATCCGTTACGACCTCGACGGCCGCATGCTCTACCTCAATAGCGAACTGCTCCGTCAGATGGGCCTTGCCGACGCCACGGAGGTGATCGGCAAGCTGCCCTGCGAGGTCTGGCCGGACGGGCGTTATGCCGACATCGACCGGGCCATTGCGCAGGCGATGGAGACGGAGGCGGAGGCGAGTATCGAAATAGCCGCGCCTACGGCCGATGGTGAGCCGGGGTTCTTCGAGATTCGCGTCGTTCCCGAACGGGATGCCGTCGGGACGATGATCGGCGCCATCGCCTTGGGCCGGGACATTACCGAACTCAAACGCGCTGAGCAGAGTTTGCTCGCCCGCGAACTGGAATTCCGTTCCCTGGCAGAGAACGCGCCCGACAACATCGCGCGCTACGACGCGCAAGGTCGCCATGTCTATATCAATCGGCGGCTCGCGGAAACGCTGGGGTGGGACGTGCACGACGTGCTCGGCAAGACGCACGATGAGCTGAACCCCGACTGGGACTCGAGCACGGTGCTCAAGGTGATCGAAACGGGCGAACTGGTCGAGGTCGAGGTCACCATCCCGGACGCAGGTGCCGGCGTGCGCTACCACAGCGTCCGCTATGTCGCCGAGCGCGGGCCGCAGGGCGAAATCACCGGCGTACTGGGGATCGGTCGCGATATCACCGCATACCGGCTGGCCGAGGAAGAGCGCCTCGTCCATCTACGCTATTTCGAAAGCATGGATCGGATCGACCGCGCCATTCAAGGAGCAAACGACCTCGAAGACATGACGCGCGATACGCTCGACGTCGTCCTCGCGGTTTTCGGCTGCGACCGGGCGTCCCTCATGTATCCCTGCGATCCCGAGGCGACCGAATGGTCGGTGCCGATGGAGCGTACCAAGCCCGAATACCCCGGCGTCCTCCCCCTGGGGCAGAGCTTCCCCATGGACGAAGAAGGCGCGGCGGGGCTGCGTTTTCTGCTGGACAGGGATGGCCCCGTGAAGTTCTGTCCTGGGGGCGACATACCGCTGCCCACAGAGGTGTCGAAACTCGTCGGCTTCAAGAGCCTCATGTCGATGGCCGTGTACCCCCGTGGAGATAAGCCGTGGCAATTCGGGATTCACCAGTGCTCCTATGCGCGCGTTTGGACCGCCGATGAAGAAAGACTCCTGCACGAGATCGGCAGGCGTCTGTCCGACGGACTCACCGGCCTGCTCGCTCATCGCCGGGTACAGGAAAGCGAGGCGCATTTGCGCACGCTGGTGCAGACCATCCCCGACCTCGTCTGGTTGAAGGATCCGGAGGGCGTCTTCCTGCATTGCAACCCGCAGTTCGAGCGCCTGTTCGGCGTCGCGGCAGCGGACATCATCGGCAAGACCGACCACGATTTCGTGGACCGGGAACTCGCGGACTTCTTCCGCGCGAACGACCGCAGGGCGGCGGCGGTCGGCAAGTCCACGATCAACGAGGAATGGCTGACCTTCGCCGCCGATGGTTATCGTGGACTGTTTGAAACCGTCAAGACGCCGCTGCGGGGCAATACGGGAAAGCTGATCGGGGTGTTGGGCGTCGCTCGGGACATCACCGAGCGGCGGGCGATGGAAGACGCCTTGCGCACCAGTGAGCAGCAGTTCCGCGCCCTGGCCGAGAACAGCCCCGATCCCATCTATCGTTATGACCGCGACTGCCGCTGTCTCTACGTGAACCCGGTCGTCAGCAGGATCATCGGCAGGTCGGTGGAGGAGTTGATCGGTAGCACGCCCGCCGATGACGCGATCGTCGTGTCTGCCGAGAGCCGCAAGCTGATGGATGTCGTCCGCCAGGTGTTCGACAGAGGCGAGAGCTACCGCGTCGATCTCGACTACGTCCTCAAGGACGGACAGCACCACGACTACGACATGCTGATAGTGCCCGAGCGCGATGCCGACGGGCGGGTGGCGACCGTGCTTGCCCTGGCGCGCGATGTCACTGTCATCCGCGAAGCCGAGCGTCGGCTGAAAGAATCGCGCCGGCAACTGCGCGATCTCGCCAAGAGCCGCGAGGCGGCGCGCGAAGACGAGCGCCGCAGCATCGCCCGTGAGCTTCACGACGAACTCGGGCAGCAGTTGTCGGCGCTGCGGATCGGGGTCGGAGTGCTCGACTTCCAGTTCGGCAAGGATCATCCCGGCCTGCACGGAGCGGCCGCCAATCTGCTGGGCATGGTGGACAAGACCATCCAGGTCACTCGCAACGTGTCTTCCTCGCTGCGCCCGGCGGTGCTCGACATGGGCATCGTCCCGTCGCTGGAATGGCTGGCGACGGAGTTCTCCCGGCACACCGGCATTTCCTGCGACCTGAAGGTACCGTCGTGCGATGTCCGTATGCCCGAAGAGAAGGCCGTCGCCGCGTTTCGCATTGTGCAGGAGTCGCTGACCAACGCGGCGCGCCACGCGCATGCCGGTCGCATCCAGATCGTGTTTGACTGCGCCGCGAAGGTTTATGTGATCGAGATCAAGGACGACGGCGTTGGCTTCGATGCCGACAGCCCGCGCAAGCAGAATTCCTTCGGCCTCGTCGGCATTCACGAGCGCGCGCTCGCGGTGGGCGGCGAGGTGGAGGTTTCGAGCGCACCGGGCTGGGGGACGGTGGTACGGGTGCGCATTCCGGTGGCAGCGGGCAAGGAGGACGAATTGTGATCCGGTTGCTCGACAATAACGGGCCCAAAATAATTTCCTACATCGGTGCCGTTACGGCGCTGGTTCTGGCGCTGTATCTCAGCAGTCTCTACAGCTACTTGCTGTTCCACAGCTTTATCGAGATCGTCACCATTGCGATCGCCTTTACGCTTTTCATCCTCACCTGGAACACACGCGCGTACCTGGGGAACAGCTATCTCAGGCTGCTTGGCATCGGCTATGGCTTTATCGCCCTGATCGACCTGATTCATGCCCTTGCCTACAAGGGGATGGACGTATTCCCCGGTTACGGATCCAACCTGCCTACCCAACTCTGGATAGCGGCACGCTATCTACAGGCGGTCACCCTCCTTGTGGCGCCGCTGTTTGCCGAGCGCAGGGTGAATGATCACGCCGTTTTCGGCGGATACGCCGCAGCGGTATTGGGGCTTGTGGCGACCATATTCTCCGGTAACTTCCCGGACTGCTTCATCGAAGGAACAGGGCTGACCGCTTTCAAGATCGGCAGCGAATACCTGATATCCGCGCTCCTTCTCGCCTCGCTATTTCTCCTTTACGGGAAACGGAAGTATTTCAACGACAGGGTCTTCTTTCTCGCCGCCGCTTCAATCGCCTGTACGGCCCTTTCCGAAATTTCGTTCACCGCCTATGTGAGCGTGTATGGAATTGCCAACCTGGTTGGCCATTTCTCCAAGCTGGCGGCTTTCTACCTCATCTACCGGGCAATACTCGTCACCGGTCTCAAGGAACCCATCGATCTCGTTTTCAGGGATCTCAAGCAGGCGAAAGACGCGCTGCGGAAGTCTCATGACAGTCTGGAGGAAAAGATCGGGGAACGTACCGCCGAATTGCACGCGAGCGAGCAGAAGTTCCGTTCGCTGGCCGAGAACTCCCCCGACCTTATCGTGCGCTACGACCTCGATTGCCGACGCACCTATGTCAATGCGGCTTACCTGCGGGAAACCGAGGTGCCGGCTGGCGCGGCATTGAACGTCATGCTCGATGCCGCGTGGCGGAGCGACGTCAGCATGCCGGTGGAGGAATACGTGGCACGCCTGCGTCAGGTCATGGAAACTGGAGAACCGACGAATGTCACGCTGTCCTGGCCGCGATCGATCGACGGCAGTATTGTTCATCACGCCTTTCTCATCGTTCCTGAACGCGCCGCCGACGGCCAGGTGAAAGGCGCCTTGTCCATTGGCCGCAACATCACTGCCCTGGTGGAGGCCGAACGTCTGCTGGAGGATTCGCGCGCGCAGCTGCGCGATCTCGCCGTCCGTCGCGAAGCGGAAACGGAAGTAGAACGCCGCCGGATCGCCCACGAACTCCACGACGAACTCGGGCAGAACTTGTCGGCACTGCGCTTCAGCCTGAACCTCCTCGACTATCAGTTCGGCAGGGACCAGCCGAACATGCGCGCGGCGACCGCCAATCTGCTGGGCATGGTGGACAAGATCATCCAGGTCGCGCGCGACGTGTCTTCCTCGCTGCGCCCGGCAGCGCTTAACATGGGCATCGTGCCAGCGCTGGAGTGGCTGACGGCGCAATTCTCCCGGCATGCCGGGATTCCCTGCGACCTGGAGGCGCCGCCGGGCGATGTCCGCATGCGTGAAGAGCAGTCCGTCGCCGTGTTCCGCATCGTCCAGGAATTGCTGACCGATGCGGCGCGCGACGCGACGGCTGAGCGCATCCAGATCGTCTTCGAGTGCGAAACGGAGGCTTGTGTGATCGAGATTCGGCACGACGGCTCCGGCTTCGATACGGATGACCCGCCCAAGCAGAAATCCCTTGATCTGGTCGGCATTCGCGAGCGCGCTACTGCGGTGGGCGGCGCGGTGGACGTTTCGAGCGCGCCGGGCAGGCGGACGGTGATACGGGTACGCATCCCGGTGGTGGCGGACAAGGAGGGCGAAATATGATTCGGTTGCTCATGGCGGACGATCACGGCATCGTGCGCGAAGGATTGAAACAGTTGTTCAGCCTGGTGGCGGATATCGAGGTCGCGGGCGAGGCCATCAACGGCAACCAGGTGCTCGATGCACTGAGGAAGGGATGTTTTGACCTGCTGCTGCTCGACATGACCATGCCAGGCATCAGCGGTGTCGAGTTGATCGCACGGATACGCATCCAGCATCCGAAGCTGCCTATCCTCGTGCTTTCAATGCACAACGAGCCGCAGATCGTGAAACGCGCGCTCAAGGCCGGCGCTGCGGGCTATCTCACCAAGGACAGCGATCCCGAAAGGCTGCTCTACGCGATCCACAAGGTGGCCGGCGGCGGCCGCTACATCGACCCGACCGTCGCCGAGCAAATTGCTCTTGACGCGAGTGGCGGCAACGGCGACGGTTCGCTGCACGAGCAGTTGTCCGATCGCGAGTTCGAGATACTCAAGCTGTTGGCGAAGGGCATGGGCGTGAATGAGATCGCCGCCATGCTCTCCATCAGCAACAAGACCGTCAGCACCCACAAGGCACGACTGATGGAGAAGATGGACATAAAGACCAATGCCGAGCTGGTTCGCTACGCGCTGATCAATAGACTCGTGGACTGAAAACGGCGGCAGGCGTCGACCGGGGAATCCGTTTTCGACATGGGCTGGCGGGCGGGGTAAGGAACGGCCTAGCCTGGCCTTCCTGCGGACTGACAACAAAATCCGCCCTTGCCCGATAGCGGAGCGAGTCGTGGTGCGGCATTCTGGCCTCACCATGAGCGTATCCCCCCCCATCACCTGGTTCGGCGGCAAGGCCAAGCTGGCGTCCCGCATTGTCGGGCACTTCCCGCCGCATCACACCTACGTCGAGCCTTTCGGCGGCAGCGCCGCCGTGCTGCTGTCCAAACTCCCGGCGAAGGTCGAGGTCTACAACGACATCGATCAGGATCTCGGCAATCTCTTTCGCGTGATCCGCGAACCGGAGCAGTTCGCCCGCCTCCGGTCCGTCTGCGAAGCGACGCTCTATTCCCGCGCCGAGTTCTATATCGCCCAGCAACCCTCGGAAGATCCGGTCGAGGCGGCGCGGCGCTTCATCGTCCGCCAGCGCCAGTCGCACAGCGGCATCGGTAAGTGCTGGAGCTATTGCGTCGAGGATTCCCGCTGCGGCATGTCCTCCGCCGTGCGCCGCTGGCTCTCCGGTGTCGAACGCTTGGGCGACATCCACCAGCGCATGCGCAGGGTACAGATCGAATCCGACGACTGGTCGGTAGTCATGGCGCGCTACGATGGACTGCGCACCCTGTTTTACCTTGATCCGCCCTATGCCCTTGACACCCGCGTCGGCGGCGGCTACAAGCACGAACTCACTGCGGCAGACCAGATCCGGCTGGTTGAGAGCGTTCTCGCCGTGCGCGGCATGGTCGCGCTGTCGGGCTACCGCAACGCGGACCATGAGCCGCTGGAGGCGACCGGCTGGCAGCGTGTTGACTACGACGTGCCGGCCTACACCTCGCCCAGTCGTGAGCGCCGCAGCGAAAGCCTCTGGCTCTCGCCTTCGCTGCTTGCCGCGCGCAACCCCCCGCTACAGCGGCTGATCGGGAAAGAGGGCGGGCGCGCCAGCATGCGGGGCGGTGCTTACCACACTCACCGCGTGCGTAGCGAAAGTACCGCAACCAAGGTGCGCGAAGCCATTTCCGTGCTGCGCTGGGGTGGGCGCCGCATTACCATTTCCGCCGTCGCCGAGACGCTCGGCATGAGCCGCGAACACCTCGGCCGCCGCTATCACTATTTGTTTACGGAGATGTGACCTATGGTTTCGTCCGCTACGGGGTATTGTGATCTATGGGTAAGGGGGCGTCGATGATCCGTCTCCTCATAGCGGACGACCACGCCATTGTCCGCGAGGGCTTGAAGCAGTTCTTCACCCTCGTCGACGACATCGCGGTGATCGGCGAAGCGGAGAACGGCGCGCAGGTGCTTAACGCCATGCGCGGGGGGGGCATCGACCTGCTGTTGCTCGATATGACCATGCCCGGCATTTGTGGTGTTGAACTTGTATCCCGCATCCGCATGCAGGATGCGAAAATGCCGATCCTCGTACTCTCGATGCACAACGAATCACAAATTGTGAAGCGCGCGTTGAAGTCCGGCGCCTCGGGCTACCTGACGAAGGACAGCGATCCCGAACGTCTGCTCGCCGCGATCCGCAAGGTTGCTGGCGGCGGACGTTACATCGATCCCGTGGTGGCGGAACAGATGGCCTTCGAAATCGCCGGCGAAAGCCACGAATTGGCTCACGAACGCCTCTCCGACCGGGAGTTCGAGGTTCTGATGCTGTTGTCCAAGGGACAGGGCGTGAACGAAATCGCCGATATGCTCTCGATCAGCAACAAGACCGTCAGCACCCACAAGGCGCGGCTGATGGAAAAAATGGGCATGAGGTCCAACGCCGAACTGGTGCGTTACGCCGTGGACAACGGACTGCTGGAGTAGTCGCACTCCGTTCGCATGTCGGAAAGTCCTGACCCTTCGTAAGTCGCGGGCCTACCCCAAAATCAAGATCGCCCGATGGCGGTAGATCGGGCGATTAGCCATGCTGGCAGGCGAGGAATTCCGTTCCTCGATCCCTATATGACAAAAATCGGCAACTGACCGTGGAAAAAATTCTTGCTCTTCTGCCCGAGCAGCCAACCCGGATCAACGCCACCATTGTATTCATCATTTCCGCCATCGCCCTGACGATGGCGGCATTCGGCCATTACGAGCGACAGCAATTGCTCGGTGTTGCACACGACACTGCGCAGATGACTCTGCCGAACCTGATGAACAAGCAGATCACGGTACGCAATCTCGAGCTGCTGCGTCACTATGGCGATGCCGTTGCCTCCGACCCCCACCCGATGGATCGGCGTCGCGCTCTGAATGCAGCTCGCTTGCTCGTCAGTCACCCTTCGCTGGCCGACGACCATCAAGTGGCCCCGCTGGTTGTTGAAGCCGAGGCGCATCTGGCGCATCTGGCGCGGCTCGCCGTCACTGAAAGTGATCGTGACGCCGCAGTGCTGCGCTGGGAGAAACTGTCCAACCGTCTCGGCGAAGCAGCCGACCGCATCGCAGTGGAAGCCACGCAGGAAGTCGCGAGTGAGTCTGAACGGATCACCGAGCTGGCCAATCAGTCCCGTTCCAGGCTCCTTGTCATTCTCGGTGCGATGGCGCTGCTGATGTCGCTCACCCTCCACCTGCGGCGACGGCAGTCAGCTACCGAGGCGTCTTTGGATCATGCCAAATTGGCGCACCGCTGGCTCGAAGGCGAAAATGCCATGCTGCGTCTGGCGGCCGACCATACCGCCGATACCATGATCCTTGTCCATTCGACCGATGCTGACGAGGGGCTCAAACTGATCTATGCCAATGCCGCCTTCGCCCGTCACATCGGGTACAGCCGCCAGGAGACGACCACTCTTGCGGTGAAAGACATAACCGACTCTTCGACCGACGATTTGGCCGAACAGATGGCGGCACTGAAGAATGCCGGGACGCAGCATTTCGAGACCGAGCACATCGTCCGCGACGGTCGGCGGGTGCCGGTCGAAGTCTCGCTGAACTGGATCGATCATCACGGCGAACCCCTGGCCGTCGGCTATTGCCGCGACATCACCGCGCGCCGCGCCGCCGAGGCCCGTCTGCGCGCCCTGGAGGTCGAAGCCGCGCTACGCCTGCACGAACGCCGCTACAAGGAATTCTTCGACGCCTTCTCCGACGGCATCCTCATGCTCGACGTTGCCGTGGACGGTCGTTGTCCCATTGCCGCGCTGAATCCGGCGGCGGAACGCCTGATGGGCTTTACTGGCGCAGAGGCGCGTGGCAAATGTGCCGATGAACTGTTTCCCGCCGAGACAGCCGGGTTCCTCATGGCGCAGGACCGCTGCTGCATCGATAGCGGCGCGCCGGTGCATTACGAAGTCAGGCTCGACGGGCCCGGCGGCAGGCGCATTCATGAAAACACCATGGTGCCTCTGCGCGATGCCGCCGGTCGCATCCACCGCATTGCCGGCATCATTCGCGACATCACCGAGCGCGTACGCATGGAGCAGCAGTTGCGCGACGCGGCGGCGCAGATGCGCGCCTTCCTCGACAATATCCCCGATCCGGCCTGGATCAAGGATATGGACAACCGCTATCTGGCGGTCAACATGGCCTTCGTTCGTCAGTCCGGCGCCGCCGCGCCCGCCGACGTCATCGGCAGGCTCGACCTGGATTTCCTCCCCGTCAATGCCGCTCGCGCCAACCTCGCTTACGACATGCAGGTTTCCGCGTCCGGCTGCCCGTTGCGCACCGAAGAGTCCGGCGCGGATCGCGACGGGCACGAATCCTGGTTCGAAACCATCCGTGGCCCGATGCGGGACGGCGAAAGCAATATCGTCGGTACTGTCGGCATTTCGCGCGACATCAGCAGCCGCGTGCGCGCACAGTCGCAGCTTGAGGAGCGCGAGCGCGTTTTCCGCAGCCTTGCGGAAAACATTCCCGGCAATATCGCCCGCTATTCGCCAGATGCGCGTTTCGTCTACATCAACCCCGAGCTGGGGCGCACCTTCGGCTGTTCGCTCGATGACATGGTCGGCAAGACGCCGATGGAATGCTATCCGGACGGTCGCTTCGCCGACTACCAGAAACGCGTTCTGACCGTGGCTGGAAGCGGATACGACAGCGAAATGGAAATGATCGTGCTGATGCCGGACGGTACGCGGCAAACCCACCATATCCGCTTCGTCGCCGAACGCGACCCGAAGGGCTGCGTCGTCGGTGTAATCGCATTCGGCACCGACATTACCGCTCGTCGCCGCATGCAGGATGCGATCAAGGCACGGGAGCGCGAGTTTCGCATGCTGGCGGAAAATATGCCGGACAACGTCGTCCGCTACGACCGGCAATGCCGCGTGCAGTATATGAATCCGGCAATGGTAAAGGGCGTTGCGCCGGAAGCCCTGCCGGTGCTGGGGGAAACGCCTGCCGAAACCTCGCCGGGCATCGACGCGGTGGCGGATTACCAGCACTTGCTCGAACGGGTCATGGCGACGGGCGTCACCGCCGAAATGGAAATTCCCACGCCGCATCCCGGCGGCGAAATCCGCACCCACCATGTCCGCATCGTCGCCGAGCGGGACGAGAGCGGCGAGATCGTCGGCGCGCTGACGCTCGGCCAGGACATTACCGAACGGCGGCGCCTGGAAGACGAGTTGCGCCGCACCCTGCGCTTTCGGCAACTGTTGCTGGATGAACTGAACAGCGTCGGCATGTCGCTGATGGTGCTCGAGCGCGGCAAGGTGATTTACAACAACGACAGCCATTTCGGTCGCCGGCTCGGCTATGCGGCGGGCGAGTTGGGGGAGGCGCCGGGCTTTCTCGACCTGATCCACCCCGACGACCGTCCGCGCGTCGCCGACATTTCCCGGCGGCGGCTCGCGGGCGAAGCGGTGCCGATCTCATACGAGGTAGGGGCGCTGGCGCCGGATGGCTCGCGGCGCGAGTATGAGTTCTTCGTCACCCTCATTCCCGACACCGATCCGCCGCAAACGCTAGTGCTGGCGCATGACATTGCCGAACGCAAGCGCTACGCGCAGTCGTTGCTGGCCCGCGCCGGACTGGAGCAACGCCAGTCGCAATTCTTCGACTTGGCGCCGGGCTATTTCTACACGCTGGTGCATCGTCCGGACGGCGGTTATGCCATGCCCTTCGCCAGCGCCAGCATCGTCGATCTGTTCGGCATAGGACCCGAAGATGTGGCGCAGGACGTATCGGCGCTGGCCGCCATGAGCCATCCCGACGACGTCGAAATGACCTTCGACAAGACCGAGCAATCGGAACGCGACCTCACGCCCTATCACGTCGAGTACCGCATCAATCATCCGCACAAGGGCTTGCGCTGGATCGAGGCCCGCTCGCTGCCGCAGCGCGACCCCGACGGCGGCACGCGCTGGCACGGCTTCATGCACGACATTACCGAGCGCGTGGCAGGCGAACAATCCCTCAAGAAGCTTAACGCCAACTGGGCCGCGACCCTGGAGGCTCTCCCCGATATGTTGTGCGAAACGGACCTGGACGGCATTTGTCACCAGGTGTGGGTGCAGCCGCCCGGTCTTCTGGCGCGGCACCGGAAAGCCATGCTCGGCCGCAGCTTCGCCGAACATCTGCCGCCGGAAGCGGCGGAGGTGGTGATGTCGTCCCTGCGCGAAGCCAATGAGACGGGCAGTTCCTACGGCAAGGAGCTACGCCGTTCGCATGCCGTCGACGCCCGCTGGTTCGAGCTTTCCGTCTCCAGGAAGGCCGGCGATCCCGCCGACGGCCCGCGCTTCATCATCCTGTTCCGCGTCATCACCGAGCGCAAACGGCTCGAAGCGGATCTGATGCGGCGCGAAGAGGAATTCCGCGCCCTGGCCGAAAACTCGCCCGACCTGATATTCCGCTACGACCGCGAAGGCTGCCGCATCTACGCCAACAAGGCGGTGCTGGCGCTGACCCAACTGCCGAGCGATGCGCTCATCGGGTGGCCGCCGACGGATGGGCGGATTGTTTCGCCGAAGGAGGCAGAGAAGTCGATACGCAGCATTCGCCACGTGGTGGAAACCGGCGGGCCGACCGAATGTGCGGTGGAGTTCGTTGCGCCGGAAGGCCGCCATTACGTCTTTGGCAACCATTACGTCCCCGAGTTCGGGCCGGATGGAGAGGTTGCGAGCGTCCTCTGCATTTCGCGCGACGTCACCGCGTTCAAGCAGGCACTGGAGTCCTTGCGTATCAAGGAGAGAAGTCTTGCGGATGCCCAGCGTATCGGCGTCATGGGCAGTTGGGAACTCGATCTGGTCAACGGCGAGCTGCTGTGGTCGGACGAAATGCTTCGCATATTCGAGATTGATTCCGCGCGCCTTGCCGCCGGCCCGGCACAGTTCCTGGAAGCGACTCATCCCGACGACCGCGACAAGGTGCGTGCGGCCCGCAGCGAAGCTCTAAAGAGTCGTACCTCCTACGATTTCGACCATCGGCTGCTGTTTGCGGACGGTCGCATCAAGCATGTGCGGGAGCGCTGCGAAACCGACTACGATGCCGCCGGTCGGCCGTCGCGGTCGTGCGGCACGGTGCAGGACATCACGGCCATCAAGGAAACCGAGCGCGAACTCAACGAATCGCGCGACCGCGTGCGCGAGCTGGCGGCGGGCATCGAGGCGACGCGCGAATCCGAACGCAAGCACCTGGCGCGGGAAATCCACGACGAGCTGGGGCAAGTGCTGTCGGCTCTGCGCATGAACGTCTCGATGCTGCGCGTGAAGCACGGCAATGCTCGGCCCGCGATGGTTGAGGCGGTGCAGAACATCATGGTGCTGGTCGATCGCACCATCCAGACGGTGCGCAACTTGACTTCCCGCCTGCGGCCGGCCGCGCTCGACATGGGCGTGGTGCCGGCGCTGGAATGGCTCCTCAGCGAATTTCGCACGCATAGTGGGCTGCATTGCGAGCTGAGGGCGAAGGAGGACGCTATCGTGCTCGACGATGAACATGCCACGGCTGTGTTCCGCATCGTGCAGGAGGCGCTGACCAATGTCGCGCGTCATGCCGAGGCGCGGCGCATCGAAGTGGCGCTGACGCACAGCGATGGCGAGCTCGCGCTTATGGTCAGGGACGACGGCAAGGGCTTCGACCCGGAACTGCGGCCCGTCAATTCCTATGGACTCGTCGGCATGCGCGAGCGCGCCGAGATGATGGGCGGTCGCCTGAAACTGGAAAGCGCCCCGAAGCAGGGCACGACCATCGAGTTGCGGATACCCGCCGGAAATAGGCCGTGAGCGGCGGTCGGCGAATTTTCGGTCATGCCGCCGAAGCCATGCCGCTTGCCGTGCCCTTGCACCATCCCGATTTCTCCTTGAGTAGTCCGCAATGTCAAAAGCACTGATCGTCGACCCTTCGCGCGTTGTTACGTCCATTCTCTCCTCGTTGTTCGCGCGCCACGGCATGGAACCTTGTGCCATCGCCTCGGGGCACGAAGCGCTCAAGGTGGTCAAAACCGAGCCGGTCGAATTTATGTGTTTCGCCTACGAGCTGGGCGACATGACCGGCATCGATTTCTTCATCCGGGCGAAGGCGGAAAAGATACTGCACAACGCGCCATCGGTGCTGTTCGCCACATCGCACGACAAGGACATTGTCGACCGCGCCATCGAAGCCGGCGTGACGGAGTGCTTCTCGAAATACCAGATGGCGGACTTCGAGCGCTTCGTCGAGAAATTTGCCGCCGCGAACCGCCGCCGCATTGCCGGTTCCATCCTGCTGGTGGAGGACAGCGCCAGCATGGCGATGTATTGCCGGCAAGTTCTGGAAAACATGGGCTTGAACGTCGACGTTTGCGAGAGTGCCGAAGAGGCCGCCGACAGGTTCGCGCGCGGTAATTACGACCTTGTCGTGGCCGACTACAAGCTGGCCGGCACGGAAACGGCGCTGTGGCTCGTGCGCGCCGTGCGCGGCACCGCAGGCAGGAAGTCGATGACGCCGATCCTGGTCATGTCCGGCCTCGACGACATCACGCGCAAGGTCGAGATCCTGCGCAACGGCGCCAACGATTTCGTCGCCAAGCCACCGGTGGCGGAAGAACTGGAAGTGCGCGTCGTCAACTTGCTGACCATGCAGTCGCTGGTACGCCAGCTCGAAGCGCAGCACGAGGCGATGAAGGACATGGCCATGCGCGACCAGCTCACCTCGCTCCACAACCGCCACTACCTCGAAGGCAGACTGCCCGAGTTGATCCGCGAAGCACGGTACAACAAGCAGCCGGTGACCCTGGTCGTCGTCGACGTCGACAACTTCAAACGCGTCAACGACACCCACGGGCATAAGGTCGGCGACATGGTGCTGGAACAACTGGCGCAACTGCTGCAACGTTTCGTCGCTGCGGGCGAGATCATGGCCCGTGTCGGCGGCGAGGAATTTCTCGCCGTGCTGCCCGGGGTCGCGCTGGTGGAGGCAGTCGCTCGCACGGAAGCCTGGCGGGAAGGGATCGAAACGTTATGTCCCGGCGACATGGCCGTTACCGCGAGTTTCGGCATCGCCGCGCTCGCCGAGGGCGAGACCTACGATCAACTGTTTCGTCGGGCCGACGACGCGGTCTATCGCGCCAAGTCAGGCGGACGCAACCGCGTGGAAACGGAGCAATCGACATGAGCGACCTTTATCCTGTCGATCCCGACCGCCTGCCGCTCGTTCTGGTCATTGGTCACGCCCGGCGGTCGACCGACACGCTGACCGCCTCCCTGGGCAATACCTGCCGCATCGTCTTCCGCGCGGCGGAAACGGCACCAATTCCGGCGATGTTCCTGTCCGGCGACGACAAGTTCGTGACTTTATCCGCTACGCCCGGCGAACTTCAGGCGGAAGTCACGGCACTGCTGCGGCGTTCTCTCACCCGCAACCACGCATGAGCAAGCGCCGCGTCGAAATATCACGTCGCCAATACAATCGCTGGGTGGCGACCGAAACCCTGGAGGACTACGCGTTGCGCTATGCGCCCGCGAGTTTCCGCAAATGGTCGCCGCTCTTGCTGGCCAATACGGCCATCGGCAGTATTTCGTTTCTGGCGCTCGAAGCCATCGGCGCGGTGTTGTTGCTCGACTTCGGCTGCGCCAACGCCGTTTGGGCGATCGCCTTCGCCTCGTTCATCATCCTGTTGGCGGGAATGCCGATTTCCTACTATGCGGCGCGCTACAACATCGACATCGACCTGTTGACCCGCAGCGCGGGGTTCGGCTACGTCGGTTCCACCGTCACCTCGCTCATCTATGCTTCGTTCTGTTTCATCTTCTTCGCGCTGGAAGCCGCCATCATGGCGCAGGCGCTCTAGTTGTATTTCGGCTTGCCCTTGTATCTCGGCTACATCCTGTGTTCCCTGGTCATCATTCCCGTCGTGTACTACGGCATAACCGCCATCAACTGCCTGCACCGATGGACGCAGCCGCTCTGGCTGCTATTGATGCTGCTTCCGTTCGGTTTCGTCCTGGTGCGGGAACCGCGTGCGTTCGAGTTCCTGGTCCAATACCAGGGCGAACACTCCGGCGGCAATTCCTTCGATCCCTACTATTTCGGCATCGCCACCGGCATCTCGTTTTCGCTGATCGCCCAAATCGGCGAACAAGTCGACTACCTGCGTTTCATGCCCGACAAGCACAAGGGCAACCGCTTCAGTTGGTGGTTTTCGGTAATCTTGGCCGGGCCGGGATGGGTCGTGCTGGGGTGCCTCAAGCAACTGGCGGGCGTGTTGCTGGCATCGGTCGCCGTGATGGGTGGCCTGGCCGCCGCCCAGGCGACGGAGCCGGTGCAAATGTACTACACCGCCTACACCTATGTATTCGAGCACCCCGGCTCCGCGCTCCTCGTCAGTACGCTTTTCGTCGTCGTCTCGCAAATCAAGATCAACGTCACCAATGCGTATGCGGGTTCGCTGGCGTGGTCCAACTTCTTTTCCCGCGTCACGCATAGCCATCCGGGGCGCGTGGTGTGGCTGGTGTTCAACACCGCGATTGCCTTGCTGCTGATGGAATTGGGGGTATTCGAGGCTATACAAAAGGTGCTCGGCCTCTACTCCAACGTCGCCATCGCGTGGATCGCTGCGGTGGTCGCCGATCTGGCGATCAACAAGCCGCTGGGTCTCAGTCCGCCGATGGTCGAATTCAAGCGCGCCCATCTCTACGATTACAACCCGGTCGGTTTCGTCAGCATGCTGGTCGCCTCGGCGGTGTCCATCGTCGCTTTCACGGGGGTCTTCGGGCCGTATGCGCAAGCCTACTCATGGCTGATCGCGCTGGCGATCGGCCTGGTGCTCTCGCCCCTCATCGCCTGGCAGACCAAGGGCAAGTACTACATTGCCCGCCGCAATGAGCATTTCCCGAACTCGGATCAATTGTGTTCCTGCGGCATCTGCGATCAACAGTATGCGCAAACGGATTTTGCCTACTGCTCCCATCACGAAACGCCGATTTGTTCGCTGTGCTGCACGCTAAATTCCGTCTGCCGGGATCGCTGCAAGCCGCAGCATGTGTCGTTTTATCAGCGCACCGTGGCGGATGCGCTGGCTGCGGTCTTCAGGGGACGGATTTCGACTCGGCATCATTCCAGGATCGCCGGCTTCATGTTGTTCGCCGGGGCGATGCTGGGGATTGTCGCCATCGCGTTCTGGCTGGCCTATGCGATGAGCGCCGAACACTTGAGTGCGGAGACCGGCGCCGTGCTCGGCTCGACCCTGTTCAACCTCTATTTCGCGCTGGCATCGATGATCGCCATCGCCACATGGTGGATCGTGTTGCTGCGGGAAAGCCAGGCATTAGCCGATGGGGAACTGGAGCAGGCCAGGGAGACGGCGGAAACGGCGACCCGCTACAAGAGCGAGTTTCTCGCCAACATGAGCCATGAAGTCCGTACGCCGATGAACGCCATCATCGGCATGACGCATCTGGCCCAGGGCACGGAACTGACGCCGAAGCAGCGGGGCTATGTTTCTAAAATCTCCAATGCCGCCTTGTCGCTGCTTGCCATCATCAACGACATCCTCGACTTTTCCAAGATCGAGGCCGGCAAGCTGGAATTGGAACAGAAGGCGTTTTTCCTCGACGATATATTGGAGAGCCTATCCGACATCGTCAGCCTGAGGGCCGGGCAGAAAGGCATCGAGATCGTCTTCGCGGTCGCCCCGGAAACCCCGCGCGACCTGGTCGGCGATGCGCTGCGATTGGGGCAGATTCTCGTCAACCTGGTCGGCAATGCCGTCAAGTTCACCGAGCGGGGCGAAATCCTTGTCGCCGTGACGCCCGAAGAGTTGGGCCGCCGGACGGCACGGCTGCGCTTTTCGGTCAAGGATACGGGTATCGGCATGCCCCCGGAGCGGGTAGCCGCCTTGTTCCAGTCCTTCTCCCAGGGCGATGCCTCGATCACCCGCAAGTACGGCGGCACCGGCTTGGGGCTGACCATAAGCAAGCAGCTTTCCGAGCTGATGGGTGGGCATATCTGGGTCGAAAGTGAAGTAGGCAAGGGCAGCACTTTTTCCTTTACGGTATCCCTTGGCTTGCCGGAGGAAGACTCGCCCTCGAAGTCTCGCCTCGCGCTCGACGAGTTGCGCGGGAAGCGGATACTGGTCGTCGACGATAGCGACGCCGCGCGCGAGGCGTTGTCCGGCATGCTTTGCGCCCATGATTTTTCCGTGCAGGTCGTATCTTCCGGGCGCAAAGCGCTGTCGGCGATCGCCGACGCGGCGCGCGAAGAGCGGCCCTTTGAACTGGTATTGATGGATTGGCGCATGCCGGAGATGGACGGCATCGAGACCGCCCGCCGCATCAAGTCCGACAGAACGCTCCCCCATGCTCCCGCCATCCTGATGGTGACGGCGTTCGGGCGCGAGGAAGTCTTGCGGCATGCCGGAAGTGCCGATCTGGACGGGTTCCTCATCAAGCCCGTCAGCGAGTCGACCCTGCTCGACTGTATGGTCAACATTCTTGGCGGGCATTGCGAAGTTCCACAATACACGGAACATCGGCGGGATTCGGGCGCGGCGCCCGTCCACTTGGCTGGGCGGCGGGTGCTGCTGGTCGAGGACAACGAGATCAACCGCGAACTGGCGGCCGAACTGTTGGCCAATCTCGGTATTGCCGTCGAGATCGCCGTCAATGGCCGTGAAGCTGTCGAGCGCGCGACGACGGACAGTTTCGACCTGGTGCTGATGGACATCCAGATGCCGGAGATGGACGGGCTGACGGCGACGCGACTGATTCGCGCCGAAGCGCGCCTGCACGACCTGCCCATCGTCGCCATGACCGCGCATGCCATGAGCGGGGACAAGGAAAGAAGCCTCGAAGCCGGCATGAACGAGCATCTCGTCAAACCGATCGACCCGAAGAAGCTGATGGCGGCGCTGAGCCGCTGGATCGTCGGCGACTCCCCTTGGCGAGGCAAATTCAAGCCGGAAACGCGGACTTCGCAAGCGTCGCCGACCGCAGGCGATGCCGGCATTCCTGACGCGCTACCCCCGTTCGATATCCCGTCGGCCTTGGTGCGGATGGGCGGCGATCGAGGGCTGCTGTTGAGATTGCTGTTGAATTTTTCGCGGTCATATGCAACTGTCGTTGCTGAGTTGCGCCACTCGATCGCTACGGAAAACCTGGGCGAAGCCGAGCGTCTGGCCCACTCGCTCAAGGGCGATGCCGCGCTACTGGAAGCTCGTGAGTTGTGCGCCGCCGCCGCTGCGGTCGAACTTGGGTTTCGCACGCGCCGAACGGAGGGAATGCCGGCTCTCCTCGATACGCTGGAAAGGGAGGCAACTGCGGCGGTTGTCGCCACCGCCGTGTTGGACGGGCAGACGCCCGTCGTCGCCGCGCCGCCGGTTGCTCCGGTACGTCATGCCGATAACGGAGAAGTCGCCGCAAGCTTCGCCGAACTCTACAAGTTCGTCGCCGCCGGCAGCCTCAAGGCGCGCAAGCTGTTCCCGTCCCTGCGCGAGAAGCTGCTTGGCGGCGACGCCGAAGCCGATGCCGAAGTCGAGGCGCTCGGCGGGCACCTGAACAACCTCGATTTCGCGGGAGCGCTGGCGACTTTGGAGCGGCTCGCCGCCAAACTCGGTCTGCCCGAAAGGAACGGTTCATGACCCAGCACCGGATACTGGTGGTCGACGATCAACGGACGAACATCGAACTGATTGCCGGCGTATTCGGCGACGACTGCGAGGTGTTGTTCGCGCTAAACGGCGAAAGGGCTTTGGCCATTGCCGCCACGGAAAACCCGCAGGTGATCCTGCTCGACGTGATGATGCCAGAGATGGATGGCTATGAGGTCTGCCGGCGGTTGAAGGCGGAGCGCCTGACCAGGGACATTCCGGTCATTTTCGTCACCGCGCTCGACGACGGGGAAGCCGAGACCCGTGGGCTGGAGTTAGGCGCGGCGGATTATGTCGCCAAGCCCGTTCGTCCGGCGGTCGTCAAGGTGCGGGTGAAGAACCAGATCGAACTCAAGGCGGCGCGAGAGCAGTTGACCCGACTGGCCATTACCGATGGACTCACCGGGCTGTCGAACCGCCGCTGCTTCGATGAGGCGCTGGCCATGGAATATGCGCGGCATATCCGATCGGGGGAAATTCTGTCGTTGATCCTGCTTGACATCGATCACTTCAAGGCATTCAACGACACCTACGGGCACGTCCTAGGGGATGACTGCCTGCGACGGGTGGCGCGCGCGATCGACGACGTGATCGTGCGCACCACCGATCTTGCCGCGCGCTACGGCGGGGAGGAGTTCGTCTGCATCCTGCCGGGAACCGACCAGGCCGGCGCGGTTGTCATCGCCGAGAAGATTCGCCAGGGCATCATGGACTTGGCGATTCCCCATCGCGCTTCGAGTGCGGAGGCATGTGTTACGGCCAGTTTCGGCGTCTCCAGCGCGCGCTGCGTGCCGGGCGAGTCGGCGCTGAATCTCGTCGCCCATGCCGACGAACGACTCTATGCCGCCAAGGCGGGCGGACGCAACCGTGTGGAAACGGAGCCATCGACATGAGCGACCTTTATCCAGCCAATCCCGACCAGGAAGTGGGCGTCGTCATCGCCGCCGCCAACATGGCGGCGCTCGAAAATCGAGTCCTTGAGTGGGCGCCAATGCCGATGTGGCGGGGCATCAGCAAGTCGGGACTCATCGTCGTGGGTGTACTGGTCGCCATCGTGGCGCTACTGGCGGAAGCGAGGTCGGCTCACTATCTGTTGTTTCACACGCTGGCCGAATTGTTTGCCATCGTCGTCAGTTTCTCGATCTTTATGCTGACATGGACCAGCAACCGCTATTTGACCAACGCTTACCTTATCGTCCTCGGCGCCGCATACGGAGCCATCGGCTTTGTCGATGTCCTCCATACGCTGACTTTCAAGGGCATGAACCTTTTCCCCTGGGTCACCACCAACTATCCCACCCAGTTCTGGCTGACCGCTCGCGCTCTCGAAGCCGTTGCCTTGGTGTGCGGACCTCTCGCCATGGGCAAGAAATTCAATTTCTACTATGTCAGCGCCGGATTCGGCGCCATTGCCGCCGTCGCAGTCGCGACGACGACGCATGGCTGGTTGCCGGCTACTTTCGTCGACGGCGTAGGGCTGACGCCATTCAAGATTGTCAGCGAGTACGTCATCATCGCGACGCTGATGGCGGGACTTGTCATGCTCTACCGTATCAGGCGCCAGTTCGAGCCGCAGATATATTTTCTGCTTGCTGGTTCGTTGTGTCTGGCCGTGGCAACCGAATTCTGTTTCACGCGCTACGTCAATTTCTATGATCTCAGCAACGAACTCGGCCACTACTTGCGCTTTCTGTCCGTGGCGCTTGCCTTCATGGCCATTTTCCATTCGGGTATCCGCCAGCCGCTGGATCTGATATTCCGGGAGATGGACGAACACAAGCGCCAGCTGACCGAACTGAACGAGAAGTTGATCGACAGTGAGGCCCACCTCAAGCGTGCTCAGGGTGTCGCCAAAGTAGGCAGTTGGCACCTGGATATTGTTGCTGACGTCCTGACCTGGTCGGACGAAACCTACCGGATATTTGGCGTACCGACCGGCACGGTTCAATCCTTGGAGACCTTCCTGCGCCACATCCATTCCGACGATCTGGAATCTGTCGGCGCCGCCTGGAATCGGGCTCTGCAAGGCCACGCCTACGACATCAAACATCGTATCGTCCTCGGTGACCAGATACGTTGGGTATCGGAACGCGCCGAGGTGGCGTTTGCCGTGGATGGTTCGCCCCTGGCGGCTCTTGGCACCGTCCAGGACATCACCGAGCGCAAGGCGGCGGAGGACCAAATCAGGAATCTTGCCTTCTACGACCCGCTGACTCTCCTGCCCAACCGGCGCCTGTTGCACGACCGGCTGCAACAGGCGCTGGCATCCAGCGCCCGCAGCAAGCGCCAAGGATCGATCCTCTTCATCGACCTCGACAACTTCAAGATACTGAACGACACACGGGGGCACGACAAAGGCGACCTGCTGCTGCAACAGGTCGCCCAGCGTCTGACCAACTGCATTCGCGAAGGCGATACCGTGGCGCGTCCGGGAGGGGATGAATTCGTGGTGATGCTGGAAGACCTGAGCGAACTCTCCGAGGAAGCCGCCGCCCAGAGCGAAGCTGTCGGCGACAAGATACTCGCCGCGCTCAACCAGAGCTACCCACTCGCGGGACATAAGCACCACTGCACCGCGAGCATCGGCATCACCCTTTTCAACGACCACCTGAATTCGGTCGATGAACTGATGAAACGGGCAGACCTGGCGCTGTATCAGGCCAAGGCCGCCGGTCGCAATACCCTGCGCTTCTTCGATCCGCAGATGCAGGCACTGATAAACGGGCGTGTCGCGCTGGAAGCCGACCTGCGCCACGGATTGCAAGAGAAACAGTTCGTCCTGTACTACCAGCCCCAGATTGCGGACGACGGTCATCTCATCGGCGCTGAGGCGCTGCTGCGGTGGCGGCATCCCGACCGCGGCCTGGTGCCTCCCGCCGAATTCATTCCCCTGGCCGAGGAAACGGGGTTGATATTGCCCTTGGGTCATTGGGTGCTGGAAACCGCTTGCGCACAGATCGCTGCCTGGGCATCCGGGGCGGCGACGGCCCACCTCACCCTGGCGGTGAATGTCAGTGCCCGCCAGTTCCGTCATTCGGACTTCGTGGATCAGGTACTCGTGGCGCTTGGTGACAGCGGCGCCAATCCGAAGTTGCTGAAGCTGGAACTCACCGAAAGCCTGGTGCTGGACGATGTGGAGGACATCATCGCCAAAATGACGGCCTTGAAGGCCGAGGGCGTGGGTTTTTCACTCGACGATTTCGGCACAGGCTATTCCTCGCTCTCCTACCTCAAACGCCTGCCGCTGGACCAATTGAAAATCGATCGGTCCTTTGTGCTGGATGTATTCACGGACAGCAACGATGCGGCGATTGCCCAGACCATCATCGCCCTGGGCCATGCGATGGGTCTGTCGGTCATTGCCGAAGGCGTGGAAACCGAAGAACAACGGGATTTTCTTGCCGCTCAGGGCTGCGACGCCTACCAAGGCTACTTCTATGGCTGCCCCATTCCGGTCGAAGCGTTCGGGCAGTTCATTCAATAGGGTTCCTCCGGGGTAGGGGCATCCCTACCCCGGCTGCGATGCGGTCTGACAGTGTTCCGTTTCATCCCTACGCAAATATCAAGATTGCCTGATGGTTCCGAAGGATCGTTTGGGCCACATTGCTGACTTCAATAAAGAACCCGATTCCCGATGTCGTCCGGGAACAACGAGGTCCAAGCCGAGGAAATGGCAGTCCATGCAAACCCTGACCGAGCACCCGTTCTGGAACACCGAAGCCGCAGCGCAGCCTGGTACTCATCACAATATGTGGATTGCGTTTCCGCCGGTTCTCCTGGGTCTCTTCGGTGCGACTAGCTTGGTGGCGGTGGGCGGCGTGACGCCGCTGCCGACGATGCTGGCCCTGCTCATGTGCGCGATGGGTGGGGGCTTGGCGAGATGGATGCTGGGGCGCTGCGGCGCCGAGCATGTTGCGCTTGCCACTGCGGCGCGCCGGCAGGTCGAGGCGGCGCAATGCGAGCACCGGGCGCGCTGCCCGCACGGGCTCGACCAGCTCTGCCTGAAGGTGTTGCCGGTGTGGTCGCGGCAGACGTCGACGGCGCGCGTCACCACCGAAGAAAACATCGCTGCGCTGGCCCAGCGATTTGACGCGCTGAATCAGCGCGTGGCTTTCACCATCGCCGCCGGACAATCGGGCGCCGGGGGCGAGGGCAGCGGGCTCGGCGTCATCCTGGCCGCCGCGCAGACCGATTTGCGCTCGATGATCGAGCCGCTGCGCGCCTCGCTGGAATCGCGCGACAAATTGTTCAACGAAGCCTTCAACCTGTCGTCCCTCACCGAAAATCTTAAGGTGATGGCCACCGATGTCGCCAACATCGCCAAGCAGACCAACCTGCTGGCGCTGAATGCCGCCATTGAGGCGGCGCGAGCCGGCGAAGTCGGGCGCGGTTTTGCCGTCGTCGCCGACGAAGTGCGCAAGCTCTCCAATCTTTCCGGAGAAACCGGCAAACGCATCAGCGAAACCGTCGCCACGGTCAGCGCCTCCGTGCAATCGACGTTCCGCATGGCGAACAAATACAAGGAGGAAGACCATCAACTGGTGGGCGAACTCTCGGCAACGGTGGAACGTGTGCTCGGCGACTTCATGGTGGCTTCGGCCGAGGTGAGTGGTCATATGCAGTTGTTGCAAGGCGAGTCCGTCGGCATTCAGGAAGAAGTGTCCGGCGTGCTGGTCGCGCTCCAGTTTCAGGATCGCGTCAGCCAGGCGCTCTCGCATGTCGAGGCCGATCTCGCCAAGCTCGAACACCATCTCGCCGACTTCCAGGCCGGGCGCTTCGACGGCGCGATGGATGCCGGGGAGTGGCTCGCCGAATTCGCGCAGACCTACACCATGCCCGAACAGTATGCGGTTCATAACGGCGACGCGGCCAAATCGGTCGCTGCCGCAACGGAAATCACATTTTTCTAGGGGAAGCAAGCGATGGCAAAAACAATCATGGTGGTGGATGACTCCGCATCGCTGCGGCAAGTGGTGGGCATCGCCCTCAAGGGTGCCGGCTATGACGTTATCGAAGCCTGCGACGGCAAGGACGCGCTCGCCAAGCTGACCGGACAGAAGGTGCATCTCGTCATCAGCGACGTCAATATGCCCAACATGGACGGCATCAGCTTCGTCAAGGCCATGAAGCAGAACGCCGCCTACAAATTCACGCCGGTCATCATGCTCACCACCGAAGCCGGGGAAGCCAAGAAGGGCGAAGGCCAGGCTGCAGGCGCCAAGGCATGGGTCGTCAAGCCGTTCCAGCCGCCGCAGATGCTGTCGGCGGTTTCAAAACTCATCATGCCCTGATTCATTCACATCACCACGTTAAGGAGAAATATTGCCATGAACGTCAATGTCGCCACTGAAGGTAACAACTGCCGCATCGTTGTCGAAGGTGAAATGACCATCGGCACCGCCGCCGAATTGTTGCGCGGGCTGGCCACGCCGCTGGTGCGTTGCGAGGACATCGAGGTAAATCTTGCCGGCGTCAGTGAAATCGATTCTGCGGGACTTCAGCTCATGGTTGCCGCCAAGCGTGAGGCCGTGACCAAGAACAAGACCCTGCGTTTCGTCGAACACAGCCAGGTCGTGCTCGACGTGCTCGATCTGTGCGATCTCGCCGGCCACTTCGGCGACCCGCTGGTACTGCGTTCGCAGGCTGCCTGATTGGTTGAATCGACATGAACATGGACGACGCGCTGCACACATTCATCGAGGAAGCCCGCGAACTGCTTCAGCAAATGGAGCAGGCGCTGCTGGGCATAGACGAGGCGGGAGGCGACGCCGACACCATCAACGCCATGTTCCGCGCCGCCCATACCATCAAGGGCTCGTCGGGAATCTTCGGCCTCGACTACATCGTTTCATTCACCCATGTCGCCGAAAACGTGCTCGATCGCGTGCGCGACGGCAAGTTGGCCATGAACGGCGAGCTGGTCGCCCTGTTCCTCGAAACTTGCGACCACATCGGTCGCCTGATCGACCACCTCGCCAGCGAATCCGGCGAGCCCGGCGCCGACATCAGGGCCCACAGTAGCGCGCTCATCGAACGGCTCAACATCCATCTCGGCATCGTGCCCGACGCCACCAAGGCGTTGTCGAACTCCGCTATACGGGAATATACGCAAGACGGCACGCAAGACAATGCGCACGACAACGGCGGCGTCGGTTCCGACAACTGGCACATCTCGCTGCGCTTCGGGACCGACGTGTTGCGCTACGGCATGGACCCCATCGCCTGCCTGCGCTACCTCGAAACCATGGGCACCCTCGAAAACATCGTCACGCTGGCCGAGTCGGTACCGGCGCTCACCTGCATCGACCCCGAAGCCTGCTACCTCGGCTTCGAGATCAGTTTCAAGAGCGATGCCGACAAGGCCGCCATCGAAGGCGCGTTCGACTTTGTGCGCGAATCCAGCCGCATCCGCATTCTGCCGCCGCACAGCAGGATAGCGGAATACCTCGACTTCATCCGCGATCTGCCGGGAGAAGACATGCTGCTGGGCGACATTCTCGTCCGCTGCGGCACGTTGACCTCGGCCGAACTCGAGGCCGCTTTACGCGCGCAGGGAGTCGATGCTCATGGCCGGGCCGCGCAGCCCATCGGCCAGGTGCTGGTGCAGCAGAGCATGGTGCAGCCCAAGGTAGTGGAGGCCGCGCTGGAAAAGCAGAAGCAGATCAAGGAACACAAAGTCGCCGAGAGCAACTTCATCCGCGTTGACGCGCGCCGGCTCGACGAGCTCATCAACCTCGTCGGCGAACTCATCATCACCGGCGCCGGGGCCAACCTCGCCGCCCAGCGCCTGAACGACGGCGACCTGCTCGAAACCACCGCCACCATGGGCCGCTTGGTCGAGGAAGTGCGCGACTCGGCCTTGAACCTGCGCATGGTGCAGATCGGCGCCACCTTCAACCGCTTCCAGCGCGTCGTCCATGACATGAGCAAGGACCTGGGCAAGGACATCCGCTTGCATATCAGCGGCGAGGAAACCGACCTCGACAAGACCGTGGTGGAGAAAATCGGCGATCCGCTCATGCACCTGGTACGCAACTCAATGGACCACGGCATCGAATCCGCCGAGGTGCGCATCGCCGCCGGCAAGCCGGCCCACGGCACCGTGCGGCTGAACGCCTACCACGATTCCGGCGCCATTGTCATCGAGGTTTCCGACGACGGCGGCGGGCTCAAGAAGGAGCGGATTCTGGCCAAGGCCATCGAGCGTGGCCTGGTCGCGGCGGACGCCAATCTCAGCGACAAGGACATCTTCAACCTGATCTTCGAACCGGGTTTTTCCACGGCCGACAAGGTCAGCAATCTTTCCGGTCGCGGTGTCGGCATGGATGTTGTTCGCCGCAACATCCAGGCCCTGCGCGGCACGGTCGAACTCGACTCGAAGGAAGGTGAGGGCACCGTCGTGCGCATCCATCTGCCGCTGACGCTGGCCATCATTGATGGCTTCCTGGTCGGCGTCGGCGAGGCTTCCTACGTGCTGCCGCTCGACATGGTGGTCGAGTGCATCGAGTTGCGCCGCCGTCGCACGGCGGAAGAGGACGAAGACTTCCAGGAGGAAGACGAGGACCACATCGACGACGATACGCAATACGACGACATGCTCGATGGCGAAGCCAGCCACTACCTGAACCTGCGCGGCGAGGTGTTGCCCTTCCTGCGCTTGCGCGAAGTGCTTGACGTGCAAGGCGCGCCGTCGGAACGCCAGAGCGTGGTGGTGGTGCAGTTCGGCGGGCGCAAGGCGGGCCTCGTCGTCGATCACCTTGCCGGCGAAACGCAGACCGTCATCAAGCCCTTGGGCCAGGTGTTCAACAAGCTGAAGGGCGTCGGCGGCTTCACCATCATGGGCAACGGCGCGGTGGCGCTGATCATCGACGTGCCGGGGCTGATGCATCGCTTCACCAGCCCCGAACAGATGGCGATGGCGGCGTAGGAGATGCCAGCACTTGCAGGTCGGGCTTCAGCCCGGCGCCCCGAAGGAATCCGCAGAGGATTCATCAGTCCCCTTGGAAGACAGAGGCGGTCGATGGAGCGCTTTGTCGGGCTGAAGCCCGACCTACCGGACTGTCTACTCGAACGACAGCACCAGTCGCTTGCCCAGAGCCGCGGCGGCGCGTTCCAGTTGCTTGAGCGTTGGGTAATGGCGCGGGTCTTCGAGCCGCTTGGCGGCCGGCCAGGAGGTGCCAAGCACGCGCGCCACGTCGGCCAGCGAACGGTCGGTGCGCGCGCGGCGCACCAACATCGCGGCCTGGGTCTTGGCATCGGGCGCGATGTAGTGGGCACCCTTGACGCGGACGGACGGCACCGGGATCGCCATGCCTTCTTCTATACGCCCCTCCAGAGTCAAGGTCAGCACTTCGACCGCATTGAACATGGCGTCTTCCAGAGTCTCGCCCTCGGTAATCGCCTCTTCGAGATCGACAAACTGCACAAAGAAGCCACCGGTTTCTTCCGGCTTGAAAATGGCGGGGTAGCGGATGTCCATGACGTTTCCCTATTTGAGTTTGATGCCGGTTTGACGCTGGATGCTGACCAGCGTACCGGGCTTGAGATCGTGTTTGCCATGCACCGGAACGGACGTGCGCAACGCACCTTTGCCAAGCCGCACATGACTGCCTTCCTGCCGGAGTACTTCCCAGCCTTCGGCCTTCAATCGTTTGATGATCTCGTTCCCGTTCATCGATCTGAATATATATCAAAGTTGATCCATCAACAAGCCTCGACAGCCTCGCATCGTCGTTTGGTGCGCCCGGCCATGGGAAACCGTGGTCGCCTATTTGCCGGTGTTTGCCGATAACCATGCTTGACAAGAACCCAAGGAGCACGACATGAAACGACATCCTTCCATTTCCATTGCTGGCGGGCTGCTGCTCGCGGCTGCCGCGCCTGCTGTTTTTGCTTTCCAGCCACTGATCACCGACGACACCGGCACGCAGGGCAAGGGCGGCAACCAGCTCGAATTTTCCGTCAATGAAGACCGCGCGAGTCTGGCCGGCGACACCACCAAGACCCGCACCCTGCAAGCTGCCTACACGCGGGGCGTCAGCGAAACTCTGGATGTCTACTTTGCCGCCGGCCTCGCCAGCATCCGCTCCACCGTTTCGGGCGCCGATGCCGACGGCGGCGGCAATCCGGCGCTGGGAGCGAAGTGGCGTTTTTTTGAAAACGAAGCAAGCAAGACCAGCTTCGGACTGAAGCCGGAGATACGCCTGCCGATCAGTGCGGACAAGGAAACCGCCGGCCTCGGCACGGGCAGGACCTCTTACGGTCTGACACTGATCATGACCCAGGAAGTCCCGTTCGGCGCCGTTCATGCCAACCTCGCCGCAGGCCGCAATCGCTTTAGCGACAAGGTGTCCAACCCCGACGACGCGACGACGACGCGCGCTTCGATTGCTCCCGTTTGGGATGTCAGCGAGGAGTGGAAGCTGGCACTGGACGTCGGCAGCGAAACGGAAGCGGCGGGTGGCAACAGGACGCGGTCCAACTTCGCCGAAATCGGCGCGATTTACTCGCCCAACAAGGATATCGACTTTGCGCTCGGCTTTGTCCGTCGCAACGACAACGCCAACCCGCGCACGACGACAAATTCCGCGACGGCCGGCGTCACCTGGCGCTTCAAGTGAGCGAAACGCCCACGATTCATTCTGGATCTCAGTTTATGCAGCAAAGATTGGCCGCACGCACCATCGCCGTGCTTTTTGCCGCCCCGGCGGTTTTACCTTCAGGGAGTAAGGATTCATGTTCAAGAATATGAAAATCGGGATGCGTCTCGGATTGGGTTTTGGTACGGTGCTGCTGTTAATGCTCGTTCTGGCATATGAGGGCATCGGCGCCATATCGGCCATGAACGAAGAGATCGATGAGATCATTGGTCAGAACGTCAAAAAAACGACCTTGAGCACGAACATGATGGAGAGCGTGCACATCGTCTCGCGCGTTCTCCGCACCATGATTCTGCTCGATGATCGCGATGCCAAGGCGGCGGAAAAGGTGAAGCTGGACAAGGC
>JALNZB010000026.1 GCA_023229545.1 Sulfuritalea sp. | reverse complement strand
AGCCGCCATACGCGACGACATGCTGGACCAGGTCATCGAAACCATCGAGAAATCCGCCAGCACCGGCAAGATCGGCGACGGCAAGATTTTCGTCTTCGACGTTGAACAAGTCATCCGCATCCGCACCGGTGAAACCGGTGAGGAAGCCCTGTAAGGGAGAGCCGAAATGAGAAAATACCTAGCTATCCTGCTGACGGCCTTTGCGGTCAGCTTTGTCGGCGGCGCACTCGCCGACGACAAGCCCGCTGCGCCGACGGTCGCTGCCACCGAGGCTGCCGCTCCGGCTGCTGCTGCTGCAACGGTCGCTCCGGCGGCTGCGGCTCCCGCTGCGGCTCCGGCGCCAACGGCCAACAAGGGCGACAACGCCTGGCTGATGATCTCCACCGCGCTGGTGATCCTGATGAGCATTCCCGGTCTCGCGCTGTTCTATGGCGGCCTGGTGCGCAGCAAGAACATGCTGTCGGTGCTGATGCAGGTGTTCGTCACCTTCTCGGTGATCAGCGTGCTATGGGTCGTGTATGGCTACAGCGTGGCCTTCACCGAGGGCAACGCCTTTTTCGGCAGCCTCGACAAGCTATTCCTCAAAGGCATCACGCCGGATTCGGTCGCCGCCACCTTCAGCAAGGGTGTCGTCGTCTCCGAGCTCATCTTCGTCGCCTTTCAGGGCGCCTTCGCAGCCATCACCTGCGGCCTGATCGTCGGCGCCTTCGCCGAGCGCATCAAGTTCTCCGCCGTGCTGCTGTTCATGGTGCTGTGGTTCAGCTTCAGCTATCTGCCGATGACGCACATGGTCTGGTACTGGACCGGCCCGGATGCCTACATCTCCGCAGAAGCGGCGGACAAGGCCACTGCGACGGCAGGCTACCTGTTCCAAAAGGGTGCGCTCGACTTCGCCGGCGGCACCGTGGTGCATATCAATGCCGCCATCGCCGGCCTGATCGGCGCCTATCTGCTGGGCAAGCGCGTCGGCTACGGCAAGGACTCGATGGCGCCGCACTCGCTGACCATGACCATGATCGGCGCATCCTTGCTGTGGTTCGGCTGGTTCGGCTTCAACGCCGGCTCGGCGCTCGAAGCCAACGGCACGGCGGCGCTGGCCTTCGTCAATACCTGGCTGGCCACGGCAACGGCGGCGACTTCCTGGATGATTGCGGAATGGCTGCTCAAGGGCAAGCCCTCGATGCTGGGCGCTGCGTCCGGCGCAGTGGCCGGTCTGGTGGCGATCACTCCGGCGGCAGGCTTCGTCGGCGTCGTCGGCGCCCTGGTGATCGGTCTGGCGGCGGGCGTGATCTGCTTGTGGGGCGTCAATGGCCTGAAGAAACTGCTCGGCGCCGATGACTCGCTCGACGTGTTCGGCGTGCATGGCGTCGGCGGCATCCTCGGCGCGCTGCTCACCGGCGTCTTCGCGTCGCCCAGCCTCGGCGGCAGCGGCATCTACGACTACGTGGCGAACAAGGTGGCGGACAACTACGACATCATGGGTCAGGTCACGATTCAGGCCACCGCCGTCGGCGTGACCCTGGTCTGGTCCGGCGTCGTCGCCTTCGTCTGCTACAAGATCGTTGATGTACTGGTCGGCCTGCGCGTGCCGGAAGACGAAGAGCGCGAAGGTCTCGACATCACCTCCCACGGCGAGACGGCTTACCACAGCAGTTGATCCAACCCCCAGCCCCCTTCGTCACGAAGGGGGCTACCGCGTGGTCTCCTCCCATTGCGGTTTGTTCAGGGCGCCTTCGTGGCGCCCTTTTTTTGGGGTGCCTGGCGCCGTACCGTCAGCGCCGACTCTTCACATTTCCGTCAGCGCCGCTTCGGGCGTGAGAATGCGGAACAGGCCGCGCAGCCGGTCGCGCCGCGCAAGATGTAGCAAGGCCTTGTCCGCCGTCACCAGCCAGTCGGCGGCGGCATCGCGCGCCAGTTCGAGGAACTTCTGGTCATCGCGGTCCTTGCAGCGCGGCAGGGCGACGGCTGCCGCCAGCGGCGAACCGGCAAAGTGCGCGACGACGCCATCGTAGGCGGCTAGTGCCTCTTTCTGCCCCTCGTCGGCCAGCGCAAACAGGGGGTAGCCCAGGACGCGGCGGAACTCGCTGAAACATGCCTCGCTGGTAATCGCCAGCCACTCGCCGCTTTCGATTTTCGTTCGCAGCGGGGCGAAGCGGCTGTCGGCAAAAACGTAGAGCGAGACCAGCACGTTGGTGTCGAGTACGACGCGTCGCGGTTCGCCGGTCAATGTCGCCGTCGAGTCCCGCGAGTCCGCGCCCGCTGTGCGTTGCGCCGGAACGGCGTTCACTTCGCTTTCTTCTTCTGCGCGTCGAGGCGAAACCTGACGAAGGAGCCGGGCGCGTCTTCGAGCGGCTTCAGCTTGCCCTTGGCCGGATCACGCGCCGGTACCCTGGCGTCATTCAGCCCGCTGATCCACTTCTGCCAGTCGGTCCACCAGGAGCCTTCGTGCTGCCTGGCGCCTTCGAACCACTCATCCGGGGTTTCCGGCAGCGCCTTGGCGTCATTGGTCCAGAAGCCATACTTGTTGGCCGCCGGCGGATTGACGATGCCGGCGATGTGGCCGGAACCGCCGAGGGCGAAGCGCACCGGGCCGCCGAGTACGGTGGCGCCGAGATAGACGCTGCGCCACGGCGCGATGTGATCTTCCAGGGTGGAAATGAAATAGGACGGCGTCTTGACCTTCGACAAATCGATTGGCGTATCGAGCAGGGTGATGCCGCCCGGCTCACGCAGCAGGTTGTTCAAATACATGTTGCGCAGATAGAAGCTGTGCATCTTGCAGGGCATGCGCGTGGAATCGGAATTCCAGTAGAGCAGGTCGAAGGGGAAAGGGTCCTTGCCCATCAGGTAGTTGTTCACCACGAAGGACCAGATCAGGTCGTTGGAGCGCAGCATGTTGAAGGTGCCGCCCATCTCCGAGCCTTCCAGGAAGCCGCGCTTTTCCATTTTCTTTTCCAGCTTGGCTACCTGGGCTTCATCGATGAAGACGCCGAGCTCGCCGGGAATCGAGAAGTCGAGCAGGGCGACGAAGAAGGTCGCCGAAGCGATGCGTTTGTCCTTTTTCGCGGCCATGTAGCCCATGGTGGAACCGAGCAGCGTGCCGCCGAGGCAGTAGCCGATCAGATTCACTTCCTTCTCGCCAGTCTGCCGGCAGACGGCGTCGATGGCGGCCAGCGCGCCTTCGCTCAGGTAGTCGTCGAAGCCCTTCTGCGCCAGTTTGGCGTCCGGATTCACCCAGGAGATGACGAACACGCTGTGGCCCTGGTCGGTGGCCCACTTGATGAAGGAATTGCTCTCGCGCAGGTCGAGGATGTAGTACTTGTTGATCCAGGGCGGGATGATCAGCAGCGGGCGCTGGTACTGCTCCCTGGTGGTCGGATTGAACTGGATCAACTGGATCATTTCATTCTGGAACACCACCTTGCCCGGCGTCACGGCGACGTTCCTGCCCATCTCGAAAGCCGATGGATCGGTCATCTTGACGCGCAGCTGGCCGTCGCCTTCCTCGATGTCGCGCAGCAGGTTGTTGAAGCCCTTGAGCAGATTCTGGCCGTGGCTGGTGACGGTCTCGCGCAACACCGCGGGGTTGGTCGCGGCGAAGTTGGAGGGCGACAGCGCGTCGATGAACTGGCGGGTGAAGAAGTCCACTTTCTTCTTCGAGATGTCTTCGAGGCCCTCGACATTGCTGACGGCAGCATGAATGTGGCTGGCGGTGATCAGATAGCTCTGCTTGACGAAATCGAACAGGAAATGCTCTTCCCACTGCGCGTCCTTGAAACGGTGGTCGCCCTTCTTCGGTGCCGCCACCGGCGCTCCATGCAGGCCCATGGAGCGCAGCATCGAGTGCTGCCACAGCGAAAAATAATCCCACACCAGATTCATCTGCGCCCGCGCCATCTTGTAGGGGTTGGCCAGCATCTTCGCCGTCATGTCCATGAAAGCCTGGGCGATACCCAGTTCGTCGGACGGCGCCGGGACGCCCCGCTTCATCTGCCGCTTGATGTGGCCCGCGATCAGGTCGGAGGCGCGCTGGGCGACCTCGGCGTAGATCCTGGCAACTTCCTTCGGATCGGGCAGAGCTTTGGTTTCGTGGGTGGACATGGCGACTTCCTGGATGGGACTAACTGGTGTAACGAATGAGACCGCTTTCTTCCGCGCGCCGCAATTTTCCGGCGTGTTCGAGATAATTCAGATGGGCGATGGCTTCGCCCATGGCGAACATGGTCTGGTGCGGGTCGGGCAGTTCGCGGTCGAACAACACCCCGAGCAGGTCGGCGGCGCTTTTCGGCTTGTTGCGGCAGGCGTCGAGCAGCAGCTTGCAGCGCTCGGCATGGTGCGCATGCAGTTGCTCGACGCGGGCATGCAGGCCGCGGAACGGGCGACCGTGCGAGGGCAGCACCAGCGTGTCGACCGGCAGCGCGCGAAAACCGTCGATGGAAGCGAGGAACAGCCCGAGCGGATCGCTCTGCGGGTTGCTGGCCATCACCGAAATATTGGTCGAAATGCGCGGCAGCAGCATGTCGCCGGAAATCAGCACGCCGAGTTCGGCGCAATACAGGCTCATGTGTTCGGGGGAATGACCGTGGCCGACGATGGCGCGCCAGTCGTGCCCGCCGATGCGCAGCACCTGATCGTCGAACAGTCGCTGAAAGGTGGCCGGGATCGCCGGCACGCCGCGCTTGTAGGCATTGCCGCGGGCGATCAGGCCATCGATGCGCGCGGGGTCGAGGCCGTGGCGGCGGAAGAACCCGACCATGGCAGCAACCGAATAGCCGGCGATCTGCTCGGCGATCATCTGCGCCACCAGGTATTCGCCCTGCGCCATCCACAGCCCGGCGCCGGTCTCCTGCTCCAGCCACGCGGCGAGGCCGAGGTGGTCGGGATGGCAATGGGTGACGATGCAGCGTGAAAGACGCCGTGTCGCCAGCGCCGACTTCCAGGCCGCCTTTACCGGATCGAGGGCAAAGCCGGTATCCACCGCCGCCCAAGCCTCGCCATCGGCCAGCAACCACAAATTGACATGGTTCAGCGCGAAAGGCAGCGGCATGCACAGCCATTCGATGCCGGGCGCAACGGGCACCGCCACGCCGGGAGCGGGCGAGGTGTCATGCGGGTAGATAATGGAGGTGTTCAGCGGGGCGCTCAAACAGGGGCTCTTTGCATCGGTGGTCGGTCGATCATCTTATCCAATTTCCGGTCCTTATGTGCACTGCAACATCGAGCGCGCGTCACCGACAATCAGCAGCATCCGCTCAGGAAAAATACGCATAATGCCCGTTACCCAAGGAGACCTCATGAGCGAGCCCATCGACTTCTGGTTCGATTTTTCATCGCCCTATTCCTACATCGCCAGCGAACTGATCGACGATCTCGCGGCGAAGCATAAGCGCCGGGTGAAATGGCGACCGATCATGCTCGGCGCCGCCTTCAAGGCCACCGGCTCGTCGCTGCTGATCAACGTGCCGCTCAAGGGCGAATACAGCAAGCGCGACTTCGACCGCTCGGCGCGCTTTCATGGCCTGCCCTACAAGTTCCCGCCCTGGTTCCCGCTTGCCACGCAGCTTGCGGCGCGCGGCTACTACTGGCTGCACGGGCAGGATTGCGCGAAGGCGCGCGAGTTCGCCCACGCGGTGTTCCGCGCCTACTGGGTGGCGGGCCGCGACATCAGCGAGTTGCCGGTGCTGCTGGAAATCGTCGACACGTTGGGCATCGACAGCGAGGCTTTCGCCGCAGCCATCGCCACGCCGGAGATCAAGGATCGCCTCCGGCAGGAAACCGATGCGGCGATTGCCAGGGGCATGTTCGGCGCGCCCTACTTCATGGTCGACGGCGAAGCTTTTTGGGGCGCCGACCGCCTGCCGCAAATCGACAAATGGCTCGCCACCGGCGGCTTTTAGTCTTTTGCGACGCAAGCCAATGCAATTCCGGGTAACCGCTCCAATCCACCGCATGTTTCGGCAGTTCTGCCGCAGGCACGCGGAAAGTCGTTGCGCACCGGCCTGCCGTAATCCGCTATCCTTTCGCCCATGCAAGTCGTTCTGATCAGCGGCCTTTCCGGTTCCGGCAAATCCATCGCGCTCAACGTTTTGGAGGATGCCGGCTATTACTGCGTCGACAACCTGCCAGCGCCGCTGCTGTCGGAGCTGGTAGGCCATCTGCGGCTGGAGGGGCATCGGTTGGCGGCGGTGGCGGTGGACATGCGCGGCGGGTCGAGCATTGCGGCGCTGCCGCCGCAACTGCGCAACCTGGAAGCGCAGGGCATCACGCTACGCTTCGTCTTTCTCGATGCGCGCAATGATGTGCTGATCCAGCGTTTTTCGGAAACCCGCCGCCGTCACCCGCTGGCCGGCGACGATGTGACGCTGGATGAGGCCATCGCCCGCGAGCGCGAGGCGCTGGAAATGCTGGCCTCGCTGGGCCACCATATCGACACCAGCAACCTGCGGCCCAATGCGCTGCGCAACTACATCAAGGAATTCGCGGCGCTGGACGAGCGCAGCGGACTGACGCTGCTGTTCGAATCCTTCGGTTTCAAGCACGGCATTCCGCTTGACGCCGATTTGGTGTTCGACGTGCGCTGCCTGCCGAATCCGTATTACGACCCGGTGCTGCGTCCGCTCACCGGGCGCGATGCCGAGGTGATCGGCTTTCTCGAAGCGCAACCGGAAGTGGCGCGCATGGAGGCCGATCTGCGCCGCTTCATCGGCGACTGGCTGCCGGCCTATGTGCGCGACAACCGCTCGTATCTGACGGTGGGCATCGGCTGTACCGGCGGGCAGCACCGCTCGGTGTATTTCGCCGAAAAGCTCGCCGCGCATTTTCGCGAATCGGCGCGGGTGCTGGTGCGGCATCGCAGCCTGATCGAATGAAGGACCGGGTTCCCGACGGACTGCGCGAGTTGCTGGCGCATGCCGCCGGCGCCGGCCATGCGCCATGGCGGACGCTGCTGCGGCTTGGCGACTGGCTGCTGCTGCTGGCCGCCGGCGTGCTGGTTGCGGCGTCCTATCCGCTGTTGTGGCGCGGCGGTGCGGCGGATCGCGCGATAGTCAAGCGCGACGGTCGGATAGTCACCGAGCTGGCGCTGAATGCGCCGCGCAAGTACGACGTTGTTGGCGCCATCGGCACCACGGTGATCGAGGTGCAGCCCGGCCGCGCCCGCGTCCTTTCCGATCCCGGCGCGCGCCAGTATTGCGTGCAGCAGGGCTGGCTGACGCGGGCCAATGCCGTGGCGATCTGCGCCCCGAATCACGTCACGCTGCAACTATCAGGTCGTGGCGACCGGAGCGGCGCTTATGACACCCTCAACTATTGAGTTGCCGGTCACCGCCGACGACTACCGCATCGCGCGTTACGCGGCGGCGGCGATAGCGCTGACCGTCGCCGAGGCCGCCCTGCCCAGCCCGCTGCCGGGCATCAAGCCGGGGCTGGCCAACATCATCGTGCTGGTGGTGCTGGCGCGTTACGGCTGGCGCGACGCGGCCTGGGTCAGCCTGTTGCGGGTGGTGGCGGGCAGCCTGGTGATCGGCCAGTTTCTCGCGCCTGGATTCTTCCTGGCGCTGGCCGGGGCGCTTTGCAGCCTCGCCGTGCTGGCGGCGGCGCGGCATTTGCCGCCGCGTTTATTCGGTCCGGTGTCGGCCAGCGTGCTGGCGGCGTTTGCCCACATCGGCGGGCAGCTCGCGCTGGCCCGCGTCTGGCTGGTGCCGCATGACGGCGTGTTCTATCTGCTGCCGCTGTTCGCCACGGCGGCGCTGGCATTCGGCGCCATCAACGGCCTGGTTGCGGCGCGCTTACTTGCGATACCCGTTGCCATGCCCGTGGTCAAGGCTGCTTGATGATGGTTCCGCTGTCATCTTTGCCGCCGGACGCCTGAATCCCATCGAGGATGCGCCGGATCGGCGCGGGCAATGCGGCGTTGCCGGTTTCGGCCAGATATAACCACTGGCATTCGGGCTCCATGACGGCGTGGCCGGGAGTTGCCTGCAACAGCAGCGGCGCGATATGCAATTTGAAATGGCTGAAGACATGCACAAGAGTCGGCGCCGGTGACACGGCGCTGACACGGCAGGCGAACTGGCGCTCGGCCCATTCCTGCGCGTCGGCGCCCTCGGGCAGCTCCGGCAGCGACAGCAGTCCGCCCCAGATGCCGACCGGCGGTCGGGTTTCGAGCAATACGCGATTGCCGTTCAGCAGCACCAGCAACGTGGCTTGGCGCAGCGGAATCGCGCGGCGCGGTTTGGCTTGCGGCAGCTCCGCCGTGCGTCCCGTGGCGCGGGCAACGCAGATGTCATTGAGCGGGCAGGCTTCGCAGCGCGGTTTGGTCCGGGTGCAGACCAGCGCGCCGAGGTCCATCTGCGCCTGATTGTAGGTGGCGCCGTGGCGCGCCGGCATCAGCTCCGTGGCCAGCGTCCAGAGCTGCTTTTCCACCAGGCTGCTGCCGGGAAACCCCTCGATGCCGAAGGCGCGGCACAGCACGCGCTTGACGTTGCCGTCGAGGATGGGGGCAACGGCGCCGAAGCAGAAAGTGGCGATGGAGTTGGCGGTGGAGCGGCCGATGCCCGGCAGTTGGGCAATGACGGCGGGATCGCGCGGAAATATCCCGTTGTGTTTCGCCATCACGGTGCGCGCGGCGGCGTGCAGATTGCGCGCCCTGGCGTAGTAACCGAGGCCGCTCCACAGCGCCATGATGTCGGCGACCGGCGCGGTGGCGAGATCGGCGAGTTGCGGGAATCGTTCGAGAAAGCGCAGGTAATAGGGAATCACCGTCGCCACCTGCGTCTGCTGCAACATGATTTCCGACAGCCAGACGCGATAGGGATCGCGTGTGTTCTGCCACGGCAAGTCGTGGCGACCGTGGCGCTTGTGCCAGCGGATCAGGCGATCCGGAAAATCAGTTGCCACGGCGGCGCTTTTACCGCCTTATCCCGCTCAAGGCACGAATCGCTTGATGGTTGCCGTCAGCGCTGCGTTGGTCGGGTGCGCCTTGGCCGCCTCGCGCCAAACCGCCAATGCCTCGTCGGGCCGGCCAAGAGCCCACAGGATTTCACCGATATGGGCGGCGATCTCGGCATCGGGCTTCTTGGCAAAAGCCTTCTGCAGGGTCTCCAGGGCGGCGGTCAGCTTGCCCTGGCGAAACAGCAGCCAGCCCTGGCTGTCGAGAATATAGGGATCGTCGGGTTCCAGCGACAGAGCCTTGTCGATCAGTTGCGCCGCTTCTTCAAGGCGCAGATTGCGGTCGACCAGCGAATAGCCGAGCGCGTTATAGGCCTGCGCCGAGTCCGGCTTGATGGCAATCAGGCGGCGCAGGTGACGCTCCAGCACATCGACATAGCCGAGTTTTTCCGCCGCCAGCGCCGTCTCGTAGAGGATGTCCGGGTGATCCGGCCGCACTTCCAGCGCACTGGCAAGGAAGGCAAAGGCCTCGGCGTGGCGTCCGGCATCGCGCAGCAACTGGGCTTCCGCCACCAGCAGGCGGACATCGTCCGGTGCACTGGCGCGTGCCGCCACCAGCCGCTCGCGCGCTTCGTCAAACTTGCCCTGGCGCAACAGAACCTGGGTCGCCCGCACCTTCGCCGGCATGACATGTTCGCCGGCGGCAACCTGGTCGTACCAGCGCAAGGCGTCTTCGTCACGCCCGGCCTGGTCGGCGATCTGCCCCAGATAAAAACGTGCCGGATCCAGATCGCCGTGTCCGATTTCGACGAAACGCCTGAGGTGCTGTTCGGCGTCGGTGGTATCGTTGACTTGCAGCGAAAGTATTCCGACGGCGTAGAGCATGTCCGGACTGTTGGGGTTGGATGACAGCAGGCGACGGAACTCGGCGCGCGATGCTTCGTAATGTCTTTCGCTCACCAGCGCCCTGGCATAACCCAGGCGCACGTCCTGGGCATCGGGATTGGCCGCCAGCCAGGTTTGCAGGAAATCAAGTTGCGCTGCGCCCTTGGGCAACAGTTCCGCTTTGAACAGCGCCGCCAGTTCCCATGTCGGACGCAGTTCCAGAGCCTGATCGATCTCGCTGCGCGCACGGGCGGCATCCCCGGCGCCAACAGCCGCCTGGGCGCGTACCAGGCGGGCTTCGGCCAGTCCGAGATATGGTTGGGTCAACTGGTCGAACAGGCGCTGTATTGCCAACTTGTCCGGATAGCGGACGAAGGCGCGAATCAGGCGGATCAAGGCATCGCCCTCGCGTGGGGTCTCTGCGGCCAGATCGCGGGCGAGGCCGCTGGCCAGTTCCTCTACACGTCCGCTGGCGAGCAACAAGGTCGATTGCATCTGCCGTGCCTGCTGCGATTCAGGCTCGATGCTCAGCCAAAGGCGGGCGGCTTCCAGCGCGGCATCGTACTGTCGCGCATGAAACGCAATTTCCGCCGCGCGACGCACAATTCGCAAATCGCGCGTGCTCTTTGCCAGGTCGAGATATGCGCTGGCCGAAAGCCGAACTGGCCGCGCTGGGCGGCGATTTCGGCGAGCAGGAACTGGTAGAGGATCTGCTCGGTCAGTTCCAGCTTCGGCAGCCGGTTTTCTTCCTTAACCGGCACCGGCGGCGCGGCGGGCGCCTGGGCCCAGGCGCAGGCACTGGCCAGCGTGAGGAAAAGCGCAAAGAGGCGGGGAAAGCGGTTCATGGCGCGGTACCGGGGTGGAACATTGCTGTCAAACGCGGCTGTCAAACACTGCTGTCACATACAATGCGGCGATGTTAGCAGTTTCGCCAGATGTTTCGTGCGAGCCCCGTCATGCCTGAACTGCCCGAGGTCGAAGTAACCCGTCGCGGTATTGCGCCGGTTTTGACCGGGAGCCGCGTCTGCGGCGTGATCGTCCGCGTTCCGGCACTGCGCTATCCGCTGCCGGAAAAGCTGGAGCGGATACTCGGCGGGCATTACCTGGCAGGCGTCAGTCGTCGCGGCAAATACTTGTTGCTGGACTTCAGCCACGGACACCTGCTGATCCATCTCGGCATGTCCGGCAGCCTGCGGTTGGTGCCCGCCGGCCTTGCCGCTGAGAAGCATGATCATTTCGACCTGATCTTCACCGTCAAGGACAAGCCGGTGGCATTGCGCCTGCGCGATCCGCGCCGCTTCGGCGCCATTCTCTGGTTGCCGGGCGACCCAATGAGGCACCCGTTGCTGGCATCGCTCGGCGTCGAGCCGCTGACGGAAGAACTCAGTGCGGCGTGGCTCAAGGGCGAACTCACCGGCCTCGCGGCGGCGATCAAGCCGACCTTGATGGACAGCCATCGCGTCGTCGGCATCGGCAACATCTACGCCTCGGAAAGCCTGTTCCGCGCCGGCATCGATCCGCGCACCGCAGCCGGTCGGATATCCTTGAAGCGCCTGGAACGTCTGGTGCCGGCCATCAAGGCGACGCTCGCCGCCGCCATCGAAGCGGGTGGTAGCAGTTTGCGCGATTTCATTCGTGCCGACGGCAGTTCCGGCTATTTTCAGCAACAGTATTTCGTGTACGGCCGCGGCGGCGAACCCTGCCTTGTCTGTGGCCACTCAATCAGGGAACTGCGGCAGGGACAGCGCGCAACTTTCTTTTGTGCGCGCTGTCAGCGTTAGAGGGCTTACTTGGCGGTCAGCCGGATAAATTTCGCCATCAACTGATCCTTCGATTCCACGTGAGCCGGATCGTCCGGAATGCAGTCGACCGGGCAGACTTCGCGGCACTGCGGCGTATCGAAGTGGCCGACGCACTCGGTGCATTTTGCGGGATCGATGACGTAGATCTCGTCGCCTTGCGATATGGCGTTGTTCGGACACTCGGGCTCGCAGACATCGCAGTTGATACATTCATCGGTGATTATCAGGGACATGGCATTTCCTTTGGTTATTACTCTACTTGACTGTCAGTTGCGCTGCTGCATCTTCCCGGCAAGTCGCATCTGGACCTGCGGCGGCACGAACTTGGAGACATCGCCGCCGAGTGAAGCTATTTCGCGCACCATCGTCGCCGAGACGAACATGTACTGATCCGATGGCGTGAGGAATACGGTTTCGACATCGGGGTAAAGGCTGCGGTTCATGCCCGCCATCTGAAATTCATATTCAAAATCCGACACGGCGCGCAAGCCGCGAATGATCACGCTGGCGCCGTGCTGGCGCATGAAATCCATGAGCAGGCAGTCGAAGCCATGAATCTCGACATTGGTATAGCCCGTCAGCACTTCGCGGGCGATGTCGACGCGTTCTTGCAGCGAAAACAGGGGCCGCTTGGCGCGACTTTCCGCAATGCCGATGATGACCCGCTCGAACAGGCTCGCCGCCCGTCGCACGATATCCTCGTGACCACTGGTAAGTGGATCGAAGGTCCCCGGATATACGGCAATACGTTTGCTCATGCCTGCTCCAGCAGATGAAAGAAAACCTGGCCGGCCCGCCCTTGCTTCGTCACCGACCAGCGGCCCAGCCGCTCCAGAGGCATCTCGGCTTCCGCATACAGCCTTGCGTCCGTCGCCGCCAGTTCATTCAGCCGGGGCTCCACGCGCGCCAGCCAGCCCTGCCCATAGGGCGGATCGAGAAACAGCAGATCGAAACGCCGGGTGGACGGGGGGGCAAATTTTAGCGCATCGCAGCAAAATAGTTCGAGTCGCGGACAGGCAAAGCCATCGGCATGTTTCTTCAGGGCCGCGAATGCCGGTCGCGAGCGCTCCACCAGGGCCACGTAGTCCGCGCCGCGCGAGGCCGCCTCAAAACCGAGAATCCCGCTGCCGGCAAAAAGATCGAGACAGGCCAGGCCGCGAAGATCCTGCCCGAGCCAGTTGAACAGGGTCTCGCGCACGCTGTCCGGCGTCGGCCGCAGGCCGGGCAAATCCGGCACCTGAACCAGGCGACTGCGCCATTCCCCACCGGTGATGCGGATGCGGCTCAAGGATCAGTCTGCTGCGACAATCACGGTAACCAGGTTTTCAGCCTTCACATGGCGGGCAAAGGCGGCTTTCACCTGCTCGGCGGTGACGGCTTTGATCTTCGCCGGAAAATCGTCGAGGTAAGTCAGCGGCAGGCCGTAAAAACCTATCGCGGAAAGGTAGCCGAGCAGCTTGGCGTTGCTGTCCATGCGCAGTGCCAGGCCATCGGCCAGGTTCTTCTTCGCCGCAGCCAGTTCCTGCGGCGTCGGGCCTTTGGCCATGTATTCGGTGAGCACTTGATCCACCACCTTGAGTGCCTCGCCGACCTGTTCGCGCTTGGTTTGCAGGCCGATCTCGAACGGGCCTTCGAGTTTGCGCGGCGCGAAGTAGGAATACACGCTATACGCATAGCCGCGCTTTTCGCGGACCTCCTTCATCAGCCTTGAGACGAAACCGCCGCCGCCCAACGAATAGTTGCCCACCAGCAGCGGAAAATAGTCGGCGTCGCTGCGGCGGATCGCCGGCAAGCCGATGTGGACATGGCTCTGCGCGGCCGGATGGGCGATCTTGATGGTGCCGCGCAAGGGCTTCTTCACCGGCGGCGGCACGAGGTCGCCGCCGCCTGCGGGCAGCGCTTCAGTCAGGCGCTGGGCGATGGCCTCGGCTTCGGCCCGCGATACATCGCCGATGATCGAGACGATGGCGCCCTTCGCCCCGTAATGCGAGCGGTGGAATGCCGCGATATCCTCGCGCGTCACGGCGCTCACGCTGTCTACGGTAGGCACCACGCCGTAAGGGTGGTCGGGATAGATCGCCATCGCAAAGCGCTTGCCGGCAATGGCATCGGGCCGCGTTTCCGCCTCGCGGATGCTGGCGATGGTGCGCCCCCTTTCGCGCTCCAGCGCCGATGGCGGGAAAGTCGGCGCTGACAGCACGGTGCGCAGCAGTTCCAGCGCCGCCTCGCGCTCGGGTTTGGTCGCAAGGGTGCGCAGACTGATGCTGGCACGATCGTTGTCGACGCCGCCGCCAAGTCGCGCGCCGATGTCGACCAGTTTTCCGGCGATCTGCTCTTCATCCAGATCGCCGGCGCCGGTTTCCAGCAGGCTCTGGGTCAAGCTGGCCAGGCCGGATTTGGCGGCGGGGACGAACGCCGTGCCCGCCGCGAAATCGATCTGCACATCGAGAATGGGCAGCACGCGCGTTTCGACGAAATACACTTTCGCCCCGGAGGGAGCAATCCAGTGCTCGATTTTGACGCCAGCAAAAGCGAGTGTTGAAGTCAGGGACGCCAGCAGACAGGTCAACGTGAAACGAGTTAGTGAGCGCCCCACAATATTCGAGCGCAGCGAGCCGACCAGTAGCCCCGCCCTGGGGCGGGGATGGGGGTGGGGGGCGTTCAATTTGTTTTGCTTCATCAGTGCCTCACTGCCCCGGAGGGCTTTTTCGGTTTGCTTTGATCGACGGGCTGCGGATCGAGCACGGCGATGCTCAGGGTGTCGTCCGTGAAGTACTTCCGCGCCACGGCCTGCACCTCCTCGGACGTAACGGTTTTGATTTTTTCGAGCAGGGTGTCGATGTCGCGCCACGACTGTCCGGCCGCCTCGACGCCGCCGATTTCCATGGCCTGCGCCATCAACGAATCGCGCTTGTAGATCTGCGCGGCGATGGACTGGATCTTGACGCGGGCGAGTTCCTCGGCCGACACGCCCTCGTCCTGGATGCGCTTGATCTCGGCGCGCAGCGCGGCTTCCAGATCGGCGATGGTCTTGCCTTCCGCCGGCTGGCCGTCGACAACGAAGTTCGCCTCGCCGCGCAGCGTGGGGTCGTAGCCGGCGCCGACCGACTGCGCGACGCGAGTGCCGCGCACCAGATTCCTGGCGAAACGCGAGGCGTCGTGGCCGTCGAGCACCGACGCCAGAACGTCAAGCGCATAGGGGTCGCGATCGCTATGCACGTCTTTCAGCCTGGGCGCCTTCCACGCCATGGCGAGATAGGGCAGCTTGGCCGGCGCCTTGACGCTGACGCGGCGGATGCCCGCCTGCTCCGGCTCGTTCTGTGGCTTGCGCTGCGGCAGGGCATGGGCTTTCAGCGGGCCGTAATATTTCTGCGCCAGACGGAACACCTCGCGGTGATCCACGTCACCCACCACCACCACGTAGGCGTTGTTCGGCGCATACCACTGCTGGTACCAATCACGCGCATCCTGCCAGCTCATGTGCTCCAGATCGTCCATCCAGCCGATGATCGGACGCCGGTAGGGATGCGCCTGGAATAACACCGAATTCAGCGCTTCGTGCACCAGCGCATGCGGATTGTCGTCGGTGCGCAGCCGCCGTTCCTCCATCACCACCTTGATTTCGGCGGCGAATTCCTTGGCGTCCAGTGTCAGATTCGCCATGCGGTCGGCTTCGAGCTTCATCATTTGCGGCAGCGCGGCCCTCGGCACGATCTGGAAGTAGGCGGTGTAATCGCGGCTGGTGAAGGCGTTGTCACGCCCGCCAGCCTCGGCCACCCGCTTGTTGAATTCACCCGCGCGCAGATTTTTGGTGCCCTTGAACATCAGGTGTTCCAACGCATGGGCGACGCCCGAAGTGCCGTCCTTCTCGTCCATGCTGCCGGCGCGGTACCAGACCATATGCACAGCGGTCGGCGCCCGGCGGTCTTCCTTGACGATGACGCGCAAGCCGTTGGCGAGTCGCGTTTCAAATGTGCTGGCGAGAGGGCCGGCGAGAGTCGGCGCTGGCGACACGGCGAAGGCCAGCATGGCACAGGCGGCAAGCAATGGTTTCATGGCGGGTACGGGGCAGGTTCAAAAAGGGCTTCTGTTAAAATCTTCCGTTGCGCATCTTAGCGCGGCTTCAGCCTCCGACCGCATTCCGCATGTTTGGTTTCCTCAAGACAAAAAAGGACGATCCCGCCGCCCAGGCCACCGCGAACACGGCGACTCAGGCGCCGCGCCTTTCGTGGAGCGAACGCCTCAAGACCGGCCTGTCCCGCGCCCGCGCCACCCTCAATACGCCGCTGACCGAGCTTTTCAGCCGGGCGAAGATCGACGATGAACTGCTCGACGATCTGGAAACCATACTGCTGATGGCGGATTGCGGCGTCGAGGCAACCCACTGGCTGCTGGCGGAACTCAAGGCCACCGTCAAACGCGACAAGCTGGAGACTCCCGCCCAACTGCGTTCCGCCCTGGCGCAGGGTCTGCAAACCCTGCTCGCGCCACTTGAACAATCGCTCGATGCGAGCGGCCAGCAACCTTTCATCATCATGATCGCCGGCGTCAATGGCGCCGGCAAGACCACCTCCATCGGCAAGCTGGCCAAGCATTTCCAGAGTCAGGGCAAGAGCGTCCTGCTCGCCGCCGGAGACACTTTTCGCGCCGCTGCCCGCGAGCAACTGACGGCCTGGGGCGACAGGAACGGCATTACCGTCATCGCCCAGGAATCCGGCGATCCGGCGGCCGTGGTGTATGACGCCATCAACGCCGCCCGCGCCCGCAAGATCGATGTCGTGCTGGCCGATACCGCCGGTCGCCTGCCGACGCAACTGCATTTGATGGAAGAAATCGCCAAGGTGCGCCGGGTGATCCAGAAGGCCGATCCAAGCGGCCCCCACGAAGTACTGCTGGTGCTCGACGCCAACATCGGCCAGAACGCCGTGCAGCAGGTCAAGGCCTTCGACAAGGCGATCGGCGTCACCGGCCTGATCGTCACCAAGCTCGACGGCACCGCCAAGGGCGGCGTGCTCGCCGCCATCGCCCGCCAGTGTCCGAAGCCGGTGCGCTTCATCGGTGTCGGCGAGGGCATCGACGACCTGCAAGCCTTCCGCGCCGGCGAGTTCGTCGACGCGCTGCTGGGGTTCTCGCCGGGTTCCTCGCTGGGTTCCTCGTCGTGATCCGTTTCGACCGCGTTGCCAAGCGCTACCCGCCGGGTCTCGACGCCCTTTCCGACCTCAGTTTTGAAGTGGAAGAGCGCGAGATGGTAGTGGTTAACGGACACTCGGGCGCCGGCAAATCGACCTTGCTGAAGCTGATAGCCGCTGTGGAAAAACCCACGGCAGGCGCGGTTCTGGTCGGCGGCCAGAACGTGGGCGGGCTGGCGCGCGCGGCCCTGCCGTATTTGCGTCGGCGCATCGGCATGGTGTTCCAGGACCAGAAGCTGCTCTTTGATCGTAACGTGTTCGAGAACGTCATGTTGCCCTTGGCGATTGCCGGTTTCCCGCCGAGGGAAGCCGCGCAGCGCGTGCGCGCCGCGCTGGACAAGGTCGGTCTGGCCAGCCGCGAAAAAGCCCTGCCGGTCATGCTCTCGGGTGGCGAACAGCAGCGTCTGGCGATTGCCCGCGCCGTAGTAAATCGACCGAGCCTGCTGCTGGCAGATGAGCCTACCGCCCATCTTGATAGCGAGACCGCAGCGGATGTGGCGCGCATCTTCCACGAATTTCACTATGTCGGCGTCACGATATTGATTGCCACCTATGCCAACGAACTGTTTTCGGGTGCGCGACGCTTGCAGCTCGATCACGGAAGGCTGCTGCCATGAAAGTCTGGCTGGCCCACCACGCCGCCGCCTTCCGCCTGGCGCTGCGCCGACTGACCGCCGCCCCGGTCAACAGCCTGCTGTCCCTGCTCGCCGTCGGTGTCGCACTGGCCCTGCCGGCGGGAGGCCAGATGTTGCTCGCCAACGCGCTGCATCTGGCCGGCACGACATCCGCCGTGCCGCAGATTTCCATTTTCATGGCGAGCAACGCCGAGCGAAAGGCGGCGGCGGAAATCGAGTCGCGCCTGGGCAGGTACGGCGGCGTGAAGAACGTGCAGTTTCTGCCGCGTGAAGAGACGCTGGCGCGTATGAAAGCCAACACCGGTTTGCGCGACGTGATCGAAGTCCTGCCGGGAAATCCTTTTCCCGATGCGTTTGTCGTCACCGCCACCGACGATCGCCCGGAAGCCATGGAAAAACTCGCCGTCGAGTTTCGCCGGTGGCCGAAGGTCGAGCATGTGCAACTCGATTCGGCCTGGGTGCGCCGGCTCGACGCCCTGCTCAAGCTTGGCCGCACCGCGGTAGCGCTGCTCGGTGTACTGCTCGGCGCCGGGCTGATCGCCATCAGTTTCAGCATCATCCGCATGCAGGTGCTGACGCACCGGGCGGAAATCGAGGTGAGCCAGTTGCTGGGCGCCACGGATGGGTTCATTCAGCGTCCATTTCTGTACTATGGCGTCCTGCTCGGGCTCGGCGGCGGTATCGTGGCCTGGCTGCTGGTCGGTGCGGCGGCGCTCTGGCTGCGCGCGCCCTTGGGCGAGTTGGTGCGACTGTATGACCTGACGCTCGTCCTCCAGGCGCTTGATGTGCGCGACTCTGCGCTGTTGCTGGGTTTTGCCGCCGGCCTCGGCTGGCTGGGAGCGATGATCTCTTTGCGGCAGCACTTGAAACAGTCGTAAAAAGAACCCACAATCCGTGGCGTGCAGCGGGTAACACTGGATTGGAAGCCATTATTCGGGCGATAATATATAGATGAACGAAGAACAACCCATTGAACAACCCTCCCTCGAATCCGCGCCCAGCGAGCCGACGCATCACGAGCCTGTGCGCCACGAACCGCCTCCCCCGGATCCACGCCGACGCTTGCGCGAGCTTCTGGTAATTCCCGACCATCAGCGCACCGACGCCATCTGGGACGAGATCATCGAACTCGAAATCTGCCTGGCGCCAGGCAACCGCATTCAGGGAGCGCCGGGAGCGCAGCAGGAACCTGGACGCCGCCAGCAGGGCCCGGGCCAAGGCCAGGGACGGCGCCCCGAACAGGCGCGACGCCCGGATTCGGCGCCCGGCGCCAAGCCCCCCAAGCGCTTTTTCAAGAAGTCGAAGCGCCCTCCGGGGACTCCTCCGAAAGTCTGAAGGTCGGTTTCCCGACTAATATCGTCGGGAACTTGTGCCGACCATTAGCACTCTCAGGCCGGGAGTGCTAATATTGCCATCAAGGAGGTCGCACCATGAGCCGTACCCTGTCCATTGACCATTTGCCCGTGCTCGCTGCCGGGGGCAGCATTGAGGCGTTCATCTCGGCGGCGAACCGCTTTCCGATGCTTGCCGAGGCGGAGGAGCAGCTTCTTGCTCGCCGCTTTCGCGATGAGGATGATCTTGACGCGGCGCGTCAGCTCGTGACATCCCATTTGCGGCTGGTGGTTGCCATTGCGCGAGGCTACTTGGGTTATGGCTTGCCCCACGCCGACCTGATTCAGGAAGGCAACATCGGCCTGATGAAGGCGGTGAAGCGCTTCGATCCTGATCGCGGCGTGCGCTTGGTGTCTTTCGCCATGCACTGGATCAAGGCCGAGATTCATGAATACATCCTGAAGAACTGGCGCATGGTCAAGATTGCCACGACCAAGGCGCAGCGCAAGCTGTTCTTCAACCTGCGCAGCATCAAGGCCGCGCTGGCGCAGGACGAAAACTCGCGGCAAGGCTTCAACACGCTGGGTTCCGAAGAAGTGACGGCGGTGGCAAAGCGGCTCGGCGTCAAGCCGGCGGAAGTCATCGAGATGGAAACGCGCCTGACCGGTGCGGATGTGTCGCTGGAACCCATATCGGATGACGACGAGGACAGCTACGCACCCATCGCCTACCTGACCGCAGATCGTGGCGTTGAGCCACTGGCGGCGCTGGAGCGCAAGGAGTACGACCGCTTGCAGGACGAGGGGCTGAGTTCCGCGCTGGCAAGCCTTGACGAGCGCAGCCGCACCATCGTGCAGCGACGCTGGCTGGTGGCGGACGGTGAAGAAGCCGCGACGCTGCATGAGCTGGCCGCCGAATACGGCGTGTCGGCCGAGCGCATCCGCCAGATCGAAGTCAAGGCCATGCAGAAGATGAAAGGCCAGCTCGCGGCGTAACGCGTAGCGGGACTTCCGCGACATTTACGACGGGCAGCCTCCGCAATCGAGGCTGCCCGTTGCTTTATGTCCCGTCCCTCTGGCTGGGGACGGTCCGAATAGCTTGGGCGGAGGGTGACGGCAGGCACTGCGGCGGCGTAGAATGCGCGCCTCTATTTGTCAGGAACTTTTTCGCCATGAGCATCAGCCCCGTACTGGATATCGTCGCCGACATGCGCGCTGGCCGCATGGTGATTCTGGTCGACGAAGAAGACCGTGAAAACGAAGGCGATCTCGTGCTTGCCGCCGAGCATGTGACGCCTGAAGCCATCAATTTCATGGCCAAATGGGGGCGCGGGCTGATCTGCCTGACGCTGACCGAGGCCCGCTGCCGGCAGCTCGACCTGCCCTTGATGGTGCGCGACAACAAGGCCCAGCACGGCACCGCCTTCACTATGTCGATAGAAGCCGCAGAAGGCGTCACCACCGGCATTTCGGCGCAGGATCGTTCGCGCACGGTGCAGGTTGCGGTGGCGAAGAACGCCTCCCCCGCCGACATCGTCCAGCCCGGCCACATATTCCCGCTGATGGCGCAAAACGGCGGCGTGCTGGTGCGCGCCGGCCACACCGAAGCCGGCTGCGACTTCGCCCAACTGGCCGGCTGCACGCCCGCCGCCGTGATCTGCGAGATTCTCAAGGAAGACGGCACCATGGCGCGCCTGCCGGATCTGCTTGAATTCGCGCGTGAGCACCAGCTCAAGATCGGCACTATCCGCGACCTGATCCACTACCGCTCGGAAAACGAAAAGCTGATCGAGTGCGTCGCCGACAAGAATGTCGAATGTGCGCAAGGCGCCTTCCGTCTGCGTGCCTTTGCCGACCGCAGCAGCGGCGACGTGCATCTGGCGCTGTCCTGCGGCGAGATCGTGGCCGAAGAAGAGACGCTGGTGCGGGTACATGAATCGATCAACGTGCTGGACTTCCTCGACCAGAAGAACCATCGTCATAGCTACGGCGTCGATTTCGCCCTGCGTTCGATCACGCAACAGGGTCGCGGCGTGCTGGTGCTGTTGCACCGCGAGGAATCCGGCAATGCCTTGCTGGCGGCGCTGAAAGACGAGCGCGCGACACGCCCGGCGCAAAAGTGGGATCCGCGCATCTACGGCATCGGCGCCCAGATATTGCGTGAGCTTGGCGTCGGCAAAATGCGCCTGATGTCCAGCCCGATAAAGATGCCGAGCATGGCCGGCTTTGGCCTCGAAGTCACCGGCTACTTCACCCCGACTGGAGAAAAAACGTCATGAGCATCCGCGAACTTGAACCCGATCTGGCCGGTAAGGGCCTGCGCGTCGGTGTCGTGCAAAGCCGCTTCAACGAGGATATTGGCGAAGGGTTGCGCGCGGGCTGTCTTGCAGAATTGGCGCGCCTCGGTGTGGCCGAGGGCGACATAACCTTCACCACCGTGCCGGGCGCCCTGGAACTGCCGCTGGCGCTGCAAGCCATGGCGCAAAGCGGTCGCTTTGACGCGCTGGCGGCGCTGGGCGCGGTGATTCGCGGCGAGACCTATCATTTCGAGATCGTCTCCAACGAATCTGCGCGCGGCATTACCGACGTGCAGTTGAACAGCGGCATCCCGATCGCCAACGCCGTGCTGACCACCGAAAACGACGATCAGGCACTGGTGCGCATGGCGCAAAAAGGCGCGGAAGCCGCGCAGGCGGCCATCGAAATGGCGAATCTGCTGAAGGCCGTCAAAGCAACAGGCGGCAAATGAGCGGCGGCAAGTCTTCGCGGCGACGCGCTCGCGAGTTTGCCATCCAGGGTCTCTACCAGTGGCAGGTCGGCGGCCAGGACGCGGCGGCGATTCAGGTGCAGGCGGAGGGCGTCGCCGGCTTCGACAAGGTCGATGGCGAGCTTTACGCCACCTTGCTTGCGGAAGCGCGGCAAAACGCCGAGGCGCTCAAGCTCGATCTCGCGCCGTACATTGACCGGGCATGGGATGAAGTCTCGCCCATAGAGCGCTGCATCCTTTTGCTGGGCGCCTGCGAACTCAGGCTCCATCCGGAAACACCGTACCGCGTGATCATCAACGAAGCCATCGAACTGGCCAAGACCTACGGCGGCACCGACGGCCACAAGTTCGTGAACGGCGTGCTGGACAAGCTGGCTGCGGTACTGCGGCCCTCTGAGATTCAAAAGCGATAACCACGGCGACACGGCGAGCACGGTGAAATCAGAAAAGAATGAACGTCACCACGATTTCCACCGTGCCGCCGTGGTAAACAATGCCTTCCGAATTCGCCCTGATTGACCGCTATTTCAAGCGCCCGACGCGCCGCACGGTGCTGGGCGTCGGCGACGATGGCGCATTGATCGCGCCGACACCGGGGCAGGAGCTGGCGATCTCGACCGATCTGCTGGTCGAAGGCACGCATTTCCTGGCGGACGCCGATCCGGAAGCCCTGGGCTGGAAAACGCTGGCAGTGAATCTCTCGGACATCGCCGCGATGGGCGGCCAGCCGCTCTGGGCGACGCTTGCCGCCGTGCTGCCAGCGCCGACTATCGACTGGATCGAGGCTTTCGCGCGGGGCTTCTTCGACTGCGCGAATAGCTACGGCGTCGACCTGATCGGCGGCGACACCACGCGCGGGCCGCGCGCTTTTTGCGTCACGATTCTCGGTGAAGTGCCCGCCGGAAAAGCGCTGCGCCGCGACGGCGCCAGGGCGGGCGATTCGATCTGGGTTTCCGGCAGGCCCGGACACGCGGCGCTGGGACTGGCGCACCTGCAAGGGCGCGCCGCGCTGAACGAACCGGCGCTGACGACTTGTCTTGCCGCGTTGCACCGGCCAATTCCGCGAGTCGCACTGGGACTGGCCCTGCGCGACATTGCCAGCGCCGCCATCGATGTCTCCGATGGCCTGCTGGCCGATCTCGGGCATATCCTCGAACAGTCGCGTTGCGCCGCGCGGCTGAATATTCCCGGCCTGCCGCCCGCCGGACTGGAGCGCGATTGCTGGCTTTCCGGTGGCGACGATTACGAACTGGCATTCACCGCCGCCGCGTCGTTCGATGCTGACATCATGGCCCTGTCCGGCACACTCGATCTGTCGCTGACCCGCATCGGTGAAATCGAAGCCGGCCCGCCCGGCGCACTCATCCTGTGCGACGATGGCGGCGCGGTCATCACACCCACAACTCGCGGCTACGACCACTTTGCATGATGGCAAAACTACCTCCGCCCCCACTGAAATTTCTGTTCCGCCATCCCGCCCATTTCATCGCTTGCGGCATGGGCAGCGGGCTTTCGTCCTTCGCGCCGGGCACGGCGGGAACGGCTTTCGCCTGGCTCACGTTTCCGCTGCTGCGCATGTACCTGGACAGCGACCTCGGGCTGGCGATCTTCCTCCTGCTGGCCTTCGCCGTCGGCGTTGCGGCCTGCCAGATCACCGGTCGCGCTCTGGGTGTCGTCGATCATGGTGCCATCGTCTGGGACGAAATCGTGCCTTTCTGGGGCGTGCTGTTGCTGACGCCACAGGGATTTCTCTGGCAGCTCGCGGCCTTCCTGTGGTTCCGCTTCTACGACATCGTCAAGCCGCAGCCGGCCAGATATTTCGACTCGCAGGTGAAGAACGGTTTCGGCGTGATGATGGACGATGTCATCGCCGCCGGTTACACGGTGCTGACGCTGGCCGTGCTAAAGGCGGTAGTCGATCCGCTGTTCGGCTGACCCGGCAATGGACGCCGATCTCGTCGCCTTGTCGGCAGCGGTCGCCACTGCCGCATTGACGCCGTCCCGCCAGCGCCGACTTTTGATCGCCACCGCTGAATCCTGCACCGGCGGCTGGGCGGCGCAAGTGATTACTCACACGGCGGGCAGTTCGGCCTGGTTCGAGCGCGGCTTTGTGACCTACAGCAACGAAGCCAAGGTCGACATGTTGGGCGTGCGAGCGGAGACACTCGAAAAATTCGGCGCGGTGAGCCAGGAAACCGCCGCCGAAATGGCGGAAGGCGCCCTGAATAACTCCAATGCATTGATTTCTCTGGCGATTACAGGAATAGCCGGGCCGACGGGTGGCTCACCTGGTAAGCCAGTGGGCACCGTATGCTTTGCCTGGTGTCGGGTCGGCGAAACAGCGGTTGCGGAAACCGCCGTTTTTGCCGGCGACCGCGAGGCAATCCGCCGTCAGGCGGTGATTCATGCCCTGCGCGGTTTGTTGCTCCGGCTCGATGCACCGTGCAAACCCGTGATAGATACGTGACAAATTCGTGGCAATTCAAGTGGCCGCAAAAACTGTGCCATCCATGCCATAATCGAATCAACTTTTGAAGGACGCATCCAATGGACGAGAACAAGAGCAAGGCACTCCAGGCCGCCCTGGCCCAGATCGAAAAGCAGTTCGGCAAGGGCTCCATCATGAAAATGGGCGAAGGTCTGGCCATCGACGACATCCAGACCGTTTCCACCGGCTCGCTAGGGCTGGATATTGCCCTCGGCATCGGCGGGCTACCGCGCGGACGGGTGGTTGAGGTCTATGGACCGGAGTCTTCCGGCAAGACCACGCTATGCCTGCACATCGTCGCCGAGATTCAGAAAGCGGGCGGAGTAGCCGCTTACATCGACGCTGAAAATGCGCTCGACCCCGGCTACGCGGCAAGGCTCGGGGTGAATGTGCCCGACCTGCTGATTTCGCAGCCCGACACTGGCGAGCAAGGCTTGGAAATCACCGACATGCTGGTGCGCTCGGGCGGCGTCGATTGCATCGTCATCGACTCGGTCGCCGCGCTGACGCCGCGCGCTGAAATCGAGGGCGAAATGGGCGACCAGTTGCCCGGCCTGCAGGCGCGACTGATGTCGCAGGCGCTGCGCAAGCTCACCGCCAATATCAAGCGCACCAATACGCTGGTGATCTTCATCAACCAGATCCGCATGAAGATCGGCGTCATGTTCGGCAACCCCGAAACCACCACCGGCGGCAACGCGCTGAAGTTCTACGCTTCGGTGCGCATGGACATCCGCCGCACCGGCGCCATCAAGAAAGGCGATGAGGTGATCGGCAACGAGACCAAGGTGAAAGTGGTCAAGAACAAGGTCGCGCCGCCCTTCCGCGAGGCCCGTTTCGACATCCTCTACGGCGAAGGCATTTCGCGCCAGGGCGAAATCGTCGAACTCGGCGTCGAGCACAAGATCGTCGAAAAATCAGGCGCCTGGTACGCCTACAAGGGCGAGAAGATCGGCCAGGGCAAGGATAACGCCCGCGAGTTTCTGCGCGAGCATGCCGATATCGCCGTCGAGATCGAGAACCGGGTGCGCGAAGCGGTTGGTGTCGCCGCGCTGGGCGCGGCGGTCGAACCGGCAAAAGGCGGCTAGCCGATAGAACGCCCGGGCACGCCGGAAGAAAGACCTTGTGGAATAGCTCTCATGGCGCCAGCCATGGTCAACTCCATGTCGAATGAACTGCGCCAGCGGGCGATCCGGCTGCTGGCGCGGCGTGAGCACACCCGCGTCGAACTGGCGCGCAAACTGGCTGCCCACGGCACAGCGGAAGAAATCGGCGCCGTGCTTGGCGAACTTCAGGCTTCGCACCTGCAATCCGACAGCCGTTTTGCCGAAAGCTATGTGCGCAGCCATGCCACCCGCCTGGGGGCCTCGCGCTTGCGTCAGACCCTCAAAACCAAGGGTGTGACCGGCGAACTGATCGAGGCGCAGCTGGCACAAGGCGCTTTGCCCGACGAGTTGGAGCGCGCCCGCGCGGTGTGGCGCAGGAAGTTCTCTGCGGTTCCAGGTGATGCGAAGGAATGGGCGCGCCAGGCCCGCTTCCTGCAAGGGCGGGGCTTTGCCAGCGACATCATCCGGCGCCTGCTGAAAGAACCGATGGAGGTGACCGACGAATGAGTGCGTCCGTCGCCACCCTCTCGGCACACAACCTGCGCAAGAAGTACAAGTCGCGCACCGTGGTGACCGACGTGTCCTTCGAGGTCGCCGCCGGCGAGGTCGTGGGTTTGCTCGGCCCCAACGGCGCCGGCAAGACCACCTGCTTCTACATGATCGTCGGCCTGGTCGCCGCCGACGGCGGCGAGATCCGCATCGAAAGCGGCGACGAGCACCAGCGCCTGACCCACATGCCGATTCACCAGCGCGCCAAGCTGGGCCTGTCCTATCTGCCGCAGGAAAATTCGGTGTTCAGAAAACTCACGGTGGCGGAGAATGTCCGCGCCGTACTGGAATTGCAGGGTCTGGACGAAGCCGCCATGGATGCGCGGGAAGAAATGCTGCTGCAGGAACTGCACATCACCCACATCCGCAAGAACCTGGCCGCCTCGCTTTCCGGCGGCGAGCGCCGCCGTGTCGAAATCGCCCGCGCCCTGGCCACCAGCCCGCGCTTCATCCTGCTCGACGAACCCTTTGCCGGCGTCGACCCGATTGCCGTGGTCGACATTCAGAAGATCATTCACTATCTCAAGGAAAGCGGCATCGGCGTGCTGATCACCGATCACAACGTGCGCGAAACCCTCGGTATCTGCGATCGCGCCACCATTATCAACGCCGGTGAAGTTCTGGCCGCTGGACACCCGGCCGCGATAGTCGATAATGAAAGCGTGCGCCGGGTTTATCTTGGCGAGCATTTCAGAATGTAATGACCGTATTGACGTAATGAGGCAGGGACTCCAACTCAGGCTTTCGCAGCATCTGGCACTGACGCCGCAGTTGCAGCAGTCGATCCGGCTATTGCAGTTGTCGACTCTGGAGCTGAACGCCGAGATCGATCAGGCATTGCAGGAAAATCCTCTGCTGGAGCGGGACGAGCCGGGGGAGTCCATCGATCCCGTGGCGTTTGGTCTCGGCCCCGCGATTGATTCGCCGGCAACGCCGCAGACCAGCACCCCGACTGAAAGCGATGAGCGCCAGGAGCCGCGTGGCGGCGATGACGAAGGCTGGGGCATGGACTTTTCCGGCAGCCACGGTCAGCGCGATCCCAACGACGACGATCTCGACAGTGGCGAGAGCCAGGCCACCTCGACCTCCCTGCGCGAACACCTGGGCGAGCAGTTGGCCATGACCCAGTTGCCCGATCGCGAGCGGGCGCTGGTTGGCTTCCTGATCGAAGCCCTGAGCGACGACGGCTACCTGACGCAGCCGCTGGACGAACTGATCGACCTGTTGGTCACCGATGACGACGAGATACGCGAGGCGCTGCTGGAGGAACTCGGTATTGCCCTGCGCCATTTGCAGAACCTCGATCCGCCGGGCATCGGCGCGCGCAGCGCGCAGGAATGCCTGGCGTTGCAACTTAAATGCCTGCCGGTTTCCGACGAGCGCCGGCTGGCGCTGGCCATCGTCGGCGATCATCTTGAACATCTGGCGGCCCACGATTTTGCGCGCATCAAGAAATCGCTTGGCTGCGACGACGACGAACTGCGCGCGGCGCAAGCCCTGATTCTTTCGCTGAATCCGCGCCCCGGCGCGCAGTACGCGCCGATCGAGACGCGCTACGTGGTGCCGGATGTGACGGTGAAAAAGCTGCGCGGGCAATGGCTCGTCAGCCTTAACCGGGAAGCCATGCCGCGTCTGCGCATCAACCGGCTCTATGCCGACATCCTGCACCGCCACCGCGGCGGCAATGGCTCGTCGGGCGGGCTGGCCAGCCAGTTGCAGGAAGCCAAGTGGCTGATCAAGAACGTGCAGCAGCGCTTCGACACCATCCTGCGCGTGTCGCAGGCCATCGTCGACCGCCAGCGGGCGTTCTTCGACCACGGCGAGGTGGCGATGCGGCCGCTGACCCTGCGCGAGATCGCAGAGACGGTCAAGCTTCACGAATCGACGATTTCGCGCGTAACGACCCAGAAATACCTGGCCAGTCCGCGTGGTGTCTATGAACTCAAATACTTTTTTGGCAGCCATGTCGCCACCGATTCCGGCGGCGCGGCTTCCTCAACCGCAATTCGGGCGCTGATCAAGCAATTGGTCGGCGCCGAGGACGGCAAGAAGCCGCTCTCGGACGCCCGGCTTGCGGAAATTCTCGGCGAGCAGGGTATCGTCGTGGCACGTCGCACCGTAGCGAAGTACCGCGAGTTGCTCAGCATTGCGCCGGTCAACCTCAGGAAATCCCTCTGAGAAATCACTTCTGACAAGGAGAAATCATGAATCTCAACATCACTGGACATCACATCGAAGTTACCCCGGCCATTCGCGAATATGTCAAGGGCAAACTCGACCGGGTGCTGCGGCACTTCGACCAGGTGACCAGTTCGCACGTCATCCTGTCGGTTGAGAAGCTGCAACAGAAAGCTGAGGTAACGCTCCACGTCAAGGGCAAGGATATCTTCGCCGATGCCATCGACGCCGATCTCTACGCCGCCATCGACCTGGTGGCCGACAAACTTGACCGCCAGGTGGTCAAGCACAAGGAAAAAGTTTCCAACCACAACCACGACAAGCATCAACAGCCCGAATAGGTCCGCTGTGGCGCTTCCGGAGCGGGAAGCAGCGGCGGGTTGTTAGCGTTATACTGCGCGCCGCCGCAACCCCCGCTCATTTTCCCGATTGTTTCCACCATGAATCAGATCGCCAGCCTGCTGCCACTCGGTAACGTGGTGGCCAATCTCGACGCCAGCAGCAAGAAGCGCGTTTTCGAGCAGGCTGGTCTGCTTTTTGAAAATCATCAAGGCGTTGCCCGCAGCACGGTCTATGACGCCTTGTTCGCGCGGGAAAAACTGGGGTCCACCGGTCTCGGCCAGGGCATCGCGATTCCCCACGGTCGCATCAAGGGTCTGAAAAACCCGGTCGGCGGGTTTTTCCGTCTGGCGTCGCCGGTGCAGTTCGACGCCCCGGACGGCAAGCCGGTCGAACTGGTTTTCGTGCTGCTGGTGCCCGAAGCCGCCAATGAGCATCATTTGCAGTTGCTCTCCGAACTGGCGCAGATGTTCTCCGACAAAAGCTTTCGCGAGCAACTTGCGGCGGCGCCGGATGCGGCCGCGCTGCATGGCCTCTTTGCCAATTGGCACGCCAACTAGTCGTTTCCCAACTGTTCGAACGCAATCGCGAGCGGCTCCAGCTCGCGTGGGTCAGCGGCGCCATGACGCGGGCGATCCGCACCACGGAGCACGTGGTGTCGCCGGCCGACCTGATCGGCCACCTCAACCTGATGCACCCGGAGCGCTTGCAGGTGATCGGCACGCCGGAAGTCGCCTGGTGGGCTCGCCACGCGCCGGAAAAAGTCGCGCATCACATGCAGGAGATCTACAACGCCCAGCCACCCGCCATCATCGTCGCCGACGGCTGCGAGATCAACAACGATGTGCGCAAGGGTTGCGAAGCTTCGGGCACGCCCCTGCTGCAAACGCCGCTGTCGGCGGCCTTTGTCATCGATACCCTGCGGTCCTTCGTTTCGCGGCACCTGGCCGAAACCGGGACGCTGCATGGCGTTTTCATGGATGTGCTGGGCATGGGCGTGTTGATTACCGGCGATTCCGGGGTTGGCAAGAGCGAACTCGCGCTTGACCTGATTTCGCGCGGACACGGACTGGTCGCCGATGACGTGGTCGATGTCTTCCGCATCGATTCCGACACGCTGGAAGGACGCTGCCCGGAACTGCTCAAGGACTTTCTCGAAGTGCGGGGGCTCGGGCTGCTCAACATTCGCACCATTTTTGGCGAAACCGCCTGCCGCCGCAAAATGCGCGTCAAACTCATCGTGCATCTGCAAAAGCCGATTCCCGGCGTGCCGGACGCGGCCCGCCTGCCGCTCGATGCCCAGACCGAGACCATCCTCGACGTACCGATCCGGCGCGTCACCATTCCGGTTGCGGCCGGCCGCAACCTTTCCGTGCTGCTGGAAGCCGCCGTTCGCGCCACCGTGCTGAAGCTGCGCGGCATCGACAGCATGCAGGAATTCCTTGACCGGCAGGAAGCCGCGCTCAGGGCGGATGGCGGCCACCATCCGGTCAACCCCGGTTGATCGGACTGCGTTAGGCAAGCACGGCACAAGAGTCTGTTTCAGCAGGAATCACTCACCCCGCCGCCTATATATCAAGGAGACCCACAATGCACAAACTGATTGCCGTTGCCATCACCGCCCTGTTCGCCGCCAACCTGGCGTTTGCCGCAGCCGAGAAGGCCGCCGCCGCGCCCGCCAAGGAGGCGAAGGCAGCGCCGGCCAAGGCCGCCGAAGCCGCCAAACCCGCAGTCCCGGCTGCGGCTGCCAAACCCGCCGCCGAGCCGGCGAAAGCCGCCGCTGCCAAGCCCGCCGCCGCTGCCAGCGACTGCGAAGCCAAGGCCGTGAGCAAGGCTGGCAAGCCCCTGTACGGCGCCGCCAAGGCCGCTTCGATCAAGAAGTGCGAGGGGGCCGCCAAGCCTGCGGTTCCGGCCAAGGCAGCCGAGCCGGCGAAAGCCGCCAAACCCGCCGAACCCGCCAAGGCCGCCAAGTAAGTCGCGCTGCCGCACGCATCATATGAAGCGCCGGTCGCTGTTGCGACCGGCGTTTTGTTTTGGTTACGGCTCGCCGCCGTCCCGCCAGCGCCGACTCTTGCTTCCGGCACCAAGTAGAATACGGCCCTCGCCGGATTCCCCCCGGCCCTTCTTCCGGTTGCAATTCCATGCTCGTAGCATCAAACGTCACCATTCAGTTCGGCGCCAAGCCGCTTTTCGAGAACGTCTCGGTCAAGTTCGGCGAGGGCAACCGCTATGGCCTGATCGGCGCCAACGGCTCGGGCAAGACCACCTTCATGAAAATACTGGCCGGCGTGCTGGAATCCTCCGCCGGCAACGTCTCGCTCGACCCCGGCGAGCGCATGGCCTACCTCAAGCAGGACCAGTTTGGCTACGAAGACGTGCGGGTGCTCGACGTGGTGATGATGGGCCACGCCGAGATGTGGGCCTGCATGTCGGAGCGCGACGCGATTTACGCCAATCCGGACGCCACCGAAGACGACTACATGCGCGCCGCCAACCTGGAATCGCATTTCGCCGAGTACGACGGCTACACCGCCGAGTCGCGCGCCGGCGAGCTGCTGCTGGGCGCCGGCATTCCCATCGAAAAACACACCGGCCCCATGAGCGAAGTGGCGCCGGGCTGGAAGCTGCGCGTGCTGCTGGTGCAGGCGCTGTTCGCCAATCCCGACATCCTGCTGCTCGACGAGCCGACCAACAACCTCGACATCAACACCATCCGCTGGTTGGAGGACATCCTCAACGAGCGCGAGTCGACCATGATCATCATCAGCCACGACCGGCATTTCCTGAACCAGGTGTGCACCCACATGGCCGATCTGGACTACGGCACGATCAAGGTCTACGGCGGCAACTACGACGACTTCATGGAAGCCTCGACGGTGGCGCGCGAGCGCCAGGTCTCGGCCAACGCCAAGGCCAAGGAACGCGTCGCCGACTTGCAGGGTTTCGTCCGCCGCTTCTCGGCCAACAAGTCCAAGGCGCGCCAGGCCACCAGCCGTTTGAAGCTGATCGAGAAAATCCGCCCGGAAGACATCAAGCCCTCGTCGCGCCAGTATCCGTGGATACGCTTCGACTACGACGAGAAGGAAAAGCTGCATCGCCTGGCCTGCGAAATCGAGAACCTCGGCTTCGGCTACGAGCCGAAGGTGCCGATCATCAAGTCCTTCTCGACCAGCATCGAGGCCGGCGACAAGCTCGCCATCATCGGCGAGAACGGTGTTGGCAAAACCACGCTGTTGCGCCTGCTGGCCGGCGAGAAGCTGGGCGGCCTGGCACCCTTGGGCGGCAAAGTGAAGTGGGCCGAAAAAGCCCGTCCCGGCGTGTTCGCCCAGGACCACGCGGCCGAGTTCGCCGACAAGACGCCGCTCACCGAGTGGATCGTGCAATGGGTGCGCCAGGGCGGCTACGAAGGCGGCGATGTCGAAACCCTGATTCGCGGCACGCTGGGCCGGCTGCTGTTTTCCGGCGACGATGCGAAGAAGCCGGTGAATGTGATTTCCGGCGGCGAGCAGGGCCGCATGCTGTTCGGCAAGCTGATGCTGCTCAGAAACAACGTGCTGCTGATGGACGAGCCGACCAACCACCTCGACATGGAATCCATCGAGTCGCTCAACACCGCGCTGGAGAAGTATCCCGGCACGCTGATATTCGTCTCGCACGACCGCGAGTTCGTTTCCTCGCTGGCCACGCGCATCATCGACATCAAGCCGGACCGCAGCATCATCGATTACCGCGGCAGCTACGAGGAATACCTGTCCAGCCAGGGCCTGGCTTGATTTTCCGGCTTGTATTACCTATAATACGTAGAGTAAGATACAGGCTCTTTACCACGGGGAACACGGGGGTAAGACCAAGATTTGCTTTTCCCCGTGTTCCCCGTGGTAAATGCTTTTTCGCCTTTTCAGACTTAGGGATCTGCCGCCATGACCACTACCGTTCGTCTTCCGCTTCGTGTTGAACAGGCGCTGGCGACTTATTGCGTCGAGGCCAGGCGCACCAAGTCGGAAGTGATTGTAGAACTGCTGGAACAGCGCTTCATGGGCACGCAAACAGAGCGCACGCCATACGAACTGGCGCAGGAAGCGGGCTTCATCGGCTGCTTATCTGGCAAAAGCGCTGGCAAAAGCGTGGCCAAGGCGCAAGCGGGAAGCACCAAGGAACGTGTCGTCGCCGCCATCCGCAAGAAGCACGGCAAAAAGCCCGTGCCATGAGTGCATTGCTGGTCGATACGGGTCCGCTGGTGGCGCTGGCGGACAAACGCGACGGCGCCCACGAAGAATGCAAGGCTTTTCTCGCCGCGTTTCGCGGGCGGCTGGTGACGACTTGGGCCGTGCTCACCGAGTTCTCGCACCTCGCGCCCTCGGTCTCCGCCACGTTGCCGCTGTATCGCTGGATCGACAAGGGCGGGTTGGAACTGCTGCCGCTCGGTCGCGATGAGTTGGTGCGCGCCATCGACTGGATCGAAAAATATGCCGATCGGCCGATGGATCTGGCCGACGCCTCGCTGGTGATCGGCGCCATGAGTACCGGCATACACACAATATGGACACTCGACCGCAATAACTTTGAAACTTATCGGTTACCGGGACGCAAGCGTTTTCGCCTGGCGACCCACTCAACATGAACCTGCCGCGCGGTCCCGCCTTCCATGATTCTCTTACGTGATCTGGGTTTTTCCCGCAATGGCGAGGCGCTGGTCAGCGGCGCTTCGCTGCAACTGCATCCGGGCTGGAAGGTTGGCCTGACGGGCGCCAACGGCTGCGGCAAGTCGTCTTTCCTCGGTCTGCTGCGCGGCGAGTTGCATGCTGACCGCGGCGATCTCGAACGTCCGCCCGGCTGGGTTCTGGCGCATGTCGCGCAGGACACCCCGGCACTGCCCGATGCCGCGCTCGATTTCGTGCTCGATGGCGACATCGAATTGCGCCAGATCGAACGCGATCTGGCGGCGGCCGAAGCGCATCATGACGACCATCATGCCGGCGAGCAGATCGGCCTGCTGCATTCGCGCCTGTCCGAGATCGACGGTTACGCCGCGCCGGCGCGGGCGGCGGCGCTGATGCACGGCCTGGGATTCTCCGACGAGGATTTCAAACGACCGGTGGCCGAGTTTTCCGGCGGCTGGCGCGTGCGCCTGAATCTGGCGCGGGCGCTGATGTGCCGCTCGGACCTGCTGTTGCTCGACGAGCCGACCAACCACCTCGACCTCGACGCCATCATCTGGCTCGAAGACTGGCTGAAGAGCTATCCGGGCACGCTGATCCTGATCTCGCACGACCGCGATTTTCTCGATGTCATCACCAGCCACATCCTCGCCATCGAGGCCGGCAAGATGCAACTTTTCACCGGCAACTACTCGGCCTGCGAACGCGCCCGCGCCGAGCGTCTGGCCAACGACCTGGCGCTGGCGGCGAAGCAGAAGCGCGAGGCGGCGCACCTGCAAAGCTACATCGACCGTTTTCGCGCCAAGGCCTCGAAAGCGCGCCAGGCGCAGAGCCGGATCAAGATGCTGGCGAAGATGGGCGACATCGTCGCCGCCCACATCGACACACCGTTTTCCTTCAGCTTTCCCGAACCGAGCGGTTTTTCCGATCCGCTGCTGCTGGTGGACGATGCAAAAGTCGGCTATGGCGATACGGCGATTTTCGACAAGCTCAGGTTCACGCTGCGCCCCGACAGTCGCATCGGTCTGCTCGGACGCAACGGCGCCGGCAAGTCGACGCTGATGAAGCTGCTCGCCGGCGAATTGCAGCCGATGTCCGGCGTGCGCGAGGCAGGCCGCAACCTCAAGCTCGGCTACTTCGCCCAGCACCAGCTCGAACAACTGCGCCCAACCGAATCGCCGCTGTGGCACATGATCAAGCTGGAGCCGCGCACCCGCGAGCAGGATTTGCGCGGCTATCTCGGCGGCTTCGATTTTCGCGGCGACATGGTGGATGCGCCCTGCGGCCGCTTCTCCGGCGGCGAGAAGACTCGGCTGGCCCTGGCGCTGATGATCCGCACTGCGCCCAACCTGCTGCTGCTCGACGAGCCGACCAATCACCTCGATCTCGAAATGCGCGAGGCATTGACCATCGCCTTGCAGGAAACCGAAGCCGGCATGGTGCTGGTGTCGCACGACCGGCACCTGCTGCGCGCCACCTGCGACGAACTCTGGTTGGTGGCCGATGGCAAGGTCGTTCCGTTCGACGGCGATCTCGACGACTATGCCGAATGGCTTAACCAGTCGCGCGCCGCCGAGAAATCCGCCGAGCGCGGGAAAGCCCAGCGACGCAAGGAGAGCGCGGGCGAAGCGGAGCGCGGCAAGACACGTGGAGCAGCGGCGCAAGAGTCGGCGCTGGCGGTGAGGCGACCGCTGGTCAAGGAATCCGAAAAACTCGAACAACAGCTCGCCGGCTGGCAGGATGAACTCAAGCTGCTGGAAACCCGGCTCGCCGACCCGTCGCTCTACGCCAGCCCCGACAGCTGTTTGCTCGACGACCTTACCCTGCGGCAGAGTCTATTGGCCCGGAATATCGAAACAGCGGAATTGCGCTGGCTGGAAATTCAGGAAATGCTGTAGGGCAGACATCGCATCTGCCCGGCAGTCGCCTGTATCGGCTACCTGGCGGTATCGGACCCCGCCAGAAGCCGCTCGCAATAGCGCGCGATCAGGTCGATCTCCAGATTCACCCGGCTTCCGGCTTTCAGGTTGCGCAGCGTGGTCACCTCGACGGTGTGCGGGATCAGGTTGATCGAGAAGCGGCGGCCCTTGACGCGATTGGTGGTGAGCGAGACGCCATCGACGGTGATCGAACCCTTGCGCGCAATGAATTTCGCCAGCGCCTTGGGCGCCTTGATCACCAGTTCATGCGATTCGCCGATGGGTTCGAACTTTTCCACTTCGCCGACGCCGTCGACGTGGCCCGAGACCAGATGACCGCCGATGAAATCGGAAAGCCGCATGGCTTTCTCCAGGTTGAGCTCGCCGTGCAGGGTGTCGAGGCCGACGGTGCAATCGAGCGTCTCGCGCGAGACATCGATCTGGTAGCCGCCCTTCCTCTTCGCGACCACCGTCAGGCAGACGCCGCCGTGCGCGATGGAATCTCCCAGGGCGACATCGGCAAGTTTGAAGCCGGGTGCTTCGATGGTGAGGCGGACGCCTTTTTCGAGCGGCTGGACGCGGCTGATTTTTCCTACGGCGGTGATGATGCCTGTGAACATGTGAACTCCGAAAGGTTAGCGCAGGGCGCGCTCAAGGGTAGGTAAAAACTTTTCCGCCGACTGAAAACCCACGACGCGCAGATCGGCCTGCTCGCGGCCCTTGGCATCGTAGAAAATGATGCCCGGCGGGCCGTACAGGTCGAAGCGCAACAGCAGCGCCATGTTGGCGTTCGTATCTGCGGTTACGTCGGCTTTCAACAGCACAAATTGCTTCAGGCGGGCGGCGACCTGGCGGTCGGCGAAAGTGAAACGCTCCATTTCCTTGCAGCTCACGCACCAGTCGGCGTAGAAGTCCAGCATCACGGGCTTGCCGGCGGCCTTGGCTGCGGCGAGTCGTGCGTCGAGGTGTTCGGACGATGTCACGCGCTCGAAAGTCGGCGCTGGCGCCTCGGCGGTTGTGCCGCCGCCACGCAAAAAACCGAGCGGTTGCAGCGGGTCTTCGGCGCCGCCAAGCACCCCGACAAGCATCGCCGCGCCGCCGAGCAAGAGGATGACGCCCAGACCCTTGCCCAGGCGATGCCAGCCCTGGGCGTGTGCCGGCAAGGGATCGAGCGCATGCAGATAGACCGCCGGAATCACCATCAACAGCACCCAGCCGGACATCTGCACCCACAGCGGAATAACGGGGGAAACCAGCCACAGCGCGGTGGCCAGCATGATGACGCCGAAGAACCTCTGGACGCTTTCCATCCAAGGCCCGGACTTGGGCAACAGCGAGCGCGAGAAGGCTCCCACCAGCAGCAAGGGCGTACCCATGCCGAGCGCCATGACGAACAACGCCGCACCTCCCAGTGCGGCGTTGCCGGTTTGCGCGATATACAGCAGCGCGCCGGCCATGGGCGCAGCGACGCAGGGGCCGACCATCAGCGCCGACAGCCCGCCCATCAGCGCGATGGCGGGCAGCGAGCCGCCTTGCCGGTTGGCGGTGTCGGACACCCGGCTTTGCAGCGCCGCCGGCATCTGCAATTTGTAAAAACCGAACATCGACAGCGACAGCACGACGAAGATCATCGCGAAGCCGCCCAGCACCCAGGCATTTTGCAGCGCGGCCGACAGCAGCTTGCCCGAAAGCCCGGCGGCGACGCCCACGGCGGCGTAGGTGACGGCCATGCCGAGCACATAGGCAAGCGACAGCACGAAAGCGCGCAGATGGGTCAGCGCATGGCCATGATTGACGATGATCCCCGACAGGATCGGGATCATCGGAAAGACGCAGGGCGTCAGCGAAAGCAGCAAGCCAAAACCGAAGAAGCTGACCAGCACCAAGGCCAGATTGCCGCCCTTGAACAACCCGGCGATGCGCGAGCTGTCACTGACGGGGGCCGCCAAAGACGGCTCGCCGGACGGTTTGAAAGTCGGCGTTGGTGGCACGGCGATCGGGATGGCACTGCTGGTCGCGGGCGGTCCCGAACCCGCCGCCAGTTCGATCCGCACCTCTTGATTGAGCGGCGGATAGCAGATGCCGCCATCCCAGCAGCCTTGCGAAACCACCTTCAGCGTCCCCGAACCGGCGGCCTCCACCGGCAGCAGAATCTTTACTTCCTTGCGGTAAGTCTCGACCTTGCCGAACAGCTCGTCATCTTTCATCTTGCCGGGCGGCAGCTTGGGCGCGCCGAGCGTGCCGCCTTCCAGCGCGAACTTGAACTTGTCGCGGTACAGGTAATAATCGTTGGTGATTTGCCAGCTGGCCTCGATGGTTTTGGCATCGATCGCACGCGCCGAAAAACGGAAGGCTTGTTCGGGGGGGAGTGGTTCTTCGGCCCGGGCCAGAGCGGTCAAGGCGAACAGCAGCAGGAACAGCAGGCGTAGCATCATTAGGCGTCTCTTTCGGAAGGAGTCATGTCCCGCGTTGAAATCGCGATTTCGGCGCGAGTTTCGGCGACGACCCATGCCAGGTATTCCGGCAGGCCGTGCGTGACAGGGACCGCGACGATCTCGGGAAGTTCATACGGATGGCGAACGCGGATCGCCGCCTCCAGCGCCGCGTAGCGCTCCGTCGTGGTCTTGATCAGCAACGGCACCTCCCGCGCACTCTCGATTGCGCCCTGCCAGCGATAAACCGAGCGGCAGGGCGCAAGAATATTCACGCAGGCCGCCAAGCGTTCCGTCACCAATGCCGTTGCCAGCGCTTCCGCACTGGCTTCGTCGGGCAGGTTGGTGAGAATGAGCAGCGGAGTTTGGGCGCGAGTTTGACAGGCTTCCATCAGCCTATTCTACCTTCGGCCCATGCTAAGTCCGGGTTAGGCTATCGCGACCGGGCGCCTGAATTCCTGCCCGGAACCGGGAGCACAGGTTTGAGCAAAATCCTGACGGGATTGATGGATGTCGAGCGGCAGCGCCAGCAACGCGCCACCAGCGGCGCGACGGCTGCCGCCAATGCGACGGACGCCGAGCGCACCGCCGAGGCGGACGCCTTGGCCCGTGCCGGTGCGGACGAGCGCGCGCGCGCCGCCGCCGAGTCGCGTCAGTTGCTGGCGACCGAGCACATTGCCGCTGCGCAACGGCGCCTGCAAGCCGAAGAACTTGCCACGGAACACGCTCTCAGCCGCTCTGCCGCCGAGACAGCGGCGGAGGCCGCTGCGGCGCAGCAGGCGCATGTCGAACGACTGGCAGAGGTTGCCCTGCGCACGCGAATCGAGGCCGAACAGCGCGCCTTGGCGGATGCCCAGCGGCGTGAATTCGCCGCCTCCGAGCTGGCGATCGCCGCCGCAGCCCGCGCCCGGAAAGAAGAAGAGCTTGCCCGTCTGGCTCGCGAGCGGGCCGAAGCCGAACGGCGCGCGGCCAATCTGGCGAGCGAAAAAATTCGCGCCGAGCAGATCGCCGAGGCCGCAGCCTTGTCGTGCGTGGCGGCGGAAAAAGAAGCGACGCGCGACGCCCGCCGCCGTGCCGAACGGGAATCTGAAGCGGGGCACGCCGCCACAGCGCGACTCGAAGCCGAATATGAGGCCAACCTGGCGCGGTCTGAGCGTGCAGCGGCCGAAGCGCAGGCCGCCGCCGCCGCAGCCAGCCAACAGAAGATAGCCGCCGCACTCACCGCCGCACAGGCATCCGCGCCCCGGCCCGAGGCGACAATGGACAAACCGTTTAGCAGCCCCCCGACAAAAGCCTGGCACCGTCTGCTCGCCGGCACGACTCTGGCCCTGATGGCGGGTCTCGGCGCCGGAATATGGCTGGGCAAAAATGCCCCCGCTTCTTTTCGTCAATTGTCGGGAGGGGAGGAAACCTTGCGCCTGCGCCTTGACGACAGTTTGACGAACCCCTCTGCGCGAAGGCAGCACACGCCGCCGCGCTGACAACTCCCGCACTCACAAGTTTCGGTTTTTTCGCCGAGTTGCGAATGTTGCGTGCGAGCAACATTTTTCCTCGTATTGACTATAGTTCGCCTGTCGTGACATTGCTGCTAAACTGAAAAGCTGCTAGCTTTGTTAGTGACTAGAAACAACTTTAACTATTATTTAGTTTGTTGTTGATTTTACTGGGGATTTACTTATGATGAAAGCGACAGCCAAGTTGTTGGCCGCCGCCGCTATGCTGGCGGCAGGATTGCTGCACCACGCGGCAGCGCAGGATTCCGCTTTCGACATCGTGCGTTTCCAGATCGAAGGCAATTCGATTTTGCCGGCGCAACGGACGCAGGAACTGGTGGCGCCCTTTGTCGGTCGCCATAAGAATTATGGTGACGTACAAAAGGCCCTCGAAGCGCTCGAAGGCGAGTTTCGCCGACTCGGTTACGGCACCGTGCAGGTCTACGTGCCGGAGCAGGAACTCACTTCCGGCGTGGTCAAGTTGCAAGTCAGCGAAGGCGTGGTGGGCAAGGTCACCATCACCGGCAACAAGCATTTCAACAACGAAAACGTTCGCGCCAGCCTGCCCAATTTGAAGGAAGGCACGGCGCCCAACATGCGCCAGCTTTCCGAAAACATCCAGCTCAGCAACGAGAATCCTGCGAAACAGGTCGAGGTGACGCTGGGTGTCAGTGAAGAAGAAGGCAAGGTCAACGCCAAGGTCGAAGTCAAGGAAGAAGATCCCACGCGCTTCTACATCACGCTGGACAACACCGGCACCAAGGCCAGCGGCAAGCATCGGGTGGGTGTCTCTTACCAGAACGCCAACGTAGCTAACAGCGATCAGGTACTGACGCTGGCCTACACCACCGCAGCGGACGCGCCGGGTGGCGTCAAGGTGGATATCTACAGCATCGGCTACCGCCTGCCGCTCTATTCGATTGGCGACAGCATTGACGTCATCTACGGTAATTCGAGCACCAACACTCCAGCTTCCGTGCTTGCCCCCGGAGGTATGCTGGCCCTTAATGGCAAGGGCATGGTGGTCGGCTTGCGCTACAACCATATCTTTCCGCGTGCCGGAGAATTCACCTCCAAGTTCATCATGGGCTTCGACTACAAGTACATGAACTCGCGCTGCACGACCAATGGCGTGCCTACCTCAATCGATCCGCCGGGGGTTACCTCCAGTTGCACCCCCTATACCCTGCGTCCGATAACCGGAACCTACAGCGGACAGTGGCAGAAACCCGGCGAGGTGATCGACTTCAATCTTGGCTTCACGCACCATTTGTTTCCGATGGGCAGCAGCTATCCCGGCGTGGCTGGCACCGACCGCTACTCCTTCGTCACCGGTCGTCAAACCACGGACACATTCACCGCGCTGCGCCTGGGCGGCAGCTATACGGCCGCAATTGCCGGCGAGTGGCTGGGACGAGCCGCTTTCAATGGCCAATATGCGCACAATCCGCTTCCTGCGGGAGAGCAAATCGGCCTCACGGGCAGCAACACCGTGCGCGGTTTTCTTGAGCGGGCGGTGTCGACGGATCGCGGCTTCGTGGCAAACCTCGAAGTCTATTCGCCTGACTATGCGAGCAAGATGGGGATCGAAGGTTCGCTCAAGGGCCTGATCTTTTACGACTGGGCCAGCGGACATAATTTTGCGGCGCTCGCGACCGGATTTGCCCGCGCCAACGTGGCATCGGCGGGCATCGGCTTTCGCTACAACCTGAAAAAAGACATTTCGGCCCGCTTTGATGTTGCGCGCGTCATGGAAGGCCACCAACCGACACCCGGTAATTCAGCCGAAGCCGCCAAGCCCGGCGACATTCGTGGTCACTTCGGGCTCGCTTTCGGTTTTTGACCGGAAGGCGGGAAATAGGCGGTGAGCGTGATTTACTCCCTGGCAAACTAGGGGCTTTAGGGCTATAAGTGCAATGTAACGGGTGGCTGTTCCGCCCTAGGAGTTTGCAGATGAGCTACCCGAACCCTTCCCGCAAGCGCCCTTCCCGGCTGTCCACGCCGGTTCGTCTGGGTGTCGCCGCCGTGGCGGCGTGCTTCATTGCCGCACCGAGCCTGTCCAACCCGGTGAATCCTGTGGTGGTCAATGGCGCTGCCACCTTCAATCAGGCCGGCAACGTCCTGACGGTGACCAACAGCAACGGCGCCATCATCAACTGGGACAAGTTCTCCATCAAGGCCGGCGAGACCACGCATTTCGCCCAGACTGCGGCCTCGTCCAGTGTCCTCAACCGGGTACTGAACGATCCTTCGGCCATCTACGGCACTCTGAGTTCCAACGGGCGCGTCTGGCTGGTGAATCCGGTCGGCATCATGGTCGGCCCCGGAGGTCGGATCGACACCGCCGCGTTTGTCGCCAGTACCCTGAATATCCGCAACGAAGATTTCCTCGCCGGGCGACATCTCTTCATCAACGACGGCAGTGCCAAAGACATCATCAACCAGGGTGAAATACGGACCTCTGCCGGCGGCAGCGTTTATCTCATCGGCAGCAACGTCAGCAACGAAGGCATCATCACCACGCCGAACGGCGAAACCATCCTCGCCGCAGGCAACACCGTCAGCCTGATCGACAGTGCGACACCGGGCGTCAAGGTGGACATCACCGGCGCCGAGGGCAACAGCACCAATCTGGGCACCATCACCGCCGAAGCCGGGCGCATCGGGATTGCCGGCGTTATCGTCAGGAACAGCGGCACGCTGAATGCCAGCAGCGTCGTCAATGAAGGCGGGCGCATCTTCCTCAAAGCCAGCAAGGACGCCTACGTCGATGGCAATGGCCGCATCGTCACCACCGGCACCCAGGGCGGGCGGGTCGAAGTGCTCGGCAATCGCGTTGCGGTGATGGACAACGCCGAAATCGACGCCAGCGGCACAGGTGACGCAAATGGTGGTGGCGGCAGCATCAAAGTGGGTGGCGACTATCAGGGCAAGAACCTGGAAGTGCAGAACAGTCAGATCACCTACTTCGGACCGAATGCCAGCCTGAAGGCCGATGCCACGAAAGTCGGCGCTGGCGGCACGGTGATTGTCTGGGCTGACGACACCACGCGGGCGTATGGCAGCATCTCCGCCAGGGGCGGAGCGAGCGGCGGTGACGGTGGATTTGTCGAAACGTCGGGCAAGCGGTATCTGGATGTGGCGGGCATCAAGGTCGATGCCAGTTCCCCCAAGGGTCAAAACGGTTTATGGCTCCTTGACCCGAACAATATTGAGATTGTTGCAGGTCCGGGGACTGACGTTAACGCCAGTTACGGAAGCGGTATCTGGGACACGACCAACGATACGGCTACGGTTTATGCGGGCAATATTGCCAGCGTTCTGGATCTCGGAACCAATGTAACCGTCCAGACAGGAACTTCGGGTACGAACTCGCAGTACGGTGACATCACGGTATCTGGGGCGATCACCAAATCCTACGGTGGTGATGCATCGCTTACGCTAAGTGCCCACAACGACATAGTCGTGGGGGCAGGGGTTGGTATCAGTTCCACTTTCGGCGCGCTGACCGTCGTATTGAACTCGGATTCCGATGCCTTGAATGGTGGTGCGATCGTGATGAACACCGGCTCATTCATCACTAGCAACGGCGGCAACATTACCCTGGGCGGCGGCGCAAATCCGCTGCTTAACCCTGCGACTGGGAATGGGGCAAACGTTTCCGGCATTTCGCTGGACGGCGTCACCCTCAATGCCGGCGCCGGCAACATCAGTCTGCGTGGTACGGGAGCAGCTGGCACGAATAACGCCACGGGTATTTACGCGACTGGCAGCACACTCCAAACCACCACCGGGTCCATTTCTCTAACCGGCATCGGAGGTGCAGGTGGCGGTGGATGGGGTGTTGGTGTATGGAACCTCAGCACTGCCCTCACTTCGACAAGTGGCGACATCGACATCACCGGCACCGGTGCCAGTGGTGGCTGGGGGATGGGAATTCTGGTCCAGAATTCCTCAACGGTGTCTACCGGCGGTAGCGGCGACATCATCATGACCGGCATCGGCGGCGACACTGGCTACAGCAACCACGGGGTCGGCTTCACGACGGGGAGTTCAGCCACTACAGTTGCGGGCCTGCTTCAAGTCACCGGGACCAGCAACAGCGACGGCACCGTCAACGGCCAGGACGCGGTGGCGCTTACCGGCGCATCCAGTTTTAAGTCGACGAGCGGCAGCATTGTTTTGGATGGCACTAATTTGTCGGGAGCAGGCTATGCGCCCGGCGTCTCAATCATGGACGGCAGTTCAGTCGAGTCCTTGGGTAGCGCGACGATATCGATTACCGCCAGGAGCAGCAATGCGGGTTGGGGCAGCATCTCAAACCGAGGCACTCCGGGTTCCTTCATCGGCGGTGCGTTCGCCACTGGGGCCATTACCCTCACCGCCGACAACAGCGCAGGCAGCAATGCAATTGATCTGACCAATCTGACGGTACAAACCACCGGCGCGGTGACCCTGCAACCGCTCTATCCGACCACCACCATCGGTGTGGCTGGCGGCGCGGGAAGCTTCAATCTCAGCACAGCCACTCTCAACGCGATCCAGCCAGGGTTTGCCAGCTTCACCATCGGTCGTAGCGACGGCACCGGCAAGCTTACTTTTGGGTCAGGAGGTTCTGGTTACAGCTTCGGAACTGGCCTGACGCTGCGTGCAGGTGAAATCGATATCAATGGCGCTTTGACCACTACTTCCGGAGGGCTGACGCTGGCCGCCTATGGCGGCGCTGGCGCCACCGGCAACATCACCATCACCAGCGACCTTGTGGCTGACGGCGTCATGACCATCCAAGCTGGCGGCGGAATTTCGGTCATCGATGCAGGATTGGCCAGTTACGGCGCAATGAGCTTGACGGCCGGGGGCGACATCACTTTCACCGGCACAGATCGAGGCGTCTTGGTCCAAAGCTGGGATTCCATGACTGTCAGTGCGGGCAATAGCATTTACGCCTATGGCGGCACGGGTATCAATGCTCCCGGCACGATCTTCTTCTCCGGTTCCCCAGTGGAAACCGACAGTAGCAACTGGGGCGCCGGGGTGATGCTCAGCAGTTACTACAGCCAGACCATTTCTGCGGGCAATGAAATCATCCTTAAGGCGGGTACGGTCGATAACACTGCCTTAAGCGGCTGGCTCGGCAGCGCGTCGGTAGACTTTGTTACGGATGGCAACCAGTCCGTCAATGCGAGAACGCTCAAACTGTTCGCCGGAGCCAGTGGTCACGACAACTCGGTGTCGCTCGAAGCATACGGCAGCCAGGTAATAACTCTGGGCACGCCCGGCGTTGCCGCCGGCCAGTTGATCATCGCCGGCGGTGGAGACAATACCGCGACCTATGGCGGCACAACATCCTACGGTGGCGTCGGCAGCTACAATAACTCTGCCAGTATTTCACAGTACAGCCCTACCGGGCGACAGGTCATCAACCTCGTCTACGGCGGCTCGCTGGTACAGCTGACCGGCGGCGCCGGCACGGGTTACGGTGGCGATTTCGATTCGAACAACCCGGCCGCTCAGGGCTGGAGCAGCAACAACTATGCTGCCATCCACAATGAGGGCGATGGTTCCGCCTACGGTGGCGGCTACGGGCAGGTCATCGATTTCCAGTATGGCGGCGCGCTGACCGTCACCGGCGGTACGTCAGGCAATTTGAACTTCGCCAGCATTAGCAACTGGAGCGAAGGCATGATGGTCATCGGCAGCGCCAACGGCTTGGCGAATCCGTCCGCCAATTTACCGGCCATCACCCTCACCGGTGGCGCTTCTGGAGGCATGTTGGTGGGTGGTGGCAACAGTGTCGGTAATGGCGCCGATATTTCCTCGGAGGCGACAACTGCTTCAACCGAGATCTATGGCTCCAGCATCAGCATTAATGGTGGTGGCAGTGCTTCCGCCTCAACCATTGCCGGCGCCAGCATCGCTGCAAAGAACCTGTTGCTGCAGACCCCGGGCAATCTCACCCTTACCGGTGGTAGCAGTAATGTTGCCAGTGCAGCGCCCCTCCCCGGCGCCGCGACAGCCGCTGCCATCGTCAATGATAACTACGGGGGCACCATTACCATCAAGGCCGGCGGCGACATCAGCCTGATTGCCGGCAGCGGCTACGGCGGTGCCGTCTTTATCGGTGAGCGTAAAGGCCCGACCACCGTCAATATCGGTGCCTACGGCAGCATTGTCCTCAGCAGCAGCGCCAACAGTTCGGTCGGCATCGGCAACATGGCGCAATCCGATCCCTACGGTGGCGCCAATGTGTTCCTGGCTTCAGTGGGAGATATCACGGTCACCGGCACCGCCACCGCGCCGGTGATGATCGGCAGCCTGTATGGCGACGCGGCCACCACAAGCGTCACGCTGGGCTCGGAGAAAAACATCAGTCTGGCCTATGCCCAGGTTGGCAACCAGAACGGCGGTGCCTCCGATGTTTCGTTCTACGCGGGTTACACGGACGTTGGCGCCGTCAGTCCCTACGGCGGCAACCTGAGCTTTACCCGTACCCGCGTCGGCAGTGCCTTCGGCGACGCCGCTCTCGGTTTCTACGCCGCTTCTTACGGCGGAGTCGGCGGCAACATCAGCTTTACCGATGGCGGGGGTGCCTTCGGCAGCAGCATTGACATTGTGGCCGACAAGGATCTGACCTTGACCGCGGTGAACAAGGGCGTCCGTTTGCAAACCACGACGGGCGTCATGTCGATCGCGGCCAACAACTTCTTCGCCTATGGCGGCAGCGCTGTCCGCGGGCCGGACGATGTTAACCTGCTAGGCCAGCCGGTGCCTTACGCCGGTGCCGGAATATCGGTAATTGCGGGTACCGCCGGACAGACCATCAACGTCGCGGGCACCCTGCTGCTGCAGGCCGGCAATGTTGACAACAGCTACGGCGGCGGCAGTTCCTACTATGGCGGCTCGGTGACCTTCTCCTCGGCCGGAACGCAGGAAATCGCCGCTCGCAGTCTAACGCTGCAAGCGGGCGCGAGCGGACATGACAACACGGCTCTTATCTCCGCTTACGGCGCTCAGATAATCAACATTGGCGACGCGTCGAATGCAGGCAGCCTGACGCTGCAGGGCGGCGGCGCAGCGGACAGCTACAACAACCAGGCGCGCATCGAGCATGGGCAGATTTATGGTGGTGACGTATATGCCGGGTTTGGCGACCAGACCATCACGGTTAACGGCGGCGGTTCTGTCATTCTGCTGGCCGGTAGCGGCACCGGCGTGCTGGGTTATTACGGCTCCGATTGTTATCTATCGGGGGCTGGGGATTTATGTCGGGGCAGCAGCAACGATGCGGCCATCCGTAATGGCATAGGTTATCAGGACGTTTATTTCATTTCCGGAGGTTCCCTTTCGATCACCGGCGGTGGAGCGGGCACCCAAAATTGGGCTGGCATCAACAATAGACCCACGGCGTGGTCGCAAACGATTAGCGGCAATCCGGATATCGCGGTTACGGGCGGTAGCGGTGGTGGCGGCGCTGTCAGCTATGGCGGTTACACCTATCAGCTTGCCAACGATGCCGGGATCCACAGCGAGGGGTCCGGCGATCAAAATATCTACGCCAATTCCATCACTCTGAGCGCCGGTAACGCCACTTACGGCGGGGCCGGCATCAGTAATGACAGCGGTTATTCCACCTACATCACCACTCTCGGCAACCTGAGCATGTACGGTGGCAGCAGCAGCGCCGGCGATCCTTTCGCCGGTGGTGTTTATATTGCCAACAAGGGCGGCGGAGCGATCAACCTGGATGTTGGCGGAGATCTGTACCTCAAGGCCGGTAGCGGCACTTCGTCGCCCGCAATGATCGGCACGATCGATGGTGCAGGCGATGTTTGGATCTACACTGGCGGCAATGTCAGCCTCATCGCCGATGGCAGCCGCATTGGCATCGGCTCCGAGTCCGCCACCTATGGCGCCATGGTGCATATCTATTCAGGCGGCGATCTCACCCTGACCGGCAGCGCGACGCGCGGCGTGACGATCGGTAGCCTCTATGACGCCGACAGCGCTACCGGCGTTTGGCTAACCGCCCAGAAAGACATCACCATCGGCAGTGCCACCGGCTATGGTGCCTTGATCGGCGTGAAGACTCCGACCTCCGGGATTTCGTGGGTCGGCATTGAGGCTGGTTCGACTGGTTATGGCGGCAATCTGCTCCTCGACGGCAACAGCAGAATCAATGTGGGTGGTGGCGAGAGCGGTGTTTCCCTCATGTCGGCCAACGGCAACATCACGCAAAATGCCGGCAGCGCGATTAATGGCGGATCTGTCTCCTTCTTTGCGGACGGCAACATGGTGGCGGTTGCCGGCAACATCACCAGCCCGGGCTACGTCAATCTGAACAACTCGGCCGGCAATATATCCCAGGCTGCGGGTAGCGTGATTTACGGTGCTGGCGTTTCCGTTTATGCCTACGGCGACGCGATCATGGGCGGCACGTTGGCGGCGACGCCGGGGTCCGGCATTTACGTCGAATCGGGTTACAGCAATCCCGCCTCGGCCACCAATCTCAGCGTAGCCAACGTCAGCGGCGACCATGTTGCGCTGTATTCGACAGGCAACGTAGTGGTGAATGGCACCGTAACCGCGTCGGTCGGGGATCTCGATATATACGCTGGGAACTATCTGGTGCCGACCATCGGCAACATCAACTTGGGCGGTAGCACTCTTTCCGCCTACGGTGACGTGATGCTCAGCGCACATGGCACCGTGAGCCAGACCGGGGGGGCGATCACCTCGTCGACCGGTTTCTTCTCCATAATCGCGGACGGTAGCGTTTCGTTGGGTGCGCCGATCAGCGCGGTGACAGGCGTTGATGTTTCCGTCTATGGCGGTGACATTACGATCG
>JALNZB010000025.1 GCA_023229545.1 Sulfuritalea sp. | reverse complement strand
ATTCCCTACGGGCTCTACCCGAACCAGCGCATGGACATGCTCGGCAATACCGCGCATCGCTACAACCTGCGTTACCTCGGCCAGCTCGCCTGGGGTACGCTGGAAGCGCGCGTCTATCACGAGAAGGTCGATCACTTCATGGACTTCGGCAAGGACAAGCAGTACTTCTACGGCACCGCCCCCAACATCGCCCCCGGCATGCCGATGTATACCAAAGGCAAGACCACCGGCGCTTCCATCAAGGCCGAAATTGATGTGTCGAAGCAGGACCTGCTTCGCCTTGGCGGCGACTATCAGAGCTACCGGCTCGCCGACTGGTGGCCGCCCTCGCCACCCGACCAGCCTGCCTTTATCGGCGGCATGTCGCCGAATACTTTCTGGAACATCAACGATGGCAAGCGCGACCGGCTGGGCCTCTTCGCCGAATGGGAAGCGAAATGGAATCCGCAGTGGCTGACATTGCTCGGTGCGCGCGTCGAACAGGTGAAAATGGATACCGGGCCGGTGCAGGGTTACAACAACGCGGCTGCCCCATCGATGTATTACGCCGGCTACCTTCTGTCGGCCACCAACTTCAATGCACTCGACCGCAAACGCACCGACAACAATCTTGACCTGACCGCACTGGCGCGCCACACGCCAGATTCCAATCGCATGTTCGAGTTCGGCTACGCGCGGAAGACCCGCTCGCCGAATCTGTACGAGCGCTACTCCTGGTCGCGCAATGCGATGGCGCTGGAAATGAACAACTTCGTCGGCGACGGCAACGGCTACCTCGGCAACCCTGACCTGAAGCCCGAAGTGGCGCACACCTTGAGCCTCACTGGCGACTGGCACAGCGCCGACCGCGCCACGGAATTCAAGGTTACGCCCTACTACACGCGGGTCAGCAACTACATCGATGCCGTGCAGTGGAACCGCACCACCAACCTGCCGGCCTCGCCTCTCCTGACCCAGCAGTTCGTCATCATGAAGTACATGAACCAGTCGGCCCGGCTCCATGGCGTCGATATCTCCGGTCGCATGCCGCTGGGAAAGACCGGATATGGAGATTGGGGCCTGAAGGGCTTGCTCAACTACACCAGCGGCAAGAATCTCGATACCGGCGACGACCTCTACAACATCATGCCGCTCAATGCCAGGCTGACGCTGACACAGAAATACGGCGGCTGGGACAACGGCATCGAGATCGTCGGCGTGGAGGCAAAGACCAGGCTTGCCGACGCGCGCAACGAAGTCAGGACGCCCGGCTACAGCCTGGTCAATCTGCGGGCCAGCTATTCGTGGAAACAGGCGCGCGTCGATTTCGGCGTCGAAAACCTGTTCGACAAGCTCTACTCTCTGCCGCTCGGCGGCGCCTACTCCGGACAGGGTGCGACCATGACGCTCAATACCGCGACCATGCCCTGGGGTGTCGCCGTCGCCGGCCCGGGCCGTTCGCTCTACGCAGGTGTGAACTTCAAGTTCTGAGCCAGCCGTGTCGTTCTGCCGCTCTCCGTGCCGCGGAGAGCGGACGCATGACAAACGCCTCGATCGTGACGCGACGCATCAATGGTGCGGGGCTGGCGATTGTGCTTGCCCCGCATGTACCTGTCTTCGCCTGATCCCTGGCCGCGCGCCTACAGCATTTCGATATCCGAATCGCAGCCAATGCCGGACGCGATCCAGCGCATGCAGCGGCGACCGGCGAAAGCGTTCCAGCGCGGCGGCAGCCAGCGCAGGAAGCTGGCGGGCGTCGTGACCATGCCGCAGACGTAGCGTCGCTCGGTCTCGCGCCATTGCAGTGCCGGGCAGGTTCCCGTGCGATGGCCGAGCAGCAGGCGACTGAGAGGACAGGGCAGGGCGGCGCAGCACACGCCGCAGCCATTGCAGGGCGCGCCGAGCGCCGGCTTGGGCGGCGCGGCGGGATGGATGGCGATGAAGGATTCGCCGGTCGGCATGTTCGTCACAAAATCGCCGTGTCGCCAGCGCCGACTTTCTGCTGCGGGCCAGCGTCAGGCCGCCACCTTGCCGCCATGCCCTTTGTGCGCCTTGTTGGTCGGGGCCAGGTGGTCGATGACCATCCGCGGTCGGTTGGGGAACTGCGCCACCAGTTCCAGCTTGCCGCCCATCGCCTCGACGTAGCGGCGCAACGTGGAGAGCAGCATATCGCTGCGCTTTTCCAGTCGCGAGATGGTGTCCTGGCCCACCCCCAGCGTGGCGGCGAGGTCTTGTTGGGTTTGCGCCACGGCCTGGCGCAGATCTTTCAGCGTCGCCAGTTCGCCCGCGCGCGCTTCAATGGCGGCGCGGCGCTTGGCCGGCATTTGCTCCAGCAGGTGATCAAGTTTTTTTGCCATGTCGAAGCTCCTTGTTCGTTGCAGCCAGCGTGACCAGATGAGCGTCAAAGCGCGCGTCCGCCAACGCGATCAGCCGTTTGTAAAAGCGCCGTTGATCCGCGTCGCCCTTGTCGCCGCCCACCAGCAAAATCGCCTTCCGCGCCGGATCGAAGGCAAAAGCCACGCGCCATACCTCGCTCGCCCAGCCAAAGCGCAATTCCTTCATGTTGGCGTGCTTCGAGCCCTTCAACGTATCCACGGTTGGCCGCCCCAAGCCGGGGCCGAAATCCCTCAACAACAAGGCATGGGCCAGCAGTTCGTCTTGCAAGGACTCGGCCAAGGCCGCGAATTCGGCGGCGAAATCGTCGTGAAAGAGGACGATCCAACTCATACGCGAATTATGGACTTAAAACCATACTTGTTCAAGTCGCCCGATGAGCTCATGTTACCGTCCAGGACTCTGTCTGCCGGGGATTCCGCTTTGCGGGCCGGCAAGCGTCGGCTATGCCAGCAACAATTGGAGCGGCGGCTTTCTGGGAGTGTCAGAGACGGCATCGTGTCCATAGTAGACCCAGACGGTTGGAGAAAGCGGACACTCGGGAACGTTCAGCGTCCCCGCACTGCCGGGTTAGCGCAGTAATCGGCCTGCGGTCGCAAGGCGCCTGGAAGAAACATGCGCTTATTATGCCGCTGATGTAAGGTGGAATGCCGCGTCGGTGAAGACCGATGAGCTGCTGGAGCGTGCCTGCCCGAGGGTTAGCGCGGTCCTGGGTCACGTTGGCGACATTGGTGAGGCCGTAAGGCCATCCCGTTTGAGAGAGTGAGTACAACGACGTACCCGAACCGACGCGACATTCCAATTATCCAGATCTGGCAGTCGCGTATCTGAATTCCGTGCTGGAAGATGGCGACGAAACCGATCTCATGCTTGTCTTGCGCAGTATCAGCAAGGCATTTAACGGCATGCAGGAGGTTGCCCGGCAGGCCGAGGTGAATGCCCGTACTCTTTACCGCACGTTATCCGAGCAAGGGAATCCCAAACTGAAGACGCTTTCTGCGATCCTGAAGGCGATGGGGATGCGTTTAGCTGTACAACCCATTCGGCACTCTCACGCCTAAAGGCAGTAATCAGTAAGAGAGGTTGTTTTCAGGTTAGGGTGACGCGGGCAAATTTCCGCTTGCCCACTTGCAATACGACGCACGCTCCGGCGCTCAGCGCCGTAGCGCGATCGCCGACTTTCTCGCCGTTGATCCGCACGCCGCCGCCATCGATCATGCGCAGTGCGTCGGAGGTGCTCGGCGTCAGCCCGGCGGCTTTCAGCACCTGGGCCAGTGACGCTGCCGCGACGCTGATCTCGGGCATATCCTCGGGCAGCACGCCGCGCTGGAAGCGCGCCTCGAACTCGGCCAACGCGGCGTCCGCATTTTTCGGCGAGTGGAAGCGGGCGACGATCTCCAGCCCCAGCAGCACCTTTACATCGCGCGGATTGCGTCCGTCGGCGACTTCGCGCTTGAAGCGGGCGATCTCGTCACTGGCGCGAAACGACAGCAGATCGAAGTAGCGCCACATCAGTTCATCCGACACCGACATCAGCTTGCCGAAGATTTCGGTGGGCGACTCGGCGATGCCGATGTAATTGCCGAGCGATTTCGACATCTTGTTGATGCCGTCCAGCCCTTCCAGCAACGGCATCATCAGCACGCACTGCGGCGCCTGACCGTAGTGCTTCTGCAACTCGCGCCCCATCAGCAGATTGAACTTCTGGTCGGTGCCGCCCAGTTCAACATCCGCCTTCATCGCCACCGAGTCGTAGCCCTGGCACAGTGGATAGAGAAATTCATGAATGGCGATGGGCAGTCCGCCGGCATAGCGCTTGGAAAAATCGTCGCGTTCGAGCATCCGGGCGACAGTGTGGCGGGCGGCGAGTTTGATCATGCCGGCGGCGCCGAGCGGCTCGAACCAGGTCGAGTTGAAACAGACTTCGGTCTTTTGCGGGTCGAGTATCTTGAACACCTGTGCGCGGTAGGTGTCGGCATTTTCCACAATCTGCTCGCGGGACAGCGGCGGGCGGGTCGCATTCTTGCCGCTCGGATCGCCGATCATGCCGGTGAAGTCGCCGATCAGGAACATGACGTGATGGCCGAGATCCTGAAAGTGCCGCAGCTTGTTGAGCAGCACGGTATGCCCGAGATGCAGGTCCGGCGCGGTCGGATCGAAGCCGGCCTTGACCCGCAAGGGACGGCCGGATTTCAGCTTTTCGACGAGTTCGGACTCGATCAGCAGTTCGTCGGCGCCGCGCTTGATCAGCGCCAGTTGGGAGTCGATATCGACCATCGTGATTTAACCCGGTTTGACGGAAGGGGAATTTTTGCTACACTCAGCCAACTTTTTTGGCGGTCCGCCCATCCAATTGCACGAAAACAAGAGCGGGATTTTAGCGCAACTCCTTCACTACCGAGCCGAACGTCCCGCGCCTTTCTGGGCCGGCGCCGGGGTGCTGGGTATTTCGCTGTTCGGCATGGTCGCCGCTCTTGGCACCGTGAACGACACTCGCCTGCCGGACATTCCCCGGCAACAGGTGGTCGAGCAACTGGCGCTGCCCGCGCTGACCGTAGCGGGCGACAGCGACCAGAGCTTCCTGCGCGAAGAACGGGTGCAACGCGGCGATACAGTGATGGAACTGCTGCAACGCCTCGGCGTTGATGATCCGGACGCCATTGGGTTTTTGAAGGGCAACGCTACCGCCCAAAGCCTGTTCCGCCAACTCAGTCCGGGCAAGAACGTAACGACGCGGACCGGACCGCAGGGCGAATTGCAGACGCTGGTTTTTCCGCTCAATGGCGGCAAGGATCAAGCCTTGGTGGTCGAGCGCCGGGTCGGCAATACGGGTGAGCAGTTTTCGGCTTCGGAGCAGGCCCTACCGCTGGAAACCCAGGTGGTCATGAAAACCGCCGAGATCCGCTACTCCCTGTTCGGCGCGTCCGATGCCGCCGGGATTCCCGACTCGGTGGCGACGGGGCTGGCGGATATTTTCGGCGGCGACATCGATTTCCATCGCGATCTGCGCCGTGGCGACCGCTTCGCCGTGATCTACGAATCCGTCAATTATCTGGGCCGCTTTGTTCGCAGCGGACGCATTCTCGCCGCCGAGTTTGTGAACAATGGCAAGACCTATCGTGCCGCATGGTTCGCCGATCCCGCCGGCGGCGAAAACAGCAGCGGCTATTACACGGCGGACGGCAAGAACATCCGCAAGGCTTTTTTGCGCTCGCCGCTGGAATTTTCGCGCATCACGTCGGGTTTTTCCTCGGCGCGCTTCCATCCCGTCCTGAAGGAAGTGCGCGCGCACAGGGGAATCGACTACGGCGCGCCGGTCGGCACCCGCGTCAAGGCGACCGGCAACGGCACGGTCGAATTCGTGGGCGTGCAAGGGGGTTACGGCAAGCTGGTCGTCCTCCGCCACCAGGGCCGCTTCACCACGCTCTACGGGCATCTCTCGGGCTTTGCCGCCGGCATGCGCAAAGGCGCTCGCGTCAGTCAGGGCGATGTCATCGCCTTCGTTGGCAAAACGGGTTTGGCCAGCGGTCCGCACCTGCACTACGAATTCCGCGTCAACAACGTGCATCAGAATCCCCTGGCGATGGCCCTGCCCAGCGCGCCGCCCTTGCAGCCCCAGCAACTTGGCCTGTTCCGGGCAAAGACCGAAGCGCATCTCGCGCGTCTCGACCTGATTCGCGGATTCAATCTCGCCCAGGGGGATTGACCGTGCCGCTGGTCGTGGGGCTGATGTCCGGCACCAGTCTGGATGGCGTCGATGCCGTGCTGGTCGACTTCTCCGTAAGCCCGCCGCGCACGCTGGCCACTTTCTGGCTGCCGTATTCCGACGACATTCGTCGGCAGGCATTGAAGCTGCAAACCGCACAACCCGACGAAATTCACGCTGCCGCCCTGCTCGCGAATGATCTGGCGCGCTGCTATGCCGACGCCGTGCACCATGTGCAGGCCGACGCTGGCGTCGATGCGGCGCGGGTCGCGGCCATCGGTTGCCACGGGCAGACCATCCGCCATCAGCCGGCCGCCGGCTACAGCGTGCAACTCAACAATCCGGCGCTGCTGGCCGAACTCACCGGTATCAGCGTGGTCGCCGATTTCCGCAGCCGCGACATCGCCGCCGGCGGTCAAGGCGCGCCGCTGGTGCCGGCCTTTCATGCGGCAGTGTTTGGCGATCCGCAGCGGCATCGCGCCATTCTCAATGTCGGCGGCATCGCCAACCTCACCGACCTGAAACCGGGGCAGGCGGTGCGGGGTTTCGACTGCGGCCCCGGCAATCTGCTGCTGGATGCGTGGATCGAGCGTCATCAAGGGCAACGCTACGACGAGGCGGGGCAGTGGGCAAGCCAGGGGCGGGTGCTGCCGGAACTGCTGCGCAATCTGCTTGCCGACTCTTTCTTCTCAATAAACCCGCCCAAGAGCTGCGGTCGCGACGAGTTCAACCTGTCGTGGCTGGAGCGGCATCTCTCCGGCGGCGAACGAGCGGAGGATGTGCAGGCGACGCTGCTCGAACTCACGGCGATATCCGCGACGCAGGCCATCGAGCGCTGGTGCGGCAGCCCCGACGAACTTTTCGTCTGCGGCGGTGGCGCGCGCAATCAGGCGCTGATGGCCCGCCTGCAACATCATCAGCCAAATCGCCGTGTCGCCAGCACCGACTCTCTGGGCCAGCCGGTCGACTGGGTCGAGGCGGTGGCCTTTGCCTGGCTGGCGTGGCGCACGCTGCGCGGCGAGCCGGGAAACCTGGCGGAAGTCACAGGCGCCCGTGGCCCGCGAGTGCTCGGCGCCATCTATCCGGCCTGACGCTTGGCGGATTTGCGCTACTCTGCGCCCTCGCCCGGCCATTCGGGTCGGCGCCAAGACCATGCCGCCTGATTTGCCTGTTTCAGCCTACTGCGAAATCGACTTCCCTGACGGGGAGGAACGGTTTCGTTCGGCATTTTCCGCGCCGGAGTCGTTGCTTGTCGCCAACGGCATTGACGAGGTGCCGGAAGTGCTGGCCAGGGCCGAATCTAAGGCCCGCGAAGGCTGCTGGGTGGTCGGCTTTGTTGCCTACGAAGCAGCCGGCGCTTTCGACGCGGCGCTGGCGACGCGCGACCCTGTGGCCGGCCTGCCGGCGGCGATGTTCGCCGTCTATCGCGGCGCGGCGCCCGCCGCGAGGCAACGCGCAGACTGGATGTGCGGCCCATGGCGCGACATTTCCGGGCGCGAGCGTTTTGATGCCGCCGTGGCCTCGATCCGCAACGGCATCGTCGAAGGCGATTATTACCAGATCGATTACACGACGCGGCTGCGCGCGGCGTTTCGCGGCGACAGTCTGGCGTTCTTCGACGCTCTGCGGCAGAGCCAGCCGACGGCGTGGTGCGCCTATCTGGATTTCGGGCGCTGGCAGGTGTGCTCCGTTTCGCCGGAACTGTTTTTCCATTGGCAAAATGATGACGGCGATGGCCGGGCCCTGATCTCGCGACCGATGAAGGGCACGGCGGCCCGCAACGAGGATGCAAGGCGCGACGCCGACGCTGCGCTGCGCCTGCGCCAATCGGCCAAGGAATGCGCCGAAAACGTGATGATCGTCGATCTGGTTCGCAACGATCTTTCGCGTGTGGCGCGCCTCGGCACGGTGGCCGTGCCCGAGCTGTTTGCGGTCGAGAAGTGGCCGACGGTCTGGCAAATGACCTCCACCGTCGCCTGCCGCAGCCGCGACAACACCACGCTGGGCGAGGTGTTCGCCGCGCTGTTTCCCTGCGGCTCGGTGGCCGGCGCGCCAAAGGCGGCGGCAATGGCGGCCATTGCGCGCCTGGAAACCGCGCCACGCGGCGTTTATTGCGGCGCCATCGGCCTCATCAAACCCGGCGGCGAGGCCGTGTTTAGCGTCGGCATCCGCACTGCGGTCGTCGATGCCGAGCGCGGCGTTGCCGAGTGCGGCATCGGCAGCGGCATCGTCATGGATTCGGCGGCGGCGGCCGAATATGCCGAATGGCAATCCAAGCGGATTTTTCTCGACCGCGCCTGCCCGGACTATGAACTGCTCGAAACCCTGCGTCTGCGTCGTGGCCGCTATTGGCTGCGGCATGGGCATCTGCAGCGGCTCGAACGCAGCGCCCGCGCCCTCGGCTTTCCGTTCGACGGTGATCGCATCGCCGAGGCTCTAAGCGCAACGGCGGCCAGCCATGGCGCCGGCGACTGGCGCGTGCGGCTGCGCTTGGCGACCGACGGCGCGATTCAGGTCGAGACTTTTCCGCTCGACACCGTTCCGGCCATTGCGACGGTTGAGCTAGCCGCGAGCCCGGTCGCCAGCGCCAATCCCTGGCTGCGACACAAGACCACGCGTCGCAGCGTGTATGAGTCGCTGGCCGTGACGCAAGAGGGAATTTTCGACACGCTGCTCTACAACGAACGCAATGAGGTGACGGAATTCACCCGCGCCAACCTCGTCGTCGAACTCGACGGTCGGCTGGTCACCCCGCCGCTCGATTGCGGCCTGCTGCCCGGCGTGTATCGCCAGGCCCTGCTGGCACGCAAGCGGGTGTGCGAGCGGATCGTCAAACTCGACGATTTGGAACAGGCCACCGCCCTGTGGTTCGTCAACAGCGTACGCGGCGCGGTGGCCGTGCGGCTTCCGCCGCGCTGAACAGGCGTCGGCGCAACAAGGCAGAAAGTCGGCGCTGGCGGCACGGCGGTTCCGTGGCTGATCAGCGGGTGACCCATGTCGTTTACCGGGGATATAACGAAAAAAGGCGCGGGGCCGTTGGCCCCGCGCCTTTTGCCTTGCAGAAGCCTGAATCAGGCCGAGAAGGACGATCCGCAGCCGCAGGTGCTGGTCGCGTTCGGGTTCTTGATGACGAATTGCGAGCCCTGAAGCCCTTCGGAGTAATCGATTTCAGCGCCCACCAGGTACTGGTAGCTCATCGGATCGATCAGCAGCGACACGCCGTTCTTTTCCATCACGGTGTCGTCTTCGTTGGTTACTTCGTCGAAGGTGAAGCCGTACTGGAAACCGGAGCATCCGCCGCCGGTGACGAACACCCGCAGTTTGAGTTCGGGGTTGCCTTCTTCGGCGATGAGTTCCTTGACTTTGGTCGCGGCACTGTCCGTGAAGTTAAGCGGTGCCGGCATTTCGGTGGGTGCGTTCATGGTTTCTCCAGTGGGGGGGTTCTGCGATGGAACAGTATGTGTGTCCGCAAATGATGGTTTCAATAGCGACAAAGACTAATTACTGGCGGCCAGTTTCAATTCCACCGCCTTGGCCGGCAGGCCCTGGTGCACCAGGCGACCTTGCACCACAGCGCCAAGGTGCATCTCGATCGTGCTGTACTCGACATCACCCGTGACCCTGGCGCGCGTCTGAAGTTCCAGAAAATCGCTGGAATGTACCGGCCCGATGACGGTACCGTTGATGACCAGATGGGAAACCGAGATTTCGCCCTCGATCCGCGCCTGTTCGCTGATCACCAGAGTCGCCGGTTGCCCGTCGACGCCGCGTACGTTGCCCTTGATTTCGCCGTCGACCCGCAGACCACCGGTAAAGGTCACGTCGCCGATCAGTGAGGTGCCGACGCCGATCAGGCTGTCGATGCGTCCTTGCGGCTTGCTGGTTTTCTTGCCGAACATTGCTGGAATCTCCTCACCTGAAATATGAATTCCCGCCATAACGCTCAAAGTGCCACGCTTTGACTGGCCTTGACCACGCCATCCTGGATCAAACGCGCCTCGACACGCAGAATTCGCGCTTCGGCGGCCACCTTGAATAACCCTTCCAGGCGCCGGAAGTAACGAAAATTGATGTGATATTTACTGGCGGCGGGATCCCCGGCGGCGGGAAACTGAATGATAGCAGTCTCTTTGCCTCGCTGCACGGTGGCAACCAGCTGGATCATGCCATTGAATTCCTTGTCCTTTCTATCCCCGGTTTGCGCCAGCAGAAGGCGGTAGCGATATTGGCCGTCGCCGGCGGGAACAATCTGCAGCCGACTGATCGCCAGGCCGGAATCCCCGGTTTGTCCTCCCGCCAGGCTTTCAAACGTCGCCAGATCGGACTTGAGACGGGTATTTTCCTCTTCCAGTGTCTTGATCTGAAGAGAAAGCTGTTCCTGTGAGGTGCTCTCGATGCGCAGGCGGCTTTCGCTCGCATTCGCCACCGTGCGCGTGCTTTCCAGGTCCGATTCCAACTGGGCAATGCGCTCGCGCATGCCGGCGATCTCGTGCTCGCTGGCGCCCTGGTGAAAGCCCGCAAAGCGCTGCCCAGCGTCATAAATCCAGCCGGCCAGCGCCAGCGACACGCCGGAAAGGACCACCACGGACAAGGCTCGCCAGTACCACGGCAGATGCGTCCGCACCGCGACACGCGGCGCCGAAATGCCGAAGCGACCGCGCAGCCGCCGCAGCGTCAGGGCAAGACGGGAACTAGCGAAAGACCCGAACATTCGTCGAGACCAAACATGAGGTTCATGTTCTGCACCGCTTGCCCCGCAGCCCCCTTCATCAGGTTGTCGATCACCGAAAGCACTACCAGCGTGTCGCCGCCCTGCGGACGATGAATGGCGATGCGGCAGGTATTGGCGGCGCGCACCGAGCGCGTCTCGGGATGCGATTTCGGCGGCAGCACATCCACAAAAGGTTCGGCGGCGTAATGCTGCTCGAACAGGGCCTGAAAGTCGGCTTCGCGGGTGATGCGGGCGTAGAGCGTCGCCTGCATGCCGCGGATCATCGGCGTCAGGTGCGGGACGAAGGTCAGGCCGATCTGGCTCGCCTCCTTGCCGGCGGCGCGCGCCAGTTCCTGCCTGATTTCGGGCAGGTGGCGATGGCCCGGTACGGCGTAGGCCTTGAAATTGTCCGATGCCTCGGAAAACAGAATGTTGATTTCAGCCTTGCGGCCGGCGCCGGACACACCCGACTTGGCATCGGCAATCAGGGTGTCGAGGTCGATGCAACCAGCCTTCACCAGCGGCAGGAAACCCAGCATCGTCGCGGTCGGGTAACAACCCGGATTCGCTACCAGTCGGGCGCCGCGAATCCGCTCGCGATTCACTTCGGGCAAGCCATACACCGCCTCGGCGATCAGCGCCGGGCTGGCGTGAGTCATGCCGTACCATTTCTCCCACAGCGCCACGTCCTTGATGCGGAAATCAGCGGCAAGGTCGATGACCTTGACTCCCGCGTCGAGCAGGCTCGCCGCCTGCTGCATGGCGATGCCGTTGGGCGTGGCGAAGAACACCACGTCGCACTCATGCAGCGGCGCGTCTTTCGGATCGCTGAACTTCAGGCCGACGGAGCCGCGCAGGCTGGGAAACATGTCGGCGACCGTCGTTCCCGCCTCGCCACGCGAAGTAATGGCAGCCAGTTCCACCCCGGAATGTCGCGCCAAGAGACGCAGCAGTTCCACCCCGGTGTAGCCCGTGCCGCCGACGATACCCGCCTTGATCATGCCAAGCTCCTTGTTGCGAAGGGTGGATGGTAACCCACGAACAAAAAAGCCGCCCGAAGGCGGCTGTTTTGACAGCGGCGAATCCGCCGCTGAAACTTACCGCTTCGAGAACTGCTTGCGCCGACGCGCCTTGCGGAAGCCGACTTTCTTGCGCTCGACCTCGCGCGCATCGCGGGTGACGAAGCCGGCGGTCGACAGAGCCGGTTTCAGGGTCGCATCGTATTCGATCAGGGCGCGGGTAATGCCGTGACGCACGGCACCCGCCTGGCCAGACTCGCCGCCGCCTTCGACATTCACCAGAATGTCAAAGGTGCTGAGGTGCTGGGTCAGTTCGAGCGGCTGACGCACGACCATGCGACCGGTTTCGCGCGAGAAGAACTCGTCGACCGGCTTGTCGTTGACCACGAACTTGCCGCTGCCGGTGCGCAGAAACACGCGGGCGATGGCCGTCTTGCGACGACCGGTACCGTAATATTGGGTGACTGCCATGAGAACTCCTTAAATTTCCAGCGACTTCGGCTGCTGGGCGGTGTGCGGGTGGGCAGCGCCGGCGTAGCACTTCATTTTCTTCAGCATCGCGTAGCCCAGCGGACCCTTCGGCAGCATGCCCTTGACGGCCTTTTCCAGGATGCGACCGGGGAAACGCGCTTGCAGCTTGGTGAAGTTGGTTTCGTTGATGCCGCCCGGGTAGCCGGTGTGGCGATAGTATTTCTTGTCCTCGGCCTTGTTGCCGGTGACGCGCAGCTTGTCGACGTTCACCACGACGATGAAATCGCCGGTATCGACGTGCGGCGTGTAGATGGCCTTGTGCTTGCCGCGCAGCCGATGTGCGATCCCGGCAGCCAGGCGACCGAGCACCTTGTCCGTGGCATCGACGACAAACCAGTCGTGCTGGACCTCATGCGCTTTGGCGGAAAATGTTTTCATTCTGGTGTTCCTTGCGAGCTTCGATAACCCGGCCGGCGCGGCAATGGATGGAAATCAGCCCATGCGCTTCTCGGAGAGCCGAGCATTCTAACCAATCGCCGAAGCCCCTGTCAAATGGCAATTATCCCGATGTTGGCGGAGCGTCGCATGAGTCGGCAACAATGGCCGTTAGTTTTCGCCGGCGTAACGGGTCGGGTCCGCCAAGCCAGCGGCGGCAAAGCCCTCGCTACGCAAGCGGCAGGAATCGCACAGGCCGCACGCCCTTCCTTCCGCGTCTGCCTGATAGCAGGACACCGTCAGGCCGTAATCGATGCCCAGCCGCCCGCCCTGTTCGATGATCTGCGCCTTGCTCATGTCGATCAGCGGCGCATGGAGTTTGAGCGGCTTGCCTTCGACCGCCGCTTTAGTTGCCAGATTGGCCAGCGTCTCGAAGGCGCGAATGAATTCCGGTCGGCAATCCGGATAACCCGAATAGTCCACCGCGTTGACGCCGACGAAAATGTCCTGCGCGCCCAGCACCTCGGCCCACGCCAGGGCCAGGGACAGCATGATGGTGTTGCGCGCCGGCACGTAGGTGACCGGAATGCCCGGCTGGACGCCCGCAGTCGGCACGGTGATCGAACTGTCGGTCAGGGCGGAGCCGCCCAGTTGGCCCAGATCGAGTTTCAGCACGCGATGAGCCGCAGCGCCCAAAGCGGCCGCAACCCGAGCCGCCGCCTGCAACTCGGCGCCGTGGCGCTGGCCGTAATCGAGCGACAGGCAGTGGCAGGCGAAGCCCTGCTCGCGCGCCAGGGCCAGCACCGTGGCCGAATCGAGGCCGCCGGAAAGAAGAACAACTGCTAGTCTCATGGTGCCGATGGTAGCAAACAGGCGTCCGCAGCGGCTGCTCTATAATCCGCGCTTCCCATTTCTTCGCAATCGACGATGGCAAAGAAAGTGTTCATCCGCAGCTTCGGCTGCCAGATGAACGACTACGACTCCGACAAGATGGCCGACGTGCTGGCCGGCAGCGACGGCACGGTCAGGACGGACAATCCCGAGGAAGCCGACATCATCCTGTTTAACACCTGCTCGGTGCGCGAGAAGGCGCAGGAGAAGGTTTTCCACGACCTTGGACGAGTCAGGCACCTCAAGCAACTCAAGCCGGATCTGGTGATCGGCGTCGGCGGCTGTGTTGCCAGTCAGGAGGGCGCGGCCATCGTCGCCCGCGCGCCTTATGTCGATCTGGTCTTCGGCCCGCAGACCCTGCACCGCCTGCCGCAGATGATCGCCGCACGCCGCGCCAGCGGACGGGCTCAGGTCGACATCTCCTTCCCCGAAATCGAAAAGTTCGATGCGCTGCCCCCCGCCAGCGTTACCGGAACATCGGCTTTTGTTTCCATCATGGAAGGCTGCTCCAAGTATTGCAGCTTCTGCGTCGTGCCTTACACGCGCGGCGAGGAAGTCTCACGCCCGCTGGCCGACGTGCTGGCCGAAATCGCCGGGCTAGTCGGTCGCGGCGTGCGCGAAATCACGCTGCTCGGCCAGAACGTCAATGCTTATCGAGGGCAAATCGATGACGATGACACTGCGGACCTGGCCTTCCTGATCGAAACCATCGCCGACATGGAGGGCGTCGAGCGTATCCGCTATACCACCTCGCATCCGCGCGAAATGACGCAGCGGCTGATCGACACCTACCGCACCACGCCGAAACTCGTCTCGCATCTGCATCTGCCGGTGCAATCCGGTTCCGACCGGATTCTGGCGGCGATGAAACGCGGCTACTCGGTGCTCGAATTCAAGTCGCTGGTCAGAAGGCTCAAGGCGGCGCGGCCTGATCTTTCGCTGTCGTCCGACTTCATCGTCGGCTTCCCCGGCGAAACCGAGGAGGACTTTGAAAAGACCATGCGTTTGATTGAAGAACTCAACTTCGACAACAGCTTTTCCTTCCTCTACAGCCCGCGCCCTGGCACGCCGGCCGCCGACATGGCCGACGACACGCCACAGGAGATCAAGATTCGGCGGCTGATGCGCTTGCAGAAAACCATCGAAGCGCAGGCGCTTAAAATCAGCCAGGCGATGGTCGGCACGACGCAGCGTGTTCTGGTCGAAGCGCATGCCCGAAAGGATGCCAGCGAGCTGGCCGGTCGAACCGACAACAATCGCGTGGTCAACTTCGCCGGCAACGAAGGCCTGATCGGTCGCTTTATCGATGTCACCATCACCGCCGCGCTGCCGCACAGTCTTCGCGGAGAAGTGGTCAAATTCGAGGAGCCGGTATTCTGAACGCCACATCGCGTCCGCTGACAATTTCCCTGCAACCGCTCGACAACGCGCGGCTGCAAAATCTCTGCGGCGCGCTCGACGAGAATCTGCGCCAGATCGAGGCGGCTTTCGATGTCACCATCGGTCGTCGCGGCCAGCACTGCCGGATCAGCGGCGACCCGGCGCAGTCGCGGCAGGCGGGCAAGGCTTTGCAGCATTTCTACGAACAGGCCAGCGAACCGCTGTCGATCGACGAACTCCAGCTTGGCCTGATCGAAATCACGCGCAATCGCAACGCAGCGACACAGCCGAATGCCGGACTGCTGACGAAAAAAGCCGATCTCCATGGCCGCACGCCGAATCAGGTGGCCTATCTGCGCAACATCCAGGACCATGACATCACTTTCGGCATTGGTCCGGCCGGCACCGGCAAGACCTATCTTGCGGTCGCCTCCGCTATCGACGCCTTCGAGCGCGACCAGGTCAGCCGCATCGTCCTGACGCGCCCGGCCGTCGAAGCCGGCGAGCGCCTCGGCTTCCTGCCCGGCGATCTGGCGCAGAAGGTCGATCCCTACTTGCGTCCGCTCTACGATGCGCTGTATGACCTGATGGGCTTCGAGAAAGTGTCCAAACTGTTTGAGAAGCAGAACATCGAAATTGCGCCGCTGGCCTATATGCGCGGTCGCACCCTGAATCATGCCTTCATCATTCTCGATGAGGCGCAGAACACCACGCCGGAACAGATGAAGATGTTCCTGACGCGCATCGGCATCGGCGCCAAGGCGGTGGTCACCGGCGACGTGACGCAGATCGACCTGCCGCGCGGGCAGAAGTCCGGCCTGGTCGAAGCGCGTCGCATCCTGGCCGACGTGCGCGGCCTTGCCTTCACCGACTTCGATGCATCCGATGTCGTGCGCCACCCGCTGGTGGCGCGCATTGTCGATGCCTACCAGAAACATGGCACCGTCCGCCAAACGCCGACTGCCTGAACTGCACCTCGCGGTGCAGTATCCGGATGGCAAGGCCAAGGCTCCGACTCGACCGCAGGTGCGTCGCTGGATTCGCGCGGCATGCGCCCAGCCTGCCGAAGTGACGGTGCGCTTTGTCGGCAGTGAAGAAGGCCGGCGCCTCAACCGCGATTACCGCAAGAAGGACTACGCCACCAACGTGCTGTCGTTTCCCTACGAATCCGCAGACCGCATTTGCGGCGATCTGGTGCTTTGTCTGCCGGTGGTGGAACGAGAAGCTCGGGAGCAGGGAAAGCCGCCGGAAGCTCACTTCGCCCACCTGATCGTGCATGGTATGCTGCATTTGCAGGGCTATGACCACGAGATCAGCACGGACGCCGCCGACCGCATGGAAGCGGTGGAGCGCGAAATCCTGGATACTCTCGGTTACCCCGATCCTTACGCGTAAACATGGACGACCCTTCCAGTAGACCCAGTCTGATCGAACGGCTTTCCGCGCTGCTGATGCGCGAACCCGAAGATCGCGAACAACTCCTTGCACTGCTGCACGGCGCATTCGAGCGTCATCTGATGGACGCCGATGCGCTGTCGATCATCGAGGGTGCGCTGGCCGTCGCCGACATGGCGGTGCGCGACATCATGGTGCCGCGCGCGCAGATGGACGTGGTGGACATCAACCAGTCGCCCGAGCAGATCGTCGAGATCGTGCTTGAAACCGCGCACTCGCGCTTCCCCGCCGTTGGCGAGAGCAAGGACGATGTGCTCGGCATCCTGCTGGCCAAGGACTTGCTGCGCTACTTCGCCGGCAAGGAGTTCGATTTGCGCGACACGCTGCGCCCGGCGATATTCATCCCCGAGTCAAAACGGCTGAACGTATTGCTGCGGGAATTCCGTGCCTCGCGCAATCACATGGCGATCGTGGTCGACGAATACGGCGGCGTCGCCGGGCTGGTCACCATCGAAGACGTGCTGGAGCAGATCGTCGGCGACATCGAGGATGAATATGACTTCGACGAAACCGCCGACAACATCGTCAGGGACAACACCGGTCGCTATCGCGTCAAGGCGGTGACTGAGATTGACGACTTCAACACCGCTTTTGGCACCGGTTTTTCCGACGAGCATTTCGACACCGTGGGTGGCCTGGTCATCCATCACCTCGGTCGCCTGCCCAAGCGCAACGAGGTGGTCAGTATTGACGGCCTGCGCATCCAGGTATTGCGCGCCGATAGCCGCCGCGTGCATACGCTGTTGGTCGATTCGCAGAAGGATCTGCCGCTTTCAGCATCGACCGCTGCAGACGCGTGACACAACTGCGGACGCAACCATCTACGCAACAGCGGACACAAGCGCCGACGGCAGTTTCCGCGCTCGCCGCCGCCGCCGTTCTGGGCGCGCTCTGCGTCCTCGGTTTTGCGCCATTCGACAGGCATCTCGCCGTGTGGCCGGCGCCGACTTTTGCGTTGGGCGGCTTGTTCTTCCTTTGGCAGAAAACTTCCACCGCGAGACAGGCGATGCTGCTCGGCCTGGCCTGGGGCGCGGGTTGCTTTCTGTTCGGCGTGTCATGGATCTATGTCAGCCTCTCGCAGTTCGGCGGCATGGCGCCGCCCGCCGCAGCGGGCGCAACGCTGTTGTTCTGCCTCTATCTCGCCCTGTTTCCTGCGCTGGCCGGCGGCTTGTTCGTGCGCTGGCGCAGCGACACGCGGCGCAATGTGTTGCTCTTCGCTGGTCTGTGGATGCTCAGCGAGTGGCTGCGCGGCACGCTATTCACCGGCTTCCCCTGGCTGGCGGTCGGCTATTCGCAAAGCCCGCCGAGTCCTCTCGCCGGCTGGGCGTCGGTGCTGGGCGTGTATGGCGTCGGCTTCATCGTGGCGCTGATCGGCGGACTGCTGGGCGAGATGATCGCTACCGGCTGGCGCCGGCCGTGGCCATGGTTCGCCATCGTCCTGCTGTGCGGTGCCGGCGGCGTATTGCACAGAATGGACTGGACACAGCCCGTCGGTGCGCCGGTCACTGTCAGCCTGCTACAGGGCAACGTGCCGCAAGGCGACAAGTGGGACCCAAAGCAGCTGTCGCTGTCGATCGATACCTATCTGCGCCTGACCAAGGCTCATCCGACAGCCCTCACCGTGCTGCCGGAAACCGCCCTGCCGCTGTTCTTCGATGAAGTCCCGCGCGAGATATTGCGTGGCCTGACAGGCCACGGCGATGCGCTGTTCGGTGTCGCCGTCAACACCACCGACGGCGGCTATACCAACGGCGCCGTCGCGCTGACGCCGGAACTTATCGTGAGCGCTTACACCAAGCGTCACCTGGTGCCCTTCGGCGAATTTGCGCCGCCGGGCTTTGGCTGGTTTTTCCGCTTTGCACGCATCCCGATGTCGGATTTCACCGCTGGCTCGTTGCGACAGGAACCGCTGAATGTGGCCGGACAGCGCATCGCGCCGAACATCTGCTATGAGGATCTGTTCGGCGAAGAGTTGCTCGGTGCCTTGCCGGCGGCGACATTGCTGGTGAATATGTCCAACACGGCATGGTTCGGCGACTCGCTGGCACAGCCGCAGCACTTGCAGATCGCCCAGTTGCGTGCCATCGAAACCGGTCGCGCCATGCTGCGCGCCACCAACACTGGCATGACCGCCATGGTGGGGCCGGATGGTGTCGTCGTTGCCGCCCTACCACCTTTCACCACCGCCGCGCTGGTGGTGCAAGCGCAGGGACGGACGGGCCTGACACCCTATGCCCGCTGGGGCAACCTGCTGGCATTGCTGATCGCCGTTGGCTCCTGCCTGACGGCGCTGCGCCGCCGCAGGAAACCATAGTTCGCAAGCCGCCAGATCGATGGCGGGGCTGGGGCGTCCCATGACCGAAACCCTGTAAAATCGCTGCTCTTGCGAATTCACCGAGTTTCCCGATGAGCCAAAAACCCACGTTTAGTTCCGACGTCACGCGCGCACGCGCGCATGAGTCTCCACTGAAGTTGGGCCACGGCCCGACCTTTCAGGAAATCATTCTGCGCTTGCAGGATTTCTGGAACAAACAGGGCTGTGTCCTGCTCCAGCCCTACGACATCGAAGTCGGCGCCGGCACCTTCCACACCGCTACCTTTTTGCGTTCGCTCGGCCCCGAGCCGTGGCGCGCCGCCTATGTCCAGCCTTCGCGGCGGCCCAAAGATGGCCGCTACGGCGAGAACCCGAATCGCCTGCAACACTACTACCAGTATCAGGTGGTGCTGAAACCCAGCCCGTCGAACATCCAGGAACTCTATCTCGACAGCCTGCGCGCGCTCGGCATCAACACCTCCGAGCATGACATCCGCTTTGTCGAGGACGACTGGGAATCGCCGACGCTGGGCGCCTGGGGACTGGGCTGGGAAGTCTGGCTGGACGGCATGGAAGTTACCCAGTTCACCTATTTTCAGGAAGTCGGCTCCCTGGTCTGCCGCCCGGTGCTGGGCGAGATCACCTATGGCATCGAGCGATTGGCGATGTACCTGCAAAGCGTGGAAAACGTCTTCGATCTGGTCTGGGCGCCCGGCGTCACGTATGGCGACGTGTATCACCAGAACGAGGTCGAGCAGTCGACCTACAACTTCGAGCACTCCGATGTCGACTGGCTGTTTGCCCAGTTCTCCAAGTTCGAATCCGAGGCCAAGCGCCTGATCGGCCTCAGCCTGCCGCTGCCCGGCTTCGAGATGGTGATGAAGGCCTCGCACACCTTCAATCTGCTTGATGCGCGCGGCGCCATTTCGGTCACCGAACGTGCTGCCTACATCGGCCGCGTGAGAGTGCTGGCGCGCGAAGTCGCCCAGGCCTACTACGATTCGCGCGAACGGCTAGGTTTCCCCATGTGCCGACCGGAGGGTGCGCGATGAAAGCCACGCTGCTGATCGAACTCCTCACCGAGGAACTGCCGCCGAAGTCGCTGGCCAAGCTGGGCTTGTCCTTCCGCGAGCAGATGCAAAAGGCGCTCGTCGAGGCCGGTTTCATCGAGCCCGGCAACACCGGCAAGTGGTTCGCCACGCCGCGCCGGCTGGCACTGCAATTCGCCGACTGCCTGGAAAACCAGCCGGATCGTGTGATCGAAAAGAAAGGCCCGGCAGTGTCTTCAGGAGTCGGCGCCGACGGCACGCCGACAAAGGCCCTCGAAGGCTTCATGCGCTCCGCCGGGGTCACGTTCACGCAACTCGATAAACTTAACGATGGCAAGGCGGAGTACTTTGTGGCGCGCCTCAAGAAGACCGGTGGGCACATCGACGAGTATCTGGCCGGCATGGTGGAAGCCACGCTGAAAAAATTGCCGGTTGCCAAGCTGATGCGCTGGGGCGCCGGTGAGGCGCAATTCGTGCGGCCGGTGCATGGCCTGATTTTGATGCACGGCGCTCGCATTGTTTCTGGCGAGGTGCTGGGACTCCCCAGTCGCAATGTCACCCTCGGCCACCGTTTCATGAGCGTCGGCGAGATCAGGATTCCCCTCGCCGAGGATTACGAAGCCGTGCTGGAGAAGCAGGGTCATGTCATTGCCTCCTTCGAACACCGCCGTGCCATGATCGTCGAGCAACTCGACCGCGCCGCCGAAAAACTGGCATGGCTGAAGGACGACGCACTGGTCGACGAAGTCACCGCACTGGTCGAATTTCCCGTCGTTTATGAGGCGAGCTTCGATCCGGAGTTTCTCGCCGTGCCACAGGAGTGCCTGATCCTGACCATGAAGGCGAACCAAAAATATTTTCCGCTGATGGATGGCGCGGGCGGGGAAAGCAAGCTGACCCATCGCTTCCTTCTCGTCTCCAACATGAAGGTGACGGACCCGACCAACATCGTCACCGGCAATGCCCGGGTGGTACGGCCGCGCCTGGCGGATGCCAAGTTCTTTTTCGAAACCGACAAGAAGACGCCGCTGTCCGCGCGCATCGGCAAACTGTCACGAGTGGTCTATCACAACAAGCTGGGTACGCAGGGCGAGCGCGTCGATCGCCTGATCAAGCTCGCCGCCAGGATCGCCAGCCGCCTCGGCGCCGACGTCAGCCAGGCCGAGCGGGCAGCGCTGCTAGCGAAGGCCGATCTGGTCACCGACATGGTCGGCGAGTTTCCCGAACTGCAAGGCATCATGGGCCGTTACTACGCGCTGGCCGACGGTGAGTCGGCGACGGTGGCCGACGCTATCCAGAGTCACTACCAGCCGCGTTTCAACGGCGATGCGCTGCCACAGGGTTCGATCGCCTGCGCCGTGGCGCTGGCCGACAAGCTCGATGCGCTGATCGGCTTCTTCGGCATCGGCCAGATTCCCACCGGCGACAAGGACCCCTTCGGCCTGCGCCGCGCCGCGCTGGGCGTGCTGCGCATGCTGATGGAAACGCCGCTGCCGCTGGCGCTGCCGGAACTCATCGACGACGCCGCCGCCGGCTTCGCGCCGGAGCTACTCACCGGCGATTGGCGTACCGCCAGCGCCGACTTTCTCAAGGAACGCCTGCGTCACCTGCTGCGCGACGCCGGGCACGATCATAAGGCCGTCGATGCCGTGCTGGCGCTGGGCCCGGCGCGGATCGACCAGATTCCGGCGCGGCTTGCTGCCGTCAAGGCCTTCGCCGCGCTGCCCGAAGCCGAGGCGCTGGCCGCAGCCAACAAACGCATCGTGAATATCCTGAGAAAATCGGGCGCCGAAGCGGGTAGTGCCATCGACACCGCGCTGTTGCTGGAAGACGCCGAGAAGGCACTGTTCGCGGCGGTCACCGCCGTCGCGCCCAGCATCGAGGCGCAACTTGCCGCCGGCGACTACAGCGCCGCGCTGAAAGCCCTGGCCGGTTTGCGCGGCGCGGTCGATGCCTTTTTCGACGGCGTCATGGTGATGGCCGAGGATGCGCCAACCCGCACCAATCGTCTGGCCTTGCTGTCGCGCCTTGCCGGCTTGATGAATCGCGTTGCCGATATTTCGAGGCTTTCTTCTTAACCATGGGGAATATGGGGAACAAGGGGAGCACGGGGTAATTCCCGCCCTGTTTTCCCCGTGCTCCCCGTGTCCTCCGTGGTGAAATGTTCTTATGAAACTAATCATTCTTGACCGCGACGGTGTGATCAACCACGATTCCGACCAGTACATCAAGTCGCCGGAGGAATGGAAACCGATTCCCGGCAGTCTCGCCGCCATCGCTCGCCTCAATCAGGCCGGCTATCGCGTGGTGGTCGCAACCAACCAGTCGGGCATCGGCCGCGGACTGTTCGAGACCGATACGCTGGTGGCTATTCACGACAAGATGCTGAAGGCGTTGGCGCAAGTCGGCGGGCGCATCGATGCGGTGTTCTTCTGCCCGCACACCAACGCCGACCACTGCGACTGCCGCAAGCCCAAGTCCGGCATGCTGCGCGACATCGCCGCCCGCTTCAACGCCGATCTCGCCGGCGTGCCGGCCATCGGCGATTCGCTGCGCGACTTGCAGGCTGCCGTCACTGTCGGCGCGCAGCCGATACTGGTGCTGACCGGCAAGGGCCGCAAGACTGCGGATGACCCGGCGCTGCCGCCCGATACGCTGGTGTTTCCCGATCTGGCCGCTGCGGCCGCGCATATCGCCCGCTGAGCGCATTCCGACCTGTGGCCGTAGTCCGTTCCCTGCTGTTCCTGCTGATCCTGCTGGTGGTGACGCCGCCCTATACGCTGGGGGTTGTCGTTCTTTGTCTGCCGTTGCCACATCACATGCGGCGCCGGACCGTGGTGCCGTGGGTGAATTTCACCATCTGGCTGGTCAAACACGTGCTTGGCATTCCCTACCGGCTGCTCGGCGCCGAGAACATTCCCGACCGCCCTACTGTCGTGTTGTGCAAGCACCAGTCGGCCTGGGAGACTTTCATGTTGCAGGAGGTGTTCAAGGACACCGTGTTCGTCTGGAGGAAAGAGATCAAGTACCTGCCGTTTTTCGGCTGGGCGCTGGCCTCGATCCCGATGATCGAGATCGATCGCAACGCCAACAAGCTAACCCTGAAGCGGCTGGTCGACCAAGGCCGGGATCGTCTCGACAAGGGCTATACGGTCATCATTTTTCCTGAGGGCACCCGCGCTCCGCCCGGATCGAAAAACCGCTACAAGATCGGCGGCGCGCATCTGGCCGTGGAGACCGGCGCGCCGGTGGTGCCCGTGGCGCTCAATTCCGGCGAGTTCTGGGGCCGCAATGCGCTGTTCAAGCGCAGCGGAACAGTCACCGTCAGCGTTGGCCCGGCCATCGATCCGCGCGGCCTCACGGCCAGTGAAGTCACCCAGCGTGCCGAAGCCTGGATCGAAGCCGAAATGCGCCGCATCAGCCCGCAGCTTTACGGGGTGGCCCAATGAGCATGGCCGCCCGCCGCAATCCGCAACTTGGTCTCAAGCTCGACGGCACGGCGGTCGATCCCGCCAGTCGCTGGCACGATGGCGCGGCGCTGGCGTATCTCGGCGGCAGCCTGCGTCTGGTGCTCGGCACGCAACACAAGGATGCCGTGCGCGAAGGCGACACACTGGATTTGCCGCTGCCGCCGCAAGCCACCCCGCGCCAGATCCAGGACCGCGCCGAAGCCTGGCTGCGTGAGGAAGCCAAGCGTCGCCTGTTGCAGATCATCGAACAGAAGTCGGCGCTGGCGGGACGGCGGTTGCCGCGTCTGGCGCTGTCGTTTGCCGCGCGCGGCCACTGGGTCGAAGCGCAGGATGGCGACACGCTGCGTTGCAACTGGCGCCTGATCGAACAACCCATCGCCGTCATCGAGCAGGCCATTGCCCGCGCCATTGCGGCCTTGCCGCCGGAAGACCAGGGCTTCGACCTTTTCGGTGCGCCGCTCGCCGCCGGCTGAACCAGCGCGATGTTTCTCGAACAGCTCAAACTCTTCCGCCTGCCCTCGCCACCGCCTGAAACGAAAGCGCGCCACCTGCTGATCGGCGGGCGCATCATCGACTACCGCCTCAAGAGCGGCGCCAGGCGCCTGACCATGACCATTGACGAACGCGGGCTGCGCATCGGCGCGCCGCGCCGCATCGCCCTAACGGAGATCGAGGCTTTCGTGCAGGGTCATGGCGAATGGGTACTGAAGAAACTAGACGAACTGGCGCACGCCAGTCGGCCGCGCCACCTCACCATCAAGGATGGCGCGCGCCTGCCGCTGCTCGACACCGAGGCCGAAGTGCGCGTGCTGCCCGGCGCCAACCGGGTGCGCTGGGTTGCCGATATCCTGGTGCTCGAAGCGCGGCCCGAGGCCGATCTGTCCCGCCTGGCCACGCGCGCCCTGCAAAAGCGGGCGCTCGCCCATTTCGCCGGGAGGCTTGCCCATTTCACCGGCCAGCTCGATCTGGCGCCGCCAAAACTCGCGTTGTCCTCGGCGCATACGCGCTGGGGCAGTTGCAGCAAGCACAGCGGCATCCGCGTGAACTGGCGGCTGATCCATTTGCCGGCGCACCTGGGCGACTACGTCGTCGCCCATGAGGTCGCGCACCTGCTGGAAATGAATCACAGCCAGCGCTTCTGGTCGGTAGTCAGCTCGCTCTACCCGGACTGGAAAGCGGCCCGCAGCGAACTCAAGCAGCGCGCCACCGCCCTGCCGATCCTTTGAGGGAAACGAACATGCGAATCCTGCACACCATGCTGCGCGTCGGCGATCTGGACAAATCGCTGGCCTTCTATACCGATGTCCTTGGCATGCATCTGTTGCGGCGCAACGATTACCCGGAAGGAAAGTTCACCCTGGCCTTCGTCGGCTTTCAGGATGAGACGGATGGCGCGGTCATCGAACTGACCTACAACTGGGGTGTCGACCGTTACGAGATCGGCACCGGTTTCGGCCACGTTGCGCTGGCGGTGGAGGACGCCCATGCCGCCTGCGACGCCATCCGCCAGCTCGGCGGCAAGGTTACCCGCGAGGCGGGTCCGATGAAGGGCGGCAACACCGTCATCGCCTTTGTCGAAGATCCGGACGGCTACAAGATCGAGCTGATCGAAAAGAAGCCGTAGCGGCGTATTCCGCCTGCCGCCCTACCCGCGTAACGGTAGGAAGAATACGGAGAACACGGTATTCCCGCTGGCAGCCTATCGGCCTACATTCCGCACGTGGGAATGCTTTATGCGGAGGCTCATCTGCTTTTCAGCAGGCCCCAAGCGTCACTTCTACAGCTTCATGGCTGGTCGTTTGCGTGCCTGCCTGACAAAGGAACACATCCATGGATGAATCTTCCCGTAAGCTGGTCAAACGCGTCGACGCCGAAACGCCTGCGGAAGGCGAGATCCTCGATGACCGGAACGTCGTATCGGAGGCGGGGGGGCGCACGATCCGCGTCAATGCCGACAAGCTTGACCAGTTGATCGACCAGGTGGGCGAGATGGTGATCGCCGCCGCCAGTTCTAACCTGATTGCCCAGCGCGGCGGACAGGTGGACATGATGGAGTCGGCCTCGGTGCTGGCCCGGTTAGTCGAAAACATTCGCGACTCCGCACTGCAATTGCGCATGGTGCAAATCGGCGAGACCTTCGAGCAGTACCTCCATATCGCCGAGGAGACCGCGCGTGAAATGGCCAAGGAGGTCGACGTCGTCATCACCGGCGCCGACACCGAACTCGACAAGTCCGTGGCTGAAAAGCTCGGCGACCCTTTGCTGCACCTGGTCAGGAATGCCGTCGAGCACGGCATCGAATCCGCCGATCTGCGCGCCGCGCGTGGCAAGCCCGCGCGCGGACAGGTCACGCTGAATGCCTACCACGACTCCGGCAGCATCGTGATCGAAGTCGGCGACGATGGCGACGGCCTGCCACTGGCCGCGATCCGCGCCAAAGCCATCGAGCGTGGCATGATCGATGCCGGCGCCACGCTTTCCGATCAGGACATCGCCATGCTGATTCTGGACGCCGATTTCGCAAGTGAAGGTCGGGCGACCGGCGCGGCGAAACGCGGCGTCGGCATGGATGTCGTGAAGAAGAACATCACCGCCCTGCGCGGCACGGTCGAAGTGCGCACCGAAGCGGGCCAGGGCTCGACCTTCAGCATCCGCCTGCCGCTGACGCTGGCGATCATCGACGGCTTTCTGGTGGCGGTGAACGACGCCTCCTACGTCATCCCGCTGGATAACGTGGTCGAGTGCCTGGAACTGGGCGCCAAATCCACGCGCGGCAATGTGCTCAACCTGCGCGGCGAGGCGCTGCCCTTCATCCGGCTGCGCGACTTTTTCGAAGTCGAGGCGCCGCCGCCGCAGCGCGAAAACGTCGTCATCATCCACGCCATGGGCCACAAGGCCGGCATCGTGGTCGACCAGTTGCTGGGCGAATTTCAGACCGTCATCAAGCCATTGGGCAATTTGTTCCGTCATCTGCACGGTATCGGCGGCTCGACCATTCTCGGCAGCGGCGAGGTGGCGCTGATCCTCGACGTGCAGTCGCTGGCGCAGCTTGCCTCGCAGCGCGAAGACCATTCCCATGCCGCCGTACCGGTCGGCAATGCCCACTCATCCGTCGTTTCCGAAAAGGAGTAAGTCATGTTGAACAACCTCAAGATAGGCATCCGGCTGGGGATAGGCTTCGGCATCGTCTTCCTGCTGCTGGTCATCAGTTCCGGAATCGCTTACGTCCGCGTCGGCGAGATCGACCGCGCCATCGATGACGTCGTCGAGGACAAGTTTCCCAAGACCGTGATCGCGAACGACGTCATCGGCAACATCAACCTGATTGCCCGCATCGTGCGCAACGTCGCCCTGGTCAAGGAAGCGCAAGTGGCCAAGGAACTCGAGCGCCTGCCTCAGACGAAGCAGAACATCGACGAAGGCTTCGCCAAGCTTGACAAGCTGATGCGCTCGGCCGAAGGCCGTAAGCTATATGAGGAGGCCGTTGCCGCGCGCAAGGCGACCGAAGCCGAACAGGACAAATACCTTAAGACGCTACAGTCCGGACAGCGCGAGGCCGCCGTCGAGTTGCTGGTGACCTCCGTCCGCAAGACCCAGGGCGACTACCTCAAGGCCGTTGACAGCATCATCAAGCACCAGTCCGATGCGATGAAAAAGACCGGCACCAACGCGGCGAAGCTGGCTACCGAGACCGAGCGGATGATTCTGATGCTGGGACTTGCCGCCCTTGTGCTGACGGTGATGTTTGCCCTCTGGGTTACCCGTAGCATCACCAAGCCCATCGGCCAGGCGCTGGTCGTCACCCAGCGCTTGGCCGAAGGCGACCTGACGGTGAAGATCGAGGATGTCAGCAAGGACGAAATTGGCCAGATGCTGGGCGCGCAGAAGGGGCTGATCGAGAAACTCAGCCAGATCATCGGCGAGGTCAAGGGCGCCTCCGATGCGCTCGCCAACGCAGCCGGCCAGGTCTCGCAAACGGCGCAGTCTTTGTCGCAAGCCTCCTCTGAGCAGGCCGCCTCGGTCGAAGAAACCACCGCCAGCATCGAACAGATGACCGCCAGCATCACGCAAAACACCGAGAACGCCAAGGTCACTGACAACATGGCCACCAAGTCGTCCGGCGAAGCCACCCAGGGCGGCACGGCGGTGAAGGAAACCGTCGAAGCCATGAAGTCCATCGCCGGCAAGATCGGCATCATCGACGACATCGCCTACCAGACCAATTTGCTGGCGCTGAATGCCGCCATCGAAGCGGCACGGGCCGGCGAGCACGGCAAAGGCTTTGCGGTGGTCGCCGCCGAAGTCAGGAAACTGGCCGAACGCAGCCAGGTCGCGGCGCAGGAAATCGGGCAACTCGCCGGGTCCTCGGTGAAAATGGCCGAACAGGCCGGCAAGCTGCTCGACGAGATGGTCCCCAGCATCAAGAAGACCTCCGACCTGGTGCAGGAAATCGCGGCGGCGAGCCAGGAACAAAGTGCCGGCGTCGGCCAGATCAACGGCGCCATGGGGCAGTTGAACAAGGCCACGCAGCAGAATGCCTCGGCCTCCGAGGAACTCGCCGCCACCTCCGAGGAAATGGGCGGTCAGGCTGCGCAGCTTCAGGAGCTGATGGAGTTCTTCAAGATCGAGGAGCAAGCAAGAGTCGGCGCTGGCGGTACGGCGAAACGCGCCCGTCCGGCCGCCTCTGCCGTCGCACCCAAGGCGTCCAGGGCAAGCGCCGCGCGTCCGGCCGCTGTTGCTGCCGCCGAAGGCGATTTCGAGCGCTTCTGAACAGGGGAGACCATCATGGGAAACCTTGTTGCGGGACAACCGACCGCCCAGCAGGCGCTTACCGCCGCCCGCCATCTGGCGGCGGCGGGAGAGGCGCACCAATACCTGACTTTTTTGCTTTCCGGCGAGATGTACGCCGTCGGCATCCTCAACGTCAAGGAGATCATCGAATACGGCAACCTGACCGAAATCCCCATGATGCCGGCCTTCATTCGCGGCGTCATCAACCTGCGCGGATCGGTGGTGCCGGTGGTCGATCTGGCCGCGCGCTTCGGTCACACACAGAGCGAAGTGGGCAAGCGCACCTGCATCGTCATCGTCGAGGTGCGGCAGGGGGACGACAAACAGGACCTGGGCATCATGGTCGATGCGGTGTCGGAAGTCCTGGAAATTCCCGGCAGCGAGATCGAGCCGCCGCCCTCGTTCGGCGCCAAGATCCGCGCCGAGTTCATCGCCGGCATGGGCAAGGTCGCCGGCAAGTTCGTCATCCTGCTGGATATCCAGAAGGTGCTTTCGGTCGATGAGATGGCCACGCTGGCAACGGTGGCGGAGCGCGGCGCGGAGGCGGAAGTGACCGCTTGACCATCTGACCGAAGCACCTGGGGCCTCTTGCTAAGATACGGAACCTCGCAACTGGCCTCACCCCATGATCCTCCGTCGCAACTCCCTGCTGGCCCAGTGGCTGCCCTTCCTCAAATGGTGGCCGCTGGTCGGTCGGGAAACGCTGCGCGACGACCTGATCGCCGGCTTCACCGGCGCCTTGATCGTGCTGCCGCAGGGCGTCGCCTTCGCCACCATCGCCGGACTGCCGCCGCAGTACGGTCTCTACGCGGCGATGGTGCCGACCATCGTCGCCGCGCTGTTCGGTTCGAGCTGGCATCTGGTTTCCGGCCCGACCACGGCGATTTCCATCGCCATCTTCGCCACGCTGTCGCACCAGGCCGAACCCGGCTCGGCCCATTACATCAGCCTGGTGCTGACGCTGACTTTCCTTGCCGGCGTCTTCCAGCTGGTGCTGGGGCTGGCCCGCCTGGGACTGCTGGTGAATTACATTTCGCATACCGTGGTCATCGGCTTCACCGCCGGCGCCGCGATCCTCATTGCGGCGAGCCAGGTCAAGAGTTTTTTCGGCATCGACATCCCGCGTGGCGCGCCCTTCTACGAGACCCTCCACCAGCTCTACGTGCAGTTCGCCCACATCAATCTGTGGGTCACCGCCATCGCCGTCATCACGCTGGTGAGCGGCATTCTGGCGCGGCGCTATGTCAGGAAGCTGCCCTACATGATCCTGGCCATGGTCATCGGCAGCGTCGTCGCCGAAGTTTTCAATGTATGGCTCGGTCAGAATGCCACGGGCATCAAGACGGTGGGCGCGCTGCCGGCGCACCTGCCGCCGCTGTCCATGCCGGACTTCTCGCTGGCGTCGCTGCGCGCAACCATCGGCCCGGCGCTGGTCATCACCATGCTGGCGCTGACCGAAGCGGTGTCGATCAGCCGCGCCATCGCCGTGCGCTCCGAGCAGCGCATCGACGGCAACCAGGAATTCATCGGCCAGGGCCTGGCCAACATCGCCGGCGCCTTTTTCTCGGGCTACGCCTCGTCGGGTTCGTTCAACCGCAGCGGCGTCAATTTCGAGGGCGGCGCGCGCACCCCGCTGGCGTCGATCTTCGCCTCGATCTTCCTGATCCTGGTGCTGCTGCTGGTCGCGCCGCTGGCCGCCTACCTGCCCACCGCCGCCATGGCCGGCATCCTGTTCCTGGTGGCCTGGGGTCTGATCGATTTCCATCACATCCGCGCCATCTGGCATGCCAGCAAGGCCGAGTCGGCGATTCTTGCGGCGACGCTGCTCGGCACGCTGTTCAATCTCGAAGCCGGCATTTTCATCGGCGTCTTTCTTTCGCTGGTGATGTTTCTTTTCCGCACCTCGCGTCCCGAGATCATTCCCGTGGTGCCGGCGCCGGAGGAGGGCGCTTACCACTTCGTGCGCGCCCACGGTCGGCTGGAATGCCCGCAACTGCGCATCGTGCGCGTGAACGGCGCGGTGTACTTCGGCGCCGCCAGCTATGTGCAGCAGGCCTTGCAGCAGATCGACGAGGACAATCCGCTACAGAAGTCCGTGCTCATCGCGGCGGCCAGTCTGAGCTACATCGACATCGCCGGCGCCGAGGTACTGGCGCAGGAAGCGCGGCGACGGCGGCGGCTCGGCGGCGGCCTGTATTTCTACCGCCTCAACCAGCGCTTGCAGGATTTCCTCAAGCAGGGCGACTATGTCAGGGACATTGGCGAGGGCGCCTTCTTTCCGGTGATGACCGATGTCACCAAGGCGCTCTACTGGACGCTCGATCCCGATGTCTGCCGTAGCTGCAAGGCGCGCATCTTCAAGGAATGCCACGGCAATCTATTGCCAGACGGCTTCCGTCGCCGTCGCCTGCTACTGGCCACCGACGGCAGCGAGTTTTCGCGGGTGCCGAGCGAAATCGCCATTGCCCTGGCGAGCAGTTTCGGCGTCACGCTCGACATCATGACCGCCGTCGACTCGCCGGTCGAGCACGAGCTGGCGCGCGCGCGCCTTGCCCCGGTGGTGCGCCAGGCGCTCGTGGCCGGCGTCGACAGCGAGGAAATCGTGCGTCATGGCAAACAGCCGGTGCGGGAAGTCATCGCTGCGGTCGCGGTCGCCGACACCAACATCCTCATCATCGGTCGACGTCCGCCGCGCGACCTCAAGGACAAGCTGCTTGGCGATTCCGCTGCCCACATCATCGGTAGCGCGCCCTGCCATGTCCTTGTCGCCGGCTGGCAGGCGGCCATGTGGCATAAGCGCGTCATCCTCGCCAGCGACGGCACCGACAACAGCGACCACGTCGCCGAGGTTGCCGCCCAGATCGCCCGGATCACCGGCACGCCCGTCACCATCGTCTGCGCCATCGCCCACGACAGGCAGCGCGCGGACGCCCTGGCGGACACCACGCACAAGGCCGGCCTGATGCAACTCGATGGCGTGGTCTGCGACACGCGCATCGTCCGCGCCGCGCCGGCGCAAGCCATCATCGATGCAGTAGAGGAACTCGACGCCGACCTGGTCGTGGTCGGCCACCATCGCGGCCAGAGCCTCAACCGCGTCATCGCAGGCAGCGTCACCGACCGCGTCATCGCCACGCTCAAATGCGCCGTGCTGGTGGTCAAACCGACCGTCGAAATCAGCGATGTCGAGGCCGCCGTCGCCCGGCAATCCTAATCGGGCCGGCGTTGCCCACCGCGCAGCGGAATCCGGGGTAAGCCGGCTCAGGCCGGCGGCACCGGCATGCCGCGCCGGTCCAGCAGCGCCAGCCAGCCGCGGATGACGCGGTAGAGTACCCACAGGCCGGTGCTGACGATCACCAGGATTGCCAGGGGAATGCCGATGAAGGTAATGAACAGCAAACCAGTGACGATCAGCCAGACCAGTGCAAACCAGAAGGTGCGTAATTGCCAGCGCCAGTGCGTCGCCAGCCAGGTGTCGCGCACTTGGTCGCGGGTGACGTAGTTGATGATCACGGCAATGATCGACGGCCAACTGAAAATGAAGGCCGTGACGACCCACGCCGAAGTGAGGATGCCGAACACCGCCGACAGCGCATGCAGCCCGTACATCACGTGGCACCAGGCTCGCGACCCCTCCAACCGGTCGTCGCTGTCGTCACGCGCGGGAATCAATTCAACTTCGGTCATGGCACTTTGCTCCTACAAGCCTAGTTGTTGCCACAGCGCGTCGACGCGCTCCTTCACGGTTTGATCCATGGCGATGGGACGACCCCACTCGCGCGTCGTTTCCTCCGGCCATTTGCTGGTTGCGTCGATGCCCATTTTGCTGCCGAGACCGGCCATCGGCGAAGCGAAATCGAGGTAATCGATCGGCGTATTCTCCGCGATCAGGGTGTCGCGCGCCGCATCGACGCGCGTGGTCAGCGCCCAGATCACTTCCGGCCAGGAGCGCACATCGACGTCGGCGTCGGTGACGATGATGAACTTGGTATACATGAACTGGCGCAGGAAGCTCCAGATGCCGAACATCACCCGTTTGGCATGGCCCGGATACTGCTTTTTGATGCTGACCACGGCCATGCGGTAGGAGCAGCCCTCGGCCGGCAGGTAGAAATCGACGATCTCGGGAAACTGTTTTTGCAGCAGCGGCACGAAGACTTCGTTCAGGGCCAGGCCGAGCATCGCCGGCTCGTCGGGCGGCTTGCCGGTGTAGGTGGAGTGGTAGATCGGATCGCGGCGCAGGGTGATGCGTTCGATGGTGAACACCGGGAACTCGGCGACCTCGTTGTAGTAGCCGGTGTGGTCGCCGAACGGCCCTTCGGCGGCGGTTTCGCCCGGGTTGATGATGCCTTCGAGGACGATCTCGGCGGATGCCGGCACCTGCAAGTCCGAGCCGAGGCATTTCACCAGCTCGGTCTTGGCGCCGCGCAGCAGCCCGGCGAACTGATATTCCGACAGCGTATCCGGCACCGGCGTCACCGCTGCCAGGATGGTCGCCGGATCGGCGCCGATCACCACCGCGAGCGGGAAAGCTTCGCCGGGATGGGCCGCGCAGTGCTCGCGAAAGTCCAGCGCGCCGCCGCGATGCGGCAGCCAGCGCATGATGACCTTGTTCGGCGCGATGACCTGCTGGCGGTAGATGCCGAGATTCTGTCTGGCCTTGTGCGGCCCGCGCGTCACCACCAGGCCCCAGGTAATCAAGGGCGCCACGTCGCCCGGCCAGCAAGTCTGCACCGGCAGCCGCGCCAGATCGACATCCTTGCCTTGCCATACCGTTTCCTGACAGGGCGCCGAGTTCACCACCTTGGGCGCCATGTTGAGCACCTGCTTGAGTACCGGCAGTTTGTCCCAGGCGTCCTTCAAACCCTTCGGCGGCTCGGGTTCCTTGAGGTAGGCGAGCAGGGTGCCGACTTCGCGCAGGCGGGTTTTCCAGTCAAGGTCCGCGCTGTCGTCGCCTTCACCGGCGGCGATGCCGAGCGCCACCCGGCGCGGCGTGCCGAACAGGTTGGCCAGCACCGGCATCGAATGCCCCTTCGGCTTTTCAAACAACAACGCCGGCCCGCCGGCACGCAGCACGCGGTCGGCAATTTCGGTCATCTCCAGATGGGGATCGACCTCGACCGCAATCCGCTTCAGCTCGCCAAGCGTTTCCAGTTGGGCAATGAAATCGCGCAGATCGGTGTATTTCATGGCGAGAGTTTAACCGCCCGCGCCGCGTCCTGACCATATCCCGTGAAAGTCGGCGTCGGCAGGACGGCGCTATGTATTCTCCACGGGCGGCCACTGCCTGGCTGTATGCACCAGGGCCAGCACCCACACGGCTTCCTGCTCGATTTCGTACACCAGGCAATAGCTTTTATGCGGTATCAGTTCGCGGGTACCGGGAATCCTGCCTGAGCGACCGAGCTTGGGATGATTGGCCAATCTGGCGGCGGCTTTGCTGAAAAGCTCATCCATCTTGACCGCAGCGCGTGGGCTGTCGGTCGCGATGTAGTCCCAGATATCGACGCGGTCCTGTTGTGCCTCTGGCGTCCAGATGACCCTCACGCCGCATCCGCTGCTTTGGCCGCAGCGGCGCGCCGGGCGGCGAACCCGGCTTCAAGCTCTTCATTCGACCGACCGCGCCCGGCGCGCATCGAGGCCCGACCGGCGAGAACCTTGCGGTTGAAATATTCGTCGTATTCGCGCGCTTCGCGCTGGCGTTGGACGAATTCGCGCATCAACTCACGTAACACCTGGGAGGCCGGTCGATGGCTGGCCTGGGCTTCGGCCATGAACTCGGCGCGCAGCTCGGGTTCCAGTTTCATCGTAAAAACAGCTTCCTTCGACATGGGGCGATCTCCCGGAGTTTGTACTGAGCAAGTATATACGTTTTCATTACCAGACAAGTCGGCGCTGGCGGCACGGCGATGCCATCCGTGGCGGGGTGCAGCGTGGCTTCAGTTGGCGGCGAATGGGTTACTCTTCCGTCTTCATTCGGCTCTCCCCTTGCCATGCGCGTCCTGTCCGTCATCCCGCCGATGACGCAACTCAACACTCCTTATCCGTCCACGGCCTGCCTGACGGGCTTCCTGCGTTCGCGCGGGGTTGCTGCGGTGCAGGAAGATCTCGCCTTGGGCCTGGTGCTGCGGCTGTTCTCGCGCGATGGATTGCTGGCGCTGCGCGAGGTCATCGCGGCTTTACCGACGCGACAACGCTCGCCGCTGGTGCAAGCCTTCGAGCGGGATTTCGAGCGCTACCGCGCCACGATCAATCCTGTCGTGGCCTTCTTGCAGGGACGCGACCCTTCCATTGCGCACCGAATCGGCAGTCGCAACTTTCTGCCCGAGGGGCCGCGCTTCGCGCCGCTCGATGACTATGTCGATGCCGACGGCGGCGACCCGCTGGCATGGGCGTTCGGCGCGCTCGGCGTGCAGGACCGCGCCCGGCACTTCGCCACGCTCTACCTCAACGATGTCGCCGACGTGCTGCGCGAGGCGGTCGATCCGCGCTTTGAATTCGTCCGCTATGCCGAATCGCTGGCGCAAAGCCAGGCCAGCTTCGAGCCGCTGGCCAAGGCGCTGGCGGCGCCGCTCAATCTGGTCGACGCCATCCTGCGCGATCTGACGCTGGCTGCGGTGGCGCGGCATGCGCCGAACGTGGCGCTGGTGTCGGCGCCCTTTCCCGGCAACGTGTATGGCGCCTTCCGCATCGCGCAGGCGATTAAGCGGCACGATCCGGCGATTGTCACGGTTCTCGGCGGCGGCTTCGTCAATACCGAATTGCGCGAGCTTTCCGAGCCACGGGTGTTCGACTATTTCGACTACGTCTGCCTCGACGACGGCGAGCGACCGTTGCTGGCGCTGCTCGAACATCTCCGTGGCGAGCGGACGCAGGACAAGCTGGTGCGCACTTTCGTGCGCTCCGCCGAGGGCGTGCGCTACATCGACGCCAACGAGTCGGACATTCCCTTCGCCGAGACAGGAACGCCGACCTGGGACGGCTTGCCGCTGGACCGCTACCTGTCGCTGCTGGACATGCTCAATCCCATGCACCGGCTCTGGTCCGACGCAGGCTGGAACAAGCTGACGGTGGCGCACGGCTGCTACTGGAAGAAGTGCAGCTTCTGCGATGTCTCGCTGGACTACATTTCGCGCTACGAGGCCCTCGCCGCCACGACCTTGGTCGACCGCATCGAGGCCATCATCGCCGAGACCGGGCAGACCGGATTTCATTTCGTCGACGAGGCCGCGCCGCCCAAGGCCTTGCAGGCGCTGGCGGTGGAACTGAAAAAGCGCAACCGGGCGGTTTCCTGGTGGAGCAACATCCGTTTCGAGAAATCCTTCACTCCGGCACTGTGCGCCCAGCTCGCCGACAGCGGCTGCATCGCCGTCTCCGGCGGACTCGAAGTGGCCTCCGATCGCCTGCTCAAGCTGATGCAGAAGGGCGTCTCGGTGGTGCAGGTGGCCCGCGTCACGCATGCCTTTTCGGACGCCGGCATCCTGGTGCATGCCTACCTGATGTACGGCTTTCCGACGCAAACCGTGCAGGACACGGTCGATGCGCTGGAATATGTGCGGCAACTGTTCGCCGCCGGCTGCATCCAGTCCGGGTTTTTCCACCGCTTTGCGTGCAGCGTGCATTCCCCGGTCGGGCAACACCCGGAACGCTATGGCATCACGCTCAAGCCGCTGCCGGTGGGCTCGTTTGCGAAGAATGACGTTGGTTTTATTGATCCGGGTGGCGTCGATCACGCGGCCCTCGGCATTGCGCTGAACAAGGCGCTGTACAACTACATGCACGGGCTGGGTCTCGACCAGGATGTGCGCAGATGGTTTGCCGGTCGCGTGCCGCGAACCCAGGTGCCGCGCCACTTCATCGCCCGCGCACTGGAATGACCGCCGACGGAATGAGTTCCGGCTAGAATTTGACGCAAAACCTTCAATAAGGGGAGTCCGCATCATGGCCAGGTACACCACTGAATCGATTCGCGCCGTTGCTTTCGTCGGCCACGGCGGAGCCGGCAAGACCACGCTGGCCGAAGCGCTGCTGTTCAAGGCCGGCGCGATTACCGTCAAAGGCACGGTGGAGAAGGGCAACACGGTATGCGATTTCGATCCGCAGGAGAAATCCGCCGGCCATTCGCTCAACGCCGCCCTGGCCAACTTTGTCTGGGAGGGGGTGCATGCCCATCTCATCGACACCCCCGGCTACCCGGATTTTTCCGGTCAGGCCACCGCCGCACTGGCCGGCGTCGATACCGCCGTGGTGGTGATCAATGCCCAGACCGGCATTGAACTGGCCACGGAACGCATGATGCATGCGGCTCAGGCGCGCGGTCTGGCGCGAATGATCGTGATCAACAAGATCGACGCCGACAACGTCGATCTGCCGGGACTGGTGGGCGAGATCCGCGAGCGCTTCGGCAAGGAGTGCCTGCTGCTTGACCTGCCGGCGCACGACCGCCATGACGTGGTCGAAGTGCTGGAACACGCTGCGGGTGACGCCGATTTCGATTCGATTGCCCACGCCCATCGCGAGCTGATCGATCAGTTGGTGGAAGAAGACGAGTCGCTGCTGGCTCGCTACCTGGAGGAAGGCAAGGATCCTGACGCTGTGGAACTGCATGCTCCGTTCGAGAAGGCCCTGCGTGCCGGCCATTTGATTCCCATCCTGTTTGTCTCGGCGCGCACCGGTGCCGGCCTTTCCGAGCTTCTGCATGTGCTGGCGACGCTGGCGCCGAATCCCACCGAAGGTAATCCGCCGCTGTTCTATCGTGGCGAGTCGGTGCAGGCCGGCGAGGCCTTCGATTCCCGGCCCGATCCTGCGCTGCATGTGCTGGCCCATGTTTTCAAGATCATTGTCGATCCCTACATGGGTAAGGTTGGGGTATTCCGTGTGCATCAGGGCACCGTGAGAAAGGACGGCCAGCTGTTCGTCGGCGACAGCAAGCGACCCTTCAAGGTCGCGCAGCTGTACCAGTTGCAGGGAAAGGACTACGTCGAAGTCGACGAGCTGCTGCCGGGCGACGTGGGTGCCGTGGCCAAGGTGGAGGAGATCGAGTTCGACGCCGTGCTGCACGATTCTCATGACGAAGACAACATCCATCTGAAGCCACTGGAGTTTCCCCGACCGATGCAGGGCCTCGCCGTCGAAACCCGGCGCAAGGTTGACGAGCAGCGCTTGTTCGACATCCTGCACAAGCTGGAACTGGAAGACCCGTGTTTTGAAGTGGAGCGCCATCCCACAACGCATGAAACGGTGATCCGTGGTCTGGGCGAGATGCATCTGCGCTACAAGCTGGAGAAAATGTCGACCCAGTACAAGCTTGAGCTGGATACGCGGCTGCCGCTGATCCCCTACCGCGAGACCATCACTATCGGCGCCGATGGGCACTGCCGGCACAAGAAGCAGTCGGGCGGTGCCGGGCAGTTCGGCGAGGTGTATCTGAAAATCGAGCCGTTGCCGCGCGGTACCGGCTTCGAGTTCGTGGACCACGTCAAGGGCGGCGTGATCCCGGGCGTATTCATGGCGTCGGTGGAGAAAGGCGTGCGCCAGGCGCTGACCGATGGCGTGATCGCCGGACACCCGGTGGAGGACATCCGGGTCATCGTGCATGACGGCAAGACCCATGCGGTGGATGGCAAGGATGTGGCTTTTTTCAGCGCCGGGCGCAAGGCCACAGTGGAAGCTATCCGCGCCGCCGAGGCCATCGTGCTGGAGCCCATCGTCAGCATCGAGGTGATTACGCCGGAAACCGCGATGGGCGATATTGCCGGCGATCTGGCTAGTCGGCGCGGCCATGTCACGGGAACGCAAAGCGGCGTCGCGTCGCGTCGCCAGGGCCTGATCGCCGTCAGCGGCGAGGTGCCGCTGGCAGAGATCGCCGATTATGCTTCACGCCTGAAATCGATGACGGGTGGCCAGGGCGCCTACAGCATCGAGTTTGCCCGCTACGCCCAAGTGCCGCCGCAGACGCAGCAGAAGCTGGCCGCCAACTTCAAGCTAAAGGATGAAGAGGAATGACCGCGAGTTGATCCGCCGGCAGTTTTCTGTACGCCGCCTTTTGCTTCCCATATCAAGAGTCGGTGCTTGCGGCCCCCGTTGACGAGGGATACCGGTTCCGGTACAGCCAGGGACATACCCGTCGTTCATGTTGATCGCCGTGCCTGGCATCTTGGCCGATCCCGACTGCTTGCTCGGGTTTAAATCCCGCCGGGTAATGGTAACGGTTGACGGTGCATCAAAATTTGGAGATAATCACGGGTTCATCTGGAGGGGTTCCCGAGCGGTCAAAGGGATCAGACTGTAAATCTGACGGCTCTGCCTTCGAAGGTTCGAATCCTTCCCCCTCCACCAGCAGGTAGCAGAAACAGATAGTTACAAGGCGGTTAGCGGACAAGTAGGGCGGGCGGCGGTAGTTCAATGGTAGAACCTCAGCCTTCCAAGCTGATTATGCGGGTTCGATTCCCGCTCGCCGCTCCAGGTTGTGTTTTGAGGGGTTTCAGCCCTTGTAGCTCAGTGGTAGAGCACTCCCTTGGTAAGGGAGAGGTCGCGTGTTCGATCCACGCCAAGGGCACCATTTCTAGTGCATTTTTGTTGGGGTAATTGACATGGCGAAAGCGAAATTTGAGCGGACGAAGCCGCACGTAAACGTGGGGACGATTGGTCACGTTGACCATGGCAAGACGACCTTGACGGCGGCGATGACGTCGGTGCTGTCGGCGAAGTTTGGAGGCGAGGCGAAAGCCTACGACCAGATTGACGCAGCGCCGGAAGAAAAAGCGCGCGGCATCACCATCAACACGGCGCACGTCGAGTACGAGACGAAGAACCGTCACTACGCGCACGTCGATTGCCCGGGACACGCCGACTACGTCAAGAACATGATCACCGGCGCGGCGCAAATGGACGGAGCGATACTGGTCTGTTCCGCCGCCGACGGCCCGATGCCGCAAACCCGCGAGCACATCTTGTTGGCGCGTCAGGTCGGTGTGCCGTACATGGTTGTGTACATGAACAAATGCGACATGGTCGACGACGCCGAACTGCTCGAACTGGTTGAAATGGAACTGCGCGAACTGCTCAGCAAATACGACTTTCCCGGCGACGACATCCCGATCATCAAGGGATCGGCTCTGAAAGCCCTCGAAGGCGACAAGGGCGAGTTGGGCGAAATGTCCATCATGGCTCTGGCCGACGCGCTGGACAGCTACATCCCGACGCCCGAGCGGGCCATCGACAAACCCTTCCTGATGCCCATCGAAGACGTCTTCTCCATCTCTGGACGCGGCACCGTGGTCACGGGTCGAGTTGAGCGCGGCGTCGTCAAAGTTGGCGAAGAAATTGAAATCATCGGCATCCGACCCACCATCAAGACCATCTGTACCGGCGTTGAAATGTTCAGGAAGCTGCTGGACCAGGGCCAGGCCGGAGACAACGTCGGCGTGCTGCTGCGCGGCACCAAGCGTGAAGAAGTCGAGCGCGGGCAGGTACTGGCCAAGCCCGGCAGCATCACCCCGCACACCCACTTCAGCTCCGAGGTATACATCCTGTCGAAGGACGAAGGCGGTCGCCACACCCCGTTCTTCAACGGCTACCGTCCGCAGTTCTACTTCCGCACCACCGACGTCACGGGCAGCATCGAGTTGCCGGCGGGGACGGAAATGGTGATGCCGGGCGACAACATTGCGATGACGGTGCGGCTGATTGCACCGATCGCGATGGAAGAAGGCCTGCGTTTCGCCATTCGCGAAGGCGGTCGTACCGTCGGCGCCGGTGTCGTCGCCAAGGTCATCGAATAACATTTATTGCAATACAGCGAAAGGGGCGATAGAATCTCGCCCTTTCGCGATTTGCGACCTCGCTCTTTAAGGATTTTGTAATGCAAAGCCAAAAGATACGCATCCGCCTCAAGGCCTTCGACTATCGTTTGATTGATCAGTCAGCGCTTGAAATCGTAGAGACGGCCAAGCGCACTGGGGCTGTTGTGCGCGGCCCGGTGCCGCTGCCGACGCGTATTGAGCGTTTCGATGTATTGCGCTCGCCACACGTCAACAAGACTTCGCGGGATCAGTTCGAGATTCGCACCCATCTGCGTTTGATGGACATTATCGATCCGACCGACAAAACGGTCGATGCGCTGATGAAGCTGGATCTTCCCGCAGGTGTCGATGTCGAGATCAAGTTGCAGTAATTCGTAACATGGGTGCCGGTTGGCGCCTGTCGCGGTGGCGTTTGCCGCAGAATTGTGAAAGTGGGCCCGGCCAATCGTAGCTGGGGTTTAGGAGAATAAAATGAGTCTAGGCCTTGTTGGACGCAAGGTCGGCATGACGCGCGTGTTTGCCGAAGATGGTTCTTCCATTCCGGTAACTGTGCTCGATGTGTCGAATAACCGCGTCACACAAATAAAGACGCCTGAGGTGGATGGTTATGCCGCCGTTCAGGTGACCTTTGGCAAGCGTCGCGCCAGCCGGGTAAGTAAGCCGGCGGCAGGGCACCTCGCCAAAGCCGGTGTTGAAGCCGGTGAAGTTCTCAGGGAATTCCGCGTCGCGCAGGATCAACTCGCCGGGTTCAAGCCGGGCGATGTCGTTGCCGCAAGTATTTTCAGTGTGGGTCAGAAAGTCGATGTGAGCGGCACTTCGATCGGCAAGGGTTTTGCCGGTGCAATCACCCGCCACCACTTTTCGTCGAACCGCGCCTCCCACGGCAATTCCTTGTCGCACAATTCGGCGGGTTCCATCGGCATGGCGCAGGATCCCGGCCGAGTGTTTCCGGGCAAGAAAATGGCCGGACATCTCGGTGATGTGGCGCGTACGACACAGAACCTGGAAGTCGTCCGCATCGACGAGGCGCGCCAACTTCTGCTTGTCAGGGGTGCGGTGCCCGGCGCCAAGGGGGGTGATGTGATTGTCGCTCCGGCCGTCAAGGCATCCAGCGAGCGGGGATGACATGGAACTCAAACTAATAAACGCCCAGGGTCAGGCCGCGTCAACTGTGACAGCATCCGACGCGCTGTTCGGTCGCGACTTCAATGAAGCGCTGGTGCATCAGGTGGTGGTTGCCTATCAGGCCAACGCTCGCGCCGGCAATCGCAAACAGAAAGACCGCGAAGAGGTGCATCACAGCACCAAGAAGCCGTTCCGCCAGAAGGGTACTGGTCGCGCTCGCGCCGGTATGACTTCCTCGCCGATCTGGCGTGGCGGCGGTCGTATCTTTCCGAATACCCCGGAAGAGAACTTCACCCAGAAGGTCAATCGCAAGATGTATCGCGCCGGTTTGGCGGCGATCCTGTCCCAGTTGGCACGCGAAGACCGACTGATGGTGATTGACGATTTCGCCATGGAAGCGCCAAAGACGCGTCTTTTTGCGCAAAAGCTGAAGGCCATGGGTCTGGATTCCGTGCTGCTGGTGACGGACAGTCTGGACGATAACCTGGCGCTGGCTTCACGCAACCTGCCGAACGTGCTGGTGCTGGAGGCGCAGCAGGCTGATCCGGTATCCCTGGTGCGCTTTCCCAAGGTGATTTTCACCAAAGGGGCAGTGGCCAAGATCGAGGAGATGCTGGCATGAGCAAGAACTTCAACCCGGAACGTTTGCTGCAAGTGCTGGTGGCCCCGCAAATTTCCGAAAAAGCCACGTACATTGCCGACAAGAACGAACAGGTGGTTTTCATCGTGACACCCGATGCGACCAAGCCCGAGGTCAAGGCGGCCGTCGAATTGCTGTTCAAAGTCGAAGTCAAGTCGGTCCAGATCGCCAACCTGAAGGGCAAGATCAAGCGCGCCGGTCGCAACATCGGGCGTCGCAGCGATGTCAGGAAGGCATTTGTCTGCCTTAAGCCCGGACAGGAAATCAATTTTGCAGAAGGGGGGGCTGCTTAAATGGCTCTCGTAAAAGTCAAGCCGACCTCGCCTGGTCGTCGCGCTGTCGTCAAGGTCGTCAACCCCAATCTGCACAAAGGGCGTCCGCATGACAAGCTCGTCGAAACGAAAACCAGAACCGCGGGCCGCAATGCGCATGGCCACATTACTACTCGTCACATGGGCGGTGGCCACAAGAAGCTTTACCGTGTGATCGATTTCCGCCGTGACAAGGATGGAATTCCGGGCAAGGTCGAGAATCTTCAGTACGATCCGAATCGTTCCGCCAATATTGCTCTGGTGCTCTACGCAGACGGCGAGCGCCGTTACATCATTGCCACCAAAGGCATGGTGATTGGTCAGACAGTCATCAGTGGTCCCGAAGCTCCGATCAAGCCGGGCAATGCGCTGCCGATTCGCAGCATTCCGGTCGGAACGACAATCCACTGTGTCGAAATGATGCCAGGCAAAGGTGCTCAGATAGCGCGTTCCGCCGGCACGTCGGCGCAACTTTTGGCGCGTGAGGGTACTTATGCCCAGATCCGGCTGCGTTCCGGAGAAATTCGTCGCATCAACGTCGAGTGTCGCGCGACGATTGGCGAAGTCGGTAACGAAGAGCACAGTTTGCGCAAGATCGGCAAAGCTGGCGCAATGCGTTGGCGCGGCATACGACCGACTGTTCGCGGCGTGGCGATGAACCCTGTCGATCACCCGCATGGCGGCGGTGAGGGACGTACCGGCGAAGGCCGCGTTCCTGTCAGTCCGTGGGGTCAGCCGACCAAGGGCTATCGCACCCGTAACAACAAGCGCACGGACGTGATGATTGTGCAACGCAGGCCGAAAGGTAAGAGGTAAGACATGGCACGTTCTATCAAGAAGGGCCCGTTTATCGACGCCCACCTGCTGAAGCGGGTGGATGCAGCGCGCGCCTCCAACGACAAGCGCCCGATCAAGACCTGGTCGCGCCGCTCGACGATTCTTCCTGACTTCGTGGGATTGACCATCGCCGTGCATAACGGCAAGCAGCATATTCCGGTCTATGTGTCGGAAAACATGGTGGGTCACAAACTTGGCGAGTTCGCTTTGACGCGAACCTTCAAGGGCCACACGGGCGGCAAAAAAGCCGTCGTGAAGAAGTAAGGAGCGACGATGGAAACCAACGCAAACTTGCGCGGTGTCCGGCTTTCCGCCCAAAAAGGTCGCCTTGTTGCAGACCTGGTGCGCGGCAAGCCGGTGGATCAGGCGCTCAGTATTCTGGCTTTTTCGCCCAAGAAGGGCGCCGGAATCATCAAGAAAGTGCTCGAGTCGGCGATCGCCAACGCAGAACACAACGACGGCGCCGATATCGATGTATTGAAGATTACGCGTATCTATGTCGAAAAGGGCACGGTGCTCAAGCGCTTTACGGCGCGAGCCAAGGGACGCGGCAATCGCATCCTCAAGCCTACTTGTCACATCTTTGTGACCGTTGGCGATTAAGGGGGACACATGGGACAGAAGATTCATCCGACCGGTTTTCGTCTTTCGGTCACGCGCAACTGGACTTCCCGCTGGTACGCCAACAGCAAGAATTTTCCGCAGATGCTCAAGGAAGATCTTGAGGTTCGCGACTATCTAAAAAAGAAACTGGCGCACGCGTCGGTTGGTCGCGTGGTAATCGAGCGCCCGGCCAAGAACGCACGAGTGACGGTTTATAGCGCCCGCCCCGGCGTCGTTATTGGCAAGAAGGGCGAGGACATCGAGCATCTGAAGGCCGAACTTCAGCGCAAGATGGGTGTTCCGGTGCATGTCAATATCGAAGAGATACGCAAGCCGGAAACCGACGCCCAGTTGATCGCCGACTCGATTGCCCAACAGCTCGAAAAGCGTATCATGTTCCGCCGCGCCATGAAACGGGCGATGCAGAATGCCATGCGACTGGGTGCCCAGGGCATCAAGATCATGAGTTCAGGCCGCTTGAACGGCGCAGAAATCGCCCGCCGGGAATGGTATCGCGAAGGCCGTGTGCCCTTGCATACGCTGCGCGCCGACATCGACTATGGCACGTCCGAGGCGAAGACCACCTACGGCATCATCGGCATCAAGGTATGGGTATTCAAGGGCGAGATTTTGTCGCGCAGTGAAGCCCTGCTGGCTGCTCCCGAGCCAGTTGTTGATGATCAGCGCAAGCCGCGCCGCAGCCCCGGAAAGCCCCGAACCGAGAGCGAGGGCGAAGCCAAGCCGGCCCGTCGCGCCCCGGCCAAGAAGGCTGAAGAAGCCAAGCCCGAAGTCAAGACGGAAGCTGTTGCTGCGGCACCCAAGACACCGGTCAAGCGCGTTCGCAAGGCGGCGGCCCCGACCGACGGTGTCGCCAGCCCAGCGAAAGAAGGCAAGGAGTAAAACATGCTGCAACCTGCCCGCAGAAAATATCGCAAGGAACAAAAGGGTCGCAATACCGGACTCGCCACCAGGGGCGCCAAAGTCAGTTTTGGCGAGTATGGGCTCAAGGCTATTGGTCGCGGTCGTCTTACGGCTCGCCAGATTGAAGCCGCGCGTCGCGCCATGACTCGTCATATCAAGCGCGGTGGCCGTATCTGGATTCGCATTTTCCCGGACAAGCCGGTTTCGAAGAAGCCGCTCGAAGTTCGCATGGGCAACGGCAAAGGTTCTCCGGAGTATTGGGTCGCCGAGATCCAGCCCGGCAAAGTCCTGTACGAGATGGATGGTGTGGACGAGACGCTGGCACGCGAGGCTTTCCGCCTTGCGGCAGCCAAGCTTCCGCTCGAAACCACCTTCGTTACCCGTCATTTGGGATAAGTCATGAAAACGAGTGAGCTGAGAGCAAAGAACGAAGAGGATCTGCAAAAGGAGTTGCTGGAATTGCGCAAGGCGCAATTCGGCCTCCGCATGCAGGTGGCGACACAACAGTTGACCAATACCAGCCAGGTCGGCAAGGTGCGCAAGGATATCGCGCGCGTCAAAACCATTCAGCGTGAGAAGGCGGCAGCGAAATGACGGATGCGACCACTCAAACCGTACGACGCACCCTTCAGGGGCGCGTTGTTTCAGACAAAATGCAGAAGACCGTGACGGTATTGGTTGAACGCAAGGTCAAGCACCCTGTGATCGGCAAGATCATGACGCGTTCCAAAAAGTATCACGCGCATGTTGAAGGCATGGAGACGGTTGCCGGCGATCTGGTGCAGATCGAGGAGTGCGCGCCGATTTCCAAGACCAAGGCATGGCGCGTCGCCAAGGTTGTCGAGAAGGCCCGCGCCGTCTGATTGCGCTCTGCTTATGGCGCGCTCTGCAATATACGCAATAAGTAGTTGACAACAGGGTGGCGGGATGTAAAATCGCGCCTCTTTGCTCCGCTGGGGTATTCATTCTCCCCAGCATTCCAGCCCCTAGCGGGCTCCAAGACTGATCGCGGGACTTGAGTCAATCGCGGATTAAGTTGGAGATGAAATAATGATTCAAATGCAGTCTCTGCTGGATGTCGCCGATAACACGGGCGCGCGTTCGGTCATGTGCATCAAGGTGCTTGGCGGTTCCAAGCGCCGTTATGCCGGCATTGGTGATGTCATCAAGGTCAGCATCAAGGATGCCGCGCCGCGCGGTCGGGTCAAGAAGGGCGAAGTCTATAGCGCAGTGGTGGTGCGTACTGCCAAGGGCGTCCGTCGTTCCGACGGCTCGCTGATCAAATTCGATGGCAACGCAGCAGTATTGTTGAACAACAAGCTGGAACCGATTGGCACGCGCATCTTCGGCCCGGTGACGCGCGAGCTGCGTACCGAGCGATTCATGAAGATCGTCTCGCTGGCTCCCGAGGTTCTTTGAACCGGCAATCGAGGACTCGATCATGAACAAAATTCGCAAAGGTGACGACGTGGTCGTTACCACAGGCAAAGACAAGGGCAAGCGCGGCGTTGTGCTGAACTGCCTTGACGCTGACCGCCTTCTGGTTGAGGGCATCAATCGCGTCAAGAAGCACACCAAGCCAAACCCGATGAAGGGCAATCAGGGCGGCATTGTCGAGAAAGAAATGCCGATCAATATTTCCAATGTGGCGCTGTTCAATCCTGCCACCCAGAAAGCGGATCGCGTCGGCTTCAAGCAGCTCGACGATGGTCGCAAGGTTCGGGTGTTCCGGTCGAACGGCGAAGTTGTTGACGCGTAAGGATCAGTCATGGCGCGCTTGCAGGAATACTACAAACAGACGGTGGTCCCCGAACTTCTGACGAAGTTTGGTTACAAGTCCATCATGGAAGTTCCGCGCATTACCAAGATCACCCTGAACATGGGCGTTGGCGAGGCGGTCGGTGACAAAAAGGTGCTGGATCATGCCGTTGGCGACATGACCAAGATCGCCGGGCAGAAGCCGGTCGTCACCAAGGCGCGCAAGGCAATCGCGGGCTTCAAGATTCGTGAGGGCTATCCGATCGGCTGCATGCTGACGCTGCGCGGAAACCACATGTACGAGTTTCTTGATCGCCTGGTGACCATTGCCATGCCGCGTATCCGCGACTTTCGCGGCATTTCGGGCAAAGGCTTTGACGGGCGTGGCAACTACAACGTCGGGGTCAAGGAGCAGATCATTTTCCCCGAGATTGAGTACGACAAAATCGATGCGTTGCGTGGCATGAATATCAGCATCACCACCACCGCGAAGAACGACGAAGAAGCGAAGGCGCTTCTCGCCGCATTCAAGTTCCCCTTCAAGAACTGAGGGACGTATGGCAAAACTGGCTCTTATTAACCGCGAAGAAAAGCGCGCCAAGATGGTGGCGAAGTATGCCGCCAAGCGCACTGAACTTTTTGCCGTGATCAACAACGTCAAGCTGTCGGACGAGGAGCGCATGGATGCGCGCCTGAAACTCCAGCAGTTGCCCCGCAATGCCAGTCCTTCGCGGCAGCGCAATCGCTGCGCATTGACCGGGCGTCCGCGCGGCGTGTTCCGCAAATTCGGTCTGTGCCGCAACAAGCTGCGCGAGATGGCCATGCGCGGCGAAGTGCCTGGCATGACCAAGGCAAGCTGGTAAGGAGAGCGATATGAGCATGACCGATCCAGTTGCCGACATGTTGACCCGCATCCGCAATGCGCAGATGGCGGAAAAACTATCCGTTTCCATGCCTTCCTCCAAACTCAAGGTAGCGATTGCCAAGGTATTGAAGGATGAGGGCTACATTGATGATTTCGCTATTCGCGAGCTTGGCGCCAAGCCCCAACTCGATATTGCGCTCAAGTACTACGCCGGGCATCCGGTGATAGAGCGCATCGAACGCGTTTCAAAGCCGGGCCTGCGTGTCTACAAGGGCAAGGACGATTTGCCCCGTGTCATGAACGGGCTGGGTGTTGCCATTGTCTCCACGCCGAAGGGCGTGATGACCGACCGCCGGGCGCGGGCAGGCAACATGGGCGGCGAAGTTCTTTGCATCGTCGCCTAAGGAGCTATCTTCATGTCACGTATTGCAAAATATCCCGTTGATGTGCCCAAAGGCGTCGAAGTAACGCTTTCCGATACCGAGGTTGCGGTCAAGGGACCGATGGGAACATTGAAACAGTTTCTGTTGCCGGCAGTGAAAGTTGAGAGAGACGGCGAAAAGCTGCTCTGTCGCGCGGTCGAGGGCGCTCCCAATGCGGGCGCCATGTCGGGCACCATGCTCGCACTGCACAATAACATT
>JALNZB010000024.1:7201-47781 GCA_023229545.1 Sulfuritalea sp. | reverse complement strand
CCCGCCGAGCAGCACGGCAAGTGCTGGTACGTCTCACCTGACGCGAAATACTTGGCGCACAATAGCGGCTCATCATCCATCTTGGACAGAATGAGAGCAACGTATGGCACCGCGCCCGCGTAACCGTATTAACTCCGGCCTGCCGCTGAACGTCTATAAGAACCGTGGCGCTTACGTATGGCGGCACCCGATATCCGGCAAAACATTTGGCATTGGCAACAACCGGCAAGAGGCATTCGCGCAGGCGCATGAATCCAACATGGCCGTCCTTGGTCTGTTGGACAAGCCACGCCTGATTCATCGTGTCATGGGTCAGCCAGAGACTCTAGCCGCATGGATTGATGACTACAAAACGATTCTCGTGAAACGGTATGCGGACGGCGAGATCGCGCAATCCACACTGCAAAACAATACCCAAAAATGCAACACCATTAGAGCGGCCATTGGCGGCACCATTCTCAAACAGGTATCGACGCGTGTCATCGCTGACTTCCTGAAGACCTATGAGGGCAAGGAGCGGATGTTGCAAGCCCAGCGTTCCATCCTGATAGACATTTTCCGCGAGGCCATCGCGGCGGGGTGGTGCGACAACAACCCGGTGGAAGTCACCCGGTCGAAGAAGGTTGTCACCAAGCGCGAACGACTGTCACTGGAACAGTTCATGTTGATACACGCGAAAGCCAAGGAGGTCGGCCCGATATGGCTAGTTCATTTCATGGAGTTGGCGCTACTCACCGCGCAGCGTCGGGGTGATGTTGCCAAGATGAAATACCGCGACATTCAGGGGGCCACCCTGAAAGTTGTCCAGCAAAAGAACAAAAAACTCGACATTGAGGGCCACAAGGTTGCCATCCCAATGGAGTTAGGGATCGCGGGATTCAGCCTTGCCGACACCCTAGCTAGATCGCGTAACGTGGTGAGTCAGTTTATGGTCCATCACGTCAGGCAGCAGGGTCAGGCCAAGGTAGGCAGCAAGATTAGAGAAACGTCGATCGCACAGGAATTTGCCTCGATCCGCGTTGAAGTCGGGATCATTGGCGACAACCCTCCCACTGTCCATGAGATCAGGTCGCTATCGGGACGATTGTATGCGGAGCGGTACGGAGATGCGTTTGCGCAGGCGCTCATGGGGCACAAATCAGCCAAGATGACAAAGCTGTATTTGGATGAGCGCGATGGCTGGTTTAGGCCGCAAATCGCAAAATAATTTTCTGTAGGTTTTCTGTTTGTTTTCTGTAGGGTTAATAGAATCAATGGGTTAACCCTAGTGCACCGTACACACCATGCAGGGATCGAAGCTGCGCACGACGTGATGAATGGCCGCCGGCAGCGGTTCGCTGGCGCTGGCCGGCAGACCTGACAGCGCCTGTTCCAGCGCGCCGGGCTGACCGGCGCTGTCGCGCGGCGAGAAGTTCCAGGTGGTCGGCGCAATGATCTGATAGTTGTGGATGCGTCCGCGCCGCACGGTAAGCCAGTGACCAAGCGAGCCGCGCGCGGCCTCGATCAGGCCGACGCCCGAGGTTTCGTCGGCAAGCGCAGCGGTGACGCACCAAGGCTCGCCAGGCGCCAGTTCGGTGAGCCAGCGTTCCATGGCGGGCAGCACCAGCGCCAGTTCGAGCAAGCGTGCCACGACACGGGCCGCGACGCTGGCGCCGTAGCCATCGATCATGTCGCGCGCCAGCGGATGACCCGCCACCACCTGGCGCGCCAGCGCGCCGGCTTCGACCACCTGCCCGGCCAGACGCGGCGCCTTGCACCAGGAATAGGCACCTTCCTTTTCCGCGACCGGCAATGTGCTGCCCGTCGCCGGATGCTGCGGCAAACCGGCGGCGGCGTACCACGCGTGGGTAATGTCTTCATGGATGCCCGCGATATCCAGCGTTGCCGCCGCGCCATGCCATAGTCCTGACGGAAACAAGCGCCGATTGCCCTCGTTGTAGCAGCCATAACTCATGAAGCGATCCGTGGCGCGCCCGAGACGCCACAGATCGAGGTCATCGGCGATGGCGAGAAACGCCCGCAGATCGCCGCCGCCGGCCTGCCCCCGCCATGCTTCGAGTTGAGCGCGGCTGGCAAGCGTGGCGACCTCCTCCAGCTTGGCGCCGAAAGTGACGGTTTCGAGGAATTCGCGGAATTCGCGCAAGTTCCGATGCAGCCGAAATATCTCCGAACTCTGCAAGGGCCGCGTCGAGCCGCCCGGCTGCACGGCCAGCGTGTGCGGCCATTTGCCCGCCAGCAGGCCCATCATCTGCATGAAGCGGGCGCGCGCCGGCAAAACCTGATTCGGCGCGCTGCCCGTGGTGGCGCGGAAACGCTCGGCGATGGCGGCATGCCAGGGGCGGCCCGCATAGTCGGCGCGGGCGAAGTCGGGCATGAAGAACAAGTAGAAATGCGTCAGGTGATCGGCCAGGTTCTCGGTCGCCAGCGTCAGATTGGCGGCCAGCCGACCGTTGTTCGGCGGCTCGACGCCCGCCGCATCGGCCAGCGCCAGGGCCGTCGCCGCCGACTGGGCGACCGAGCAAATACCGCAGATGCGCGGCACCAGCACCACGGCATCAGCCGGCAGCTTGCCTTGCAGTATCTGCTCGAAACCGCGATACAGCGGCGAATTGACGTAAGCCGCCTCTATCCGTCCGTCGGCGATGTCGAGGGTGATTTCGAGATCGCCTTCGACACGGTTGAAAGGACCGACGATGCGCCGCGTGCTCATTTTCTTCCGCGCTTGACTGAGGGCGCGCGCAGCAGATGATCGGCCGTCGCGTTTTCGCGCACGCGCGCCGGCGTCGCCGACTTGGAAAGCGCCGCCAGCGCGATGAACCATGCCTTGGGCATGTCCGAGGGCAGCCCGAGGGGAATCCCGGCGACCTTCGGCGTCGTCTCGAAGGGGTGGCCGGGTTCTTCAAATCCCGGATCGGTGCAACGGATGCAGGCGTAACCGCCGCGCAGACAGGAGCCTTCGCCGTTCCACAGACGCTGATTGCAATCGGCATGCGCCTGCGTGCCCTTGCAACCGAATTGCTCCATCAGGCAGCCCTGATCGGAGTGCTTCTGGGCGCTGGCCTTGAACTCGTAATATTCGTTGCGCGGACAGCCGTGATGCACCAGTTGATCGGCGAAAAAACGCGGTCGGCCGTAGTCGTCGAGATGCTCCGCGCGCAAACGCCCGTGCGCCAATGCCGCCAGGGTTTCGGTAATCCAGTCGGGATGAGGCGGACAGCCGGCGACATTGATGACCGGCAAGCCGCTGTGATCGCGAAACTCCGGCCCCAGCAGCCCGCCGCTGGCCTCGCCGTCGTATTGCAGGCCGCAGGCATCGGTCGGATTCACTCCCGCCGCCGTGATGCCGCCCCATGACGAACAACTGCCGACGGCGACCACATGCCGCGCGCGGGAGGCGATCCGACGCACCCACTCGATCATCGACTGCGCGCCGCCGCCGAAGCGATGAAAGCCGCCCGTGCCGCGCGGCCCGCGCAACAGCGAACCCTCGATGCACAGAACATCGACGGCGGTATGTCCATCGGCGCATTGCGCGATCAAATCCCGCGCTTCATCGACGCCCGCCTCGGACACGCTCGGATGCCACAGCAGTTGAATGCCTTCATCCGCCAGTTCGCGGAACAGGGAACCGTGTTCGCCGCCCAGCCACGACAGCGTGCAGCCACCGCAGCCCCCTGACTGGAGCCAGAGGATATTCATCACTCGATTCCCCCGAGGCCCAATCGACTCAGCTTCATGCGCAGCCCGACGCGGGTCAGGCCGAGCTCCTCCGCCACGCGCGTCTTGTTGCCGCGATGCCGGCGCAGGGCGGCATCGATCACCTGCGCCTCGACCTGATCGAGAAGCTGCTTGAGCGTCGCGCCGTCCGGGTCGAACGCCGCCGACGCCCCGCCGGTGGAAGCCGCCGACTGGCCGACGCGCGACGAGAACAGTCCGGCATCGAGCAGATCACCGTCGCCCAGCGCCAGCGCCCGCAATATCTCGTTCTGCAGCTCGCGCACATTACCCGGCCAGCGGTGCGCGACCAGACACTTCATGGCTTCGGCGGAAAATCGCCGTCCCGCCAGCGCCGACTTCTTGAACATGCTGTCGACGATCAGCGGAATGTCCTGCGGGCGTTCGCGCAAGCTGGGCATGTGGAAAGTGATGCCGGCGATGCGATAGTAAAGATCCTGCCGAAAGCGACCGCTGGCGACATCGGCTTCGAGATTGCGGTTGGTCGCGGCGATGATGCGGACATCGACCGACACCGAGCGCGGGCTGCCGACGGGGCGCACTTCGCCCTCCTGCAGGGCGCGCAACAGCTTGACCTGGAAGGCCGGCGAGGTGTCGCCGATCTCGTCGAGAAACAGCGTGCCGCCGTCGGCCTGCTGAAACAGGCCGATGCGATCTTCATAAGCGCCGGTAAAGGCGCCGCGCTTGTGGCCGAACAGCTCGGCTTCGAGCAAGGTATCCGGCAGGGCGCCGCAGTTTTCCACCACAAAGGGCCGCTCGGCACGTTCGCTGCTGTAGTGGATGGCGCGCGCCAGCAGTTCCTTGCCGGTGCCCGATTCGCCGGTGACCAGCACCGAAAGCTCATGCCCGGCGATCTTTTGCGCCAGCTCGCAGATGCCGTTCAAGGGGCTGTCCGCCGCGCGCGTCAGGCGATCGAAACCGGAGCGGGCGCGAACCTTGCCACGCCGGCTGGCAACCTGCCGCACCAGCAGTTCCGGGCTGTCGCGCAGTTCCAGCGACAGGCGCTGGTTCTCCTGCTGCAGGCGCCACAGCTCGGCCGCGCTTTTCAGGGTCAGCAACAATTGGTCGGGATGCCATGGCTTCAGCAGATACTGCCAGATGCCCGCGTCATTGATGCCGGAAATGATGTCCTCGGCTTCGCTGTAGCCGGAGAGAATCAGGCGCACCGTGTCGGGCCACTGGGCGCGCACACGGCGCAGGAATTCGACGCCCGGCGTACCCGGCATGCGCTGATCGGACACCACGATATGAACGAACTCGCGGCCCATGACGGCTTCGCCTTCCTCGGCGGAAGACGCGGTGAGCACCGTGAAATCTTCTTCCAGCGTGCGGCGCAGTGTTTCCAGCGAACGCTGTTCGTCATCGACCACCAGTACCGTCAATGGGGCGCGGGGCTTCATGCCGGAACCCTCCAGCCAAGGTCGCGATGGCGCGCCAGATGGCGCGGCGTCCACGAAGCCGGCGACTTCGTCACGAAATGATGACGTGCGACGTGATAGCTCGGATCGAAGCCGTAGAAGTTGCGGCGCATGTGCGCCAGTTCTTCTTCCCGATACGCGGCCAGCGGCTTTTCGGCTTCGTCCCTGGCGCGACGTTCGCGCTTCGCCGCCAGTTGCGCCGCGAGATCGGATGCCGCCGCGATTTCCACCGCGCGCCGCGCCACGTCGATGCGAAAGGCTTGAACATCCCCGGCCAGACAGGCGTCGATGAATCCGCTCGCCGCCGCGCGCTGCGCCGTCAGCGGCTGCCGGTTGCGCATGATGGCTTGCGCCGCATCCGCACCCACCCGGCGCGGCAACAGATAAGTCCAGTACTCCGAGCCATGGAGATTGCCCATGTTCCTGTAATGCGGATTGAGTATAACGCCTTCACGCGCCCAGACCAGATCGGCCGCCCGCGCCAGAAAGCAGCCGCCCGCCCCGGCGTTGCCGGCCAGCGCGGCGACGGTGATCTGCCCGCCGCTTTCGATCAGTTCGCACGCCAGATCGTTCATCGCGTTGATGTTGCTCCACGACTCGTCAGCCGCTGAGCCGTCACCCAGACTCGCCACCTCGATCACATTGAGATGAATGCCATTGGACCAGAAGTCGGCGCCACCCATCAAGACCAGCACCTGCACGGGCCGCTGCTTCGCCCATGCCAGCGCGGAACGCAGGCGCTCGCATTGCGAAGTCGACATGGCGCCGTTGTAGAACTCGAAATGGAGGAAGCCGACGCCGCCGGACTCTTCGTAGGCGATGTCCTGCCACGTTTCGCTGTCGCTTCGCCACCAGCCGGTCAGCGGCGCGTCGGCAAGTGCGATCGACTCGGCGGCGAAGGCCAGCGCGACGGGCAGCTTGAACTCTCCGACACGCTTGACATGTCCGATCCATACCGCGCCGTCAGCGGTTCGGCGCAGCACGGCGGTTTCGCGCCGCGCCAGCAGGTCGCCCGGCCTTGCGTCCGGCGCGCCGCGCAGAACGGCTTCCGGCCAGGCATCGAAGATGTGGCAGGCGACGCCGAACAGGGTGTCGGCGACGCCGGGGAAACCGTCGGCGGCATTGATCTTGCGCAGCACCGTCGCCGTGTCATCGTGCTGCCAGTCGATGGCGCGATCCGCCTGCCGCATCGGCGGATGCTGGCTGCCGTGCACATCGTTGAATTCCGCCAGCGGCGTCGGTTTGAAATCGCCCGCCGCAAAACGCTCCACCGCCTGCAGCACCGCAGAGGTCGCGGCCTGCGTCACCTCGTTGCGATAAAGGCTCGACTTCCTGGCGCTGCGCATGGAAAACACCGCGCTGGCCCAGACCGGCCCGGCATCCAGCGCCGCTTCGGCCTGCAACACGGTGACACCCCATTCGACTTCTCCGCGCTGAATCGCCCAGTCGAGCGCCGACGGCCCGCGGTCGCCAATGATGCCGGGATGCACGACGAGGCAAACATATCGTGACCAGATCGATTCTGGAATCGCCCGGCGCAGATAGGGCGCGACGACGATATGCGGACGAAATAGCGCCACCGCCTCCTCCGCCACGCTGTCGGCGATGTCGAATTCAATGGACACTTCATGGCCGCGCTCCTGCAACTCGGCCCCGAGGCGCTGCGTCAGGCCATTGAAGGCGTGGGTCAGAAGCAGGATGCGCATTGGCAGACCATTCAGCAAATCCGGGGCAACTGGTCGCCCGCCAGCCAATCGACGATGCGGCGACCGCCGAAGGCCGTGGTGAGCTGGACGAAGTGATGATCGTCGGCGATGACCTCGCCGATCAGCGCCGCCTCGCGTCCCAGCGGATGGGCGCGCATGACGGCCAGTACCCGTTCGGCATCAGCGCTGGCGCAGATCGCGATCAGCTTGCCCTCGTTGGCGACATACAGCGGATCGAGGCCGAGGAATTCGCAGGCGGCGGCGACCACCGGCTTCACCGGAATCGCCTTTTCGTGCAGCATCATGCCGACGCCGGACTGACCGGCGATTTCGTTCAGCGTCGCCGCCAGTCCGCCGCGCGTGGGATCGCGCAGGCAGCGCAGGTCGGCGCCGATGGCCAGCATGGCGGCGATCAGGCCGTTCAGCGCGGCGGTGTCGGATTCGATCGGCGCATCGAAGGACAGGTTTTCGCGCTTGCTCATGATGGCCACGCCGTGGTCGCCCAACGAACCGGAGATGATGACGGCATCGCCCGGTCGCGCCCGGCTGCCGCCGAGTTCCAAGCCATCGGGCAGCACGCCGACGCCGGTGGTGGTAATGAAAACGCCATCACCCTTGCCGCGTTCGACCACCTTGGTGTCGCCCGTCACCACCGGCACACCTGCCTCGCGCGCGGCACGCGCCATCGACTCGACGATGCGCGCCAGGTCACTCAGGGGGAAACCTTCTTCGAGGATGAAGCCAGCCGCCAGATAGAGGGGCGTGGCGCCCATCACGGCAACGTCATTGACGGTGCCATGCACCGACAGGCAGCCGATGTCGCCGCCGGGGAAAAACAGCGGCGACACCACATGGCAGTCGGTGGACATCACGATGCGTCCCGGACAACCATGAATAGTCGGCGCTGGCAACACGGCGCCATCGTTGCCCTGCCCCAGGTATTCGTTGCCCAGATGCTTTGCAAACAGTTCGGAAATCAGTTGCACCATCGAGCGACCGCCGGAACCGTGCGTCAGATCGACCCGGCCCTGCTTCAAGTCGAGCGGACGGACGTACGCTCTCTTCATCTCGGCCATTTAATGCATGTCCTTGTAACGACCATAGCTGTAGTGTGCGGCGCAGGCGCCTTCGGAACTCACCATGCAGGAACCGATGGGGTTCTCCGGCGTGCACACCGTGCCGAACAGCTTGCAGTCCTGCGGCTTCTTGACGCCGCGCAAAATCGCGCCGCAGTCGCAGGCCTTGTGGTCGGGAACCGAGCGGTATTCCAGATCGAAGCGCCGCTCGGCGTCAAACGCCGCGTACTTCCGCCGGATCTTCAGCGCCGAATACGGCACCACCGACAGGCCGCGCCATTCGAATTCGCGGCGCAGTTCGAAGACCTCGGCGACGCGGTCCTGCGCCTTGAGGTTGCCGTCGCGACTCACCGCTCTCGAAAACTCGTTCTCCACTTCGGCGCGGCCTTCGTTGACCTGGCGCACCAGCATCAGGATGGCCTGCATCACATCCAGCGGCTCGAAGCCGGCGATGACGACGGGCTTGCGATATTCCTCGGCGAAGAATTCGTAGGGCCGGCTGCCGATCACCGTCGACACATGCGCCGGGCCGATGAAGCCGTCCAGCGGCACCGTGCCCCACTGGCGGACTTCCGGCGATTCGAGAATGTTGCTGATGGCCGATGGCGTCAATACGTGGCAACAGAGCACGCTGAAATTTGACAGACCCTCGGCCTCGGCCTGCAGAATGGCAACGGCGGTAGGCGGCGTGGTGGTCTCGAAGCCGATGGCGAAGAACACCACTTCGCGCGCCGGATTGTCGCGCGCGATTTGCAGCGCATCAATGGTCGAATACACCATGCGGATATCCCCTCCCCGCGCCTTGGCCTTCATCAACGACAGGCCATCGGACGCCGGCACGCGCAGCGTATCGCCGTAGGTGCACAGGATCACGCCATGGTTCAGCGCGAGATCGATGGCCATGTCCACGCGGCCGATGGGCAGCACGCAAACGGGGCAGCCGGGGCCATGCACCATGCGCACCGTCGGCGGCAGCAGATCGGAGAGGCCATAGCGCGAAATGGCGTGGGTATGGCCGCCGCAGAATTCCATGAAGCTGTAGTTGCGCCCCGTCTCGACCGTCGCGCCGATGCTCGCCGCGAGATTCTTCGCCAGTTCGCCGTCGCGGAACTCGTCGATGTATTTCACGAGGCCTCGGCCATCTCGGCAAACAGCGCGAGCGTTTTCTCCGCTTCCTCGGGATCGAGTTTCGACAGTGCGTAGCCCACATGCAGGATCACGTAATCGCCTACCTGCACATCGGACAGCAGCGCCAGCGAGATTTCCTTGGTGACACCGCCGAGATCGACAATCGCCGTATCGTCAGCGCCGACTTCTATAACCCTGACCGGAATCGCCAGACACATAGTTTCACTTTTCCAGGTGGTGAATTGCCACCCAGGCCTGTCCCAGCGAAATCGCGGTATCTCCCGGCAGCAGCCGCTGCGGCAGCAGCAGTTCAAGGCCGGTGGGTGGAATCTTCTTGACCAGCGCCGAACGCAGCAGCTTGTTGAAAAAACAGCCGCCGCCGCAGGCCAGACGCTCGATCCCCGTCGCCTCGGCGGCGCGCATCACCCAGTGCATCAGCGCCGCCAGCAGCGTGGCGTGAAACAGCGCCGCACCGTAGCCGGTATCAGGCTCCGATGACAGAGCGCCCAATAACGGCAGCAGATCCAGTTCGCCGTTTTCGCCGATATGCCAGCCGCCTTCGAGCGGCGCGGGCCAACCATGGGTCTCGATATAAGCCGTCGCGTCCTGCTCCAATGCGATGGCCGCCTCGGCTTCAAATTCCATTTTCAGACAAATACCCAGCAAGCCGGCGGCGGCGTCGAACACCCGCCCCATGCTGGAAGTGCGCGGGCTGTTCAAGCCCTTGGCCAGCATGGCCGCAACTATTTCGGCGCCCGGCTGGTCGGCAAAACGCGACGCGATTTCTTCGCCGCGACCGAGATCGAACAGCACGGCCGCCGCCATGCGCCATGGATCGCGCGCCGCACGGTCGCCGCCGGGCAGCGCCAACGGTCGCAGATGGCCGAGCCGGGTGAAATGCGCGCCATCGACGCTCAGCAGTTCCCCACCCCAAGCCTGTCCATCGGTGCCCAGACCAACGCCATCGAGCGCCAGACCCAACACCGGGCCGCTGATGCCATGCTCGGCGGCCACCGCCGCAATGTGCGCATGGTGATGCTGCACGCCGATGGCTTCGACGCCGAGCTCCGCCGCCAGTTGCACGGCAAAACGGGTCGAATGCAAATCCGGATGCAGATCGTGGGCAATGACAACGGGCTTTTTGCCGATGGCAGCCAGCGCCCGCAACAGCTCGCGCGCAGTGGCTTCATGGGCGAGGCAGGCTTCGGCCTGGAACAAGTCGCCCACCGTGTGCGAGACCCACGCCTGATGGCCCTGCGCCAGACACAGCGTGTTCTTGAACCAGGCGCCCATGGCCAACAAGGGTGGAGCGGAAGCGGCCAGCTCGATCTGGTGTTCGACGCAGGCTGGCGCGGCGTTCCCAGCGGCGTTCATGACGTCAGACATCCCTCGCGGCCAGTTGCGCTTCGAGTTCGGCAACGCGGTGCTTCAAGCTGGAGACAGAGTCCTGGCGCTGACCCCGCGCTGCGGCGGCGCCGCCTTCGAGCCACGCCAGCCAGGCGTCCATGCCCTGCCCCGTGGTGGCAGATACTTCGATCACTTCGATGCCGGGATTGACGCGGCGCGCGAATTCGATGGCGCGCGGCACGCTGAATGTCAGATGCGGCAGCAGATCGCACTTGTTCATCAGCATCAGGGTCGCGGCGCGGAACATGTCGGGATATTTGATCGGCTTGTCTTCGCCTTCGGTGACGGAGAGGATCACCACCTTGTGCGCTTCGCCCAGATCGAACGCCGCCGGGCAGACCAGATTGCCGACGTTCTCGATCATCAACAATGAATCGTCCGCCAGTTCGAGCTTGCCCATGGCATGACCGACCATGTGCGCGTCGAGGTGGCAGCCCTTGCCGGTGTTGATCTGGATCGCCGGCGCTCCCGTGGCGCGGATGCGTTCGGCATCCTGGCTGGTCTGCTGGTCGCCCTCGATGACGGCCACGCGCTGCCGGCCCTTGAGCAATTCGATGGTCTTCACCAGCAGCGTGGTCTTGCCCGAGCCGGGGCTCGATACCAGGTTCAGCGTAAATATGCCGCGATCCGCCAGGCGCTGGCGGTTCTCGGTCGCATAGGCGTTGTTCTTGGCCAGGATGTCCTGCTCGATCTGCACCATGCGCCTGGCGCCGAGGCCCGGAGCGTGGGAGTGCGCCGGTGCATAACGAGGACCGTGATCATGGGCATGGTCGCCCGCGTGCTCATGACCATGACTGTGGCGCGTGCCATCGGAATGGACGTGCTCATGCTCGTGGCTGGGATCATCGCCGTCTATTTTCACTTCGCCGTCGCCGCAACCGCAGGTGGTACACATTGCCTTCGTCTCCTAAACCACTTCAAGTTCCTTGACCCGCATCTCGGTGCCGCCTGTCACCTGCACCTGATAGCCGCCGCATTGCGGGCATTCGCCATAGACCTCGGTCATCGGCACCGTCGTCGAGCACTCCAGGCACCAGCCGGTGCCGGGCGCCGTAATGATCTCCAGGCGGGCGCCGTCGGCGATGCTGTCGCGCGTCACGGCGTCGAAGCAGAATTTCATGGCCTCGATCTCGACCCCGGAAAGCTGGCCGATTTCCAGCCAGACCTTGGTGACTTTGGCAAATTCCTGATGGTGCGCCGCATCCTCGATCAATTGCAGGACACCTTCGGCGAGCGACATTTCGTGCATGAGGCTCTACGTCCCGCGGCGAACATGGTCGGCAAAACGCTTGTCGCTCGTGGCGATGTGATTGTCGATATAACCGAGAACCTCTTCCGCCTTGCCCAATATCCGCGAAGAATGGCCCGTCGTATGGTCGGCGACGATCTTGTTGAGCATGTCCAGCATGTGGATGTGCTCATCGGCGTGATTCTCATAGTCGTCGTAGCTGTTCAGCCGCATCAGCAACTCTTCGGACGTGAAGTGCGCTTCACCAAAGGCGATCAACTGCTCAAGAATCTCGCCCACGGACTCGGCGTCGCGTTTTTCCCGAACCGCGTCGCATAGAGCATGCAACAGGCAGAGCAGAACCCGATGCTCACGATCAGTTTCGGCAGTTGACGCAATATTGAAGTCAGAAATACTCGCCATGCTCGCCCCCTTGTTGCCCGCACAAACATCAGAGCCCCGAAGCTTATCGCAAAGCGAGGAAGCGGCGGCGTGAAAGCGAAGGTTCGTCGGCGTCTTTCTCCGTCTTCGGCGTGGCCTGGGCCTGCTGCGCCGGGGTGAGCAAGGCAATCAGCGAAGCACGGGCGGTCATCGTGGCCTCGGACTGGGAAGAGAATTTGCCCATCGGCGAAAACAGTGGACAACTCTGGTACTCGCCGAGTTCCCCTTCTTCGCTGCCGAGAAAGGCGAAATCGCCGGCGGGAAACTTGACGAAGCGGCGCTTGTTTTCGCCCGTGGAGACCCAGTTTTCGCTGCCGCCGGGCACCAGTAGCAGGCTCATGCACCAGGGGGTGACGACAATCCCCAGCCAATGCCCCTGCCAGCGCTGAAAGTCGACGGCTTCGACGGAAAGTGCCGAATTGAGAATGGGAACATCCGCCATCTTCTCCCGCTGAATACGGAAGAAGGCTTCCTCCACCGCTTCCGTTGGACTGGTGTCGTGGATGCGGAAACTCATGCCGTCCCGGAACTCTCGCCCCAACTGCGGGCATCGCCCCCTTCCGCCATGAGTTCCTGCATCAATGCCAGAGCCTCTTCGGCGCGTTCCGTCTCCACGCGCTCGAAAGCGAAACCGCCGGCCTGGATCAGCAGGTAGTCACCCACCGCAACTTCATCGCCCAGCAGCAACAGACTGACCTCGCGTGTCTGGCCAAAACACTCGGTAATCGCCGTGCCATCGCGAACCTCGATCACGCGGGAAGGGGCGGCCAGGCACATGGGGATATTTCAACCGACCGGCGCGGTCAGCGCTTCGAGCGCATAACAGCGAGAAACCAGTTCATCTGCGGCCATGGCGACCAGCGCGGGAATTTTCTCGGCGACCGTCGGCGTCATCTCCATGCCCAGTTCCAGCGAAACCGGCTCGACGCCCAGCACCACGATTTCCTTGGGCAGGGTGTCGAGCAATTCGAGACTGGCCAGCACGTCCGGCAGCGCAATCTGGTGTGGCGACAGCTTCTGGCGGAAAAAGATCGGGATCTCGTCGCCGGCGATCTTCACCACCGTGCCCGGCGGCACGCCCGCCTTGACGACATCGAGGACGATCAGGAAATCCAGATTGGAAAGGTCCTCGATCATCTCCATGCCGGAGGTGCCGCCGTCGATGGCCAGCACATTCTCCGGCAGCCGGTAAGCCCGCTCCAGCGCCTCAACCGCGCGCACGCCGGCAGCTTCGTCGGTGAGAATGGTGTTGCCAATGCCGAGAACGACTGCACGTCGCATGTAAGAAGAACCTGTCCGCTAAATCCAAGTGATCACCACAGAGGACACGGAGAACACGGAGAAAGCATTATCCACAGATTTTCTCTCTGTGATTTTCCTCCGTGCCCTCCGTGTCCTCCGTGGTGAAGCTTTTCCGTCAGACCGCCTTGACGGTAATCGCCGTATCGCTGTCCTTGTCGACCAGATGGACGGCGCAGGCAATGCAAGGGTCGAAAGAGTGGATAGTACGCAGCACTTCCAGCGGCCTCTCCGGATCGGCAATCGGGGTGCCTACCAGCGATGCCTCGTAGGGCCCCGGCTCGTCCTTCTCGTTCCTTGGGCAGGCATTCCAGGTCGAGGGCACCACGCACTGGTAGTTCTTGATCTTGCCATTGTCGATGACCACCCAGTGCGACAGCGCACCGCGCGGCGCCTCGTGGAAGCCGACGCCCATCACCTCGCCCTTGGGGAACACCGGCTTGTTGAAAGTCGTCAGGTCGCCCTTGGCCATGTTGCCGAGCAGCGAAGTCCATTGGCCTTCCAGCATATCCATATTGACGCAGCAACCAATCGCCCGCGCGGCGTGACGACCGATGGTCGAGTGCATCGCCTCCAGCCCGACCTTGGTCTTCGCCAGGGCGGAAACCGTATCGAGCGCCGCCGTGGCGTACTTCTTGGTAGGTTCGTGTCCGGCGGCGAGGCCATTGATGACGCGCGCCAGCGGACCCACCTGCGCCACCTTGCCGTAGAAGGTCGGCGACTTCAGCCATGAATATTTGGCATCGTCCTTGAAGTCGGTGTAGTTGGGCTTGGTCTCGCCCTTGTAGGGATGCAGGGAGCCGCCTTTGTCGTAGTTGTACCAGGAGTGCTTGACCCCTTCCTCGACACCCTTGATCCAGTACTCGTCGTTGAAGGACTTGATCGGCTTGTAGCTGGCCAGGTTGCCGCCCTCGACAAAGCCGCCGGGGAAGCCGAACTGCGTGCCCTTGGCATCCAGCGGAATATCCGGCACCGACAGGTAGTTGGTGACGCCCTTGCCCACTGCGGTCCAGTCGGCATAAAAAGCGCCGACGGCGGCGACATCGATCAGATACACATTCTTGACGAAGTCGTTCAGTTCGTCGATGAAACCCTTGATCGCCAGCAAACGCTCGACGGTCAGCACCGCCTGCGAATCGGTCGCCAGCGGGTTGGCGACACCGCCGACGGCGACGTTCTGGATGTGCGGCGTCTTGGCGCCGAGAATGGAAACGATCTTGTTGGCCTTGCGCTGCACTTCCAGCGCTTGCAGATAATGCGCGACGGCGAGCAGGTTGACTTCGGGCGACAGTTTCATCGCCGGATGACCCCAGTAGCCGTTGGTGAAAATGCCGAGCTGGCCGCCATTGACGAAATGCTTGAGGCGCTCATGCACGCGCTTCATTTCGTGTTTGCCGTTGAGATGCCAGGACGACAGGCTCTCGCCCAGCGCCGCCGTCTTGTTCGGATCGGCCTTCAGGGCAGACGTTACATCCACCCAGTCGAGCGCCGACAGATGGTAGAAATGCACGATATGGTCATGCACCGAATGCGCCAGGATGATCAGGTTGCGTATGTACTGGGCATTGAGCGGGATTTCCATTTTCAGCGCGTTTTCCACGGCGCGCACCGAGCAGATGGCATGCACCGTGGTGCACACGCCGCAGATGCGCTGGGTGATGGCCCAGGCGTCGCGCGGGTCGCGACCGAGCAGGATCAGCTCGACGCCGCGCCACATCTGGCCGGACGACCAGGCCTTGTTGACGCGACCGCCATCCACGTCGACGTCGATACGCAGGTGGCCTTCGATACGGGTGATCGGATCAATTGTTATGCGCTTGGACATTTTCGTCTCCGTCCTTCAGTGAGTGGCTTCTTCCCGCGGCAGCACCGGGAAGCGTCGAGTGATGATGATGTAACCGAGAACTTCGATGGCGAACATGCCCGCGGTGACGAGAACCTCGGCCAGGGTCGGGAAATAGCTAAAGCCGTCACCGGTTTCATAGCCGATCAGGAAGCCGTTCAGGCGCAACAGCGCGCCGCCCAGCATGAGCAGGATGCCGGCGAGGAACAGCTTGGCCGGATTACGCCGGTTGGACTCGGCCCCGATCAGGATCAGCGGTGCGATGAAGCAGGCCATTTCCAGCCAGAACGACAACGCCTCGACCGACGGCACGAAGGCCTGCGAAAGCGCGCCGCGCACCAGCAGATCGCCGATCCGGATCAGCAGATAGACCGCCAGGAAACCCAGCATGACCTTCGCCATCGGCGTCAGCATGTGCATCTCGATCTTGCGCCGGTAGGCCGAAGACGCCACGCAGGACTCGAACAACACCACCGCGTAGCCCATGGTGATGGCCGTCAGCAGATACAGCGCGGGTTGCAGCGGGGTCTGCCACAGCGGATGGATTTGGTATCCCATCACCACCAGCAGGGTGCCCAGCGAAGACTGGTGCATCATCGGCAACACGGTGCCCAGCGCGATGATGAAGAACATCGCCTTGCCGACCTTCCGCCGCGCGTCATCCTTGCCCAACTGCTCAAGGACCACCGGCGAAAACTCGATCCACATGACGACGATGTAGAGCGAAATGCACATCGCCACTTCGAACATCACCGAGTTCGGATTGATCGAGCCGGGCCAGAACATGTTCCACACGTTCCACCAGCGACCGAGGTCGAAGATCACCCCGGCGCCGGCCAGCGTGTAGCCGAACAGACTGGCCAGCAGCGCTGGCCGCACCAGCGGATGGTACTCACCGCGGTTGAAGATGTAGACCAGCATGGCCACCGAAAAACCGCCGCAGGCGAAGGCCGTGCCGATGACCACATCGACCACGATCCAGATGCCCCATGGGTAGCCGTCGTTAAGCGCGGTGACCGCGCCGAGTCCGAAGAGGAAGCGCACCGCCAGTATCGCCACCATCAGCGCAATGAGCACGCCGCAAGTGAGCGTCACGGCATTGACCAGGCTGCCGCCGACAGGCGCGGGCGCCGCATGTTGATTGTTGGCCATGATTTAGCTCCCCTCCTTGTCGGTCGACGCATCATCGGGCTTGACGTTGCGCTTGGCGACGTAGGTCATCGCACCCAGCACGGCGAACGGCATGATCAGATTGGCGTACAGCGTGTGCTGAATCGTCTCGGACAGGGCTGCTGCCGCATCCGGCGGCAGATCGGGCATGCCGACCTTGGCGAAGTTGACGCCGGAGAGCTTGAGCACCTGCGTGCCGCCGTACTCCTTCTCGCCATAGACATGCTGAAGGTAATTGCCGACCGGCGCCTCGTAGCTCTGGTCCGGGCCGCCGACCTTGCCGCGCGGGTACGTGGTCCGCGTGCCCGGCTTCAACGCAATGCGGCGCTTGGCCTCGGCTAGCAGATCGGAGGTCTTGCCGTAGAGCGTGGCGCCCGTCGGGCAAACTTCGGCACAAGCCGAGTAGTGGCCATCCTTGGTGCGATGACGGCACAGTTCGCACTTGCCGATGCGCCCCGTCGGCGAATCGTACTGATACTTCGGAATGCCGAAGGGACAGGCGGCGACGCAGTAGCGGCAGCCGATGCACTTGTCCGGGTTGTAGCCGACCACGCCGGTCACCGGATCCTTGGTCATCGCCGAAACGGGACAGGCCGAGACGCAGGACGGATCGCCGCAATGCATGCAGGAGGTCTTCATGAAGGCGTAGCCGTTCTTCTCCTGGTCCTTCACCTCCATGGTGCCGTTGCGGTACATCTTGATGATGTTGAAGGTATGGCCGGAGGTATCCAGCGGCGTATCCCACAGGTGATCGACCGTGGAAAACTCCGGCGGGTTGTTGTTGGCCTCCTTGCAAGCCGCGACACAGGCCTTGCAGCCCACGCAGAGCGTGGCGTCATAGAGCAGGCCGAGCGCTTCGGGCGGTCGCGGTCGGGTTTCGCGGGCCGCAGCCGGTACAGCGGCGACGCACGCCGTAACCGCCGCTCCGCTCGCCAGGACCCCCTTGAGAAAATCTCGCCGGGTGCCCATGATTACACCTGCGCCTTGTCTGCGCCGGCATCACCCTTACCCTTTGCGCGCTCCGCCTCCTCCGCCGCATGAGACAAACCAAGGTTGCGCGTCAGCATGATCGCCGCACCGGCAGCCGCGCCGGCCACCGCCGCCACGGCTGCGGCGGACGCAATGGAAGCAGCCTTGCCCTGCTCCTCGACGATGCGCGGATATTGCAGGGGCGGAACGACGTTGAGCATCTTCGCCACTTGATGAATCGGCTTCTCGAAACCCACGCCCTTTTCGCTGCAACCGATGCAGGGATGGCCGCAACCCACCGGCCAGTTGTTCTCCCCCGCGTCGCCAAAACCCAGCGTCGGACAGTTGGCGTAGGTTTCCGGCCCCTTGCAACCCAGCTTGTACAGACAATAGCCCTGGCGGTGTCCGGCATCGCCGAACTCCATGGCAAAACGACCGGCGTCAAAGTGGGCGCGACGCTCGCAGTTCTCGTGAATCAAACGTCCGTAGGCAAACTTGGGACGGCCCAGCTTGTCCACTTCCGGCAGCTTGCCGAAGGTCAGGAAGTGCACCACGGCGGCGAGGAAGTTGTAGGGATTCGGCGGGCAACCGGGAATCGTCACTACCGGTTTGCCCAGCGCCTCGGCGACGCCGGCCGAGCCGCTGGGATTCGGCCCGGTGGAGGGCATGCCGCCCCAGGAGGCGCAGGAACCGATGGCGATCACCGCCGCCGCGTCCGCCGCGCATTCCTTGACCAGATCGATGGCGGTGTGACCGCCGACCTTGCAGTAGATGCCTTTGTCCTTGAGCGGAATGGCGCCCTCGACCACCAGCACATACTTGCCCTTGTTCGCCTTCATGGCGTCCTTGCGCGCGGCTTCGGCCTGATGACCTGCCGCAGCCATCAGGGTTTCATGGTAATCGAGGGAAATCACGTCGAGAATCAGCTTTTCCAGCGTCGGGTGCTCGGCGCGCAAGAGCGATTCCGAACAGCCCGTGCACTCCTGAAAGTGCAGCCAGATCACCGAAGGCCGCTTGGCCGCTTCGATGGCCTTGGCCACCGCCGCCTCGGCGCCGGCGGGCAGACCCATGGTCGCGGCCAGGGTTGCGCAGAACTGCAAAAACTCCCGCCTCGGCATCTCAAGGCGCCGCTCGATGTCATGCAGCGTCTCGCGGCTCGTTTCAAAGATTTCGCTGATGTTGCCCATGTCTGCTGTCCCCCTTCAAGAGCCAGGCCGCGTCCGGACCTGATCGCGATGAGCCTGATGCAAGTCCCGCACCAGATTGGTGAGAGCCTCGCCATCACAGTCAATTCAAGGCATTGAAAGAAGTGCGGCGCAGTCTGCGCCGGGGAAAGCGGTTACCTTGTATCCGTCTTGCTAACCACAAAAGCGCCGAGGTGTTGCCGAAACACGCGCCATAACGCCAGGTCGCAGGCGATCTTGAGACAGCCGCATGCCGCCAGCGGTGCAGCCAACCAGCCGGTGGCGAACAACGCACCACCCAAAGTGGGGCAGCGCACCCCTTGGCTTGGCCGCTTCAACGGCGAGCGCCAACCTGTTCCGGCGCTACAATTCGGCTCATGCCTTCCACATTCCCGGCGCTCGACGCCGATCCGCAGAAAAAAGCCGATTGGCTGGAAGCCGAATACGGAAGCCGCTTCCGTGCCCTGATGGATGAGGCGACGGAGCTGGTGGAGGAGCCGGAGTCGCTTGATCGCCGCGCGCTCCGACTGGTGGAGATTGCGCGCGAAATGGCCGGCAAAATCGCACCGCTGACGCCGTGCGGGAACGGTTGTTCGCACTGCTGCAAGCAGCCGGTCGTTATCTCGTCATGGGAGGCCGCGCGCATCGCCAAATTCACGGGACGCAAGCCGGTTGATCCGGTGGGCATTATTCCCGAGCAGGATAATGTCGAGAGGCTTCGCCAGCGCTATGCCGGCGTGCCCTGCCCGATGCTGCGCAATGACCGTTGCACGATTTACGCCGTGCGCCCCCTGGCCTGCATCGGGCATCACAGTCTGGCGGCCGATCCATCCGTATGCGACATCACAAGAAGTCCGGGCATCACGGTGCAGGGAATCAACGATGAGGAATTTGTCTTCATCCAGACGGGGCTGTTCTTCGCCGCTGGATGCAAGTCGGCCGACATCCGTGAGTTCTTTCCGATGTCGGATGCAAAAAACAGTGGCGCGAAATCCGGTTGAGCGCCGGCATGAACGGCGGGCAGGCATGACTGAATGGAGAAAGCACAAAGGCTGCATTGGTCGCTGTGGTGACCGAGTTCGACGCCCATAAGCCTTCTCCTCAGCGAATCAGGGACAGCGCCAGCCCCAGCACGCCGCAGACGCCGATGACCTTCATGATGTCGGCCTTGTATTTCCACAGCGCGATGAAGGACGCCACGGCGATGACAACCGAGATGACGTCGAACGGCCCGCCGAATGGCGCAGTCGCCGTCGCCTTGGGCCAGAAGGTGTGCCAGGCGAAAAATGTCGCCAGATTGAAAATCACGCCGACCACGGCCGCCGTAATGGCGGTGAGCGGTGCGGTTATTTTCAGTTCGCCGCGCGTCGATTCCACCAGCGGCCCGGCCCCCAGAATGAACAGGAAGGACGGCAGAAAAGTAAAGAAGGTGGCCACCGCTGCCCCGGCCAGTCCCGCCGCGACTGGGTTATCGAAGGAGTGCCGGGCGACACCGCCCAGATAGCCGACCCAGGTCACGATCATGATCAGCGGACCCGGCGTGGTTTCGCCCAGCGCCAAGCCATCCATCATCTGCGGCCCGGTAAGCCAGCCGAAATGTTCCACCGCGCCCTGATAGACATAGGGCAGCACGGCATAGGCGCCACCGATGGTGAGAAAAGCGGCCTTGGTGAAAAAGTCGCCCATGTCGTAGAGGTTGCCGTGTTCACCGTGGTCACGTAGGGCCAGCATGACTGCCGCCCAGATCGCGACGAAGATCAGCAGCGTGACCACGAGCTTGCCCCAGGAAAACTTCGCATGCGCCGGCGGCGGCGTATCGTCGTCGATCAACGCCGGGCCATAGACCTTGCGGCTGGCGCCATGACCGCCACCGGCCTTGAACTTGTCTGCCAGCTTGCCGCCCGCTGCACCGCCTATGGCGCCGAGCATGGCGGCGGCCAGCACAATCAAGGGAAAATCGATCCTGAAAAAAAAGATGCCGACGAAGGCCAGCGCGGCGATGCCCGTCAGCACCCCGTTCTTCAGGGCGCGCGAGCCGATGCGCCAGGCGGCGAACAGCACCACGGCGACCACGGCGGGCTTGATGGCGTAGAAAATCCCCTGCACCGCGAGCACTTCGCCGTAGCTCAGATAGAAGCCAGCCAGCAGCGAGAGCAGCACGAAGGCCGGCAGAAAAAACAACACCCCCGCCATGACGGCGCCCTTGACGCCGTGCATCAGCCAGCTGATGTAGATGGCGAGCTGGATCGCTTCCGGCCCCGGCAACAGCATGCAGAAATTGAGGGCATGCAGGTAGCGGTGCTCGGAAATCCAGCGCCGACGCTCGACCAGTTCCTGATGCATCATCGCAATCTGGCCGGCGGGACCGCCGAAGCTGATGAAGCCGAGCTTGAGCCAGTATTTGAAGGCCTCGCCGAGCGTCGGCACGGGCGGCGCGGTAGTGGGAACGGTGGTATCAGTCATGGGAATTCTCCTGCTGGAAGTTCCGGTAAAGGCCATCGAAAACACGGCTCGCCGCCGCCAGCAATTTGTCGTCATCGGGCGCGCCGGCGCGCAGCCCCCCCAGCACCGCCTCGATGCCCGCCGCCTCGGCCACCGGCACGCCGCCGACATCGAGGCAATGGACGATGGCGGCGATGCGCGCAATCGCCGGATCGCCGTCCACAGCAAAACTCGCCGCCAGCACTTCGAACGTGACGCGGCTGCCGACATGGGTGAAGGCCGCACCGTCGAAGTCGAAACCGAGCGCCGCTTTCGGGCATTTTTTCGGAGTGTCGAGCCAGAGGAATTTTGCCTTGCGGTCGATGAAGCGACGGATCAGCCAAGCCGAGGCCATGCGATCGACCCACAGGTTCTTGCGCGTCGCCCAGGTCCGGCCTGAATAGTCGGCGCTGGCGAGACGGCGAATTTCCTGATCCACCGCATGGGGTTCGCCGCCGGCCACGGCAGCCAATTCGGCCAGAGCCGCCTCGGTCTGTTTTTGCGCCTCGCCGGGAAAATAGTCAGCGGCGGTGATGGCCTTGAATTCGCGACGCAACGCATGAACGCTCTTGGGATTGACGGTCGCCCGCGCGGCACGGATCGCCTCCAGCAACCGGGCATAATCCGGGCCGCGATCGAACAGCGCGACGATTCCGGCCTGCTGCGCCTCGTCGCGTCCGCCGAGACGGTAAAGATCGGCAGTGCCCTGCACCGCGCGCACCTCGTCGGCGATCTGCGCCAATGCCGCCGCGTGCTGCGGTGATTCGGGCAGCAGATACACGCCGTCGCGCAAGGTGGCGCAGCCCAGTGCCCGCAAGGCGCGCCAGATGCGCATGCGACCGGCGGATTGCCGGGTCGGCAGGCTGACAAACAGGGCGAGGAATTCCATGGCAGGGTTACATCGGTGGATTCAATGTGACAAGCGTAACACTTATATATACTATATAACAATAGTATTTTCAACATCTTTCCGGGGTTCCGCGCCAGCGGGACGGTCGCGGCGCCGGCCCCGGTTCGCCGGCCTGCGGCTTCCCTCACTGCGGGGCCGCGCCAGGCCGCTGGCTAAACTAGCCGATGCCGATAATGCCGGCATCGTCGTCGGACAACGCCAGCGGACTTCCCCTGTCACGGCTCCTCGCTTCGGCGGCTCTCAGAGGCCACCGCCGCGACCATCCCGCCAACGCTACCGTGCAAGTAGCCCCAAACGCACGAGGTATCAGTCACGGAGCTACGCTACATTGCCGCGCGACATCACCCACGTAACCGCGACCCTGGCCCATTTTTCATTGAGAGGTTAGCCATCAGAACGGTAGGTTGTCGTCGAGGAAAAACTCGTCGGGGGCGCCATCGATAACCCATTTCGCCATCCACTTGTCCATTCGGTTGAGGCTTTCTCCCTTAATGATCGGCCCTAGCCACTTCTCTCTTTCATCCTTGGAAAGTATTTGCGCCGCAAGCAAGATTGAGCGGCGATCCCAGTAAACGTAATGTAGGAGCTGGTTTTTTCTGTCCTTTATCCAAGCCTGATTATTCATGGTGATAGCGGCACGGGCTTGCGGGCGAAGTCGTTTGCTTGAGAAGACAAATGCGCGAATTCTCGCGATACTCAAGAGCTCTTCGTGGCGGGAGAAATACCATTCGAGCCAAAGTCTCACGGCACGAATATTGGCGGCAGGGTGGTCACACAAGCCCTGTAGTTCTAACGCGAAAGAAGAAACAAAATCGGCGTCGGTTATTGAATCGAGATACAGCGCGATGTCGTTTACGGCTGGGGCAAAGAACGCAATATGCTCCATGAGGCAACCGGCAATGTCTTTGATGCCGTGTGCCCGCGCTCGCCGAACAATTGCGCGAATTACCCCAAGGTCGAGTGTTTCAAACTTCGTGATGCGCGTTAGCGCGTCGAGAAGAATTGCTCCAGCATCGTCGATTACGACGAAATCGACGTCTTCGATCTCCATCGTATAGGGATTTAGGACCTCGATTTCCCCGAGAATTTCTAGCTTCTCCAGTTGATACTGGTTGTTCAACTCTTGATTAATAAAGTCCTCGGACTTACTGATCCGGGTCTTCTCAGGCGAAAGAGACAGTCGCTGATTCTCGTGAAGGTAGACGCAGAAGTCTTGGAGTAGCGATTGCAGTTCCTGATGCGAGTTTCCAAAAACGCGGAAGTCATCGACGTATCTCACATGCTCAAATCCCCGCCCATAGATGAACTGGTCGGCATCGATAAGTGTTGCCTCTGCCATGATGATGCTAGCGGCGGGACCAACTGGAATCCCCTGTGACGCTCTCGTATTAAGAGCTGTCAGGAAGTACTCTATTCGCTTCGATACCCCAGGAGGGTCGTCCGTGGCCAGTTGAATTGCGTTCTGGAGGCGGTGAAGATATATCTTGTTGTAGAAATCTGAAATGTCCGTCGATAGTACGAATGGAAAATCGGTAGACAAGTTTTCACATCGTTCGCGATAGACGTTGAAGCCAGAACCATCAGCGAAGAAACTCCTATCGCTCTCCGAAATTCTGTAGGAGCATGCGACTTCTGGACTCGCCCGAGCAATCTCTACATCCGAAGCGATAGTCTTCGCTAGCGCTGCATACACAATTGAATCTAATGGCTCGGGACGATGGACTATCCTGAATCCGCTTCGTGTCTTTGGCTACGGCTCGACCAAGGGAGGAGCCGAGAGAATATGGTCAAGATCAGATTCCAGAATATGATTCTTGACTTCGTCCCATGAATGCCCAATGGCAAGAAATTCCTCAGTTCTCGGAAAGAAGTCTGTGTCGTAATAAGTGGAGATGTGCCGTAACGCGAAGTCAAGGCTATCCGCATCGATAAGCGTCTTTAGTAGCTGTGTCATATCGTCGGTACCAGTGGCGCCTGATGGCTAGAGAAGTCTGGCACCTATAGGATGGGATACATTCCATCCCACACGCAGGATAAAGCGCCAGAGGTTCTGAAGAATAGTAGTGAATCAACATGATCGTCGAATTTAGTGGCGCCTGAAATTGAATGGTGAAAAAGGCGCGCCGATGTGTCGGATTTTGGGTTTTCCCTGGCCTTCCTCGCGCTCGGCAACCAACGCAAGCAGAATACGCCAACGGCAATCCTGCGTCCAGCAGGCGCGGCAAGGCTGGCGGGACGGTCGCGGCGGCGGGCCTTGTGAGACGCCGAGCGAGGAGCCGTGCCAGGAGTTGTCCGCTGGCGTTGTCCGACGACGATGCCGGCTTCATCGGCAGCGGCTAGTTTAGCCAGCGGCCTGGCGCGGCCCCGCAGCGAGGGGAGCCGCAGGCCGGCGAGCCAGGGCCGACGATGCGACCGTCCCGCCGGGACTCGGACCCACTTTCAAACCGGCTCGAACACCGCTTGCAGCATGCGCAGGATTTTTTCCAGCGTCGTCGTTCAGCTTCGTCACCGGCGAGGAAAGCGTACTTTGCTCGACCGCCCTGCTGCGCAGGCGTCTCATCAGCGCCGACTTTTCAAGCGGCGGACCAAGTAAGGTATATTAGTCGCACCTAATGCATGGAAACCAATCATGGACAGCGAACAGAAAACACTTGGTGAACAGGCCTACGCCAAGGCTATGCAATATGAACTCGACTACGGTTGTTGCCCGCAATGCGTGCTCGCCACGGTGCAGGAAACCGTGGGCATCATCGACGACCAGACCGTCAAGGCCAGCCACGGCCTGTCCGGCGGCGGCGGACTGGTTGGTGAAGGCATCTGCGGCGCCCTGAGCGGCGGCCTGCTGGCGCTCAGCGCCAAGTTCGGACGCGACCGCGACAAACTCGACAAGGGCCGTTACATCAACAACTTCAAGAAAGCCAGGGAGCTCACCGAGCGCTTCCGCCTGGAATTCGGCGGCGTCACCTGCCAGGACCTGCAACAGCAATTCACCGGCCGCACCTATGACATGTGGAACGCTGCGGAATACCAGGCCTTCGACACGGCTCGCGGCAAGAAATGCGCTCACGCCACCGGCACGGTGACGAAGTGGGTGGTGGAAATGTTATAGGCGTGCGTCGCCAGCAGGCGCGGACAAGTCGGCACAAAACCTATTTGTACTTGTTGAAGACGGCTTTCGCGTCCTGGCGAGCACGTTCCAGCGTGCAAATCGACGGCTTGTCGTCGTGTCCGCTGAAGAAATCATCGGCCTGGGCACGCATCACCATCTGGATCGCTGCGTCGTCGCTCATGCCGTATTCCTCGGTGAGGAGGGTGGCGACTTCGTCGAGATGTTCTTCGTAGGTCATTTTGAATCGCGCCTTTTCCCGTTATTGCCCTGTTTGCCGCTGCACCGTGCGGATGTAGAGTGACTCCACCTGCTCCCGCGCCCAGGGGGTGCGACGCAGGAATTTGAGGCTCGACGCAATACTGGGTTCGTGATTGAAGCAGCGTATGTCGATCTGCCTCCCCAGGCCATCCCATCCATGGTGGGCCACCAGTTCGTTCAGGATTGCTTCGAGGGTGATGCCGTGGAGCGGATTGTTGGGTTGAGCTTGTTTCATGCCTGTCATGGCGTCGGACATTCCCTGCGTTCAGGCAGTCTGGCTCGCTCGACGATGCAGTCGCCCTCGCCCATCCGATAGTCGCGGCAGACGATCGGTCGGCGCTCGTAAATACGACACCGCATGGTGTTTCGATCGAGAGCCGCGCACCAGAGATCGTCGAGGCGCCGCATCACCCGTCCGCCCCACCGATCCTCGACGGTAAAATTCAGCGGAATGTCATCATCGCCCATCAGTATGACTTCGAGTTTGCAACAGCACGCTTCGCAGGCATCACAGCGAATCGTCGGGTCGTAGTCAGTGTCGTGCCGATCGCTTTCGGCGCCGATTTCCGTGGATTTCATGAGTGCCCGTGTCGCGCCTGCGCTTTCGCCGGCGGCGTTGCCGCCGCCGCGGGTTCGGGATAGCGAATCACCTCGATCTGTTCGTCGGCTTCGAGCCAGAATTCACCGTGCGGCCCCTTCTTGTTGCCGGTGATCAACAGGATCAGGCCGTCCTCGCTACGCACTTCGGTGACGGTTTCCCAGGCGAAGGTGGGATGGGCGTTAGTGCCGGTGCCGTTATAGACATGGTCGTTCACCCGCACCTCGGACGCCACCACGATAAATCTGTTGGTCATGACCGCTTCTCCCTTTTGTTTGCCGCTTCAGCAGAGATTATGTCGCACCGGCCATCATAACCAAACTCCGGCGGCGAATCCCTCGCGCAGGAGTTTATCGATTCAGCCCAGCGGCTGAAACAGCACGTCCAGATCGTCGGCAGTGATGAGATGGCCGCCGCCCTCGTCCTCTTTACCCGGCCCGCTCTTTTTCAACAATTGATCGGCGAGTCCGCGCTTGCGGTTTTGCAGGGCGAGGATTTTTTCTTCGACCGTGCCCTGCGTCATCAGCTTGTAGACGAACACCGGCTTGTTCTGCCCGATGCGATGGGCGCGGGCCGTGGCCTGTTCCTCGACCGCCGGGTTCCACCATGGGTCGTAATGAATCACGGTATCGGCGGCGGTCAGATTCAGACCGGTGCCGCCGGCCTTGAGGCTGATCAGGAACAGCGGCACGCGGCCCTTCTGAAAGTCGCTGATCGGCGTTTCGCGGTCGCGGGTCTGGCCGGTAAGCTTGACATAGGGAATGCCGCGCTTTTCGAGTTCCGGTTCGATCAGTCCCAGCATCGACGTGAATTGGGAAAACAGCAGCACCTTGCGGCCTTCGTCGAGTAATTCATCGAGCATTTCCATCAGGGTCGCCAGCTTCGCCGAGTGGGCGTGGCCCTTGTTCACCAGCGCTTCGGCGGACGGCAGTTTCACCAGACGCGGATCGCAGCAGACTTGGCGCAACTTCAGCAGCGCGTCGAAGATCATGATCTGGCTGCGGCCTATCCCCTGCTCCGTCAGTACCCGCCGCAGCTTGCGGTCGAAGGCCACGCGCAGCGATTCATACAAATCGCGCTGGCCGCCCTCGATCTCCACCCAGCGCACCATCTCGGTACGCGGCGGCAGATCCTTCAGCACTTGTTCCTTGGTTCGCCGCAGCAAAAAGGGGCGCACCCGATCACCGAGACGAGCGCGCATTTCTTCGTCGCCCAGCTTTTCGATGGGCGTGCGAAACACCTGATTAAAGCGCTTGGCATTGCTCAACAGGCCCGGCATGAGGAAATCGAACTGCGCCCAGAGTTCGCCCAGATGGTTCTCCAGCGGCGTGCCGGTCAAGGACAGGCGATGACGCGCCTTGAGGCTGCGCGCCACCTGATGCGATTGCGCCTTGGGATTCTTGATGAACTGGGCCTCGTCCATCACCAGCAGATGCCAGTCATGCGCCAGCAGGGTGTCGCGGTCGCGCACCAGCAGCGGATAGGTGGTCAGCACCAGATCGGCCTGCCCGATTTCGCCAAACTGGAGCGCGCGGTCCTTGCCATGCAGGGTGAGTACCCTGAGGCCCGGCGTGAACTGCGCCGCCTCGTTGCGCCAGTTGGACATCAAACTGGTGGTGGCCACCACCAGACTGGGCCGGTCGGCCCTGCCCGAAGCCTTTTCCAGATGCAGGTGCGCCAGGGTCTGTACCGTCTTGCCCAGGCCCATGTCATCGGCAAGAATCCCGGCCAGACCGTATTCGCGCAGGAATTGCAGCCAGTCCAGGCCGATCTGCTGATAGGGACGCAGCGTGGCTGTGAATCCGGGCGCCGGCAAGTGCTGGGTCATGCCGGAGAAATCGCGCAGACGCTGCCCCAGGGCACGCAATTCTTCGCCGCCGATCCAGTGCGTCGGCAGCTCGTCGAGCCCGGCCAATGCGGCGGCATTGTGGCGCGACAGGCGCGGCCGGTCCTCGTCGAGAAATTCGAGCAAGGGCAGCAGCCACGCCTTGAGCCGGCCCGCCGGTACCGGCAGGATGCGCCGCGTATCGAGCGCGACGGGAAATGTCTGGTTGTCTTCGAGGCCGCGTACCACGCTCAGCAAATCCGGCTGTTCGCGCAGCAGGCGCAGCAGCGGCGGCACCAGGCTGATGCGCTCGCCGGCAACGCTAACGCCCAGATCCAGATCGAACCAGTCGCTGCCGACCGACTCTTCCACCGCGACAAACCAGTCTTCGGCCTGGGCGATGCAATACGGAAAATCCTCGGCGAGGACGACCGGGATTTCCTGTCGCTCCAGTTCGGGCACCCCCTCGTTGAGGAAGGACAGCCAGCCGACAGCATCGTTACGCAGCGGCATAAGGCCTTCCTCGGTGCCCTCCAGTCGCTGGTAGTTGCCCAGCCTGTGCTGCCAGCTCTCAAGCCCCATGGCATGCAGCCGTTGCCGGATTTCGCTTTCGGCTTCCAGGTCACGTTGCAGCGTCTGCCACTGTCCGTCCACCCGTTGCCGCATGAACGGTGAAGGCCGCTCGACGCCGACCACCGTTACGCCATGCGGATAGTCGAAATACAGCACGGCGAGCGCCAGATCGTCGTGCAGACGGCTCATGTTCGCGTGGCGGAAGCGTCCCTGGGTCAGTAGCAGGCGTGCGACCGGCTTGCCCGCGGCCACGGCTTCCGGCGCATCGGGCAGCGGCAGGGCGAGTTGTTTCTCACGCGCAAGTTGCGCCAGTTGCGAACGCACCAGCGGCGCATCGGCTTCATTCAGCGGCGGCGCTTTCATGAGTTGCTGCAACAGGTGATCCGACAGATCCGATTGCAGGTCACCGACCGTACGGCCCGCCGTATCCAGATAAAACGGTGGCCAGGTCGGGATCACCTGCAAGGACGCCGGCAAATCAAAGGCCAGTTGTTGCAGGCCCGACGGATTGTGCGTCCACACCAGTTTGAGCGGCCTTGCCGCGCCCTCCTGAAGTGGCATTTCCACCAGGCCATCGAGATACAGCCTGCCCGTGTGCAGCGCCAGACGCAGCAGCAAGGCGCCGGTCTCGCCCGTCAGGTCGACGGCTTCATTGTAGAAATAGCCGCCGCCGGCCTGCAAGGCGAGAAACAGGCGCAGCGGCGTAATGTCCTCGTCGAGAATGAAGTCGCGATGACTGCGCGCGCTGCCCAGATCGTAGGGCTGCGGGCGGTAAATCGCCGGCTTGCCGAAGCCGCCCTTCTTCAGCGGTCGGCTCTTGCCCACGGTCAGGCTGGGCGGACTGCCCGGTCGCAACAGATAGACCACGCGTCCCTGAGAAGTCCTCGCCGGCGCCTTCGGCGTCGCCGATTCATCCAGAGAACTCAGCCAATCGAGGGTCGCCGCGCTGGGTTCGGGAAATTCGGCTTCCTGCGGCGGCGGTGCATTCAGGTGCCCGGCAAGACCGCCAATGTCCGTCGTCTGCCCGAGGGTGATCAACACCGCCACCACATGCTTGCAATTCTCCTGCATCGGGCACATGCAAACATTGTCTATGTCGATGATCGCGCCGCCCTGATCCACTTCCAGCCAGAGATCGACCTCATAAGGGCGCTTGCGCGTGCCCTGGACCTCGGCCTCGACATGGATTTCGCCCGGCGACCGCTCCACGCGCATTATCCGCGCGCGTCCCTCGGCGGCGTAGGCGCGACCGCGTTGCAGCGTCGCGGCGTTGAACGGCCCCGGAAACTTGGCAAGAACGTCGTTATCGGAAACAGGATTGGGAGCCATTCAGAAGAGGGAAGATCGGACTGTCGCGGGGCGGCGACCATAGCACATACCGAAGGCCAAAGCGCTATCGGCGCCGTACCGCCAGCGCCGACTTTGCACATCAAGCATTCCGTGTATGATTTTTTTGATATAGTTCACACCGCTTTCCGCACTGCACGCATCTAACTCAGGCCACCGCTCATGGACTTGCCCAACGACTGGATCGCCCTCCTCGCCCTGGTTTTCATCCTCGGCGCCAAGCATGGACTCGACGCCGACCACCTCGCCACCATCGACGGCCTGACGCGCTACAACCTGCGCGTTGCCCCTGCCCGCGCCCGCTGGTGCGGCTCCCTGTTTTCGCTCGGCCACGGCGTCATCGTCATGCTGATTGCGCTTGGCGTCGGTCTGGTATCGACGAAGTGGCAAGTACCGGAGTGGATGGAAGACCTCGGCACCTGGATTTCAATCGGCTTCCTGACCTTGCTCGGCATTCTCAATCTGCGTGCCGTGCTGACGGCGCGGGCGGACCACATGGTCGCCACCATCGGCATCAAGGCCGGCCTGTGGCGCCGCTTGCAGGCTACCTCGCATCCGCTGGCAATTGCCGCCGTGGGTTCCCTGTTTGCGCTGTCTTTCGACACCATGAGCCAGGCCGCGCTGTTTGCCGTCACCGCCACCCGGCATGGCGGCGTGACCCACGCCCTGGCGCTGGGGCTGACTTTCACCATCGGCATGCTGCTGGCCGACGGCGCCAATGGTTTGTGGATCGCCCGCCTGCTGCGCCGCGCCGATCACCGTGCACGCATCGCCTCGCGAGTCATGGGCCTGATGGTTGCCGCCATCAGTCTTTCTGTCGCCGCCTTCGGTCTGGCACGCTGGCTGCGCGCAGACATCTCGCAGTGGTACGAAGGCAAGGAACCGCTGATCGGCGCCGGCGTCATCGCCTTGCTGACCGCCAGCTTTGTCGCTGGCAACTGGCTGGCGCGAACCCAGCGCCTGACGGGGGTCGAAACCGCATCGACTTGAAGGCGGCGCAACGCCCTCTTTCGCCGTACCGTCAGCGCCGACTTTCAGAATCCCGAAATCAGGTCTTGGGTTTCAGATGCACATGCCCATGGGATCGGCCAGCCGGCTTGTAGCCATGATGGTGCTCGCGGCCAGCATCGACCTCGACATCGATCAGGTTGAGCTGGCCGTGACGCACGCCGCGCTCGGCGATCAGCGCGTCGGAAAAACCGCGCACGGCGGCGGTCGGTCCGCGCAGGATGACACTCTCAAGACAATTCTCGTGATCGAGATGGGCGTGCAGGGTCGCCACCGTCAGGTCGTGCTGACCGTGCTGCAAGGCGGTGAGTCGCTCGGCCAGATCGCGCTGGTGGTGGTTATAGACATAGGACAGACTGGCGACGCAATGACTGGCGTCACCGCGCTTCTGGCGCGCCTGTTCGAGATGCGCGCGCAGCAGATCGCGCACCGCCTCGGAGCGGTTGCGATAGCCGCGTTCCGCGATCAACTTGTCGAACTCGGCGGCCAGATCGGCGTCAAGCGAAATCGTGATGCGTTCCATCTCAAAGCCTGCCTTTCATTTCCATTCGCGAGTTCAAAGCCGAAGAACAGTCTTCGCTGTCGTCGGTTCCGGACCGGCCAAATAGCTGCGCAAAGCTGTAATCACATGACTGTCGAAGCGTGTCCCGACTCCTTCATCGAGTATCGCCAACGCCTCATCGGTACTCAACTTCTTGCGATAATGACGATCGGCGGTCAGCGCCTCGAACACGTCGGCCACGGTCAGAATCTTTGCCATGAACGGAATCTCGCGTCCCGTCAGGCCGCGCGGATAGCCGCTGCCGTCAAGACGTTCGTGATGCGAGGCGGCTATCAGCGGCACATTGCTGTACTTGCGAGCGAAGTGTATGCGCGTCAGAATGTCCTCGCTCAGGCTGGCATGCGACTTCATGTGGGAAAACTCCTCGGCGTCGAGAGGCCCGTCCTTCTTCAGCACGCTGTCGCTGATACCGATCTTTCCATAATCGTGGAGAACCGCCGAAACGCGCAGCAGATCGAGTTCCTCGCTGCTGAAGCCCAGTTCGCGGCCGATGGCAACCGAATAACGCGCGACGTTGGTTGAATGGCCTGCGGTCAGCGTGTCCTTGGCGTCGATGGATGCCGCCAGGACATCGAGCAGGCTGTGGAACTGGCGTTCCTGATCGGCAAACATCATGGCATTCTCGATGCCAATCGCCACGATACCGGCCACCGCTTCCAATGTCGCCAGATCGTCCTCGGAAAACAGGCCATTGTGCTTGTTGATTGCCTGCACCACACCGACAGATTCACCCGAAGCGCTTTTCAGCGGCACGCACAGCATGGAACGGGTACGGTAGCCGGTGCGCTGATCGACGCTGCGATCGAACCGTGGATCCTCCCACGCCTCCGCGATGTTGATGCTGCGCCCCGACACGGCGGTCAAACCCGCGATGCCAAGTTTCATGTTGAGTGAAATCGAGCGGCCATCGCCGCCATCGGCATGGATCGCCACCAGCCGGCCGCTGCCCTCCTCCAGTACAAACACCGTGCTGCGATCGCAGCCAACGACGTTGCGCAAGGCATTTACCTCGGCCCCAACGTCAACGGGAGAGGCGTCGCCACTCTCGACCCAGCGCGCCAAGCGCGCCGCCGTCTGCGCCGCCAGAGCCTCATCTTCCGCGCTGAAGCGTCCAGTGGCCTTGTTGAGCAGTTCCAGGCCGCCAAGAATGCGCCCCTCCGAGCCGAGCAGAGGCGCCACCAGCAGGCTTTCCGTGCGGTAGCCCAGCATGGAATCGACCTCGGGGTTGAAATAGGGCGAGGCATAGGCATTGGAGACGTTGGTAATCTCACGGCGCAGAATCGCCGTGCCGACAATTCCCATGCGCAAGGGCACCACCAGAGTATGCCCCTCGACCCCCTCGGCGAAGTTGGCGCGCAACTCCATGGTGTTCCAGTCGAACAGGAACAAGGTGCTGCGATCCGCGCCCAGCAAGGCGGTAATTTCGCGCATCACCTTCTGCGCCAGACGGCCAAGATCGTGCTCGGAGCTTACCCGTCGCTGTATCTCAAGACAATGACGAAAGCGCTCTTCGTCGGACACAAAGACATTGGTCATGAATCGGGAAATTCCATGGTCACTCACCCCGTAGTCTGGCATCTGTCAGAAGGCACCGCCCCTTGGTCAAAGCGTGCATTTCGGGAGGCCGGCCACCCTGAGACGAAATCGTAGCAGAGCGGCGTGATAAATGCCCTTCATTTTTTCTGTACCGGTCGATTTCATCATTTGCGGTCGATTGCACAAAATGTTGACCCAGATTAAATCCACATGAAACAACAGCGGTACGCTGCACTGCACCAGCAATATGCGAAGTGCCTTGGGGATTGCCATGTCCGATACCGATACGATAGACGCCGTTCTTGACCGCCACCATAGGAACGGCACGCGGCTGATGCAGATTCTGCGCGAGACGCAGGAGCAACTCGGCTGGCTGTCGCCCGCAACACTGACGATCATCGCCAAGGCTGTCGCTTGGCCGCGCGCCATGGTGGAAGGCACCGCCGACTTCTACAGCTTTTTCCACACCCGTCCGCTGGGTCGCTATCGGGTGCTGTGGAGCGACAACATCACCGACCGCATGCTGGGCAACACCGACTTGATGGAGTCCATGTGCAAGAAGCTCTGGCTGGAACCGGGACGCGTTTCCGAAGACGGTCTGGTCAGCGTCGATACCACCTCCTGCACCGGCATGTGCGATCAGGGTCCGGCCGTGCTGGTGAACTACCGGCCCATCACGCGCATGACGCCGGCCCGCGTCGGCGAAATGGTCGGCCTGATCCGCAGCGAAACGCCCGTCGCCAAATGGCCCGTCGAATGGTTTGCGGTCGACGACAATATCCGTCGCAAGGACATTCTGCTGGATCACGGCCTCGTTGCCGGCCAGGCGCTGGCCGCCGCGCTGGAACTCGGCGCGGAAAAGATGCTGGCGGAGATCAAGGCCGCCAGGCTGCGCGGCCGCGGCGGCGCCGGCTTCGGCACCGGCCTCAAATGGGAAGCCTGCCGCAACGCCGAAGGACATGGCGCACACCCGGCGCATTATGTCGTGTGCAATGCCGACGAAGGCGAGCCGGGCACCTTCAAGGATCGCGTGCTGCTGACCTCATACGCCGATCTGGTGTTCGAGGGCATGAGCATCGCCGGCCTGGTGGTAGGGGCGAAAAAGGGTCTGCTCTACCTGCGCGGCGAGTACCACTATCTGCTTGACCCGTTAGAGTCGGCGCTGGCGACACGGCGGCAAGCCGGACTGCTGGGCGCCAACATCCTCGGCACGTCGTTTGAATTCGACATTGAAATTCATCTCGGCGCCGGCGCCTATATCTGCGGCGAGGAATCCGCCCTGATCGAGTCGCTCGAAGGCAAGCCGGGGCGACCGCGCATCCGCCCGCCCTTCCCCGTCACCCACGGCTATCTCGACCAGCCGACGACCGTGAACAACGTCGAGACACTCGCCGCATCCTGCCTGATCGCGGCCCACGGCAGCGAATGGTATGCGCGGCATGGCACCGAGAAATCCACCGGCAGCAAACTCCTTTCGGTCAGCGGCGACTGCGAGCGTCCCGGCATTTACGAATATCCCTACGGCGTCACCGTGCGGCAGGTACTCGAAGACTGCGGCGCCGGGTTTGGCAAATGCGATTGCCAGGCGGTGCAGATTTCCGGCCCGTCCGGCCTGTGCCTGACGGCAGCCGAGTTCGACCGCAGGATCGCCTTCGAGGATATTCCGACGGCGGGCGCCTTCATGGTTTTCGACGAAAGCCGCGACATGTTCGAGGTGGCGCGCAACTTCGCCCACTTCTTCGCCCACGAGTCCTGCGGCTTCTGCACGCCCTGCCGGGTCGGCACGACGCTGGTGCGGAACCTGATGGACAAGATCGCAAACCGGCACGGCTCGCCTTATGACATCGACGAACTGTTCAAGCTGCATCGCCTGATGCAGGGCGCCAGCCATTGCGGGCTGGGCAACTCGGCCTGCAACCCGATCTTCGACACGCTCAACAAATTCCGTCCCGCCTACGAACGCCGCCTCATGTCGCTCGACTACGAACCGGCCTTCGATCTCGACGCGGCCCTGTCGCAGGCGCGGCAGATGACCGGACGCGATGACGCCGCCGCGCACTTTTCAGCGCATTTGCCGAATGAGGCCGAAGCATGAACGACACCTTTCAACTCGATGGCGAAGACATTCCCTTTGCGCCGGGGCAGACCATCATGCAGGCAGCGACCGCCCATGGCGTCTATATTCCCCATCTGTGCTGGCATCCGGATTTCAGCGCGCACGGTTCATGCAAATTGTGTACGGTAAAGGTCAATGGCCGCTTCGGTTCGTCCTGCATCACGCAAGCGCAGCCCGGCCTGGAGGTCGAGAACCGCAGCATGGAACTTGACGAGAAGCGCCGCACGCTGTTGCAGATGCTGTTCGTCGAAGGCAATCACTTCTGCCCCTCCTGCGAGAAAAGCGGCAATTGCCGTCTGCAAGCCACGGCCTACGAACTGAACATGATGTCGCCGCACTTCGACATGTTCTATCCCAACCGCCCGGTCGATGCCTCGCATCCCGATGTCCTGCTCGACTTCAACCGCTGCATCATGTGCTCGCTGTGCGTGGCGGCATCGCGCGACGCCGACGGCAAGAACGTGTTCTACATGGGCGGGCGCGGCCTGCTTGGACGGCGGGTGCACATCAGCAGCGAATCGGGCCACCTCGGCGACACCGATTTCGCCGTCACCGACCGCGCCGCCAGCATCTGTCCGGTGGGCGTCATTCTGCCCAAGCGCAAGGGTTTCGCCGTGCCCATCGGCCAGCGCAAATACGACCTGGCGCCAATCAGCGAACACGTCGCGGAAGATGCATCATGAACGCACCCATGAACGTAACCACGAACGCAAACCCGGCCCCAGCGAAAAAGTTGCGTGTCGCCACCGCCAGCCTCGCCGGCTGTTTCGGCTGTCACATGTCCATCCTCGACATCGACGAGCGGTTGCTCACGCTGCTTGACCTGATTGAATTCGACCGCACGCCGCTGACCGACATCAAGCGCTGCGGCCCCTGCGATCTCGGCATCATCGAGGGCGGGCTGTGCAATGCCGAGAACGTGCATGTACTGCGCGAATTCCGCCAGAACTGCAAAATCCTGGTGGCGCTCGGCGCCTGCGCGATCAATGGCGGCCTGCCCGCGCAACGCAACCACCTCGACCTGCGCGACGTGCTGGAAGAGGTGTACCAGACCGAATACCTGGTGAGCCACGGCGGCATTCCCAACGACCCGGAGCTGCCCCTGCCGCTCAACAAGGTACACCCGATCCATGAAGTCGTGAAAGTCGACTATTTCCTGCCCGGCTGCCCGCCGCCGGCCGATGCCATCTGGAAGTTCCTGACCGACCTGCTGGCCGGTCGCACGCCCGCTCTGGGCCACGGCTTGTTGCACTACGACTGAACATTTGAGACCGCCATGAGCTTCGAACTCGAAACCGCCGCCTACCCCGAAAAACTCCGTCGTGTCGCCATCGATCCCGTGTCGCGGGTCGAGGGCCACGGCAAGGTCACGATCCTGCTCGACGACGACAACCAGGTGCAGCAGGTGCGCCTGCACATTGTCGAATTCCGTGGCTTCGAGAAGTTCATTCAGGGACGCCCCTACTGGGAAGTGCCGGTGATGGTGCAGCGCCTGTGCGGCATCTGTCCGGTCTCGCACCATCTGGCCGCGTCTAAGGCCATGGACATGATGCTGGGCGTGAAGCAACTGACGCCGACGGCGGAGAAAATTCGCCGCCTGATGCACTACGGCCAGATACTGCAATCGCACGCCCTGCACTTCTTTCATCTCTCGTCGCCGGACCTGCTGTTCGGCTTCGGTTCCGACGTTGCCGCGCGCAACATCGTCGGCATCATCGCTGCCCATCCGGAGATCGCCAAAAAGGGCGTGCTGCTCAGGAAATTCGGGCAGGAAGTGATCCGCATGACCGCCGGCAAGCGGGTGCATGGCACCGGTTCGATTCCCGGCGGCGTGAACAAGTCCCTGTCGAGCGAGGAGCGCGCGGCATTGCTCAAGGACATCTACCAGATGGTGACCTGGAGCCGTGATGCAGTCGGCATGATTCGCCAGTTGTTCGAGCAGAACCTCGCCGAGTACAACGAATTCGGCCGCTTCCGTTCCAGCGGCATGTGCCTGGTGCGCGCGGATGGCGCGCTGGATCTCTACCACGGCGGTCTGCGCGCCAGGGATGAGGACGGCACTACGCTGTTCGACCATTTCAACTATGGACGCTACTGGGAAGTCATCGCCGAGGACGTCAAGCCCTGGTCCTACATGAAGTTCCCCTTTTTCAAGTCGCTGGGACCGGACGCCGGCTCCTATCGCGTCGGACCGCTAACCCGCGTCACCCACTGCGACAGCATCCCGACGCCACTGGCCGAGAAGGAACGGCAGGAATTCCTCGCCTTCGACGGCGGCTCTGCCGCCGGCGCAACGCTGGGCTACCACTGGGCGCGCATGATCGAAATGCTGCACGCGGCGGAGACCATCAAGGATCTGCTCCACGACGACGACATCATCGGCGACGACCTGATGGCGACCGGCCAGCGCCAGGAACGCGGCGTCGGCGTCATCGAGGCGCCGCGCGGCACGCTGATCCACCACTACCGCGTCGATGAAAACGACCTGGTGATCCGCGCCAACCTGATCGTGTCGACCACGCACAACAACCAAGCGATGAACACGGCGGTGCGCGAAGTGGCGAAGAAGTATCTCAACGGCCGCGAAATCACCGAAGGGCTGCTCAACCACATCGAGGTGGCGATCCGCGCCTTCGACCCCTGCCTCTCCTGCGCCACCCACGCCCTGGGCCAAATGCCGCTCGAAGTGGCAATAGTCGGCGCTGACGGTACGGTGATCGACGAGGCGACGCGCGATAATCGGGGCCTCACCCACGAAATTCACGAACTTCGCGGCATCACCTGACCGCAACCCCTGCAATTTTCTTGGAGGAAAGATGATGAAAAAGCTGCTCATGGCATTGTTCGTTTTATGTGCCGCCGCCCAGCCCCAGGCGCAAGACAAGGCCCAGATCGACAAGGCCAAAGCCGAGGGCAAGGCTTCGTTCTACGCCAACATCACAGCCGTCGAGCCGATCATCAAGGCATTCACGGCCGATACCGGGGTCACCGGCGAATACACGCGGATTTCCACATCCAAGTTCGTCGCCACGGCGATTACCGAGTTCGAGGCCGGCAAGCTGATGGCCGACGTGGTGCAGGCGCCGCTGCCGGTACTCGATCTGCTCAAGGAAAAGGGCGTGCTGGCGAGCTACCGCTCGCCCGCCGCCGCCGGCTATCCCGACTGGACAAAGAAGGATGACAAGGTACAAATTTTCGGCATCGAGTATGTGGCCCTGATCTACAACAAGGAAAAGGTCAAGGCGGCCGATGCGCCGAAGCGCTACGAGGATCTGGCGCTGCCGAAGTGGAAGGACAAGATCGTCATGCCCAACCCGGCCAACCATGCCACGACCATTTCCTGGCTGATCGGGCTAAAGGAGAACGTCTTCAAGACCGAGCCCGAATGGCGCGACTTCCTCAAAGGACTCGCCGCCAACAAGCCGATGTTCGTCGCCTCGTTCGGCCCGACCCCGGCGCCGATCGAAAGCGGCGAGAAGCTGATTGCCATTTCGATGCCCAAGTACATCGTCACCAAGGCGCCGGCCCCGCTCGACTGGGCGCGCGTCTCGCAACCGCTGATGGGCACGCCGCGCGCCATCGCCGTGGCGTCCAAGGCGCCGCACCCCGCTGCGGCACGCGCCTTCGTCGATTACTGGCTGTCGAAGAAATCCATGGAAATGCTGGCGAAGGACGTTGGCGAATACGTGCTGGCACCCGGCATCTACCCGCCCATCGACGGCATCAAGGAAGCCAAGGTGATTGCCATCCGCGAACTGTCGGACGCGGAGATCAAGACATGGGGCGCCGAGTTCAAGAAAATCTTCGATGTGAAATAGCCCTTGCGGCACGCGTCATTCCAGCCACCCGCGCGGCCTGCCGGGTGGCTGTTTTTCGATTACCGGGTAGCGCGGCGAGCGCGCCGCTGCCCGCATTGAAGGCCTTTCGGGACAACCACCATGGAAATCCGCATCCGCGGCGTCAGCAAATTTTACTACTCCGACGGCAAGACCATCAAGGCGCTGGATGACGTCAACCTGACCATCCCGTCCAACAAGATATTCACGCTGCTCGGCCCCAGCGGCAGCGGCAAGACCACGCTGCTGCGCTGTATCGTCGGCCTCGAAACACCGGATGTCGGGGAAATCAGCATCGGCGACGAGGTGGTCTGGTCGAAGGACAAGGGCATTTCCGTGCCGCCCGAAAAGCGCGGCCTGGGCATGGTGTTCCAGACCTACGCGATCTGGCCGCACATGAATGTTTTCGACAACGTGGCCTACCCGCTGCAGGTGCGCAACCTGCCGAAGGACGAGATTCGCCTGCGCGTGGCGGAGACGCTACGCTTTGTGCAGATGGAGGGCTTCGAGCGGCGTCCCGCCACCAAGCTCTCCGGCGGCCAGCAGCAGCGCGTCGCGCTGGCGCGGGCGCTGGTGGCCGCGCCCAAGGTCATCCTGTTCGACGAGCCGCTGAGCAATCTCGACGCCAAGCTGCGCGAGGAAACCCGCAAGGAACTGCGCGCCTTCCTCGGCAAGCTGGAGATAACGGCGGTCTACGTGACCCACGACCGCGTCGAGGCGCTCGCGCTGTCGGATTCCATCGCCGTGATGCGCGCCGGGCAGATCGTCGAAATCGGCACGCCGCAGAAAATCTATTTCGACGCCGACCACCGCTTCGTCGCCGACTTCATCGGTCGCGCCAACCTGGTCAAGGCCACGGTGCGCGCCGAGGAAGGCGGCAACACCGTCGTCGATTCGGGGCTGGGCCGGATCGTCTGCCAGCACCGCGACATTCCCGTCGGCAGCGAGGCCACGCTGTGCATCCGGCCCGAATTCATCCGCATCGTCAAGGGCGAGGCGCCGGCCGCCGGAAATTTGGTCAACGGCCGCATCGAGTCGCTGGTGTTCGTCGGCGAGGCCTACGAGGTCGAGATCGGCGTCGGCGACGAGCATCTACTCGCCCGGATCGATCCGGACGCAAAGCTGATTGAAGGCGACAGCGTGAGCTTCACGCTGGCCCCGGAGCACTGCCTGCTGGTGGCGATCTGAAATGAACAGTGCGCGCACCAAGCTGACCTGGCTGCTGATCGCGATCGTCGGCGCCTTGACGGTATGCCCGGTGGTGATGCTGGTTCTCGGCAGTTTTTCCGAGGGGCTGACCGCCTTCGGCCACTTCACCGTCGACAAGTACGTCCAGGCCTATACCGATCCGGGTTTCCTCGAAGTGATGGTCAACACCGGCATTTTCGTGCTGACTTCGTCGCTGCTGTCCACGGTGCTGGCCATCTTCCTCGCCTACCTCAATACCCGCACCGACATTCCCTTCAAGTTCCTGTTCAAGATCATTTCCATCATTCCGATGATGATCCCGCATCTGCTGTTCGCGGTGAGCTGGGCCCTGCTGCTCAATCCCTCGAACGGACTGATCAACCTCGGCCTGAAGGAAGCGTTCGGGCTGGACAACGCGCCGCTCAACATCTACTCGATGTGGGGCATGATCCTCGTCGAGGGCCTGCTCGACCTGCCCATCGCCTACCTGATCATCGCGCCGGCGATGGCCTCCTTCGATGTGGCGCTGGAAGAATCGTCGCGCGTCTGCGGCGCCGGCACCTGGCGCACGCTGCTCAGGATCACCTTGCCGGTGCTGCGACCGGCCATCCTGGCGGCCTTCATCCTCG
>JALNZB010000024.1:0-7191 GCA_023229545.1 Sulfuritalea sp. | reverse complement strand
CATCCTCGGCGTGGTGCGCAGCCTGGCCTCCTTCGCCGTGCCGTCGGTGATCGGCATGCCCGGTCGCGTACATGTGCTGGCCACCTACCTGTACGAAATGATCGCCACGGGCTTCGCCACCGACTACGGCAAGGCCGCAGCCGTCGGCATGAGCGTGCTGGTGGCCTCGGTGACGCTGATCGTCGTGTACCGGGCGCTGACCGCCGAAAGCGAAAAATTCGTCACCATATCCAGTCGCGGTTTCCGTCCGTCGGTGATCGAACTCGGCAAGGCGCGAATGCCGCTGTTCGGCCTGATCGGGCTGCTGTCCTTCGTGCTGATCGTGTTGCCGGTGGCGGTGCTGCTGTACACCTCGCTGGTGCCCTACTCGATGGTGCCCAGCGCCAAGGCGTTCTCGATGATGAGCCTGAAGCACTGGAGCGACGTACTGAGCGATCCGATTTCGCTGCTGTCGCTGAAGAACAGCCTGTTCCTCGCGGTGGTCGGTGCCACACTGGGCGTGATCCTGTCGATTTTCGTCGCCTATGTCATCGTCAAGGTGAAGACGCGCGCCGCCGGCATACTCGAATCGCTGAGCTATCTCTCCTTCTCCTTCCCCGGCATCGTGATCGGCGTCGGCTTCATGTGGTTCTTCGTGCAGACCCCGCTCTACGCGACAATCTGGGCGCTGCTGCTGGGCTATATCGCCACCTACCTGCCCTACGGCATCCGGCCGATGTCCAGCGCCTTCATCCAGATCCACAGCCACCTCGAAGAATCGTCGCTGGTATGCGGCGCAAGCCCGCTGACGACCATGCGCCGCATCATCGTGCCGCTGCTGATTCCGGGCATCGTCTCGGGCTGGATACTGATGGCATCGATGTTCGTGCGCGAACTGACGCTGTCGGTCGTGCTGTCGCGTCCCGGCACGGAAGTCCTGGCCGTGCAGATCCTGCGTTTTTCCGAGGATGGGCTGTGGGGCAAGCTTTCGGCGCTGGGCATGGTGATGATCCTGATTTCGACGACGCTGGTGGTCATGGCAACTTTGGTCGGCAACCGGTTCAAGGCGGTCCAGGGGTAGAACGACCTTGACCGCACCCGTGCTCATCTTCGGCTGGGGCAACCCGTCGCGCGGCGACGATGCGCTGGGGCCGCTGTTCGTCGAGCACTTCGCAACCCTTGCGGCGCGCCATCCGGAATGGGGCGCGATCGACTGCCTGACCGATTTCCAATTGCAGGTCGAACATGCGCTGGACCTGCAAGGCCGCCGTCGCGTGCTGTTCGTCGATGCCAGCCTTGAGGCGCCAGCACCCTGTTCGCTGGAACTCATCACTGCGGCGAAGGACGCCAGCTTCACCACGCATGCCATGAGCCCGCAGGCGGTGCTCAAGGTCTATGCCGACATCGAAGATGGCGAGCCGCCCCCCTGCTGGCTGCTGGCCATTCGCGGCGAGCGCTTTGAACTGGGCGACCCACTCAGCGAGACCGCGCAACACTCCCTGCAAGCGGCATTGCAGGTCGCCGCAGACTGGATCGCCGGGGGCTGAAAAGTATCGTCCGGTTCCGCGCGAATGCCGGTAGCCATCGCATTGGCGGGTACTATCCGGCTTCGCCTTTTCAAGAGAAGTCATCCCCGAATGCAAAAAGAAGTCAAAGAGAAACCCAAATATGCCGTCGTCGCGGCTGTGCAACTGCCGAACGTGAACGACATCGAGTTCGAGGCCTCGCTGGCCGAGCTGCGCGACCTCGCCAAGACACTGGGTTACGTGATCACCGCCACGTTCACGCAGAAGCGCTCCAGCTTCGACGCCACGGCCTACCTCGGCACCGGCAAACGCGAGGAAATACGCGAATTTGTGGACAGCGAGCCCGCGCCCGGCGCCTTCGAGAAACCGCTGCACGCCGCCGCCGATCCCGAGGCCGGCAGGATCGACGCCATCTTCGTCGATCACGAAATCTCGCCGTCGCAGGCACGCAACCTCGAAAAGGAAGTCGGCTGCGAGGTGATGGACCGCACCATGGTCATCCTCGAAATCTTCCACCGCCACGCCAGCTCCCGCGCCGCGCGCGCGCAGGTCGAGATCGCCCGCCTCGGCTACATGGCGCCGCGCCTGCGCGAAGCGGCCAAGCTCGCCGGGCCGCAGGGGCGGCAGCGCAGCGGCACCGGCGGTCGCGGTGCCGGCGAGTCGCACACCGAACTGGATAAACGCAAAATCCGCGACCGCATCGCCGAATTGCAGCAGGAAATCATCGCCATGGATGCCGAGCGCAAAACACAGCGCGCGCGGCGACAGGAGCGCCAGGGCATCGCCGGCGTGGCGCTGGTCGGCTACACCAACGCCGGCAAATCCACCCTGATGCGCGCCCTCACGGGCAGCGAGGTGCTGGTCGAAAACAAGCTTTTCGCCACGCTCGACACCACCGTGCGCGCCCTCCAGCCCGAGAGCAAACCGCGCGTGCTGGTCAGCGACACCGTCGGCTTCATCAAGAACCTGCCGCACGGCCTCGTCGCCTCGTTCAAGTCGACGCTCGAAGAGGCGCTCGATGCCGCGCTGCTGCTGCATGTCATCGACGCCAGCGATCCGGGATATGAACGACAGCTCGAGGTCACCGACAAGGTGCTGGCCGAGATCGGCGCACAGGACGTGCCGCGCCTCCGCGTCTTCAACAAGATCGACAATGTAGACAAGCGCGGCGACGCTGCGGCGCAAACCAAACGCGAAGCGGCGCTGCGCAGCGCTTACCCGGATTGCATCGTCATGAGCGCGCGCCGCGCCGGCGACATCGCGCTGCTGCGCGAGGCGATCGTTAAGTTTTTCCGGCAGGGTCTGGTCGAGGCCGAGCTGTTCCTGCCCTGGTCGGCACAGCAACGGCGCAACGAAATCTTCGCAAGCTGCGAGGTGCTGGAAGAGCGCGCCGACGAGCATGGTGCGTTGCTGCGCATTCGTGGCGAACGTGAGGCGGTGAAAAGCCTGTGCGAGCAGTTCGGTCGGGCTTGAAAAGTCGGCGCTGACGGCACGGCGATTCGATCCGTCAAAGAAGCCCTTCAGTCCATCGTACTCGATCAATCCTTGCCGCCAGAAGGCTTCGAACACGCCGGCCTCGGTCCATTCGCGAAAGCGTCGATACGCCGAACTGCAGGTGCATATCCCCGTGGCGTCGAGTGCATTCCACTGGCAGCCAGTGTACCGATGGGAGCTTTATCGGCAAAAATACCTCCTACTGAAATAGGCTCTTAGGGGTAAAAGTGTCTCCAGCGAACGGACTGGTTGTGCACGTGACGCATATCGCTTCTACATACATCAGTTTCTGGCCGAGAAAACGTAGCCGGACACGCCGACCACCACGGCTACCATGCCAATCCATCCGATCAAGTTAGGCAACGTGGCACCCAAGAACAACACTTCAAACATAAGCGCAAATGGCACCTCAAATGATTGTGTAGAGTCCACTGCCGATATTTCATCGCCAGTTCTGGCGATATTCTGGCGAGCATATAGAAATAAGCTTGTCGCGATTACCCCGGTGGATATTGCAACATAGCCGACACCAACCAATTGGTGAAATGTGGGCATATCTCGAACGCCAATGAGAAGCCCTGCAACAATCAATGTTGGCAGAGAGCCGACAGCCATAATCCATATTCTAGAGAAAGTATTCTGCAATATTCCGTTATCATCAATGCTCGCCCACCTGTAACCGGTATCGGACATCGCTTGTGTGCATAAAGTGTTCCCAAGTGGATAACAGAAAGCCGCCAAAACTATGAAGAGCACACCTCTGAAATCGGATAAATTTGACGACTGTAGCTCGTGAAGGTTTACCAAGACAACACCAACAAAAGAAAGACTGCTAAAAAATAGTGAGCCACGCCGGACGGAACTTCCAAACGAGCGCAATATTAGAGGCCCAGCGAGTATTGTAAGTTGCCAGGTCGTTGCAACTATCCAACCTGGGGAATAGGACGCCGAATAGCATAGCGCGAGATAAAATATACCAAACCCGATGCCACCAGAAATGCACCAGAATGTCAGTGATTTCCAAAAACACACTACCGTTCTTGTGAAAGAGCTTATTCCGCCAGTAACGATGATAATAGGAGTTAAAAGGAGGATAACGAATAGATACCGAAGTGTAGCTGTCCAGTACCAATCCCCACCACCAAGGCTAAGCCACCTGTTAATTACAAATGTGCTGGAAAAGAAAAAAGCGGCCAAAATACCGAGCGATAAAGCCTTAAATACAGCTCGATATCTCTTTCCCGTTTTCATGGAATAAACTATATATCGTATCGTCCACTATTGAAACTCTTGGCAAACTCAAGCTCTGAAGGAACTGCTTCAGGATCTTCTGGCAACGTGTATTTAGTAAGGCAGTCTTCGAAGTCACAAATCGCTAAGAAAGCAGACGAAACACGGCGCCGGAAATGTGGGTCTGGGTGTGTAAGCCAGCTTGGCAGAGTAGTGAAGTCTAGTAATTGAAACGCGCTCGGAGTACGAAGAAGATAATCAATTCTTGGGCGAAACACGGCACTCTTCCATCCATCATTTCCTGGAATTATGTCTTTTGCAACATGCGGGCGAGGAACCGATTGGTACATGGTTCGCGTTTCATTGACGAATCGTACAGACGCATCCAATGAATTCTCATCATCAGCACCGTTGTGTCCGAAAACCATTAGTGATTCCGGAATCAATCCATATTCCTTATTGGAAACCATAATTGCTTCTATACATTGGCTAGCCTGTTGTGGCTTTTTTGTTTCTTTCCAAACGTGAGGGGTTGCCCCATCAATTCCGAAGCCCACTCGTTCCAAACCAGCATCAACCATTGAAACAACAACCCGCTTATTCTTTTTGTGGCAGGACAGAAACGACTTTACGGTAGAAAGTCCTCTCATACGAATAGACACTTCTGGCACCTTCCGCCGAATGTGGTGTGCAATCCGCGAAAATTCGTAAAGAAGTTCAGGTGTTTGGAATAAGTCGAGATTGGAAAGATATATGTTCAGCTCGCCAAGCCCAAAGAACTTAGCTTTCTGCGCAAGAAATAAGAGGTCCTCGGACGTAACGTCCATTTGCCGGTAGCTCTCCGAGATCAAGCCGTATGCTATCGCCCTATTTGTTTGGCTTCTCTCCCCCGCACAAAAAGTGCAACTAAATTTACAGCCCTGAGACAGGTAGAAGCAGAATTCCCCGGATAAATATCCGCGTAAGACTGTGTCTGGCAATAGTTGATATGCAGGAATAAGTGATGTCGTTTCTTTGCTGGAAATGTTCCGAGCTAACGCCGTTGCCAGTGCGGTAGGATCGTCACCTCTAATTGTATTGATTCCAAATAGCGAAGAAAATTCACGCGTTGATAGCCCACGAACCCCCTGCCCTCCAACAAGCGCGACGCCATTAGAAATCAAACTCTGATAACGCTTCAAAATCGTGATTGCGCTGTTTATATAGGGGGCACCAATTACATTGATCCCTACTACGCTTCCAGTGATCTCGCTTTTTGTAACATTTTCATCAACAAGCTGAACCTCTAGTCCACTCTTGACAAATCGGGCTGCCACCGACAAGAGTGACGTAGGCATATATACATGCCCAAATTCGTCAGATTCTGGCGCGTAAATGTGTCTTGGCTGGACGAGCGTTACCGTCATTATTAGTAATGGTTATAAAGAGATATCGAACCACGACTAATTTCATAAACCTTATATTGCATTCCTGCGTTGTTTCCATCGGCATTGAACTGGTATTCACCGGCCTTTCCATTCGCAAGTGAGTTTTTTCCTTTCACGCCTTCGATTGCCGTACGCATATTGTCCCGGCTACAGTCGCCAACGCACTCTCCGATTAGTTGCCTAGTTAGCTCATACGCATCCTCACCAATAGGTTCATACGTAGGGAATTTGTTCGGCTCCCCTTTCAGACCTACTGGAGAAAGAATAAATGCCCTATTGGGAATTCTTTTGATGTTTTGAATTAGCGCCCCCACCATTGATCCATCGGTGAAGATAATTGGCGCCCGAATGTTCAGCGCCTTGAGCTGATCAATAAGTAAGAGCCCGTGATGTGCCACGCCCACGTAAATGATAACGTCCGGACGAGACGCTTTTTGCCATATCGTAAATGAGTTGTATATAGAATTGTTAGGGCCAATCATCTCTTCAACAATCACGGAACCACCTTTTTCTCGTACTTTTGATGCGATGTCTCTCATTAGGTCATCGGAGTACAGAGGGTTTTCTTCATCGCCATATATCGCAACACGAGGGACTGACACCAAGCGACCGACAAGGCGCTGAATTTGAATAGCTTGACTAGCGTTATCCGGAACCATCCTCAACACCGCCCTATCTCCAGCGGTTCTTGCTTTGTCGATAAGCTTCGTTGCTGTGGCGATTGGCCAAATATAGGATGGCGGATCGTTGCTTTTGAGGAATACGTCAAGCGTTGCGGATGTAACGGTACTGTTGGAATTACCGATTACCAAAATGCAGTTGGGATCATTCAAAAGTTCATTTGCAATACGCTCAGCCTCTATGATCGATCCAAAATCCTCCATTGGCCGAATGCGAACGCGCCTCTTATTTTTGGTTTCAAAAAAATTCGCTTTGTTTAATTGACCCCTGTCAAAACCTATTTGAAATTCTGCCGGAATGGCAAAATCGATTTGTTTCCTGGCCAAAACCACCGCAACATAGGGATCAAAAAACGGCTTACTTGCGAGCCATGTCATAGACGCCCAAATAGCAGCTGCTAATAATGAAAGGCAGATTGTAACTGCCGCCGCTTTCAATTTCCATGTTGCCTTACGCATAACCCCGGGTATGTTAAACATTCCACAGCCCTTTCATTGAATGAACTATCGTTATTGAGCCCATGTATGAACACGGCATCTTAGCGATACCGCATGATGGGCGCCAAAAAGTCTTTACGAATTTTGTTGATGGGAGGTGTTGGTGGAAAATTAGCGCCACAGCCTATAGTATGCCGTACTAAGCGCTCACTGGTATGTATGTGGCCATTTTCCGCCTTTGGGAGTGAAACCCACCGCCTTCAGGCGGTCCTTTTTGGGAAATGTGTATAGACCGGACACGGCCCTTCATTCAGGACTTGGCAGATCGCCTTACCAATCGTGTTCAACTCACCACAGACGGCCACAAGGCATATTTGACGGCTGTAGAAGAGGCGTTCGGGAGCGGCATCGACTTCG
>JALNZB010000023.1:32510-50890 GCA_023229545.1 Sulfuritalea sp. | reverse complement strand
GCCACGACAACGACGGAAATTCGGCGCACAAACCGACATGTTCGCCGTCCTCGGTCGACCAGGTGACGCGGTAGGTGTAGTGGTCAACGCTCATTGCGCGCACCCTCCAGTTTGTAGGGTGCGAAGGGTACCAATAACGGTACCACTTCCGCTTCCCCTATCCCCCTCCCGGCCTCCCCCTTGAAGGAGGAGAGGATGCTTCCGGCATTCACGCGATTGCCCTGATCTGCCGCTCGGCGGCGAGCAGGGCGCAGCCCAGGGCGCTGACATACTCCGGCATCTCGGTCAGGGAAATCGCGTCGACGCCCATTGCCGTTTTCAGCGACTGAACGAAGCCGGCGTTGCGCGCCATGCCGCCGATCAGCGCCACCTCGCTTTCGATGCCCACCCGGCGCACCATGGCGCAGATGCGGCTGGCGACGGCATCGAGCACGGCCCTGGCGATGTCGTTCTTCGGCGTCCCGCAATGAATCAGCGATACCACCTCGGACTCGGCGAACACCGCGCACTGGGCGTTCATGGGAATGGACTGGTCGGACCTGAGAGCGGCCTCGCCGAATTCCCGCAGCGTCATTTGCAGCGCCCGCGCCATCGCTTCGGCGAAGGAGCCGACACCCGCCGCGCATTTCTCGTTGCTGGCGAAATCGACCACACGCCCCGTGGCATCGGTCTTCATGCCGCGCCCTTCCTCGGCGCCGACATCGACCACGGTGCGCGCCCGAGGGCACAGATACACCGCGCCGCGTGCGCCGGCGGTCATCTCGGTGATGCCTTCGGTCGCAAAGCCAACTTGCTTGCGACCGGCGCCGGTGGCGAACACTGCCGTCACGTCCTCGCGCTGCAAACCGGCGGCGGCCAAAGCCTCGTCATAGGCCTGGTCCGCCGCCTGGTCCTGATCCAGTTCGCCCGGCAGCATGATGTGCAGTTGCCTGATGCCGTACTTCGGCGCCGCCGTATCACCAGCGCCGACTTTCTCCAGCAGCAACACCTTGACGCTGCGCATGCCCATATCAATTCCGGCGGTAATCATTTCGTGTTTTCTCTAATTCCGGTTACGCAGTCTGGCGACGCAAGCCAAGCTGTTCCATGAAGGCGTCGACTTGCGCCCGAACGCGCCCTTCGTCGAATTCGCGCTCGTCGCCCATGTTGCCCTCGAAGCTCATCACCGGCACGCCCGCTTTGGCGATGCCCAGGCGGTTTTCCATGATGCCCAGGCTGAGTCCTTCGCAGCCGCGATTCAAATGCAGCATGACGCCATCGACTTGCCATTCCCTGACGATGCGCAACATCATTTCGGTTTTCAGTCGCGGATCGAAGAAGTGCTGCCACTGCGGCTTCGACAAGTTCCAGTCGGCATACAGGCGCAGCACCGTGTCGCGATCATTCATTGCGACGCCATTTTCCCACGGCAGCGAACGGCCGCCCCAACTGCCGTCCGGCTGGTTTTCCCAGATGCCTTGCAGGGCGAAGGTGTACAGCGAGCCGACCGACACCGCGCCGTAGGTTTCGAGGTAGCGGAACATCTTGAGGAAGGACCAGGGCGGCTGGGTATCCGACATGATGCGGCAGGTCTCGTTGGACACGGCGGCGATGCCGCGCGCGACACGATCCTTCACTTCGTCATAGAGTTCGTCGTAGAAGTCGGCGCACCACTGCGAGGATTTCGACAAGGTGGCCAGCACGTAGAGCGAATACATGGTCTTTTCGTCGAGCGGCGCCGGTTTGATTTTGTTCAACGCGCAGATGTCCGCCCAGCGGCTAGTCGAGCGCATTTCGTTCTTCACCGCCTTGATGAACTTCTCGTCGTCGAATTTGCGGCCCGTCGATTTCTCCAGGAACTCGATGCCGTCGTGCAATTGATTGGTGACGTAGTCGAGCCGCGTCGCGTTCAGCTCATGGTAGGGACCGACGCCGACATCCAGATAGAACTGCGGCACTTTCTCTTCCCCAGCGACATGCTGGTACCACTTGGAATGCGAGCAGCAGATCTGCGTCTGGAAAATGAAATCCGGCCTGGGGAATTTGCCGCCGAACAAAAACCGGTCGAGCTGCACGCTGCCCCAGTAGATGCGCATGTAGGAGCACAAGTCGCGGGCGAAGCCGACCGACTCTGCCGCGTCCATGCACTCCCTGGCGAACTTCCTTTCGTGCGCGATGGACGCCGCATAAGGCTCGCCGGTCAGCGAAAAGACATCGTCGCCAAGCCCCGCCGGCAGCGCATCGAGCGCCCAGGCCGAACCGGACCAGCGCAGGCCGCCGTTGTCCCTGGCCTTGGCGTAGTTGGCGTAGTACTGCTCGCGCAGTTGTTTCGCCTTGCCCCACAGCTTCAGCGGTTCGGTCGGATAGTTGTTCCGTGCGCTCATCATTGTCCGCCGCCGGCTCAGAACAGGTCTTCGTCGCTCAGCGTTTCGAGGAAAGCCTCGATACGGGTGCGGAAGGGGCCGATGGGATTGGTGATGTCGAATTCCAGAAACAGCGTCGGGATGCCGTTGTCCTCAAGATGGCGTTTCAGGTCCGGATAGTCGCCCTCGTGCGGATCGCAAAACTTCTGTTGCAGGAATATCGCGGCGCCGACGTTGAACTCCCTGGCCAGGCCGAGCACGTGATTGAAGCGCGTGTGGTTGGGGTAGTCCTTGGTCGGACAGGCCGGGCGGTCGCAATAGCGGTCGGCGATGGCCTTGATGACGTCGTCCTCGGGCTTTGACTCATTCCAGAAGTAACGCGTGCCGGAACACTGATCGTCGATGACAATGGTGGCGCCGACCGACTCGACCATCTGCATGAAGGCGATGTCGTCGTTTTCCGAACCGATGGTCATGAAGCGAACGCCCTCGGCACGGTTCAACCGGCGCTCAGGCAGCGCCGCCAGGACTTTCTTCAACTGCTCGTTGTGCTCGCGCTTGTCCACGAACTGCGCGGTCAGCGAAGCGTAGAGCGCCTCGACGCCCGTGACCGGGGGATTGGCCGCCTTGCGATAGTCGAACAACCGGCGCAACAAGCGACGGTTTTCATCGACCACGGCGAGTGCGTCCCTGAGCATTGCATCGGTGAGTTCCCTGCCGGTCAGCGCCTGCAAGAAAGTCCGGAAGGACTGAAGCTCGGCATGATGCGCCTGGCGCGCGTGCGACGACTGCACGTTGTTCGGCATCGGCACGTAATAATCCCATTTCACGCCGGGAACATTGCCGCGCCATGAACTGAAGGTCTGCCGGTACTGGATGCAGGACTGGGTCAGGGTCACGCCCTCGCAGTAATCGTAACGACCAAGCAGGCCCTGCGCCAGGGAATCGCGGCAGAACGGGCAGAACATGCCGAAGAGGTGCGGCTCGGTGACGTTCTGCGGTTCGTGCGCGCCGAGCACCCGCACCGGCAGCATGCCGGCGGCGATCAGCAGTTCCTCGGCGGTATAGGTGCACATCGTCGCCACCACCTGACCGCCGGTGCGCGCCTGCCAGTCGCGCGCGTAATCGTGGCGCTTCTCGTACCAGTTCCTGAATGGGTCGAACAAACCGTCAGCCATGGGTGAAGAGTCGGCGACGGCGGTACGGCGAAACTGATCGCTCAACACCACGGGACAGGCGTTCGATTCACGATGCCGCGTCATTCGCCTCCGGCGGCTCGATGGGCAGTGAAATGCGGAAGGTGGTGCCGACCCCGACTTCGCTCCTGACCTCTATCCGCCCGCCGTGTTTTTGCACGATGCCGTAGGACAGCGACAAACCCAGCCCGGTGCCTTTGCCGATGGGCTTGGTGGTGAAGAAAGGGTCGAAGATGCGCTTCAGGTTTTCCTCCGGGATTCCCGCGCCGGTATCGGCCACCTCGACCCAGACGCCATCGGCCTCCGTTCCGCAGCGTATCGCGATGGTGCCATGCCGGCCTTCCGGCGTCGCCTGCGCCGCATTCACCAGCAGGTTCATGAAGACCTGGTTGAGTTGCGACGGCAGGCATCTGATCTTCGGCAGATCGCCATATTCCTTGACCACGTCGGCGCGATATTTGAGCTCGTTGCTGACCACGTTGAGGGTCGAATCCAGTCCCGTCCTCAGGTCGGCCCATTCCCATTCATTCGTGATGTCGATGCGGGAAAAATCCTTCAGGTCGGCGACGATCTTCTTGACCCGGACAATGCCGTCCCTGGATTCCTTCAACAGATCCGGTATGTCTTCCTTCAGGAAGTCCAGCTCGACATCCTTCCTGAGCCGCGCCATCCGCACCAGCCAGGCTCCGCCGGTCTCGCATTGCTCGCCCAGCGCGCCGAGCAGGGCCTCGCCTTCCTGGTAGCCATCCAGCAACTCCATGATCTGTTCAAAGTAACGCTCCAGCGAACCCAGATTGGATTGCACAAAACCGATCGGGTTGTTGATTTCGTGCGCCACCCCGGCCGCCAACTGGCCGATCGACGCCAGCTTCTCCGATTGCACCAGTTGTTCCTGGGCCTGCTTCAGCTCGACATTCAGTTCCGATAATTGATTGAAGCGCTGCGTGAGTTCGGCCTCGGCCTTCTCGCGGCGCGCAATATCCTGCTCCAGTTCGCGCGTCGCCTCGCGCAACTGCTCGCCACGGGTCGCCACCAGTTGCTCCAGTGCTTTCCTCGAATGTATGAACTCCGTTTCGGTGCGCCGCTGGTCGGTGACATCCATCAGCGTCTCCACCGCGCCGATCAGTCGGCCTTCGTTATCGGTCAGCGGCGCAGCGAAAAAATTCAGTGTCAAGCCGCCGTCACCCAGATGAGGAAAGAAATCCTCCGCCTCGTAGGCGCCCGGAATGAATTGCGAACGGGTCAGGCGCTTGTCGCGATACATCTGAAGGATGGCTTTTTCCATGCCGCCGTCAACAATCAAATCGGCCATGGTCAGTCGCTCCTTGCCGTAGAACACCTGTTGATGCCTCTTGGTGCCGACCATGTCGACCGCCTTGATGGCGAAAGCCGCTTCGCAGGCCTTGTTCCACTGCGTGATCAGATGCCGGTCGTCGATGACGAAGGTGGGCACGAAGCTGCTGTCGATGATCTGTGCCAGTACCTGCTGCGCTTGCTGCTGCCGGGTTTCCGCGCGCTTGCGCTCGGTGGTGTCAAGGTAGCTGGCGAGAACGATCGCCCGGTTGTCCACGGAAAACCGCGTGGCAATCATGTCCGCCCAGCGTTCCTCCCCTTGCGCCGTGAGCAGGGCCACTTCGTAACGCGCGGGCGCGTCCGCGCCCTGAAAGCGCGACTGGCCGCGCTGTTTCACCATGTCGCGCATCCGTGGCGGAAACAACTCCCAGAACTTCATGCCGAGCAACTGTTGCCGCGAATAGCCGGTCAACTCGCACATCGCCTGATTGACGAGTACCAGTTGCTCTCCGTCATGGCAGTAAATGCCGGCCGGCAGCGCTTCGATCAGCGCGGCAAGCTGCGGCAGGGAAAACGCGACATTCGCCGCAAGCTCAGGCTGATCGGTCATGGTCAAGGCAATATGTTCGAATAACCGTTGAATTGGCGCTCGGCCTGTTCCAGCACCGCGCGCAGCTTCTTTTCGTCCAGACCCAGACGTTGCCACGCGGCGGCGTCCGGTGGCGGCACCATGGCATCCGGGTCGGCTGTCGAATCGAGCGCATGCGCCAGCACGTCGGCGACATGCACGACATCGGCCATGTCGGCCGGCGCCTTGGGATCGTCAGGAGTCACCCGATGATGCCGTTCCACCGCGTCGGCAATCGACTCCGGTATGCGCCAGTGGCGGCACAGCGCACTGCCGATCCGGGCGTGGCCAAACCCGAGCACCGCGCGCTCGGCCTCGATCAGCAGGCAATCGTCCTGTTTGCGTCGCACCAGGATTTCGGCATACACCGCCGGATGCGTGACCACCAGCACCAGGCGACCGATGTCGTGCAGCAACCCCGCCAGAAACAGCCTGTCCGCCCGCAGTTTGGCATGGGGCGCCAGCGTCGCGGCACAGGACGCCGCACTGAGGGAGTGGCGCCAAAAATCTCCTGGTTTCAAGCCGGAGGCTTCGCTTGCCGGCCACGCCGTGGCAATTCCCGCTGCGGTTACCAACGAGCGGACATTGACGAAACCCAGCACCGTGATGGCCTCGGCAATCGTGTCGATATTTCCTTGCATGCCGTAGAAGGGTGAGTTGGCCACCCGCAGGGTGCGCGCCGCCAGTGCCTGATCGTTGCCGATGCCGCGCGCCAGCCGGTCGACACTGACCTCTTCATCTCCCATGGTTTGCAGCAGTTCCATCACTACCGTCGGCAGCGAAGGCAAGGTGCGCAAGCCGCCGATGATCTGTTCCAGACTGGGCGGCTTCATCGCAAGGCCTCCAGACGATGCTCCAGCACCGCCTTGAACAGCATTTGCGCACTGCTGTTGCCGCCTTGCAGGTCGCACTTGCGAAACAGGCGCACGAGGCGTTGGCGCAGCGCGTCGCGGGCGGCATTCAATTCGGCCTCGTCGCGCAGAGGCGCGGAGTCTTCAGTGTTCATGATGTCTGGTCCGGCACGAATATCAACAAATAGCCGCGCTGCTGCATGATCGAATCGACGGCGTGACAGCTTACCCGATAGCTGCGGTCGTCAATCGACATCCCGATCTCGCCGCGCCCCTGCGCCACCAGTTCCGCCGCCGCAGGCGGCAATGCCTCGGCGACAAAGGCACCCAACAGCGGGCGCCGCGCGAAACATCGGGTGGCTGCCGCATTGGCAAAGACCACCAAACCGTCGGAGTCGACGCCGAGCAGCGGCGTCGGCAGACAGTTCACTATTTGCTGCACCGCCGTCAGTGCGGTCTCGCCAAGTTCCGCGCGCTGCCGCTGCACCGTCAGCGCCTCCTGCAAAAGGGCGTTCACCCTGGTCAGTTCGGCGTTGGCCACCTGCACCTGCTGGCTCAGGCGTTTGCTCTCGTCGCGCAACGCCTTGCGACGGAAGGCATGCTCGATCTCGGCCTTGAGCATGTCATCGTCCCAGGGCTTGGCAAGAAACTTGTAGATCGCGCCCTCGTTGATGGCATCGGTAATGCTTTGCAGATCGGCATAGCCCGAGAGCACGATGCGCACCGTGTCTGGATAGAGATCCTTGGCCCGGCGCAGAAATTCGACGCCGCTCATGCCCGGCATGCGCTGGTCCGATACGATGACGTCAACCCGGCTGCGCGCCAGTTCATCCAGCCCGGCCTGGCCGCCATTGGCGGTCAACACCTGATAGGCCTCGCGCCGCAGCAGGCGCTTGAGCGCCGATAGAATGCCGTCTTCATCGTCCACCAACAGCAATGTCGGCGTCACGGATAAGTCGGCGTCCGCTGGATAGGTGTCGGTCATGGCACCGAATGGGTCCCTTGCGATGCGGAATCACGGGTATTCCCATACTGCAATTCGTACTCGCGAAAGGCTTCGCGCACCAGTTTTCGCAGGGCCTCGTCCTCCCATGGTTTGGTCAGAAAACGCCAGATCGCGCCGCGATTGACGGCATCGGTGATGCTTTGCAGGTCGGTATAGCCGGACAGCACCATGCGAATGGTATTGGGATGCAGTTGCCTGACCCGGCTGAGAAACTCCGTCCCGCTCATTTCCGGCATGCGCTGGTCGGAGATGATCACCTGGACATCGTTTGTCGCCAGCAGTTCGAGACCCTCGGCCGGATTGGTGGTGGTCAGGATGCGATAGCCCTCACGACGCAGCAAACGCTTCAGCGAGTTCAGAATGCCGGCCTCGTCATCCACCAGCAGCAGGGTTTCACTGGGGGCTTCGGCGCTAACCGCAATGGTGTTGCCTGCCGTCAGCATTGCCTCGAACTGGTCCGCCGGCAAGGGCTTGCTGAAATAGAAGCCCTGCATTTCGTCGCAGCCGAGCTTGCGCAGGAAACTGAGTTGAGCCTCGGTTTCAACGCCCTCGGCGATCACCGTCATGTTCAGATTGTGCGCCAGTCCGATAATGGCCCGGGCCACGGCGGCGCTGTTCGGATCGGTGCTGACGTGATTGACGAAAGAACGGTCGATTTTCAGATACTGCACCGGCAATTGCGTCAGATAGGCCAGGCTGGAATAGCCGGTGCCGAAATCGTCGATGGCCAGTTTGGTACCTGCGGCATGCAGCGTGCGCAGCAGCTCAATGGTCTGCTCGGGCGATTCCATCAGCAGGCTCTCGGTCAGTTCCAGTTCCAGCCACCGGGTTTCCAGGCATGTGGCGGCGAGATACTTGCGGCACAATGCGGGCAAGGCATCCTCTGCGCTGCGCACGCGCAACTGTTGCTGCGAGACATTGACGCCAACGGTGACAATCGGCATGCCACGGTCGAGCCATGCGCGCTGCTGGCGGCAGGCCTCGGCCAGCACCCATTCACCGATCGACTGGATCAGCCCGGTTTCCTCGGCCAGCGGAATGAAATTGTCCGGCTGCACCAGCTCGCCGTTGTGCTGCCAACGCACCAGCGCCTCGGCGGCGACAATCCGGCCGGTGCGCAAATCCACGCGCGGTTGATAGTGCAGCAGCAGTTCCTTGTTCTCCAGCGCGTGGCTCAAGGCCGTCTCCATCTCCAGGTGATCGAGCGCACCCTGGTTCATGGCTTCGATGTAGAAATGGAAACGGTCGCGACCTTCTTTTTTGGCTCGCGCCAAGGCGCTGGCCGCATTGGCCAGCAACGTATCGCGGTCGTCACCGTCCCTGGGAAACACCGCAATACCGATGCAGGCCGTGACGCGCACTTCCTTGCCGAAAACGTCGATCGGCTCGGCGGCGGCATCCAGCACCTTGCGCACCGCGACGGCGACATCCAGAACTTCCGACACTTCCGGCATGAGGATGACAAAATTGTCGCCGCTGCGTCGCGCCACGGTATCCGTCTGGCGCAGGCAGTTCTTCAGGCGCAGAGCCAGTTCAACCAGCAACTGGTCGGCGCCGCGATGACCGAGCGTCTGGTTGAGCCGGCTGAAGCCGTCGAGATTGAGCTCCAGCAGCGCCACCGAGTTGCCGGTGCGCCGCGCCAACCCCAGCGCCTGAAGCAGCCGGTCTTCCAGCAATACCTCGTTGGGCAGGCCGGTCAACACGTCATGATTGCCAAGAAAAACGATGGTGTCTTCCTTCGCCTTGTCTGCGGTGACGTCGACGCGGTAACCGATGATCTCTTTCGGCTTGCCAGCGGCATCACGCGACAGGCGGCACTCGCCGGCAATCCAGCGCCATGAGCCGTCACGATGGCGGAAGCGGTATTCCGTGCGCGCCCGCCCGGTGGCGAGCAGTTCGGCAAGGTTGCCCTGCGTGCGCTGGCGGTCATCGGGATGAATGTTGTCGGTCCATAAGGACACATTGTCGGTAAAACTTTCCGGCGGGTAGCCCAGCAATTCGGTGATGTTGGGGCTGACGTAGGTCGTTTCGTAATCCGGTTCCGCCCGCGCGGTGTAGATCGCCGCCGGACTTTCGTGAAGCAGAAATTCCAGCCGCGCTTCGTCGCCCGCCAGCCTCTCAAGCACCTTGTTGAGGGTTTCGTCGCGGGCACGCAACGAGACCGCCATGGCGTCGAAACCGCGCGCCAGATGGCCCAGTTCGCCGGGCGCTGCGGCCATTTCCGAACGGACATTGAGGTCACCGCCCGCGATGCGGTCGGCGACCGTCACCAGCCTGCGCAGCGTACGCATGACGCCGATCTCTGTCCCTACGACGGCCAGCGCCAGGGCCGCCAGCAGCGCGCCAAAGCCGACCGCCAGGCTTTTCCAGTATTCCCGCAACAGCCCCTCGATGAGTGTTTCCTGAGGCACTCCGATAGCCAGATGCAGGGCGTCCCCATTTGCACCGCCGGCGGCGGCAAAGGCATAGCTGCGTTCGACGCCATCCAGGCCCCGCGCCATAAGCATGCCACGCGGCGCAGCCAGCATGGCTTGCACCAACGACGACAAAGTCTGCGCCCCCGTCAGTTCGGAAATCGCGGGATTATGGAAAATCAACTGGCCGTGGCGGTCGAGCAGCATGGACACCGTGCCTTCCGGCAAGGAGTGCTCTCGCAGCGACTGCACCAGATCGCCGATGTTCAACGTGACGCCGACCACGCCAAAAAGCTTATTCGCGCCGTCTTCGACCGGCAGGGCGAACGCAATTTGCGGGCGGTCGTCGCCACGGATGGTGGTGAGACCGCTGACGGCCAGCCGCCGCGCGGTCAGCGCCTCGCGAAAGTGGGGCCGGTCGGAAACATCGAATCCGACCATGGCCGGATTCGAGGCGCAGAGAATGCGGCCCTGCGGATCGGCGAAACCCAGATTGCCATATTGGGGAAAGCCCAAGGCTATGGCGTGTACATCGGTCTGGCAGGCGGAAATATCAGCGCGATGCGCGGCAATGTCCCGCGCCACGGTTATCAACAGATTGCGAGCCGAGCGGCTGACGCCCTCGATCTGCGCCAGCGAGTGCTCGAGTTCCGCTTGCAGACGTTGGTCCTGCATCAGCGCGGCGTGCTGATGGTAGTGGTAGTGCGCCAGGCCCAGCCCGACCAGCGAGGGCAACGCGCCCGCGAGCACCAGCAGAACAATGCGGGTGCGCAGGGACTGCCAGAAAGGAACCTCGGCCAGCGACTTCGTCATGGTTGGATGCGGAAAACCGCCATGTTACGACGGGCCCAAAAATAATGGCAGCCATTCAGCTTGCCGACCCGAGCACCGACCGATCATGGCCGGGAGACCGCGTTTCAGGTTAATCTAGCAGCCTCCTCAGGGCGAGAAGAATTCGCGATTGTGACCATGCCTCATGAACGACACCACTGAAACACCGGCCACGCTGTTGCTGGTCGATGACGAGGCGAACATTCTGTCCTCGCTGCAGCGCCTGCTGCGACCCGCAGGCTACAAGATTCATACGGCGGAAAGCGGCAAGGCAGGCCTCGAGATTCTCGAGCGCGAAGCGGTCGATCTGGTGGTCTCCGACATGCGCATGCCGGAAATGAGCGGCGCGCAGTTTCTCGAACAGGTGCGCAATCGCTGGCCGGCGACCATGCGGATTCTGCTCACGGGATACGCGGATGTCAGCTCGACGATTGATGCGATCAACCGCGGCGAGATTTACCGCTATGTCTCCAAGCCCTGGGACGACAACCAGCTCATGCTGACCATTCGCGATGCTCTCGAAAGCAGCCGTCTGCGCAACGAGAACATCCGCCTGCTGGCCCTGACCAAGACGCAGAACGAGGAACTGACGCAGCTCAACGCCGGCCTGGAACAGAAAGTAATCGAGCGCACGGGAGAGATCCAGCAGGTCAACAGCTTCCTGAATCTGGCCAACGACCGGCTCAAGCAGAATTTTCTGGTCTCGATCAAGGTGTTTTCCAGCCTCATGGAACTGCGTGGCGGGACCATGGTCGGCCATTCGCGGCGGGTGGCCGATCTGGCGCGCAAGCTGGCCGTCAAAATGGAGGTTCCGGCCAAGGAGCAGCAGGACATTTTTGTCGCCGCGCTGCTGCACGATATCGGCAAGATCGGTTTTTCAGACAATCTGCTGGGTTGTCCGGTGTCGAGAATGAACGGCGAGGAGATGGGGATTTATCGCCGGCACCCGGTAGCCGGCGAAGCGGCGCTGATGCCGCTGGCCGAACTGAAAGAGGTGGCGCGCATTATCCGCTCGCATCATGAACGCTTCGACGGCCAGGGCTTCCCGGACGGTATGCTGGGCGCTTTCATTCCGCTCGGCGCGCGCATTCTGAGCGTGGCCAACGACTATGACGGCCTGCAAATCGGCACCCTGACCGAAAAGCGACTGAGTCAGGATGAGGCGCAGGCGATGCTGGCCAAGACGCGCGGCAAGCGCTACGACCCGCAGGTACTGGATGCCTTCTTCGATCTGATGGGAAGCATGGCACAGGAAATTGCGACCGAAAAGGCGGTACTTGCCGCCGATCTGCGCCCCGGCATGGTGCTGACGCGGGATTTCTTCGGTCACGACGGAGTCTTGCTGCTGGCGTCCGATTACATCCTGGATGCACTGCTGGTGAAACAGATACAGGACATGGACCGCCGCGAAGGCAGCCGCCTGACGCTGTACGTGCGCACCGACCGGCGCTAGCCCTGCTCAGGACTGCGGTTTGGTTTCCCCGGTTGCGGACGCCGCATCCTTGAACACCATGGAACCATCTGCGGCCCATTCAACCGCCGCGGCGGAAGCGGCCGGCGCAACTTCTTCGCGCGCGACCTGCGCCTGGCGCGCCAGTTCGCGATTCTCCAGCAGCAGATCGCGATGGTTGAGCGCCTGGGCGATCATGGACATCAGGAAATAGTCGTTCCACGGCTTGGGCAGCATGCCGTAGATATTGGCACGGTGAATCGTCTGGTTGAGCACGTTGATGTCGTTGCAACCCGACAGGATCATGCGCGCCGCATCGGGCTGTATCTTCTCGATCTCACCGAGAAACTGCACGCCATCCATTCGCGGCATGTGGTAGTCCGCCAGCACCAGATCAAACGATGCAACGCGAGCGCGCTCCAGCGCGGCCAGAGGCAAATCGAAGGTCTCGACCTCCAGCGCGTACGCCAGGCGACCATAGGTGCAAGGCGCCCTCTGTAGCAAGCGTCGCAGGGCATTGAGAATGCCCTGCTCGTCGTCAACAATCATGATGCGGCTCATGCGACCTCCGTGTGACTAGGGGTTGGCGGTTCAGGCGCCGATTGCGTGACCCGCGTTCAGTTTATATCAGGGGCGCACGACGCGGGGCTTGCATGTTCAGGAACGCCGAATCGCCGTACCGCCAGCGCCGACTTTCCTGCAAACCTCGCGGGCACCGAGATCTGATGCACGGCAGTAATTGCCACCATCGATTCTTCCGCCAGGCGGCAATCTTCGCCGCAAACCTGGTACATGAATCCATAAACCAAAAAGAGAATCGGAATCACACCTCAGTTCCGGCCTTACCCGGCATATCGGGCGCTGGAACGCAAGTTGCAATACCAGTGTTGCAGGCTGACAGACCCATTCCCTGGATCGCCATCGGCCAATCAACCGCAAGGAGTAAAACATGGTCACAATCGCCCAGTTGGATACCATCGGCATCGGCCTCGACGATGAAGCCTGGAAGAGCCTGTCAAGCGACGTAGCGGAGTCCTTGTTGCGGGTCTGCGCCTTTCCTGCGGTCGACGACCGCACGTACACCAGCGTCCAGATATTGCCCACCCCGAGCGGGCAGGAGCTTTACGTAAGGTCGTCGTTTTCCGGCTGATCCTCGCCGAACAGTTCCTGAATAAAGCCGAAGCGACTGAAATCCCGAACTCGCATCGGGTACAACAAGCCATCCAGATGATCGCATTCGTGCTGCACAACACGGGCATGGAAGCCCTCGACCACCCGCTCGAAACGCTGACCACCTTCATCGAAACCGGCGTAGCGCAAGTGCTTCCAGCGCGGCACCCAGCCGCGCAAGCCGGGGACCGACAAACAACCTTCCCAGCCCTCCTCCTCTTCGGACGAAAGCGGCAATAGTTCCGGATTGATCAGCACCGTGTCCGCCACGTCCGGCGCATCCGGGTAGCGAGGATTGGCGACACCGCCGAAAATGACCACGCGCAGATCGACGCCGATCTGCGGCGCGGCAAGTCCGGCGCCATCAAGATGCGCCATGGTGTCGCGCATATCCTGCAACAGTGCCGTCAAGTGGGGGGTGCCGAACTCCGTCACCGGCTGCGCCACCCGCAGCAGGCGCTGGTCGCCCATGCGCAATACCTCGCGAATCACGCCTCGCAGACCCCCTCGATGATTCGGCGGACGCGGGCCATGGCCAAATGCAGCGCCGCTTCGAGGCTGTCGAACTTGATGCCATGTACGGAATCGGCGCGTCCCGCCGCCCAGTTGGAAACCACGCAAAGCGCCGCGTAGGGCAAGTCCAACTCACGCGCCAGCCCGGCCTCGGGCATGCCGGTCATGCCAACGATATCGGCGCCGTCGCGCTCCAGACGACTGATCTCCGCCGCAGTCTCCAGCCGCGGACCTTGCGTGGTCGCATACACCGCTCCATCAATCACCTCTTCGCCGACCCGGCGCGAGACATCGAGCAACAGCGCGCGCACCGCCGCATCGTAAGGATCGGTGAAATCGATGTGCACCACGGGCCCGTCGCCACCCGACTGGAAGGTCATCTCGCGGCCCCAGGTGTAGTCGATGATCTGATGCGGGGCGACCAGAACGCCCGGACCGAGGTCGCCGCGAATACCCCCGACCGAGGCCACCGAAATGACTTGCGTCACACCGGAGGTTTCCAGCGCATGGATGTTGGCGCGGTAATTCACCAGATGCGGCGGAATCGTGTGCCCGTAGCCGTGACGAGCGACGAAAACCACTTCCTGACAACCGATGCGACCAAAGGTCAGCGGCCCGGAAGGTTCTCCGTAGGGTGTGCGCACCACCTCGCGGTGCGATACATCGAGGTTTGCCAACTGGGTCAAGCCGCTGCCGCCTATGATGCCGAGCATAAAAAATCCCCTGAAAATTCAATCATAAGTAGCGCCTGGGGTGCTATAATTTTCGGTTCCCCGCAACACATTCAACGCCAATAGCCCCTATGTCCCGCTCCCTCAGAAACATCGCCATTATCGCCCACGTTGACCACGGCAAGACCACCCTCGTCGACCAGTTGCTCCGTCAGTCCGGCACTTTCGCCGCCCATCAGGCCGTTACCGAGCGGGTCATGGATTCCAACGATCTCGAAAAAGAGCGCGGGATCACCATTCTCTCGAAGAACTGCGCCATCGACTATGAAGGCACCCACATCAACATCGTCGACACGCCGGGACACGCCGACTTTGGCGGCGAAGTCGAGCGCGTCCTGTCAATGGTCGACGGCGTGCTGTTGCTGGTCGATGCCGTCGAAGGGCCGATGCCGCAAACCCGCTTCGTCACCCGCAAGGCGCTGGCGCTGGGCCTCAAGCCGATCGTCGTGGTGAACAAGATCGACCGTCCCGGTGCCCGCCCCGACTGGGTCATCAGCCACACCTTCGACCTGTTCGACAAACTCGGCGCCACGGAAGAGCAACTCGATTTCCCCGTGGTCTTCGCCTCGGCGCTGAACGGCTTCGCCATGCTCGACGCGACCCAGCCCGGCACCGACATGCGCCCGCTCTACGAGGCCATCATCAAGCACACGCCGCAGCCCGACGTGGATGCGGACAAACCGCTGCAACTGCAAATCTGCTCCATCGACTACAACAGCTATGTCGGACGCATCGGCATCGGTCGCATCAAGCAGGGCCGCATGAAGGCGGGCCAGGAAGTCGTCGTGATGTACGGCGACGAAAACAAGGGCAAGTCAAAAATTGCCCAGATCATGATGTTCACCGGCCTCGAACGCGAACAGGCGAGCGAAGCGGAAGCCGGCGACATCGTGCTGGTCACCGGCATCGAACAGGTCGGCATCGGCGTCACCATCTGCGACCCGGCGGCGCCTGTGGGCATGCCGCCGCTGGTGGTGGATGAGCCCACCCTGACCATGAACTTCCAGGTGAATACCTCGCCGCTGGCCGGCAAGGAAGGCAAGTACGTCACCAGCCGCCAGATTCGCGAACGCCTGCAAAAGGAACTGCTGGCCAACGTCGCCCTGCGCGTGGAAGAGACCGAGGATGCCGACGTATTTCTGGTTTCCGGCCGCGGCGAACTGCACCTGACCATCCTGCTCGAAACCATGCGCCGCGAAGGCTACGAACTGGCCGTGTCGCGGCCGCGCGTGCTGTTCAAGGACATCAACGGCGAAAAGTGCGAGCCTTACGAACTGCTCACCGTTGATATCGAGAACGACCATCAGGGCAGCATCATGGAAGAGCTGGGCCGGCGGCGCGGCGAACTGCTGAACATGGAATCGGACAGCAAGGGCCGGGTCCGGCTCGAATACCGCATCCCGGCGCGCGGCCTGATCGGCTTTCAGGGCGAATTTCTCACCGCGACCCGTGGCACCGGCATGGCCAGCCATATTTTCGACGACTACGGCCCGATGGCAGGCGTCATGGCGGAACGCCGCAATGGTGTGCTGATTTCGCAGGATAGCGGCACCGCCGTCGCCTATGCGCTGTGGAAGCTACAGGATCGCGGTCGCATGTTCGTCAGCCACGGCGACCCGCTGTACGAAGGCATCATCATCGGCATCCACAGCCGCGACAACGACCTGGTGGTGAACCCGATCAAGGGCAAGCAACTGACCAACGTGCGCTCGTCGGGCACTGACGAGGCGGTGCGTCTGGTGCCGCCGATACTCATGACGCTCGAATCCGCCGTCGAATTCATCGCCGACGATGAACTGGTCGAGATCACGCCCAAGTCGATACGTCTGCGCAAGCGATTCCTCAAGGAGCACGAGCGCAAGAAAGCCAACCGGGAAGAGACGACGTAAGAAAACCGAGGCTTCGTTTAGTTGGTCCTGTTCGGCGAAAGCCCGGCTTTGACGAAGTCCACTTTCGCTATCGTCTTTTTCAGTTGCGGGTCATCCAGGGCCACTAGCAACATCAGCCCGGCGCGCAGCAACTCGCTCTTCCTGGCGCTTACGCCCAGCGTCAGAAGGCGCTTCTTGAGCGCGGTGAGCTGGGCGTATTCGTTATCCGGAATCTTGTAACGACTGGATCGCAGCTTGAACTTCTTCGGCTTCGCGCCGTCGGGTTTCTTCTGACCTCCCGGCGTTGCCGTGCCTGCGGATTTCCTGGTCGGCTTTGCCGCAAGGGCCTTGGAAAGCTTTACCCGGCTGCGGCTGGTCACAGTACTCGACTCGACCGCGCTGGAAGCAAGTTTCGCCGGGGTAGCTGCGGTCTTGGCTGCTGGCATTTCAAGTCCTTTCGTCGATGGTAGCGCTGCTCATCGCCCGGATGCTCCTGGCGCGAGTGACTCAGGAGACGGCGATTTGCTTCGATGTCTTGCCCTGCCTCTTGGGCAACACTGCCTCGAGTACGCCATCCTTGTAGCTGGCTTTGGCTGAACCCTGCTCAACCTCATGGTCGAGCGTGAAGCTGCGTGCCACCTGACCGTAATAGCGCTCGCAGTGGACAACTTTCTTGCCCTCCTTCTTTTCGGTTTCCTTCTTCACTTCGGCGCTGATCGAAACCTGGTTCCCATCGACGGAAATCTTGATGTCCTCCTTGCTGACACCGGGAATTTCCGCCTTGACCGTATAGGCCTTGTCATCTTCGCTCACCTCCAGCTTCATCTGGGGAGCGGTCGCCGTTCCCTGAAATACCGGGCGCACCATGAAGCCCTTGAACATGTCGTCAAAGTCGCCGAATGGATTGACGCGTGCCAGTTCGTTAAACGGATCGAAACGGGTAATGTTGGCCATGATTTGTTCTCCCTTGTTAGAAATGGACAAACTGAGACATTCATGCGAACGGGATGGCACTCAACCCGGCGCAAACTACTGGCTGTTACGCTGTACGCCTTCCACATCGGCTTCGGCCCGAAGCCAGTCGGACATTTCGTTGCCGGGAGCAAAGCCGCGCCGTTCGGCGTGAAAGTAGGCCGCCTCCGCGATCATTTGTTCGCGCGGACAATCGTCATTGCCCGATGATCCGGGCTTGCCCGATGAACGCACGTGTTTTGCCGGTGCAGCGTCCTTGGACTTGGTCATGGGCTCGCTCTTCTTTTTCATGGTCATCTCCTGATCGATACGCGGTTGATTGTTGAATCGTTCCTGCGGGACGAACAGCACCCACCTTCCAATATTTGGGGTTCCGAATTCAAGAACCCGGCTCCTTCAGCAGCCGGCATCCATTCAATGACTGTCCGGAACACGCTCCTTCTGCGGCGTCGAGGCGGCGGCAATTGCCGCACAGCAACGCCCGCAACTGGGTCATGGCCAGCGCCGAAGCATTTCCGTCACTGATATCCTCGGCCAGACTCCCTAGGTGCAAAATGGCCGAACGCTGCAGGTCGTCTGCGTGAAAGTGCTCCGCCCACTCCCGGCTTATGCGCGAAACTGCTTGCAGAAGATGCTGGCTGACGCCGACAAGACAACCCTCCGCAGGAGGCGGTGCGATGTCCGGGGCAGTCTGCAAATGGATGGACGGTATCGCCGACATCGAGCCTGGAGCTAGGAACACGCCATCCCTCCCGACCGGCGCAGATTGAGGAGAAAGATTTCCTGGCCGTCTGTCACCATCCTCGACAACTTGACCTCGACCGCAAACCGGCATCCGTCGGCGTCTTTCGCCTCGAATTCCCGCCATTCGTCGCCCGCGCTGAGGTGGACCAGGTACCTGGCGCTGTAGCTCGGTGAACTCCCGCCCACCAGCAACCCCGCGATGAACTCTGAAATCCACCTCCCGGTCAGCCGAACCTGGCTTGCTCCGAATATGTTCTCGGCGGGCGCCCCACAACTGATGATCCGGCCCTCACGATCCAGCACCAGAGTGCCGTACTCATCCCGATTCGCGAAATTCGCGGCGACATGAAACATGTCCTGTTTCGATCCGG
>JALNZB010000023.1:0-32500 GCA_023229545.1 Sulfuritalea sp. | reverse complement strand
TTGATCGATCATGAGCTGAGCACCCGGTGGCAATACGACGGAGGACTTGCCGGAACGCAAGCGAACATTGGCGCAGAACATTTCCATGCTCGAAAGGTAGGCCGATCCGGCGCCCGCAGGAATACCCTCCCCACCGCATTTTGAATACCGGAAAACCGGTAGGGTGGCCGCCCGGCGTTCGCGCCACAACAGGCTGTGCCGGCCTTGTTTCCCCGACGGTGGATGCGTATCTGCCATCCTCACGGCCATCCTTGCCACCGTCCCGTCAGCGCCGACTATCGTGACGGATTGCCGCACCTCGCATGGATGATTGCCGGCGTTACCGCACCTTGATTTCGGTCCACATGCGCGAGAGCGCGCGGCGCATTTTCGGCTCGAAGTCGCGCAGCATTTCGAGCCGGGCGAGGACGTGCGGCGGCGGGAATATTCCGGTTTCGGCGGCGATCTCGGGCCGGATAAAGGGTGTGGCGGCAGCATTGGCGTTGCCGGCGCCGATCAGGTTGGAGACATCGGCGGCGTTGCCGCCTTCGAGCATGAAGTCGATGAAGCGGTGCGCGAGGTCCGGCCGCTGGCCAAACTTGTGCAACACGAAGTTGTCCACCGCCAGAACCGCCCCTTCCCTGGGCGTGGTGAAGCCGATGGTGAACGGTCGGCGCGCCGCCCTGGCGTCCTCGCGCGCGCGGAACATGTCGTTCGAGTAGCCGTGGGCGACCCAGATGTTGCCGATGGCAAGGTCCTTGATGTAGGTGCTGTTGGAGAAGGTCGCCCAGTACGGCTTGGCGCGCAGGATCAGGCGCTTGGCCTCTTCCCATTTGGCGACATCCCGCTCCTGCACCGAATGGCCGAGGTACTTCATCGCTACGGCCATCAGTTCGCGCTGGCTGTTGAGCACCGTGACCTTGCCCCGGATCTTTTCCAGGTGGCGCGGCTCGAAGATCAGCGCCCAGGTGTCGGTCGGCAGGCCGAGGGCCCGCATCTTCTCGATGTTGTAGCCGATCAGCGTTACCGTCGTCGCATAGGGCACCGAGTAGCGATTGGCTGGATCGAACCACGGCTGGCGGAATTCGGCCTTGACGTTGCCGAGGTGGGGCAGTTGCGTCTTGTCGAGATCGCGCAGGGCGTTGCGACGGATCAGCGATTCGACGGCATTGCCGGTGGGCACCAGGATGTCGTAGCCGACGGCGCCGGCTTCCAGCTTGGCGAGCATCTCCTCGTTGTCGGAATAGTAGTCCTGCCTGACGCGGCACCCGCATTGCGCCTCGAAGCGCGCCAGCGTGTCGTCGCTGACATAGTTGTTCCAGTTGTAGAGATGCAGCACATCTTCTCCGCGCGCCACGGACAGGCAAAACAGCAGCAGCCACGCCACGCGCCTCATGCCTTTGCCTTGAGGACGTCCGGCGCAAAGCGCGATGCGAGGAAGATCAACGTCAGCGTCAGCGCCATCAGCAGGGTGGAGACGGCATTGACCTCGGGCGTCACGGCGACCTTGATCATCGAATATATCTGCAAGGGCAGCGTGGTGACGCCGACGCCAGCGACGAAGAAGGTGATGACGAAGTCGTCGATGGAGAGCGTGAAGCTCATCAGGAAGCCCGCCACCAGCGCCGGCAGGATCAGCGGCAGGGTGATGCGATGGAAGGTCGCCCAGGGCGTGGCGCCGAGGTCGCGCGCCGCCTCGAAGATGCTCTCGTCCATGCCGGCCAGCCGCGCCCGCACGATCACGGCGACGAAGCCGATGGAGAAGGTGATGTGGGCGACCAGGATGGACATGAAGCCAAGCGTGAGGTCGAGTACCTGACGGAAGAACAGCAGCAGTGAGACGCCGAGCAGTATCTCCGGCATCGCCACCGGCGTCAGCACCAGCAGGGGCAGCCAGCGAAAACGGTAGCGATGCATGGCCAGGCCGGCCATGGCGCCGAGGATCGTCGAGATGACCGAGGACAGCAGGGCGATCAGCACCGAGTTGGCCGCCGCGCGCAGCATCTCCTCGTCATGCAACAGTTTTGCGTACCAGTGCGTGGTGAAACCCACCCATTGGGCATTGAGCACCGAATCGTTGAACGAGAACAGCACCACCACCGCCAGCGGCACGTAGAGGAAGGCATACACCGCGAGCGACGCCGCCCACAGCCAGAATCCGGGCCTGTTCATGTGACGGCCTCGGTGCCGTGCAGTCCCTTGCGCGCGGCCCAGGCGGCTGACCCCGCCAGCGCCAATACCGCGACCGTCAGCATGATCGACAGTGCCGAGCCCAGCGGCCAGTCGCGGTTTTCGAGGAACTGCTCCTTGATGAGGTTGCCGATCAGGATGTCGCCGGTGCCGCCGAGCAGTTCAGGCACCGCGAACATGCCGAGCACGGGGATGAACACGAGTGCCGCCCCCGAGAAGATGCCCGGCAGCGAAAGCGGGAAAGTGATGCGCCAGAAGCACGTCCAGGCGGAAGCGCCCAGGTCCTGCGCCGCTTCGAGCAGGGCCGGGTCGTGCTTTTCGAGATTGGTGTAGAGCGGCAGGATCATGAACGGCAGATGCACATAGACCATGCCTGCAATGACGGCGAAGGGCGTGTAGAGCAGGTTGGCCGGCCCCAGCAGCATGATCCAGGCATAGATGCGGACGAGGAAGTTGCTGGCGAAGGGCAGGATCACCAGCAGCACCAGCAGGTCGCGGCGCCTGGCCGGACTCCTGGCGATCAGCCAGGCCAGCGGGTAGGCCAGCACGATGCAGAGCAGCGTCGTCAATGCGGCGACGAAGAAGGAGCGGGCGAATATTTCCAGGTAGATGATGTCGCCAAAGAGGAAGCGGTAGGCGTCGAACGAGTGCGCCGGCCAGGGCGCCAGCCCGCCGAACTCGCCGGGATCGCGCAGCGAGGCGGCAACGACGATCAGAGCCGGGGCGAGGAAGAAGGCAAGCAGAAACAGGGTCGGCGGCAGCGTCACCACCCACTTGGAGCGGTCGGCAGGCTGGGCGCGTGCGGCGGGCATGGCTTCGGGTTTGCGCATGGTCACGTTCAGTTACGCACTCAGTTGCGCAGATACACGCCGGCGTCCTGCCGCCAGCAGACGGCGACCGGGTCGCCGACCTCATGGAACTTGGCGCGGCCGGAAGCGGCGTTGGGCATCAGCGCCTCGACGATGAAGCCGTTTTGCAGTTCGACCTTGTAAAGCGTGACGTCGCCCAGATAGAGCAGTTCCTTGACGCGGCCCTCGAAGCGGTTCTTGAGGTCGGCGGATTCGCGGTGGCCGAAGACGCGGATCAGTTCCGGGCGCAAGGCGAAGGCGCCGCGCTCGCCGACCGCGATGGGACGCAGATCGGTGGCGGCGATCTCGCCCAGGCCCGCCGCTTTCAGCTTCAACAGCACTTTGGAGGACGCCGCGACTTCCACATCCATCAGGTTGATCCTGCCGACGAAGTCGGCGACGAAGCGGTTGGCCGGCAGCGTGTACAGCTTGTCCGGTTCGTCGCATTGCTCGATGCGGCCCTCGCGCATCACGCCGATGCGATGCGACAACGCCAGCGCTTCCTGCTGCGAGTGGGTGACGAAAACGAAGGTGATGCCGACCTCGCGTTGCAGCGCGATCAATTCCACCTGCATTTCGACGCGCAGCTTGGCATCGAGCGCACCGAGCGGCTCGTCAAGCAGCAACAGGCGCGGCTTGTTCACCAGCCCGCGCGCCAGCGCCACGCGCTGCTTCTGGCCGCCGGATAGTTCGTGCGGAAACTGCGCCGCCTTGTCGGTGAGGTGCACCAGCGCCAGCGTCTCCGCGACGCGGCGCCGGATCTCATCGCGCGACCGGTTCGCCATTTCCAGAGGAAAGGCGACATTGCCGGCGACCGTCATGTGCGGAAACAGCGCATAGCTCTGAAACACCGTGTGCAACGGTCGCTTCTCCGGTGGCACGCCGGCAAGCGACTGGCCGTCGAGCAGGATGTCGCCTTCATCGGGAGCGTCGAAGCCGGCGATCATGCGCAAGATGGTGGTTTTGCCGCAACCCGAGGGGCCGAGCAGCGTGAAGAATTCACCTGCCGCAATCGACAGCGTGACGTCCTTCACAGCTTCGAAACCGGCAAAGCGGCGCGTAATGTTCCTGATTTCAAGCAGAGCCATGGAACAGAGCCTTTCCTTGGACAGGATTCGAGGCGTGAGCCATCCATCCCGATGCAGGACGCGCAGTGCACAAGCAACAAGCATCGCGACCATCGTACGCCCGTGACACCTGGCAAAGGATACTACCGCGCGGCGATTCAGTTCTCGACATGACGCCGGCCAGTGTCGACACGCGTGCGACGGTCGGCAGCATGGAATCGACCGCCGATTGCCGCTATACTAATAACATAGGCCATTATCCGGGACAGGGGAATGCGATGAATGCGGAAACCAAGACGAAAATTGTTGTCCTGACGGGAAATCATCGGATCACGGGGAGCATAGACCTGCTTCCGGGCGCCCGAGTGACGGACTTCCTTCTGGAATGCCGGAACTTCATGGCCATCACCAATGCCGAGGTCTGGGACTTGAATGGCCGCAAGCTGTTTTCCAGTAGTTTCATGAATGTCAACCGCGACCGGATTGAACTGATCATGCCGGAAGACACAGTGACGCAGGGCCTCGGTCACTCGGTCGCCTGAACGACGCCAGCGCCAGGATTTTCCACGAGCGTCGGCTCCCATTTCCAAGCTGGTAGTGCAACCGCCCGCAGCCATCGAGGGCTGTTTGACGGATTGAGCGATAGCCCTTGATGCGCGAGGCGCGTACCGGTAGAGTGCGCCACCCCAGCTATTCCCGCATTGCCCATGCTTCCGACAATCGAACAACGTATCGCCGATGAACTCGGCGTCAAGACGGCACAGGTCGCTGCCGCCGTGCAACTGCTCGACGAAGGCGCCACCGTTCCCTTCATTGCCCGCTACCGCAAGGAAGTCACGGGGGAACTCGACGACATCCAGTTGCGCTTGCTTGAAGAACGCCTGACGTATCTGCGCGAACTTGAACAACGCCGCGTCGCGGTACTCGCCTCCATCGAGGAACAGGGCAAGCTCACCCCCGAACTCAAGGCCGAGGTTGAAAACGCCGAGACCAAACAGCGCCTCGAAGACCTCTACCTGCCCTACAAGCAAAAGCGTCGCACCAAGGCTCAGATGGCACGCGAGGCCGGCCTGGAACCCCTCGCCGATGCCCTGTTCGGCGATCCCGGGCTGATACCGGAAGTCGAGGCCGCCGGGTACGTGCATATGGAAACGGAGCCGCCCGAGAAGCATGTGCCGGACGTCAAGGCCGCGCTCGACGGTGCGCGCCAGATCCTGATGGAACGCTTTGCCGAGGATGCCCAACTGCTCGACAAGCTGCGTCGTTACCTGCTCGAAAACGCGCTGATCGTCTCCAGGGTGGCCGAGGGCAAGGAAATCGAGGGCGCCAAATTCCGCGACTGGTTCGACTTCCGCGAAGCGATCGGGACCGTACCCTCGCACCGGGTTCTGGCGATGCTCCGTGGCCGCAACGAGAACATCCTGCGCCTGTCGCTGAAGACCGCATCCGAGCTGGAAGACCCGCCGCGTTCCTCGCCTTGCGAAGCCATGGTCGCCGGTCACTTCGGCATCGCCGACAAGAATCGCCCGGCGGACAAGTGGTTGCTCGAATCAGCCCGCTGGGCATGGACGATCAAGCTGTCCCTTCACCTCGACCATGAACTGATGAACCAGTTGCGGGAAGGTGCCGAAGAAGAGGCCATCCGGGTCTTTGCCCGAAATCTGCACGACCTGCTGCTGGCGGCGCCGGCCGGCCCGCGCATCACCATCGGCCTTGATCCGGGAATTCGCACCGGCGTCAAGGTCGCTGTCGTCGACAAGACCGGCAAACTCGTCGATACCGCGACGATCTACCCTCATGAGCCGCGCCGCGACTGGGAAGGCGCTCTCGCTGTAATCCGCCGCCTGGCGCAACAGCACGGCGCCGAACTCATTGCCATCGGCAACGGCACCGCCAGTCGGGAAACCGACAAGCTTGCCGCCGATCTGATCAAGCGCCACCCCGAACTGAAGCTGGCCAAGGTTGCGGTGTCCGAGGCAGGCGCATCCGTTTATTCGGCCTCCGAACTGGCGTCGAATGAATTCCCGGACATCGACGTATCGCTGCGCGGTGCCATTTCCATCGCCCGCCGTTTGCAGGACCCGCTGGCCGAACTGGTCAAGATCGACCCAAAGAGCATAGGTGTCGGTCAGTACCAGCACGACGTAAATCAGCTCAAGCTGGCAAAGTCGCTTGCTGCCGTGATAGAGGACTGCGTGAATTCGGTCGGTGTCGACGTCAACATGGCTTCAGTCCCGTTGTTGACGCGAATATCCGGCCTGAATACGACGCTGGCCACCAACATTGTCGGCTATCGGAACCAGCATGGCGCCTTCAAGAGCCGCAAACAACTGTTGCTGGTGCCACGCCTGGGCGAAAAATCCTTCGAGCAGGCGGCCGGTTTCCTGAGGATCGGCAATGGCGACAACCCGCTCGATGCATCGGCGGTGCATCCCGAGTCCTACCCCGTCGTCGAACGAATTCTCGCCGACATCAAGAAGGGAATCCGCGAAGTCATCGGCGACAGCAAGGCGGTGCGCGCCCTGAGTCCCGAAAAATATACGGACGAAAAGGTTGGCCTGCCCACGGTGCAGGACATTCTCAGCGAACTAGAAAAGCCGGGCCGCGATCCGCGCCCCGAGTTCAAGGCGGCCGCCTTCCGCGAGGGTGTCGAAGAGCTCAAGGACCTGGAGCCCGGCATGCTGCTGGAAGGAGTCGTCACCAACGTCACCAATTTTGGAGCTTTCGTCGACATCGGGGTGCATCAGGATGGCCTTGTTCATGTCTCGGCGCTCGCCAACAAGTTTGTCAAGGACCCGCACAGCGTTGTAAAAGCCGGCGATGTGGTGAAAGTCAAAGTGATGGAGGTCGATATCGCGCGCAAGCGCATCGCGCTGACCATGCGTCTCGCCGACGAAGTCACGGCGAAGAAGGACACCTGCGAGCCGCGCGGAAGCGCTAGGGCCGGCCCGCCGAAACGAGAGGTTCTTTCGCAAGGCGGTACCATGGCAGCGGCTTTCGCGAAGTTGAAGCGGTAATAGCTCTTCGGCATGCCGAGGAAACAGATGAAATTCCGGTTTGCGGCGACGTTGGCAATTTTTTCCTGCCTTATCGGCCACGCATGCGTCGCCATGGCATTTGAATCGGTTCGGACACAGGAAATATCCGAGTGCCGAAGCGGCGAGATCGCGACATGGAACGACGGCAAGGATCGTCCCGCCATTGGCGCCGAACTGGTTTTTGCCTACAACCCGACCAATGCCCCTTCCCGGTTCCCTGAATCGGTCGTTGCGCAGATGGTTTCCAAAGCCGCCATGGCCTGGTCGCAATGTGGCGTGCCGAGCAAACTGCTTCATCGCACCGAAGCGGCAAGTGCTGCTCCCGGCGTGATCTGGGTGCGGTGGGATGAGGTGGAGAGTCGCGGCAATTTTGGATTGGCCAATCTCGGCCAACGGACAATCTCGTTGAGTACGAAGGCGTTTGACCTTCTCAATTCCATGAATCCAGGCCACGATGCACGGGAGACTCTGCAAATGACCATTTCGCATGAGATGGGTCATGTCTTTGGCTTGCTGGCGCATTCAAGGCGCTGCGTCGATGTCCTGTCCTACTATCACGACGGCAAGGGACAGAAATGCTACAAACGTTATCCGCAAGACACCGTCAGGGTAACGGAATATCGGCACACCCTTCCCACCGCCTGCGATATAGAAAGATGCAGAAAGGCCAACGGCAAATAGGACGGGAACTACCCGGACACTATCCGGGGCCGTCTATTCGCTCAAAGCCCGGTCCGCCGTTCCAGCCGCGCCCGAGGCCGCCTCTCGGACCTTGCTTCTGATGGCTTCGACAATCTCGTTGGGCGTCGACTCATCGGTACACACAATCCCATTGTCCTCGGCGATCTGCTTGAGGTTGCCCGTGACGAATGCCGGAACGCCGCCCGCATCCACGGCCTGCAATAACTCCCGGGCGGCCTGGGTAACTCCGGAATATTGAACGCCCGCAGCGGGTGCGGGGCGTCCTGTCAGACCCGCATCGGTTTCATCTTCGCGGTATGCCTTGACAAACAATGCAGCCCACTGCGCGAGTTTTTCGTCCGAGTCCATGATTGCCTGCTCACCATCGACGTATCCGGGCATAGTGTCTCATGGGATGCCCTGAGGCTGGCGTCAATGCACCGTCGCGCGTACGACAAACCTACCGTTCGGGCCCTGTCCGCAGCGCCCACCTGTTTGTGTGAAGCACCCATACCGGCAACATCGGTGCCGCTAGACGTTCCTGCCGCCAAACCTGTGCGACGCAAGATCCTGCCACAACGACCCTACTGATCTACCATAATCACCCTACCAACAATACCGGGAAGAGAGTATTCCAATTTTCCCTGCGCAGGATAGGCTGGTTCCGGGGAGAGGCAGACATTCGAGACATTGAACGCTGCGGATCCCGGTGCTTGGACTACTCACAATAAGGGCAGAGCACCTCATGAATAACATGGCGCCGCGCACCAACGGCGAAACCTATTTCTTCCGCGACCATGGCCAATTCGACTTGCTGCGCCTGCACGTGCTGCCGGCGCTGATCGATCGTCGCCGCACGGCCAAGACCCTGCGCCTGTGGAGCGCCGGTTGCGCCAGCGGCGAGGAAGCCTATTCCCTCGCCATGCTGGTCGACCATCTGTTGCCGCAGCGCGATGACTGGGACATCGTCATCCTCGGCAGCGACATCGACGCTGCGGCGCTACAAAAAGCGCGGCGCGGACACTATCGGCAATGGTCGTTCCGCATGGCGCCGCCGACGCTGCAACAACGCTACTTCCAGCGCCACGGCGACGAATGGGTACTCGACGAGCACATCCGCCGCATGGTCAGTTTTCGCCTCGGCGACCTGATCGGCGATCCCGTCCCCGGCGGAGAGTTGCGGGACATGGACCTGATCCTGTGCCGCAACGTATTCATCTACTTCAATGCCGGTACCGTGGCCACCGTGGCCGGCAAACTGGCTGCCGCCCTGAATGAAAACGGCTATCTCATGACCGGCCACACCGAACTCATCGGCCATCGCTTGCCGAATATGCAGAGCAGATTATTCGCCGAGGGCGTCGTGCAGCAGAGGACTATTTCCGCAGTGCCCAGCGTGCCACTTTCCGCTGTCCCCTCTCCTGCGCCAGTCCGCAACGCGCCGCCCCCAGCCGTGGCGACACAGCTTCCCGGTAGGCCGGCGCCTTCCATACCGAGCGCGGAAGATTTGCTGGCGACGGCACGGGAATTCGCCGACCGCGGCGAATACCAAGATGCCGAGCAGGCCTGCGGCGAGGCGCTGGCCATCGCCCCGCTCGCACCGGGACCGCATTTCCTGCTGGCACAACTGGCCCAACTCAGGGGCGAATTCGGACTGGCCGGAGAACTGCTGGACAAGACCCTCTATCTCGATCCGCGCAGCGTGGCGGCCACGCTGGAGCTGGCGGCGCTCTGCGAGCGCGCCGAAAACCTGCCACGGGCGCAAACCCTGCGGCGCGCGGCGCTGGACATCGTCCGTGCGCTGCCCGGCGACACGCCGGTGGAGCCGTATGAAACCACCGCGGCAGAAATGGCGCGCTGGCTCGCGCAATGAGCATCCGGGCTGAATCGCGTAGTACCTAATACATAGTACGAAGGTAATAGTCGATATGAATCGCCGGCCATTTCCCGCTACCCGATCCGGCGCAACGGCATTGACTTCCTTTCCAATGCGCCTATTCTGAAAATTCCCAATGCATGCGAGCATGACGAAATGGGTTTCCTTTCTCTCCTGACTTTCGAGCTTGACGGTGCGCGCTTTGGACTGGACGCAACGCATGTCTGCGAATCCGTCTGGCTGCCCGAGCTGACGCCGGTCGAGGAAGCGCCCCCCTGGGTCGTCGGCCTCTTCAGCCTGCGCGGTCGGATTGTGCCGGTCACCGACCTCCATCTGCGTTTTGGTCATCCGGCGCGGCCCTACAGCACAAGGGATCAGCTTGTGGTGCTGGAAGCCGACCACGGGCCGATGGGCGTGATCGTCAGCGAAGTGATTGGAGTCATCGAACTTTCCGCCGCGGCCATCCAGCCGGCGCCACAGTTCGATGCCGCCGCCAGCGGACCGGCCCACCTGGTGGCGGGCGAGGCACGCGTCGGCGATGAACTGGTGACCCTGCTCGATGTGTCCCGCCTGACTCACCTGCCCGAAGCGCCGGCTCTGACCGAGGCGATGCAGCCGCCGACGCCGGCCGGCCATTTTTGCCCCGAAGCCACACCCGCGGAGCGTGCGCTGTTCCATGCGCGGGCCATGGCGCTGCGGCAAGCCGCCGTCGAAGACGAAGGCGTGCGCATCGGGCTGGCGGTGGTGGAACTGGGCGGCGAATGTTTCGGCGTCGAGCTGGCCGCCGTGCAGGAATTCTGCGATATCGGCCAATTGGCCCCGATTCCCTGCTGCCCGCCGCACATCCTGGGCGCCATGAATCTGCGCGGCGACCTCGTCACGCTGATCGATCCGCGCGCCGCGCTCAACCTGCCGGCGGCCAGCCGGGGCGACAAGGCCGTGGTCGCCCGCCTCGGCGAGCAGGCGGTGGGGATCGCCGTGGATGCCGTGCATGACGTCGTCTATTTGAAACAAGAGGAGTTGCAGGCGCCGCCCGCGGCCTTGCGCGAGCGCGGCGGGGCGGAAATCACCGGCACCGCCGCGTACGCCGGCAGAACGATGACCGTATTGGACCTGCCCGCGCTGCTGGCGCGGGAGGACTGGATTGTCAATGAAAGCGTGAACTTCAGAGAAGGCTAATGCCCGCATCTGCGGGCGTTATGCCGGAACTAACACGTGTGAGCGAAGGGAAATGCCATGTTCGATAAGATGAAACTGCGCCAGCGCATCCTGCTGGGTTACCTCGCCCCGCTGCTGTTGCTGCTGGGCGCCATGGGTCTGGTGTTCTTCAACCTGCAGGAGGCGACGCACGTATCGGCGGCGGTGGAAGCCTCGCACCTGACCATGGACGAAGCCCGCGACCTCGCCTATAGCCTGGCCAAGATGCAGCGCGCGGCGCGCGGTTATCTGCTGATAAAGAACCCGACCTCGCGCCAGACCTTTCTGGACAGCGAAAAAGAGTTTGCCAGCCGCGGCGACAAGCTCACCGGTCTGGTGAAAGACCCGCAACAGCAGGAAACGCTGCGTGGCATGCTGAAGCTGGGGAAGGAACTCGGCCAACAGGACAAGCAGGATCTGGCCCTGGTGGACGCCGGCAAGCAAGCGGTCGCCGTGGCCCACTTCCGCAGCGGCGAGACGGTCAAGGAATCGGCGGAGATCGACTCGTTGTGGAACCGTTTCAGTCAGCGCGAAACCGAGATCGTCAAGGAGCGCCAGGACGCCTACGACACCGCCATGCGCACGGTCACCAATTCGATCATCTACGGCATGCTCGGCGCCATTACCCTGGCGGTCGCCATCGCCGTCTGGCTCGCCGCGGCGGTAAGCCGCAACATCTCGGTCAACGCCGCCCAGCTTTCCGCCGCCGCCAGCGAAATCGCCGCCACCATCGCCCAGCACGAGCGCACCGCCAGCCAGCAGGCCGCCGCCGCCAACGAGACTTCCGCCACCCTCGAGGAGTTGTCCATCTCATCGAGCAAGTCGGCCGAGCAGGCGGCGAATGCGGCAGCGATGGCGGAAAAGGCCGGTGCCGCCACCGTGCAGGGCGGCGAGGCCACCGGCAAGGCAGTTGCCGCGATGGGCGGACTCAAGGACAAGATCGGCGCCATGGCCGAGCAGATTCTGCATCTGGGCGAGCAGACCGGCCAGATCGGCAACATCGCCATGCTGGTCAAGGATCTGTCGGCACAGATCAACATGCTGGCCTTGAACGCCGCCGTGGAAGCCGCCCGCGCCGGCGAGCACGGCAAGGGTTTCGCCGTGGTGGCGAGCGAGGTGCGCAAGCTCGCCGACGAGAGCAAGAAGTCGGCGGAACAGGCCACCGTACTGGTGGCCGACATCCAGAAAGCCACCAATTCCTCGATCATGATGACGGAAGAGGGCGCCCGCACCGTGGCCGAGGTGACGCAACTGGCCAGCAAGGTAGCCGAACTATTCGATAACCTGGCCGGCATGGCCGGCAGCGTCAACGAAAACGCCCAGCAGGTGATGCTCAATGCCAGGCAGCAGTCCGCCGCCTTCAGCCAGGTGGTCGAGGCAACCAACAGCATCGCTTCCGGCGCCAAGGAGACCGCCGCCGGCATCAGCCAGACCAAGGCGGGCGTGCAGAGCCTGAACGAGGCGGCGGCAAACCTCAAGGCGATTGCCTAACGCTCATGGCACCGAGAGCCACCCGCAGGATGAAACCCGTCGCACCGGCGAAGGCCGGTGCCCAGTGCGGCGGCCGACTGGATTCCGGCTTTCGCCGGAATGACGACGGTGGAGGACGACAATGTTTCACGAGCTGTGTCCACGTTAATCGGGAATCGCCATGATCGAAGACCAGGAACTGCACCGGCTGTTCAAGGCGGAAAGCGAAGAGCATCTCGCGCGCCTCGACGACGGCTTGCTGCGCCTGGAGAAAACGCCCGCCGACCAGCCGCTGCTGGAAGAGGTGTTCCGCGAGTCCCACAGCCTGAAGGGCGCGGCGCGCATGCTCGGGCTGGCCGGGATTGAGGCCGCCGCCCACGGCCTGGAAAGCATCTTCAACGCGGCGCGCAAGGGCGAAGCGCCGCTGACGCCGGAAACCATCGAGAGCATGAATGCCGCGCTGGGCGATCTGCGGCGGCATGTGCGGGAAGCGCTCGCCGACGAACGCCAGCCACCCGCCCCAGCCGCCGTATCGCCAGCGCCGACTTTTTCGACCGTCGAGGCAAGCGTCGCCGCCGTACCACCAGCGCCGACTTTCCCGGCCAGCGAGGCAAGCGTTGCCGCCACCCCGCCTGCCGCCACGGCTGCGCCGCCGCCCGCGCCATCCGTCACGCCTGCCGCCATACCGGCAGCGACAGGCGAGGCGTTCCGCATCGAGACCGTGCGCGTGGAAACCCGCAAGCTCGACGATTTGCTGACCCAGGTGGGCGAACTCTCGGTAATCGACGGGCGGGCGCAACACCGGCTGGGGCTGATGGAGGAACTGCTGGAGAACTGGGCGGCGCTCGAACGCGGCCGCCGCAAGCGCGGCGCGGTCGCCTCGGCGCGGAACGGCGAGGAAGGCACGGCGCCGATGCGCGAGGCGGACGCATCGCTGCGCTTTGGCGCGCTGCTCAAGCAGGCGCGCGATGCGCTGTTCGACGACAGCACGCGCCTGGAATCCGTCGTCAAGCTGCTCGAAGACCAGGTGCGCAGCGTTCGCCTGCTGCCGCTGTCCACCGTCTTTGCGCTGTTCCCGCGCATGGTGCGCGACCTGGCCAAGGCACAGGGCAAGGAAGCGAAACTGGAGATCGAGGGCGGCGACATCACTGTCGACAAGCGCATCCTGGAGGAAATGAAAGACCCGCTGATGCACCTGCTGCGCAACGCCATCGACCACGGCGTCGAGCCTCCCGTTGAGCGCGAGCGGCTGGGCAAGCCGCGCTGCGCCACGGTGCGGCTGCGCGCGGTGCGCGACAATGCCAACGTGCTGCTGGAGGTGCACGACGATGGCCGCGGCCTCGACCCGGCGGCGATCCGGCAGGAGGCGAAGAAGCGCGGACTCTTCGATGAGGCGACGCTCGCCGCGATGACTCCGGCGCAAGTGCAGCAACTGATCCTGATGCCGGGCTTTTCCACCAGCACCTATGTCACCGAATTGTCCGGGCGCGGCGTCGGTCTGGATGTGGTGCGGGTCAATGTCGAGCGCATGAAAGGCGGCATTCGCCTCGAATCGTCCGCCGGCCAGGGGCTAACGGTAGCTTTGCGCCTGCCCTTGAGCCTCGCCACCACGCGACTGCTGCTGGCGAACGCGGGCGGCCGGCTCTATGGCCTGCCGGTCGAGTTCGTGCATACCTCGCGGCGTGTGCGCGAGACCGATCTGTTCACTCTCGAAGGCCGCCTCGCCATCCTGTTCGACGGCCAGCCGGTGATCGCCGCCCGCATCAAAGATTTGCTCGAACTGCCGCCCGCGAAGGTAGCGAACGAGAAGGCAGCGGCTCCCGACATCCTGGCGTGCATCGTGCTCCAGGTCGGCGACGAACGGCTGGCCCTGCTGGCGGACGATCTGCCAGCCGAGGAAGAAGTGGTGCCCAAGCCGCTCGGCGCGCCGCTCAAGCGCGTGCGCAACGTTTCCGCCCTGGCCATGCTGGGCAGCGGCGAAATCTGCGTGGTGCTGAACCCCGCCGACCTGCTGCGATCGGCACACAGGGCGGGCGCGCAAATGGGAAATGCCCCAGAGGGATTGCAGGCCGGGGCAACCGCTGCCAGGACTGTTGTTCTGCTGGTGGAGGATTCGGCGCTGATCCGCGCCATGGAGCAACGCATTCTCGAAGACGGCGGCTACGAGGTGGTCACGGCGGTGGATGGCGTCGACGCGCTGAACGCCCTCGGCGGTCGCAGCTTCGCCGCGGTGGTGTCGGACATCATGATGCCCAACATGGATGGCCTCGCGCTTACCACGCACATTCGCGCCGAGGCGCGCTACCGCGAGCTGCCGGTGATCCTGGTGACGACCCTCGCCTCCGACGAAGACAAGCGGCGCGGCCTCGACGCCGGCGCCAACGCCTATATCCCCAAGCCGTCGTTCGACCAGCGCGTGCTGCTGGATACCTTGAAAAGGTTGGTCGTGAAATGATCCGCGTGCTGCTGGTCGACGACTCCCCCATCGCGCTGCACATCCTGCAACGCCTGCTGTCCCGCGCACCCGACATCCAGGTGGTGGGCACCGCCAGCGACGGCGGGGAGGCGCTCGAACTGTTGCCGGCGCTCAATCCCGATGTCATCTGCACCGATCTCCACATGCGCGGCATGGACGGGCTTGAATTCACCCGCGCGGTGATGAAAAAGTATCCGCGCCCGATCCTGGTGGTGAGCGTGTCGGTGGAGCCCGATTCGCCCAACGTTTTCCGGCTGCTGGAGGCGGGGGCGGTGGACGTCTATCCCAAGCCGCGAGCCATTCTCGATGCGGACGAAGATAAGCTGACCCGCGAACTCGCCAGCAAGATCCGCATCGTCGCCGGCGTGCATGTGTTCCGCCGTGCCGGGGCGGAGAAGCGTCCGCCACTGCCGCCGCCTATTTCGCTGCCGCACCACGCCCCCGTGCGCATGGTGGCGATCGGCGCCTCCACCGGAGGTCCGCAGGCCTTGCGCGAAATTCTCTCCCATTTGCCGACAGGCTTTCCGGTGCCGGTGGTGTGCGTACAGCATATCGGCGGCGATTTCCTGGCCGGGCTGGTGACATGGCTGGCCGAAGTCAGCTCGCTGCCGGTGCGTCAGGCGACCGAAGGCGAAGTGCCGCAAAACGGGGTGATCCATTTCGCCCCTGCGGATACCCAGATGGAATTCTACGGCGACGGTCGATTCGCGCTGTCCGCCGCGCCGCCCTGCGACGGCCATCGACCGTCGATTACCGTCACCCTGCGCGCGGCGGCGCGCCGGTTCGGCATCGGCGCGGTGGGCGTGCTGCTTACCGGCATGGGCCGCGACGGCGCCGAGGGCATGGCGGACATCGCTGCGGCCGGTGGCGTCACCATCGCCCAGGACGAGGCGAGCAGCGTGGTGTACGGCATGCCCAGGGAAGCGGTGGCGCTGGGGGCGGTGCAACATGTCCTGGCCCTCGATCAAATCGCCCCGGCGCTGATCGCGCTGGCGAATAGCCACGAGGGCGCGGCGCGGCAAGGCAAGGAGCCGACATGACGCAACAAGCATCCGGCCCCCCGCCGGAAATCCTGATCGTCGAAGACAGTCCGGTGGAGGCGGAGCTGCTGCGCCGCACCCTTGTCAACGCGGGCTACGCAGTGAGCGTGGCACACAACGGCGAGGAAGGCCTGCAAGCGGTGCGCACATGCCGGCCCGCCCTGGTGATGAGCGACATCAACATGCCGGTAATGAACGGCTACCAGTTGTGCCACGCGGTCAAGTATGACGATGCACTGTGGAACATCCCACTGATCCTGCTCACCGTGCTGTCGGAACCGGAAGACATCATCGAGGCGATCAATTCCGGCGCCGACGCCTACATCATCAAACCCTACGCCGAGGCAGCCCTGTTGGAACGCATCCGTTCCCTGCTGGATGCCCCGATCGAAAGGCCGCGCGCAGACGAGCGGCGACAGGAAGTGGTGGGCTACGGCGGCAAGCGCCACACCATCGCCGGCGGCGGCCAGCAGATATTGAACCTGCTGCTCTCGCTGTACGAGAATACGCTGAACCAGAACCGGGAACAGGTCGCCATCCAGGCCCAGCTCAAGCTGCTGAACGAGAGCCTCGACCAGCAGGTGCATGAGCGCACCGTGGAGCTGCGGAAAAACGAGGCACGGTTCCGCAATCTTGTGGAAACCACGAGCGACTGGATTTGGGAGGTTGACGAGAATGGCGTCTATACCTACGCGAATCCGAGAATCCACGACATCCTCGGCTATCTGCCCGAAGAAGTGATCGGGAAAACACCTTTCGACCTGATGCCCGCCGGGGAAGCTCAACGGATGGCAAAACTGTTTGGCGCACACATCTCGGCGCTTAATGCCATCGTCAATCTCGAAAATTCAAGCCTTCACAAGGATGGACATCTGGTCGTTCTTGAAACAAACGGTGTCCCCATCATCGACCACGATGGCAATTTCCGCGGTTATCGCGGCATTGATCGCGACATCACCGAGCGCAAGTCCGTCGATGCTCAGGTCCGCAAACTCTCGATGGCCGTCGAGCAGAGCGCGGAAAGCATTGTCATCACCGATCTCGACGCCAACATCGAATACGTCAACGAAACCTTTGTGCAGACCACCGGCTACAGCCGCGCGGAAGCGATTGGCCGGAAACCAATCATTCTGCAATCCGGCAAAACGCCGCGCACAAGCTATGACGCCCTGTGGGATGCCCTGAAGCACGGCCAAACCTGGCGGGGCGAGTTCATCAACCGGCGCAAGGACGGTAGCGAATACACCGAGTCTGCCACCATCACGCCGATCCGCCAGGTCGACGGACATATCAGCCACTACGTGGCGGTGAAGAAGGACATCACCGAGAGAATTCGCCTCGCCGAGGAGTTGGATCGGCATCACCACCACCTGGAAGAACTGGTCGACACCCGCACGCACGAACTGGCAGAGGCCAAGGCCGCAGCCGAGGCGGCAAACGCGGCCAAGAGCGCCTTCGTCGCCAACATGAGCCACGAGATACGCACGCCCCTGAATGCCATCGTCGGCCTCACGCACCTGTTGCGGCGTGGCAATCCCGATCCGGTACAAACGGAGAGGCTGGACAAAATCGTCGGTGCCTCCCGCCACCTGCTCTCGGTCATCAGCGACATTCTCGATTTTTCCAAGATCGAGGCGGGCAAGCTGAATCTGTGTGTCACCGATTTTTCCTTCGTCCGCATGCTGGACAACGTCATCTCCATGATCGGCCCCAGAGTACGCGACAAGCATCTGGAGCTCGTCGTGGATCGGGACGATCTGCCACCGGTGCTGGTCGGCGATTCCACCCGGCTGGCACAGGCCCTGCTCAACTATCTTTCCAACGCCGTCAAATTTACCGAGCGCGGCAAGATCACCGTACGTCTGAGCAAGTCGGAGGAAACGGCCACCGGCCTGCTGCTGCGCTTCGAAGTGACAGACACCGGCATCGGTATTGCGCCCGAGAAGATCGCGGACTTGTTTGCCGCCTTCGAGCAGGTCGATGCCACCATTTCGCGCCGCTACGGCGGCACGGGCCTGGGGCTTGCCATCACCAGGCAACTGGCGCGCCTGATGGGCGGCGAGGCCGGGGCAGAGAGCGTGTCCGGCCAGGGCAGTACGTTCTGGTTCACCGCACGCCTCGGCAAGAGCACGCTCGGCGTGGATGAGTTAGCCGACGCCCCCCCGCTTACCAGGTTGAGCGTGCAAACCATGCCGGTCGGCACCCGCATCCTGCTGGCCGAGGACAACAAGATCAATCAGGAAATCGCGGTGGAACTGCTGAGCGAAGTTGGATTGAAGGTGGAGGTCGCCAACGACGGCTTCGAGGCGCTGGAGATGGCGCGCAAAGGCGGTTACGACTTGATCCTGATGGATATGCAGATGCCGGGCATGGACGGCCTGGAGGCAACCCGCGCCATTCGTCAGCTTCCCAACTGCGCGGCGATCCCGATCCTGGCGATGACCGCCAATGCTTTCGACGAGGATCGCGAACACTGCAAGGCGGCGGGCATGAACGACTTCATCGCCAAGCCGGTCGATCCCGAGCAGTTGTTCGGCATGCTATCGCGCTGGCTGCCGAGCAGCGCCGTGTCGCCAGCGCCGACTTCCGATGCGGCAGAAATGATTCCCGCCGCACTCGCGGCTATCCCTGGTCTGGACGCCAAGCGGGGTCTCAAGATGCTGAACGGTCATCTGATCACTTACCGGCGCCTGCTGCGCCAATTCGCCGCCGATCATGGCGAGGACATGGCCCGCTTGCGCACACTGCTGGCGGAACGCGAGCACGCGGCGGCGCAGCGGATCGCCCATACGCTCAAGGGCAGCGCGGGCAATCTGGGCGCAACGGAGGTGCAGCGCTTGGTCACCGCATTGGACGCGAAGATGAGGGAAGGCGGCGAGGCAGCGCAGATCGAACCGCTGGTCGATGCACTAGAAACCGAGTTGACACAACTGGCGGCAGCGCTGCGCGTCGCCCTGCCCGAGGAGATCGAGGGTGCGCCGGACGAAGTGGATTGGGCGGTGGTACGCCGGGCACTCGATGAGATGGAGCCCTTGCTCGCCGGCTCCAGCATGGCGGCCTTCGACCTTTTCGAGCAAAATTCCGCCCAGATCAGGGCCGCGCTGGGGCCAGCGCAGGCGGCAACGCTGGCAGCGCATCTCGCCGGTTTCTTCTTTCCCGAAGCGCTGGAGGTACTGAAGCAGGCGCGGCAGGAACGCCCGGAGTTGGCGCGATGACGGCCCCGCCCGAAATCCTGATCGTCGAGGACAGCGCGGTGGAGACGGAGTTGCTGCGCCGCACGCTCGCCAGGGCAGGCTACGCGGTGTGCATCGCGCACAACGGCGAGGAAGGCCTGCAAGCGGCGCGTGCGCACCGTCCCGCCCTGGTGATGAGCGATATCAACATGCCGCTGATGAACGGCTATCAGTTGTGCCGCGCCATCAAGCTTGACGATGAACTGTGGAACATCCCGCTGATGCTGCTGACGGTGCTGGCGGAGCCGGAAGACATCATCGAGGCGATCAATTCCGGCGCCGATGCCTATATCGTCAAGCCCTTCGCCGAAACCGACCTGCTGGAGCGCATCCGTTCCCTGCTCGACGCCCCGCTCGAGCGGCGGCAAACGGAAGAGCGGCGGGACGAAGTGGTGTCCTACGGCGGCAAGCACTACGTCATCGCCGCCGGCGGCAAGCAGGTGCTGAACCTGATGCTCTCGCTGTACGAGAACATGCTCAACCTGAGCCGGGAACTGGTGGCCATCCAGACCGAGCTCAACCTGATCAACGCGAGCCTCGACAAGCAAGTGCGCAACCGCACCGTGGCGCTGGGCCAGGTCAACCGCGCCCTGCGGGTGCTATCGACAGGCAATCGCTTGCTGGCGCGAGCCAAGAGCGAAGAGGAGTTGATCCAGACCTCCGTGCGCAATATCGTCGAGGAGGGCGGCTACCCCCTGGCGAGAATCAGCTATGCCGTGGATGACGCGGAAAAGACTCTCGCCCGCGTGGCGTCGGCGGGCGCGGGGTGGGACTTCCATCCGACGGAGCGCCTCACCTGGGCCGACACCGATAAGGGGCAGGTGCCGATCGTCCGCGCCATCCGCAGCGGAAAGATGCAGGTTTGCCGCGACATCGCCACCGATCCGGGATTCGCGCCCTGGAAAGACGCCGCGCTGGCCCGCGGCTATACCGCAAACATCGCCCTGCCCCTCGGCGACGGCGACAGAGTCTTCGGTGCCTTGAGCATCTATTCGTCCGAGGCGGCTGTCTTCGACGAGGAGGAAGCTGCGCTCATGGAGGAGATGGCCGAGGATATTGCCTACGGCATCGTCAGCCAGCGCGCGCGGGTCGCGCTGGGCGCCGCCGAGCAGGCGCTGAGTGCGAGCGAGGAAAAATACCGTGAGTTGTTCGAGAGTTCGCGCGATGCCTTGATGGTGCTGACGCCGCCATCCTGGCGCTTCGCCGATGCCAATCAGGCAACGCTGCAAATGTTCGGGGTCGCCAGCAAGAGCGAGTTCACCGCCCTTGGCCCATGGGACGTTTCGCCCGAGCGGCAACCTGACGGACGCCCCTCGGCGGAGAAGGCGCAGGAAATGATCGCAACCGCCATGCGCGAAGGTTCCAACTTCTTCGAATGGGAACACCATCGGCTCGACGCCGAACCGTTTGCCGCCGAGGTGCTGCTGACACGCGTGGAAGTGAATGGTCAGTTATCCTTGAAGGCGACGGTGCGCGACATCACCGAGCGCAAGCGGGAGGAGCAAGCGCTGGCGGAATCCAGGATGCTGCTCAGTACCATTTTCGACTCGGTGCAGGACGGAATCGTTCTGGTGGACGCCGAGACGCAGCAGTTCCGCATGAGCAACACTTCATTTCAGCGCTTGCTCGGATATGGCGCCGACGAGATTCTCGAACTGGGTGTGGAGGACATTCATCCCGAAGAAGAGATGGACAACGTCAGCCGCCAGATCAAGCGGCAGCTCAAACACGAAATCAGTCTCGCGCCTGACCTGCCGGTGAAAAGAAAGGATGGCACGATCTTCCATGCGGACATCAATGCCACGCCAATGACGGTGAAGGGAACTTCCTTTCTTCTCGGCGTCTTCAGGGACGTCACCGAACATAAACACCTGGAGCAGGTGCTACAGGAAAATGTCATCCAACTGAAGAGCGCCAAGACGGCTGCCGAGACGGCGAACGTGGCCAAGAGCGCCTTTATCGCCAACATGAGTCACGAGATCCGCACGCCCCTGAATGCGATTATCGGACTGACTCACCTGCTGCGGCGCGGCAATCCCGATCGCGCACAAACGGAGAAGCTGGAGAAGATCGTCGAAGCCTCCCGCCACCTGCTTTCGGTCATCAACAATATTCTCGACTTTTCCAAAATCGAGGCGGGCATGCTGAACCTCAATGTCGCCGACTTCGCCCTCGACCGCATGCTGGACAACGTCATCTCCATGATCGGTCCGAAAGTGCGAGACAAGCGCCTGGAACTCGTCGTGGATAGTGACGACGTGCCGCCGGTGCTGGTGGGCGATTCCACCCGGCTGGCACAGGCCCTGCTCAACTATCTGTCCAATGCCGTCAAATTTACCGAGCGCGGCAAGATCACCGTGCGCGTCTCCAAGTCGGAGGAGACGGCGAGCGAACTGCTGGTGCGCTTCGAGGTGACGGACACCGGCATCAGCATCGCGCCGGAGAGAATCGCAGACTTGTTCGCCGCCTTCGAGCAGGTCGATGCCACCACCTCGCGCCGCTACGGCGGCACCGGCCTCGGGCTCGCCATCGCCCGGCGGCTGGCGCAGCTAATGGGCGGCGAAGCCGGCGCGCAGAGCGTACCGGGCCAGGGCAGCCGCTTCTGGTTTACCGCCCGCCTCGGCAAAAGCAATCTCAAACCGGAAGAATTGGCGGAAGAGACGCCCGCCGTCGCCGAGTTTCGTTTGCAATCCATGCCGATCGGCGCTCGCATCCTGCTGGCCGAAGACAACAAGATCAATCAGGAAGTCGCGGCAGAGTTGCTGACCGATGTCGGACTGAAAGTGGAGGTCGCCAACGACGGACATGAGGCGCTGGAAAAGGCGCGCAAAGGCGGTTACGACTTGATCCTCATGGATATGCAGATGCCGGGCATGGACGGCCTGGAGGCGACCCGTGCCATCCGCGCCCTGCCCGGCTTCGCGACGCTGCCTATCGTGGCGATGACCGCCAACGCCTTCGACGAGGATCGCGAACGCTGCAAGGCGGCGGGCATGAACGACTTCGTCGCCAAGCCGGTCGATCCCGAGCAGTTTTTCGGCACGCTGTTGCGCTGGCTTCCGGACACCGCCATGGCTATGCCCGCCGCCCCTATCGCAACGGAGAATCTGCCCGCCGCTCTCGCGACCATTCCCGGTCTGGACGCCAAGCGGGGTCTCAAAACGCTGAACGGTCATCTGACCAGCTACCTGCGCCTGCTGCGCCGCTATGCGCTCGATCATGCCGACGACATTACCCGGCTGCGCCAACGGGTGTCCGCAGGAGATCGGGAGGAGACCAGGCGGCTGGCCCATACGCTGAAAGGCAGTTCGGGCAATCTGGGCGCGACTGCTGTGCAAGGGTTGGCTGCCGAACTGGAGGCGGCGATCAAGGAGGGCCGCGACGCAGCGATCATCGAAGGGCTGGCCGGCGCTTTGGAAAGCGAGTTGCAGCGGCTGACCGCAGCGATCCTCGCGGCGCTGCCGGAGGAGGTTGCGGCCCCCTATGCGGGCGAGGTGGACTGGACGGCGCTGCGGCAGGTTCTGGCAGAACTGGACCCTTTGCTGGCGGCTGCAAACATGCAGGCCAACCAGGTCTTTGAGATCCATGCCGCGCTGATCAAGGCCGCTCTCGGCCCTTTGGGCGCGGAATTGGAACAGCGGATCGAGCGTTTCCTCTATCCCGAGGCCTTGGAAATCCTCAAGCGGGCGCGGGTGGAACACCCGGAATTGGCCGCGCAATAATGTCGACGGAGGAGAGGATGCATCGGATGACTGCTGACAACGTGACTGAAATAGCTCGTGCAAGAATTCTGCTGGTGGACGACGACCCCTGCAATCTGGAAACTCTCGGCGGCTTGCTCCGCCCACATTACGATGTATTGGCCGCGCCTTCCGGGGAGCGCGCTTTGCAGATCGCCGCGGGCGTCCCGAAACCGGACCTGATCCTGCTCGATGTGTTGATGCCCGGCATGGACGGCTACGACGTGCTCACCTGCTTGCGTGACAATCCCGCCACCCGCGACATCCCGGTCATCTTTGTCACCGGGCTGGATTCCACCGAAGACGAAGAGAAGGGTCTCGAACTCGGCGCGGTGGACTACATCGCCAAGCCCTACCACCCGCCCATCGTCCTGGCGCGCGTGCGCACCCAACTTGAACTCAAGCGCGCCCGCGACTTTCTCGCCAACCACAACCGCATTCTGGAAGAACAGGTTGAAGCGCGTACCGCCGAGTTGCTGAAAAGCGAGGAACGCTACAGGCGCATCACCGAAGGACTTACGGATTATCTGTATACGGTGCGCATCGAAAACGGTCGCGCGGTGGAGGCCACACAAAGCCCCGCCTGTGCGGCGGTGACAGGGTACGCGGCGGAGGAGTTTGCCGCCAATCCCCATCTCTGGATTCAGATGGTCGTGCCGGAGGATCGCGAACCGGTCTTGGAGCGCGTGCGTCAGATCCTGGAGGGGAATGATGTCTCGTCCATCGAGCATCGCATCATCCAAAAAAATGGAGAGACTCGCTGGGTCAACGACACGATCATCCTGTTCAAAGATGTTTCCGGGAAGCTCCTGTCCTACGACGGCGTGATCAAGGACATCACCGAGCGCAAGCGCTACCAGGCGCAACTGGAGCGCCAGGCCAACTTCGACGACCTGACCGGCCTGCCCAACCGCAACCTGTTGACGGATCGCCTTGTCCAGGCGATAGCGCGTTGTCGCCAGGACGGAAAGCAATTGACGGTGCTGATGTTCAAACTCGATCGCTTCAAGGAAATAGCCGACAGCCTAGGGCGCGGCATCGGCGACAAATTGTTGCGGAAAATTTCCGGGTGCCTGGGGACCGTGGGCGAAACGGCCGATACCCTCGCGTATTTGGGCGGGGACGAGTTCGTCCTGTTGGCGAAGGACGGAGAAATTGGAGAGACCGTTTCTATCGCCCACGACATTCTGAAAGCGCTGGCTCAACCGTTCCTCGCCGAAGAACGGGAATTGTTCCTCTTCGCCAGCATCGGTATCGCCATGTTTCCTCAGGACGGCGAGGACGGCGAAACCCTGTTGAAGAACGCCGGTGCGGCGATGTACCGCGCCAAGGCATCGGGCGGCAACAACTTCCTTTTCTACTCCGCCGAGATGAACGCCCACTCGCTGGAGCGGCTCAACCTGGAAAATGAATTGCGCCACGCCATCGAACGCGACGAGTTGCGGCTCTACTATCAGCCGCAAATGAGTTTGCGTAGCGGCGAACTCATCGGCATGGAGGCGCTGGTGCGTTGGCAGCATCCGCTACGTGGACTGCTGCCACCCATGGAATTCATTCCGCTCGCCGAAAAAACCGGCTTGATCGTGCCCCTCGGTGAATGGGTGCTGCGCACCGCCTGTGCGCAAAATCGGGCGTGGCAGACAGAGGGGTTGTCTGCCGTGGCGGTGGCGGTGAATCTGTCTGTGCGGCAGTTCGAGGGGCAGGACATGGTGGCGCTGACCAAGCAGGTACTGCGCGAAACCGGCCTCGATCCCAGCTATCTGGAACTGGAACTGACGGAAAGCGCGGCGATGGACAACGCCGATGCTTTCGTCGGAATAACTGAAGCGCTGAAGGGCTTGTCGGTCACGCTGTCCATCGACGATTTCGGCACCGGCTATTCAAGCTTAAGCTACCTCAAGCGCTTCGCCCTCGACCGCCTGAAAATCGACCAGTCTTTCGTGCGCGACATCGTGCAGGATCCTGGCAGCGCCGCTATCGCCGTGGCGGTCATCGCGCTGGCTCATAGCTTGGGGCTGTCGGTGATCGCCGAGGGCGTGGAAACGGAAGCGCAACTGAACTTCCTGCGCGTCCGCGGCTGCGACGAGATGCAGGGTTTCTATTTCAGCAGGCCGTTGCCCGCCACCGAGTTCGAGCAACTGCTGCGCGAAAGACGCAAACTGGCTTTACCCGCTGTTGATGAATTGCCGCGCCTGCTGCTGGTGGACGACGAACCGCAAATTCTTTCCGCTTTGAAACGGCTGTTGCGGCGCGAGGGCTACTCTATCCTGGCCGCCACCAGCGCGCAGGAGGGGTTGGAACTGCTGGCCAATCACGAGGTGGCCGTGGTGATGTCGGACCAGCGCATGCCGCACATGACCGGATCTGAATTCCTCGCCAAGGTACGGGTAATGTATCCCGACACGATACGCATCATCCTTTCCGGTTACACCGATCTCAAGGCGATAACCGATGTGGTCAATCGCGGAGAAATCTACAAGTTTCTGGAAAAACCCTGGGAGGATGCGGCGTTGCTGAAAATCCTGCGCGAAGCGTTCCGGCTTTACGAGACGCGGCAGGCGAACCGGGTTGTCGCGACTTGAAGGTAACCCCCGACAAAAAGGTCCAGAAATTGTCATGGTTGAGAAAACCGAATCGACCGGCGCACCGCCGGGAATCTTGATTGTCGAAGATCGCAAAATGATTTGCCGCACGTTTGCCGCAAGTTTGCCGCAAATCTTGTAACTACTTGATTGTATTGACTGTATTTTTAATGCACCGTACACACCATAGAGGATGCGGCCAAGTCCAGTTTATGGCTCAACCATGCGGTTTTGCGGGCCATTTTAGTGGTATCCATACACTCGCAAAATTGTGATATTCCGGACATTGTGAATCAATGGGTTACCTTGGGGTTTTCTGTATCTTTTTGTACCACTTACAATCTCATTCATCTCTGTCTGCGGCTCTCGATTTGAGATGGAAACGGCACGTCGAGCTTGCTGTTGTCCGAAATATGTATATACTAATCGGACAAGGAGCCGGCCATGCTCAGTCCGACGCCCGCTATCAAATCGCAGGTTATACAACGCATCCGCAAGGCCCCGGTCGCCAAAGTTTGGACGCCGGTGGATTTTCTCGACCTAGGCAGCCGTGACGCGGTGGATAAGACCCTGCAACGCATGGTGGCCGGCAATGATCTGCGTCGCATCGACCGGGGACTATACGACCAACCCAGCGCAAATTCACTCACCGGCCTGCCCGCCGCTCCCGATTACCGTAGCGTGATCGACGCTGTTGGTCGCCGCGATCAGGTGCGCGTACTGATTGATGGGATGACGGCCGCCAACGACCTGGGCCTGACCAACGCGGTGCCGGGGCAGGTCATCGTGCATACAGATGGACGGCTACGCCCAATCCAACTGGGCAAGTTGATCCTCCAGTTCAAACTGACGGCACCGAGCAAGCTCTACTGGGCCGGTCGTCCAGCCATGCGGGTAGTGCAAGCCCTGTACTGGCTGCGCGATGGACTAAGGGATGGCATCCAAGTCGATCAGGATACGATTCAAACCAAACTTGCCCGTCTATTGCAGGATGCTCGCCAAGGGCCTGCGATTCGTGATGATCTGCGATCTGGCTTGCACACTGTGCCATCGTGGATGCAACGGTGGATTCGCGATCTTCTTGCCTTTTCAGCGCAGACCACCACAAAGGCTCAGACGTGAACGCCGATTTTCTTCGCGTCATTGCCGCTGCTCCCGAGGAGCGTCGGGGCCTGTTTCTTAAGACCGCCGAGCGACTCGGTACGCCGCTTCAAAATGCGGAGAAGGATTTCTGGGTATCCTGGGTGTTGGACCTGCTGTTCAACGGCAGCGATGGCGGTGAGCCACGCCTGCTCTTCAAGGGCGGAACATCGCTGTCCAGGGCCTATGGGCTGATCTCCAGGTTTTCTGAAGACATCGACATCACGGTGTTCCGGGAAGACATTGGCCAAAACATCGAAGTGCGAGATATGGAAGGACTCTCGGGTAAGCAACAGCGACACCACTTGGATGCCATCAAGCAGGCCTGTCAAGCTTACATTCAGGGCTCACTCAAGGAACGTCTTAACCGGCAAATTGAAACGACATTCCGCGACGCAGGGGTCTCGTTCGCGGATGTTCCCGTAGTTCAGGATCCTGACGATCCGGATCAACAGACTCTGCTGGTCCGCTATCCGTCAGTCAGTATTGGTGCCGACGAATACGTGATACCAACGGTCAAGATCGAAGCGGGTGCCAAATCTGCCCTGGACCCGCACCGTTCGGTCGCTATCCGGCCGTATGTAGCCGACGACATCTTGGCGACTAATCTCGTCGTGTCGAACGTAGTCACTATCGATGCCGAACGCACTTTTTGGGACAAGGTCGTGATTCTGCATGGCCTGCGCCGTTGGCATGACAACCGAGGGGAATTGCGTCTGCAAGGCCATCGTGTTTCGAGGCACTACTATGACATCTACAAACTAACCCGCTCTTCCGTGGGACAACAAGCAGCAATGGATCAAGCTCTGGCTCTCGACTGCGCGCGTCACGCACTGATGTTCTTCAACAGTGCGGACTTGGATTTGCCGCATGCCAAGCCTGGTTCATTTGCGGTCACGCCGACGCCCGAGATGGTGAGTGTACTCAAGCGTGACTACCAGGCGATGACGGGAATGATTTTTGGCGAGGTGCCGGACTTTGAAGATGTGCTCGAAGCGACTCGGAATCTAGAGTCAGTAATCAACCAATAAGGTTGAACTGAGCGTTCCAACTTCAATCGGCAATACGCTGGTGAATTAGACAGAGCCTTTGTTGGCTTTCCCACCCCCAAATGAACGTCAAGATCATTCCACAGCACCCCTTTCAAGCACCTTCCCCGCCTGTTCAAGGTCCATCCCTTCTGTCGGCGGGCTGCCATTCCGGCAAAGGTTCAAACCGTAATCCATCCCAAAGTCGGCAGTCTTGCCTTCTGAAGTCGCAACCCCGCTTTGGGTAAGTCGCACGTTGAGGCGCTTGCAGCCTTCCTGTTTGAAACTCCTGATCGTGGATACCTCGGCCAGGATTGGCGCCGATGATCCAGTCGTTCTCTTGAATCTTTCGGCGATCTGGCCAAGGACGAAACCACTCGCCCGGCCATCGGACGCATCTATCGCTGCGAGGAGCAACTGCTTGACGCTGGAATACTCCGCTGCCGAGGTGCTGGCTGAAAGCACCATGACAATCAGGAAGGCCGGGGCTCTGAATATCCTCATACTCACCTCTGGTAGTAGTTCTGGACTTTCTGCTGAACCGAGGTCTGAACTTGTTGGCTTGAGGTGCCGACGTTTGGCATCTTGATGTTCGCCATGATTTCGGCTGTGAATTCGGACAGGTCTATTCTTGAGAAGTCGATAGCCGCAAATTCTGTCTGTGTGAAACCGGAACAATTCGGGTTTTCCGCGCCACCCCATCCTTTCCCAATCTGCCCCCTCCCCTGCTCATTGAGGATTCTTGCCAAGCGACTATTGAAGCAACAATATGACTTGGTATGCTCGATGCAAATTTTGGTAACGAGGAGCTTGAGCTCGCTGGAACAGTAGGTCCCAATTTCGTAGCAAAGATTCTGATCGCGCCGCATGGCGAGGATCTGCTCCCGCTGCTCGCACGACAAGAGATCTTGAAGAATCATCAATCCAATCTGAATTGCCAATGTAGTGGGATCAAAACCCGTGAAGACAAATCCTTGGCTGGGCAGGAACTGAAACGAGAATCCGTAAAAGTTGAAGGATGGATTGAACAGTCCGTCAGCGCCCAACACACCCAATGCAGCGCCAAGCCCTTGCTGCAAAGTGGATCCATCGTAGAGAGCGTCATATACATAGGATGAGCCGACATCCAGCACTTGGCCGCCGACACTCGACGCAGAGCCCAGCAGGTTGAAATTGGAAAACCCTCCCCCGCCACTGCTCTTCTTGCAGCAATTGGCCAAGCCGAACAGTTTGATCCGGCATCGTGAGTCAAAGCCTTTGAATATTTCTGTTTCAGCACCATAGACGCCCGCCTCCCGTGCGGCTTCCATCAAGGCCACGGATCGAGCGAAGTCCGTGTCCCCGGTATAGCCCTTGTCGAAGCAGTTGCCGTTTTGGCAGAAAAGTTGTCCAGAGCAATTTGTCGTCGTTACCGTTTCCGGTTGTCTGGATATGCACCGATAAGTGCGCGTCTCCATGAGACATTGGCTATTGATCTGCTCGCTATCGGTGCAAGTGCTGCTCTGCAAGGAACAGGCTGAATTCGACGTATAGCCGGCACATTCGGAGGTGTCGGACCGGCCGGTGAGGCAGGCATAGCTGTTCTGCCGCTGATAGCATCCATCAGGCGCGACTTGCGACGAGGTAATACCCGGCGGTAATGACAGAGGCGTAGTGGACGTGCACGTTGTCTGAGCGATCTGGCAGTTTGCGTTGTTCTCAAGGCTTTGGCACGGGCCCGGATCATAGTTGCTCGATACCAGCGTAAATGTGTCATCAAGCCGGATCGTATTTGTCGGAGTTGCGACAAGTGGGTCGGCGCAGCGCCATGTGGCCGTGTACTTCATGCAGCCAGAATTGAACGTTGTATCTTGCTGGGTGCACGTCAGGGACGTGTTATTGCACTGCGCCAATGATTCAAAAGGTGCGCAGTAGTTCAGAGAACTGGAAGAGAGGCAGGTGTCGCGGTATTGCCAGCATCCGCCGACCTGGCTGATGCTGACTGATACACCATTAACCACCTTTGCTGGCGTACTGTCGATGCAATCTGTGCTCGATCTCAAACAAGTGCTTGTGTTCGCAGCCGATACCGAAAAACAAGCATAGGTATTTTGTTTCTGATAGCAGCCATCTGGCGCAACCTGAGACGGTGTAATTCCAGGAGGCAACGTTGGTGGAGTGGCTGACGTGCAGGTGCTCTGAGCAATCTGGCAGTTGGGACTGGTATCAAGCGAACTGCAAGGGCTTGTGTCATAACTGCTCGATACCAGCGAGTAAGTGTTATCAAGGCGGATCGTATTTGTAGGTGTTGCAGTATTTGGATCTCCGCACCGCCAGGTCTGGGTGTACGTCATGCAACCTGTATTGAAAAGCGTGTCGGACTGGGCACATTGAGTGGTGGTCTGCCAGCACTGCGGCTGGGCATCGACAAAAGGCTGACAGTAGTTGACCGCATTCGGTTTGATGCAAGTGTAGGTGTCTTCGTATTCCCAACAATCCCCCACATCGGTGACAGGAACAGTGATACCCGAAAAGTTTTTGAAAGGGGTGTTATCAATACAAACGGATCCTGTTCTGGTGCACTCCTTGGCCGCTACCTGAGCACCATGGACAGTCATGGCCACGGCAATCAGTGCATAGAGAAACGGACGTTTCATCCTATCCTCCTGAAACAACCCGTCCGCTTGCTACGATGTCCGATGGCAGAACAGTTCTAACCGTGGTGGGCAACTTCTCGCTTTTCTCCAGAAAACCCAAATCCCTCGCAAGCTTTTCGTCAATGCCCATCCTGGCAAAAATAGGCACCAGATCGATGGATGTCATCTTGAAAATGCCGCCATAGGCATATCTCGCCAAGGCAACACACGTCATTCGGTCATCCCCCAGATCGCTGATTGACTTGTTGTATGGGACGCCAATTTTTGCGAGAGCGCGCTTCACGGCATTTTCTGCGTAGTCCGCGTTTTCAGTGATCCTGACAACAACAAACGCTTTCGCCAAACCAAGAAAGTCATCGAGCGATTCTTCTTGGACGCCGTGTACCTGATTCTTGCCGACGTTGTAGGAGGTAATAACCAGCCATTCGTTGCCGCTCTTGTGGAGTATTCCGACATGCGTCCATTTCCCGTCAACTTCCAAGGCAACGAAGGATTCCATTCCATCTGCTCGACGAACTACGATATCGCCATCGTGGAGGTCCGTTGTATTGATATTCCAGGCAAAAGATGCATTCGAAAAATGAAGAAGCAATAAACCGAATAAAACACCTGCCAACCCTCTTGCCGCTCTTATCACTGCGCCCTCGTCTCTAGTAATGCACAATTGTTGATCATCGAGTACGTCAGTGCATTTCTCTGAACGGGGATCGAAAATCCAACCGCCTTCCATGAGTGCGCATCGCTACTCGAATCATGCTTTGACCAATAGTTGTAATTAAATGACCCATTGCCGTAGTAGGTGATATTTGCGGCACACGATCCCTTCGCGCCAGTAGTGCTGGCATCTAGACTCTGACTGGGCGCTACCCATCCCGATCCAGAGAAATCGCCAGGGCAATAAGATACTGAACGGGAGAATGACAGCGACACCGCGCCTGATGCATCAGGACATGATGCAGTTATTGAAATGGAACCCGTATAGCCACTAACCCATATCTCCGAGACTGAGAAATTCTTCGGACAAATTGAGGTTTCTCTGATTTGCTGCCCAAATTGCCCGGCTACAACATCCCACCACGTTCCATTAAATGCTCTCCATACTTGATAATTGAATGTCCCACTGCACGTACCATTCCCACATCCGTTATGGCTGACAACAAGCTGTTTGGTGCCGCCATAGTCCGAGTTATAGTCGAGACCGATTGAATCTCCTGAAATTGCCGATCCGCTTCCGACATTCAATTCAGCTCCATTCACTCCATGTACCCAAACACCCCCATTAGTTCCATCGGTAAACAAATACGCGCCTGGCTTGATCGTTGCGAGAACGATCCTGCCAGTCGTTCCAGACACTCCGGTGGTGACGGTGACATTCACTTTCTTGCGACAAGACTGCGTCTCATAGGCATTGATGGTCTGATCGCACTGGAAATTTGAATCGCTGTTGATATCGACGATCCGCCCCATCGTGCATGAGGGTGTCGTGACAGAGGGGGCACGGGTAGCTGAGCTCAGAACGGTTGCCGTCCGATCACATTGGTAATTGGCATCCGCATCGATATTGATAATGCGGCCCATCGCGCATTGCTCGGTTCCGACTTCCCTCGGAGATGAGCATGTCTCTGTAGTGAACTGTGCCGGCGTTGTTTCCGTTCTGGTCTGGCATTGGGTGCTACTGCCCGTGCCTCCAGCAATTCCAAGCGACTGAAATGCGCTCTCCGCATTGGCTCGGGCGCTCCTGGCCCCCAGGATCATCGAGTCGCTTCCGGTGATGGAAAATTGAGGGCGAATATCAGGGTTGCGCGCAAGAAAATTGACGGCCTCGCATTCCTGGCGCTTGATAGGATCGCTGTCAGGCGTCACCGACGAACAGGTTGATACTCTGGCCACTCCAGGTCCGACCGTATCCCCCCTCCCCCCCTGAAAATACGTGGCCTCTGCAGCCGACTGCCCATACGCGGGAATCTTGTTCTCGATGTTTCCGGCAGTGATGGCATCTCGATTCTGTTGATTGAGCGAGGCGCCAAGCGATTTCCCGTCGGTGAACGCACCGTTTTGATCGGCCATCGCCAGCCACGGCGCCAGCAAGAACACTGCGACGGTAATTTCCCATCTCACTGGAATGCCGCTCCACTGAGCCGTGCCCGAAAGCTTCGCGCTATCGCAGCCCAGTCCGGACTCTTGCGCTCGATATAGTCCAGGGCGTAATCCAGCGTGACATCCCCGGTGACCTTGATGAAGGTATCCGGTTTTGAGCAGCCATCATCCATGACACTGCC
>JALNZB010000055.1 GCA_023229545.1 Sulfuritalea sp. | reverse complement strand
GAGGCATTCGTAATCCTTGACCGGGCCAAATATCTTGGCGCAGAACAGACCATCGCGTTCCGGTTTGAAGGTACGGTAGTTGATGGTCTCCGGCTTCTTCACCTCACCGTAGGACCATGAGCGGATTTTGTCGGGCGAAGCGAGACCGATGGTAATTGCGTCGAATTCCTCTTCGGCCGCCAGGTTCTGCTTGAAAAGGTCTGCAAACAGGCTCTTCATATATTTATCTCCAATGGGCAGCTATCGGGTCAGTAACGCTCGAGATCGATGTCGATCGCCAGCGAGCGAATTTCCTTGACCAGCACATTGAAGGACTCCGGCATGCCGGCATCGATCTTGTGCTCGCCCTTGACGATGTTTTCGTACACCTTGGTACGACCGTTAACATCGTCGGACTTGACGGTAAGCATTTCCTGCAACACATATGCGGCACCGTAAGCTTCCAGCGCCCATACTTCCATTTCGCCGAAGCGCTGACCGCCAAACTGCGCCTTGCCGCCCAATGGTTGCTGGGTAACAAGACTGTACGGACCGGTGGAGCGGGCATGCATTTTGTCGTCCACCAGGTGATGCAGTTTCAACACGTGCATGTAGCCTACTGTTACCTGGCGCTCGAAAGAATCACCGGTGCGCCCGTCATACAGATCTACCTGGCCGTTACTGGGCAGACCAGCTAGTTCCAGCATGGCCTTGATTTCAGCCTCGTTGGCGCCATCGAACACCGGCGTAGCGAAGGGCACCCCGCCTTGCAGATTTCCGGCAAGTTCGACCACTTCCTTTTCCGTAAGGCCGTCAATGTCTTCGCTGCGGCCTGAGGCATTGTAAATTTTGTTCAGCAGCTTGCGAATCTCTGCTGCTGCCGCTTGCTTCCTCAGCATCTCGCCGATTTTCTGACCAAGACCCTTGGCCGCCCAGCCAAGGTGGGTTTCCAGAATCTGCCCGATATTCATCCGCGATGGAACGCCCAAGGGGTTCAGTACGATGTCCATCGGCGTACCGTCCGCCATATGCGGCATGTCCTCGATCGGAACAATCTTGGAGACGACGCCCTTGTTACCGTGCCGACCGGCCATCTTGTCGCCGGGTTGCAAACGACGCTTGACGGCGAGATAAACCTTGACCATTTTCTGCACCCCGGGTGGCAGTTCGTCGCCCTGGGTCAGCTTCTTCTTCTTGGCCTCGAAAGCAACATCGAAGTCCTTGCGAGTCTGTTCCAGACTGTCGCGCAGGTTTTCGAGTTGCTGCTGGGCATCTTCGTCGGCAATGGATATGTCAAACCAGTGATAATGCTCAACGGATTCAAGGTAGGCCTTGGTTATCTTGGTGCCCTTGACCAGCTTCTTCGGCCCCTTGCTAGCGACCTTATTGGTCAGCAATTTCTCGATGCGCGAAAAGGTATCGCGCTCAACGATACGCATCTGGTCGGCCAGATCCTGCTTGTAGCCCCTCAGCATGTCGTCGATGATCGACTGCGCCCGCTTGTCGCGCTCGATTCCTTCGCGGGTAAACACTTGAACGTCAATCACCGTGCCGATCATGCCCGACGGAACGCGCAACGAAGTGTCCTTCACATCGGAGGCTTTCTCGCCGAAGATTGCGCGCAGCAGTTTCTCTTCCGGCGTGAGTTGCGTCTCGCCCTTCGGCGTTACCTTGCCGACCAGCACGTCGCCCGCCTCGACCTCGGCGCCGATGTAGACAATGCCTGATTCGTCGAGGCGACCGAGTTGCGACTCGCCAAGAGTGGCTATGTCGCGCGAAATTTCCTCGGCACCCAGCTTGGTGTCGCGCGCAACGACTGTCAGTTCCTCGATATGGATCGAGGTAAAACGATCATCGGCCACCACGCGTTCGGAGATCAGGATCGAATCCTCGAAGTTGTAGCCATTCCAGGGCATAAACGCCACCAGCATGTTTTGTCCCAGCGCCAGTTCGCCCAGATCGGTGGAGGCGCCATCGGCCACCACGTCGCCCTTGGCAATCAGGTCACCGACCTTGACGATGGGTCGCTGGTTGATGTTGGTGTTCTGGTTGGAGCGGGTGTACTTGATCAGGTTGTAGATGTCGACGCCGACTTCGCCCGACACCGTTTCCGCGTCGTTGACGCGCACTACGATGCGGTTGGCGTCGATGTAGTCAACCACGCCGCCGCGCAGAGCCTGGACAGCCGTGCCGGAGTCAACCGCCACGGTGCGTTCAATTCCGGTGCCGACCAGCGCTTTTTCCGGGCGCACACACGGAACCGCCTGCCGCTGCATGTTGGCGCCCATCAATGCACGGTTGGCGTCATCGTGCTCGAGGAAGGGAATCAGCGAAGCCGCGACGGAAACGATCTGACTTGGCGCCACGTCCATGTACTGAACCTCGGGCGGTTCCTTCAATTCAAATTCGCCCTTGAAGCGACAGGACACCAAAGCGTCGCTGAGCTTGCCCTTCTTGTCCAGTTGGGCATTGGCTTGGGCAATAACGTACTTGCCTTCCTCGATCGCCGAGAGATACTCAATCTCGTCGGTAACGCGGCTACCCTCCACCCTGCGGTAGGGCGTTTCCATGAAGCCATACTCGTTGGTGCGCGCATACAGCGCCAGCGAGTTGATGAGACCGATGTTCGGACCTTCCGGCGTCTCGATCGGGCAAACGCGCCCGTAATGAGTCGGGTGTACGTCGCGCACCTCAAAACCGGCACGCTCGCGGGTAAGGCCGCCTGGGCCCAAGGCAGAAACACGTCGTTTATGCGTGATCTCCGACAGCGGATTGGTCTGGTCCATGAACTGCGAAAGTTGGCTGGAGCCGAAAAACTCCTTGATCGCCGCCGAGATAGGCTTGGCGTTGATCAAGTCGTGCGGCATCAGATTGTCGCTTTCAGCCTGGTTCAGACGCTCCTTGACGGCGCGCTCGACACGCACCAAACCAGCACGGAACTGGTTTTCGGCGAGTTCGCCTACCGAGCGCACGCGACGGTTGCCCAAGTGATCGATGTCATCCACTTCGCCGCGTCCGTTGCGCAGTTCTACAAGAATACGGACAACGGCCACGATGTCCTCGTTCGACAGCGTACCCGCGCCCTCAATTTCATCGCGTCCGACGCGGCGATTGAATTTCATGCGGCCCACAGCGGAGAGGTCGTAGCGCTCTTCCGAGTAGAACAGGCCATGGAACAGATTCTCCACGGCGTCCTCCGTCGGCGGCTCGCCGGGGCGCATCATGCGGTAGATCGCGACACGCGAGGCCCACTGGTCGGCGGTTTCATCGATACGCAGGGTGGACGAGATGTAGGCGCCGCGATCCAGGTCGTTGACGTAAAGCGTTTGAATCTGCTCGATGCCACCGGTCGCCAGCTTGGCCAGCAAGTCTTCGGTAATCTCGTCGTTGGCGTTGGCCAGCACTTCGCCGGTCTCGGCGTTCACGATGTTGCGTGCGATGACCCGACCGATCATGAACTCATCCGGCACGATGATTTTCTTGATGCCGGCCTCGGCCATTTCGCGAATATGCTTGACGGTGATCCGCTTGTCCTTGGCGACAATGATCGTTCCCGCCTTGTCGAGAATGTCGAACTTCGCCACCTCGCCACGCAAGCGCTCCGGCACCACCTCGAAGAAAATGCCCTTCTTGGAGAAATGGAAGGTGTCAAACTCGAAAAAGGTGGCAAGAATCTGCTCGTGCGTCATGCCAATCGACTTGAGCAGAATGGTCACCGGCATCTTGCGCCGGCGGTCGATGCGGAAGTACAGGATGTCCTTCGGATCGAATTCGAAGTCCAGCCAGGAACCGCGGTAAGGAATGATGCGCGCCGAGAAAAGCAGTTTGCCGGAGCTGTGGGTCTTGCCCTTGTCGTGCTCGAAGAAAACACCCGGCGAACGATGCAACTGGGAAACGATGACACGCTCCGTACCGTTGATGACAAAGGAGCCGGTGGTCGTCATCAGGGGAATTTCACCCATGTAGAGCGGTTGGTCTTCCTTGACTTCCTTTACCGCCTTGGTGTCGCGATCGAGAAGTTCGAGGCGAACCTTGGCACGCAGCGGACTGGCAAAAGTCAGGCCGCGCTGCTGACACTCCTTGACGTCGAAGGTCGGCTCGCCCAGCATGAACTCGACGAAGTGCAAGCGAGCATTTCCCGAATGCGCAACAATCGGGAAAATCGACGTGAATGCGGCCTGCAAGCCTTCGTTGCGGCGCTGTGCCGGCGGCACGTCGGCCTGCAGAAAGCGCGTGAAGGACTCAATCTGCGTCGCCAGAAGAAAGGGCACGTCGAGGACGTTGGCTCGCTTGGCAAAGCTCTTGCGAATGCGCTTTTTTTCGGTATAGGAATACGCCATGGTGGCTCCGTTCAGGATTCAGACGTCGAAGGTCAAAAGACAGGGCTGAGGCAGTTCAGCACTCTCGTGTAACCCCCGGATCAGGTACAAAGGGGCAAAACTCAACAGGTACAACGCACTTCGGTTTCTACAAGGACCAATAGCGGGTTGGCGGCGACGCCGCCAACCCGCGATCGAATCGCAATTACTTGATCTCGACCTTGGCGCCAACATCCTCAAGCTGCTTCTTGAGGGCTTCGGCGTCGGCCTTAGTGATGCCTTCCTTGACAGCCTTCGGTGCGCCATCAACCAGATCCTTGGCTTCCTTGAGGCCGAGCCCCGTGGCAGCACGAACGACCTTGATCGCCTCGACCTTCTTTTCGCCCGCAGCCAGCAACATCACGGTGAATTCGGTCTGTTCTTCCACGGCCGCCGCAGCAGCGGCCGGGGCAGCAACGGCAACGGCAGCCGCAGCGGCGGAAACGCCAAACTTGACTTCCATTTCCTTGATCAGCTCGGACAGATCGAGAACGGTCATGCCAGCGATGGCATCGAGTATTTCAGCTTTGCTTACAGCCATGATTACAACTCCTGAATGAATGTTTGAATCAGTGAAAAATTACGCAGTCTCTTTGGCGTCGCGCACAGCGGCGAGGCCCCTGACAAACTTCGTCGGGATCTCGTTGAGCGTACGGACGAACTGGGTGATCGGCGCCTGCATGGTGCCGAGGAGCTTGGACAACAGTTCCTCGCGGCTCGGCATCGTCGCCAGCGCCTTGACACCAGCCACGTCCATGACGTAGTTGGGCATTGCGCCGACTTTGATGGCGAGCTTGTCATTACCCTTGGCGAAGTCGTTGAGCAGCTTGGCAGCGGCCACCGGATCCTTGGAAATTCCATAGATCAGGGGACCAACCAATTGCGCAGACAGGCCTTCGAACGACGTGCCGGTAATGGCGCGACGAACCAGGGTATTTTTAACCACACGCAGGTAAACACCGGACTTGCGTGCGTTGGCACGCAGCGCGGTGAGATCAACCACTCCGAGACCACGGTACTCTGCGACGATGATCGACTGGGCATTCGCGACTTCTGCGGACACTTCGGCAACTACCGTCTTCTTGTCGTCAAGATTGAGACTCACGGTCAACTCCTAGTCAAACCCCAACGCCGAAAAGTCGGCGCTGGTGATACGGCGACCTTCATTCAGGAACCGAAATTCCCTCATCGGGTAACGCCATCTACGCCGGCGGTTGCAACGCTGTTTCGTCGCCAACCTTTAAGTCCTCGCGGACACCTGCGGTCTTTGATAACCTGCCGCGCCATTCGCCAAACTGCGCGAGCGGCGCGACAGCCCAAAGTTCTATTAAGCTTGCGCCGCCAGGCTACCCTGATCGACGCGAACGCCGGCGCCCATGGTGCTCGACAGCGACACTTTCTTCATGTACTGCCCCTTGGATGCCGCAGGCTTGGCCTTTTGCAATGCATCGATCAGAGCCGCGAGATTCGTCTGCAGGGCTTCAACGCTGAACGAGGCGCGGCCAATGGTGCAATGAATGATGCCAGCCTTGTCGGTGCGGTACTGCACCTGACCCGCCTTGGCATTCTTCACCGCAGTGGTGACATCCATGGTCACCGTACCGACCTTCGGATTCGGCATCAGACCTCGCGGGCCGAGAATCTGGCCGAGGGCGCCGACCACCTTCATGGCATCCGGCGTCGCGATCACGATATCGAAATTCATGTTGCCCGCCTTGACTTCGGCAGCCAGATCGTCGAATCCGACGATATCGGCACCGGCGGCGCGGGCCGCTTCGGCCTTTTCGCCCTGGGCGAACACGGCGACGCGAACGGTCTTGCCGGTGCCGGAAGGCAACACCACGGAGCCGCGCACCAGTTGATCGGACTTCTTGGCGTCGATGCCGAGGTTGACGGAGACGTCGATCGACTCGTCGAACTTGGCGGTCGCGCATTCCTTCACCAGACTCAGCGCATCGCTGACCGGATAGGCTTTGGTGCGGTCAACCTTGGCCAGTACGGCCTGAGCCCGCTTGGATGTTTTCGCCATGATCAGAGTCCCTCCACGACAATGCCCATGCTGCGGGCGGAACCCGCGATGGTGCGCACCGCCGCTTCGAGATCGGCAGCGGTCAAATCTTTCATCTTGGCCTTGGCGATATCCTCGGCCTGCGCCTTGGTGATCGTGCCCACCTTGTCGGTATGCGGCTTCGGCGAACCCTTTTGAATCCCGGCTGCCTTCTTGATCAGAACGGTCGCCGGCGGCGTCTTCATGATGAAGGTGAAGCTCTTGTCCGCAAATGCGGTAATCACCACAGGAATCGGCAGGCCTGGCTCCAGACCTTGTGTTTGGGCGTTGAAGGCCTTGCAGAATTCCATGATGTTGAGGCCGCGCTGGCCCAGTGCCGGGCCGATGGGAGGCGAGGGATTGGCCTTGCCTGCCGGCACTTGCAACTTGATGTAGCCGATGATCTTCTTTGCCATGATGGCTCCTATCTACGTGAGTCCTAGCGCGCGGTCGGCGAATTATTCATCCACCTACTGGCGCTCCTCTTACCGCAGAAACCGCTGCGGCGCCGGCAAAAAACTATGCTTTCTCGACCTGGGCAAATTCCAACTCGACCGGCGTGGCGCGACCGAAAATGGTCACGGAGACATGCAAACGGCTTTTCTCGTAATTGACTTCCTCGACGTTGCCGTTGAAGTCGGTAAACGGGCCTTCCTTGATGCGAACCATCTCGCCCACCTCGAACAGGACTTTGGGACGGGGTTTCTCGACACCATCCTGAACCTGCTGCATGATCTTCGAGACTTCCTTTTCGGAAATCGGGGTCGGCTTGGTCGATGTGCCACCGACAAAACCGGTGACTTTCGGCGTGCTCTTGACGAGATGCCAGGAGTCATCGTCCATGTCCATCTCGACCAGCACGTAACCGGGGAAGAACTTCCTCTCGGAAATGCTCTTCTGACCGTTTTTCATTTCAATGACTTCCTCGACCGGCACCAGAACCTGGCCGAACTTATCCTGCATCCCGGCGCGAGTAATGCGCTCGATCAGCGCGCGCTGCACCGATTTCTCGAAACCGGAATAGGCGTGAACGACATACCAGCGTTTAGTCATGATTTTTTCCAGCCCAGAATCAGGTCATAGAGCACCCATTCGAGGCCCTTGTCAGTCACCCACAACATGATCGCCATGACCAGAACGAAGGCGAAAACGATGCCGGTAGTCTGCATGGTTTCCCTGCGCGACGGCCAGACAACCTTTTTCGTCTCTACCACCGCTTCCCGACTGAAGTCGAAAAATTGCCGTCCCGGCGCTGTAAACCACGCCACCGCAATACCGGCGCCCAATCCCGCGAGCACAGACAGTACGCGCAGGATCATCGGCTGCTCACCGAGAAGGTAGAAACCAGTCACGCCCGCCGCCAACAGCAGCAGCGCCAGCATGAACTTGAGTTTATCGGCCATAAATAGAATAGTCAGTTATTGCGCAAATGCTTCAATTCGGTGGCAGGGGCGGAGGGAATCGAACCCCCAACCTGCGGTTTTGGAGACCGCCGCTCTGCCAATTGAGCTACACCCCTACGGCAGAAACTACAGGGCGCCACCTCGTTGCCGAAGTGTCGCCCGCGTCCTAAAGCTGCGCGTTGTTATTCGATGACCTTGGCGACGACACCGGCGCCGACG